>JAZQAT010000030.1:0-54582 GCA_045545375.1 Acetatifactor sp.
GGATACAGTCTACCTTGGGGTCAAAGAATGCAGCAGCATAGTAATGTGCTACCGTCTCCACTTCTCCGTCATCCAGCAGGAAAGCTGCTTTCATCAAAGCCTCCCCATAACCGGTCGAACAGGAACGTACGATTTCCACATCCTCAGGGAGCAGAGAATAAATCTCCTTCAGGGAGCGGATAGCTGTATGTAAGGGACTTCCGTCGTTATTGCTGTAAAAAGAATAAAGAAGAGAACCGTCTTCTCCTACCAGCGCGATCTTGGTGGTGGTAGAGCCTGCGTCAATACCCAGGAAAGCTTTGCCGTGATAACTGCTCAGATCTGCTGTGGCTACACGATGGCCGGCATGGCGATTTTTAAACACATCATATTCTTCCTGATTGGCAAAGAGCGGTTCCATACGCTCTACTTCAAATTCCATTTTGATTTCGGAAGAAAGTTTACCTACCATTTCTTCCATAGTATAGGTCACGTCCTCTTTGGCATTCAAAGCGGAACCGATGGCTGCAAACAGATGAGAATTATCAGTATCGATAATATGCTCCTCATCCAGCTTAAGTGTACGGATAAAAGCAGCCTTCAGTTCCGATAAAAAGTGCAGAGGACCGCCAAGGAAAGCTACATGTCCGCGAATCGGCTTACCACAAGCCAGACCACTGATGGTCTGATTGACTACTGCCTGGAAAATAGAAGCAGCTAAATCTTCCTTGGTGGCACCATCATTGATGAGAGGCTGAATATCTGTGTTGGCAAATACACCGCACCGGGCTGCAATGTCGTAAAGGGAATGGTAATTTTTGGCATATTCATTTAAACCTGAGGCGTCAGTCTGAAGCAGGGAAGCCATCTGGTCGATAAATGATCCGGTACCGCCTGCGCAGATACCGTTCATACGCTGCTCGACGTTACCACCCTCAAAATAAATGATCTTGGCATCTTCACCGCCAAGCTCGATGGCAACATCTGTCTTGGGAGCCAGCGTCTGCAGAGAAGTAGCTACTGCAATTACTTCCTGGTTAAAAGGGACTTCCAGATGGTTGGCCAGAGTCAGACCGCCGGAACCTGTAATCATGGGATGAAGGTTTACATTGCCAAGTTTAGCGTATGCTTTCTTTAAAAGTGCTGCCAGCGTTTCGCGGATATTGGCATAATGACGTTCGTAATCGGAGAACAATATAGTATGGGCTTTGTCTATTATTGCGATTTTAACCGTAGTAGAGCCGATATCAATACCTAAACGATAAGTTTGACTGTCAGCAGGTACAGTTGTTTTTAATGTTTCATTGCTCATGTATCTCGCCCTTTCTTTCTTATCTGCAATTCATGCAATCATAAGACATTTTACAACACGTTTCGACAAAATGCAACGAACAAACTGCTACAAATGTCAAATGACGTGTAAAAAAAATGAAAAGAAATTCTTAAATTTAGTTTAGAAATCTTTTTTTTAACTAAAAACAATTTTGAATGGTTTACTTATGGGGATTGGAATGGTAAAATAAGTTATATTTAGTTTATGGCAAGGAGTATTTGAAAATGAGTAAATTTGAACGAAAGTTTGGAAAATATGCGGTGAGGAATCTGTCACTGGTGCTGATTGCCTGCTACGTGATAGGTTACGTGATCCAGTTATTCACACCGGGAATCCAGAGTCTGCTTACCTTGAATCCTTATGCAATTCTGCACGGTCAGATATGGAGGCTGGTGACTTGGGTGCTGATCCCGCCGGACAGTCTGGATCTTTTTACAATCATCATGCTGATGTTTTATTATAATGTCGGTTCTTCCCTTGAGAGAACATGGGGAACCTACAGATATAATGTATATATGTTCTCCGGAATGCTCTACACCATCATAGGAAGCTTCCTGGCATATGGGGTTTATTGGGCACTGGCTTCCGCAGCCGGATCCGAAGTAAGCTCTGCCTTGGTACAGAGTGCATCAACGCTGTTCAGTACTTACCATATCAATATGTCCATTTTCCTGGCATATGCGGCTACTTTCCCGGATGCGCAGGTGCTTCTCATGTTTGTGATTCCCGTGAAGATGAAATGGATGGGCATTGCTTATGCAGTTCTGCTTCTGTATCAATTGTTCACAGGCGTGGGAATTGTAGTTTTTGATATCTTCTACAGAATTGCATTGGTGGCATCCCTTTTGAATTTTGTGATTTTCTGGATTACTTCCAGAGGAAGGATATCTATGTCGCCCAGGCAGGCCAAGCGCAGACAGGAATTCCGCAGTGAAGTAAAGCGCAATACCCGCGTGACCAGACATAAATGTGCAATCTGCGGAAGAACAGATGAGGATGATCCTTCTCTGGAATTCAGATTCTGTTCTAAATGTAACGGAAACTATGAGTATTGCCAGTATCATCTCTTTACGCATGAGCACGTAAAATAGGAAAGGAACCGATATATATATGAATAAGGAAGTTTTATTTGCGCAGACACTGGAGCAGGTGAGAAAGCTGGCAAAAGAGCAGGGAAATTGTGTCAGTGAAGAGCAGGTGAAGGAAGCATTTGAGCCTCTGGGGCTGAATAACGACCAGCTGCAGATGGTGTTTGATTATCTGGTAAAGCATAAAGTGGGCATCAATGAGCCTGTAAATGTGGATGACTATTTGTCAGATGAAGAAAAGGATTATCTTCAGGATTATCTGAATGAGATAGAGGTACTTGGAGAGGTGAGCGATGGTGAAAGAGAGGCCATTACCCTGTCTGCCATGGCAGGAGAGAGTGATGCACAGGGACGTCTGGTAGAGATTTATTTAAAAGATGTTGTGGACATTGCCAAGCTCTATGCAGGCCAGGGTGTCTTCCTGGAAGATTTAATCGGAGAAGGAAATGTAGCACTGGCTATGGGTACCGGCATACTGGGCTGCCTGGAGCATGCCTCGGAGGCACAGGGTATGCTGATGAAAATGGTCATGGATGCCATGGAAGAGTATATTGCTGAGAACGTGGAAAATGAGAAGTTGGATAAGAAGGCTGCAGATAAGGTCAATGAAGTCCTGGATAAAGCAAGAGAACTGTCCGAAGAATTGAGACGTAAAGTGACACCGGAGGAGCTTGCCGAAGAAAGCGGCCTGTCCTTGAACAGAATCATGGATGCAGTGCGGATCAGCGGATATAAGATTGAGTACATTGAGGTGGACAGAAATGCATAAGCAGCAGTACGAAGATTATAAATATGTGATGCAGGACACCTATCAGCTGTATCTGGGAGCTAAATACAGTTTTGAGGAACTGATAGATAATGAAGAAGTACCGTTTAAATTCAGACTGATTGTGGAACGCTATATTTATCAGGATGTAGATCCTCAGACGACGCTGGAAAGCCAGCTTTATTACATGACATCAAAAGACTTGCAGTACAGAATTTACAGGCAGATTAAGATGAAGGTCAAGGTCAATGTCATAGAAGAGAAAAAAAGTTTGACCGGAAAGTGTAAAAAGGTGTATACTACACGAATCCTGCCCATTGAGGAGCTGGTAAAAATGACATCGGCAGAAAAAGAGGAAAAGGGAATGGTCATTCAGGAACTCATGTGCAGTAAGCTGGCATTGATGACTTTCTAAAAACGGCATCAGGCTTAAAGAGGGAAAGAACATAAGGGAGTTAAGGCATGAAGATAGAAGATTTAAAAGCATACGAGATCATAGAGAAGAGAAGAATTGATGATTTGAATTCGGAGAGTTATATCCTGCGTCACCGTAAGAGCGGAGCGCGTGTGGCTCTTTTATCTAACGACGACGAAAATAAAGTATTTTACATCGGATTCCGTACACCGCCCAAGGATTCCACGGGGGTGCCCCATATCATTGAGCATACTGTACTTTGCGGTTCCGGGGAATTTCCTGTGAAGGACCCTTTTGTAGAGCTGGTGAAGGGATCTTTGAACACCTTCCTGAATGCTATGACGTATTCGGACAAGACAGTATATCCGGTGGCAAGCTGTAATGATAAGGATTTCCAGAACCTGATGCATGTGTATCTGGATGCTGTATTTTATCCGAATATTTATAAAAATGAAAATATTTTCCTGCAGGAGGGCTGGCATTACGAAATGGAAAGCCCGGAGGATGAATTGACTATCAACGGCGTTGTATATAATGAGATGAAGGGTGCATTCTCTTCTCCGGATGATGTGTTTGAGAGAGAACTGATGAATTCTCTGTATCCGGATACTTCTTATGGTGTGGAATCCGGCGGTGACCCGGATGTGATTCCTGAGCTTACTTATGAGGAATTCCTGAATTTCCACAGGAAATATTATCATCCTTCCAATAGCTATATTTATCTGTACGGAAATATGGATATGGCAGAGAAGCTTACCTTTATCGATGAGCATTACCTGTCAGCTTTTGAGGAGCAGAAGGTAGATTCCGGGTTACAGCCCCAGCCTGCATTTGAAAAGGTGAATCGTGTGGTGAAAGATTACCCCATCAGTGAGGATGAAGAGGAGGCTGCCAACACTTATCTGTCCTGGAATGTATCGGTAGGAGACAGCCTGGACAGGGATCTGTATGTGGCGTTCCAGATTCTGGATTATGCACTTTGTTCCGCACCCGGTGCTCCTTTAAAACAGGCTCTGATCGACCAGGGAATCGGTAAGGATGTATACAGCATTTATGAGAACGGTATCCTGCAGCCATATTTCAGTGTAGTAGCTAAAAATGCGGAAAGCAGCCAGGAGGAATCTTTCTTAGATACCATTCAGTCTGTATTGACCGGACTGGCAGAAAACGGGCTGGATAAAAAGGCATTGCTTGCAGGCATCAATTATTATGAATTTAAATACAGAGAGGCGGACTTCGGTTCTTACCCTAAGGGACTGATGTACGGCCTGCAGATATTGGACAGCTGGCTTTATGATGATGCCAAGCCTTTCATTCATGTGGAGGCTAATGATACGTTTGCCGGAATGAGACAGAAAGCGGAAAGTGGCTACTTTGAGCAGCTGATTAAGGAGTATCTGCTGGGCAATCCGCACTGCTCTGTAGTAGTGTTAAATCCTAAAAAGGGTATGACTGCCGAAAATGAGCGCAAGTTCAAGGAAAAGATGGCAAATGTAAAAGCTTCGCTTACTCAGGAAGAGATTCAGGAGATCATCAGAAAAGCGCAGGCATTGACCGAGTATCAGGAAACGGAAGATCCCAAGGAAGATTTGGAGAAGATACCGCTGCTGACCAGGGCAGATATGAAAAAGGAAGCATCGGGCTTTGTCAATGAAGAGACGATACTGGGAGACACCAAAGTGCTGTTCCATGACTTGTTTACCAACGGTATCGGTTATCTGCGCCTGATTTTCAAACTGGATCAGATTCCGGAAAGCCATTTCCCTTATGTGGGCATTTTGAAAGGCTGCCTGGGACTTCTGAATACAGAGCATTTTTGCTACAGTGACCTGTTCAATGAGATGAATATTGTGACAGGCGGTATGGCTGCGGTCAATAATGTGTACGGAAGAATCGAAGATTTGGAACGTTATATGGTGACCATGGAATTAAAGACCAAGGTGCTGTATGAAAATATTGCCAAAGCGGTGGAATTGATGGAAGAGGTGATTCTGACCAGTGATTTTACGGACACCAAACGTCTTCATGAGATTCTGGCAGAGGGACAGTCCAGAATGCAGGCACAGATGACCTATTCCGGTCATAATGTGGCTGCGGGAAGAGCACTTTCGTATGGCAGTGCTTCCGGTGTGGTAAGTGAATTATTATCAGGTTTACCTTTGTACAGGCTGATTGCCGGTTTGGAGAATCATTTCAATGAGCGCAGTGGGGAACTGGTACAGAAATTGACAGAACTTGCGCAGATGATTTTCCGCCCGGAGAATCTCATGGTAGACTTTGTGGGAGACAGAGAGGCATTAAAGCTTCTGGAAGACCCGGTAAGAAGGCTTAAGAGCAAATTATATACCTGTCCGGTTACGAAAGAAGTGTTTGTACCTCAGCCTGAGAAGCGTAACGAAGGCTTTAAGACTTCCGGTCAGGTACAGTATGTATGCCGTGCCGGCAATTTCCGCAGGAAAGGTCTGCCTTACAAGGGTGCTTTGAAGGCTTTGAAAGTATTGATGGGTTACGGTTATCTGTGGGAAAATGTGAGAGTGAAGGGCGGCGCTTACGGCTGCATGTGTACCTTTGGCAAATCCGGTGACTGTTATTTTGTATCCTACAGGGATCCTAATCTGTTAAAGACGATTGAAGTTTATGAGCATGCAGCAGAGGCTATTGAAAAGTTCGATGCAGATGAACGTACGATGACTCAGTATATTATCGGTGCCATCAGTGAACTGGACACGCCGATGAATCCTGCTGCAAAGGGATTGAATTCCCTGAGTGCCTATATGACAGGACTGACTCAGGAAATCATGCAGAAGGAAAGAGATGAACTTTTATCTGCCACACCGGAGGATATCCGCAGTCTGGCTGCATATATCAGAGCTTTTATGGCGGATGATTTCCTCTGTGTGGTTGGAAATGCAGATAAGATAAAAGAAGCGGAAGGAATATTTGGGTTTACGGAAAATCTGTTTTAACCGGCGAAGCCGGAGAAAGGGAGGGTTACATGATTGGCAAGAGAAAGAGATTATGGGCAGCAGGACTTGGGCTTACATTGGCATTAGCGTTAGGACTGACAGGATGCGGGGCTTCTGATTCGGCTATGATTTCCACGAATTCCATGAAGTCGGAGGCATCTATAGAGTATTCCGGCAGCATGGACTATGCAGTGACAGAGGAAATGATGGAGTCCGGAGCTTTAAGCAGCGGCACAGAGGCCGCACAGATAGAGGAGACTGACCGGAAGCTGATTAAGACCGTGAATATGACTGTGGAGACCAAGGAATTTGATGCGGTACTGCATAGCCTGAATGAGCAGATCAAGGCTTGCGGTGGTTATGTGGAGAACATGAATACCTATAACGGCAGTATCTACGATAGCTGGCGTTCCTCCAGAGATGCCAGCATGACCATCCGTATTCCGGTGGAGAACCTGGAGACATTCCTGGATACGGTGACTGACATCAGTAATGTGATCAGACGCAGCGACAAGGTAGAAGATGTGACCCTTACTTACGTTGATCTGCAGAGTCATAAGGAGGCGTTACAGACAGAACAGACCAGACTTTTGGAACTGCTTGAGAAAGCGGAATCGGTAGAGGACATCATTACCATAGAGGAAAGGTTGTCTGATGTCCGTTATCAGATTGAAAGCATGGAATCACAGCTACGTACATATGACAATAAGATCGCCTACAGTACCGTGAACCTGGAAATTGAAGAGGTGCAGGAACTGACACCGGTAGAGGAAGAAACGGTATGGCAGAGGATTTCAGGAGGCTTTGTAGAAAGCCTGCACAGCGTAGCCGATGGTTTTGTGGAATTCAGTATCTGGCTGATCGTCAACAGTCCTTTCCTGGTAATCTGGGCAGTCATCATTGTAGCTGCCATTTGGCTCCTTCGCAAGTGGAAACGTAAGAATTTCCTGAAGAAGTCAATGTCCTTTCAGGGAGTAAAGAAAGAAGAAATCACAAGGGAGAATGAAAAGAATGAATGAAAATCCAGCATATAAATCCGGCTTTGTGACATTGATCGGAAGACCTAATGTGGGCAAATCCACACTGATGAATCAGCTGATCGGTCAGAAAATCGCAATCACCTCCAATAAGCCACAGACTACCAGAAACCGCATCCAGACAGTGTTGACCCTGGAAGAAGGTCAGATTGTTTTCCTGGATACGCCGGGTATCCACAAGGCCAAGAACAAGCTGGGAGATTATATGGTTAATGTGGCAGAGCGCACATTAAATGAAGTAGATGTGATCCTTTGGCTGGTGGAGCCTACCAATTTCATCGGTGCAGGAGAACGCCATATTATTGAACAGCTGAAGAAAGTAAAGACACCGGTGATATTGGTCATCAATAAGACAGACACTATCAAACGTGATGAGGTGCTTCCCTATATCGACACTTACCGGAAAGAATTGGATTTTCAGGAAATTGTGCCTGTGTCTGCCCTGAAAGGGGACAACACGGATACTCTGGTAAAATGTATTTTGAAATATCTTCCTTATGGACCGGCATTTTACGATGAAGATACCATTACGGATCAGCCTATGCGCCAGATCGTAGCGGAACTGATTCGTGAAAAGGCACTGAGACTCTTAGAAGAGGAGATTCCCCACGGAATCGCTGTCAGTATTGAACAGATGAATTTCAGAAAAAATATCTGTGATATTGAAGCTACGATTATCTGTGAGAGAGATTCTCACAAGGGCATTATTATCGGAAAAGGCGGTCAGATGCTGAAGCAAATCGGCTCCAAGGCCCGTCCGGAGATAGAAGATCTGTTGGAGACGAAAGTCAATCTTCAGCTTTGGGTCAAAGTGAAGAAGGATTGGAGAGACAGTGACTTCCTTTTGAAGAACTTTGGATACAACCCAAAAGATATTGATATGAACGCATAGAAAAATAAAAAAAGCGAACCCTAATCTTATGAGGCGAAGGCAAGAGCTTTATGCCTAATTCATACGAAACGGGGGAAGCAGATGAAATCATGGAATTACTGGCAGCAGTTTGCGCATACCGGCAGGATTGACGACTACTTATCCTATGCGTCCCATGCGGCGCAGGAAAACAGTCACATGGTGCAGGAAAATCGCGTGACACAGAAAGATAGCTGTGTTGCTGCAAAGAACAGTCGGTATGAGAAGCCGAAGAAAGAAGATTCAGGAGTCCGGCAGGATGCAGGAATTTATATGTGTAACAGGAATGATACTGAAGCAGATGCCTATAGGTGAATACGACAGACGCATCTGCCTCCTTACAAAGGAAAGAGGGAAAATATCAGCATTTGCCAGAGGAGCCAGAAAGCCCGGCAGCAAGATGGCAGCAGGTACTAACCCTTTTTCCTTTGGTACTTTCAAGCTTTATGAAGGTAAGAACTCTTATACGGTAGCGGAAGCGGACATTCAGAATTATTTTGAAGAACTGAGGACAGATTACATCGGTGCCTGCTATGGAATGTATTTTGCAGAAGTTGCAGATTATTACACCAGAGAGAATAACGATGAGAGAGAGATGATGAAGCTTCTCTACCAGTCCTTGCGTGCACTGTGTGCACCGTCCCTGCCCGACCGATTGATCAAATGTATTTATGAAATCAAGGCGATTGCCATTAACGGAGAATTCCCCGGACTGCCGAATGACCGTATGGTGACAGAGATGGCTGCATACACGGTAGAATACATAGTGGCAAGCTCTGTGGAAAAATTGTATACATTTACCGTGACAGAACCGATTTTGATAGAATTGGAATCACTTTCAGAGCTTTATCGAACCCATTTTATGGAGAAAGAGTTCAAAAGTCTTGAAATATTGAAAACTCTCTGTTGAAAAATACAGAAAGATTTGATACACTACCTAAAGGGCGATTTTTAAACGCACATCATTAAAAGGAGCGAATAGTATGCGTGGAAGAAGAAAAGCAGGAGCCATCCTGTGCAGTATTCTGTGCCTGGCGATGCTGCTTTTGGGCGGCTGTGGTCAGACAGAAGTGCCGGACACCTTATCCGTTCCGGCCATATCTGTTACGAATAAAGGGAAAGTAACCGCCTATCTGATAGAAGATTTTGACAAGGACTATTATGACCTTGCCGAACTGCAGGCTCTTGTCACTGAGGAACTGGCAGAATTCAACAGCAGTCATAAGACCGCTGAAGGACAGGATACGGTGAAGATGATATCTCTTACCGAGGCAACAGATGGCAGCCAGACGGTGAAGCTGGTACTCGAGTTCCGGAATATTGCATCCTATACAGAATATACCGGCATGGAACTGTTTTACGGGACAGTAACACAAGCCTATGAAGCAGGATGTGATCTGGATAAAGAACTTACCTCTGTGAAAGATGGCTCGACCATTGATAAAATGGGCATCTATGAGCATGGAAACAAGAACATACTCATAGCCCGGGAAAAGGTTCGCATTTACGGACCCGGTAAGGCACTGTATATCAGTACCGGAGCGGCATTAAATGATGACGGAAGTGTAGATCCTTCCGATACAGAAGATAGTACCTATATTATTATGAAATAAGAGGAGCAGGATTATGGAAAAAACAATGGAAAAAATTGTAGCACTGGCTAAAGCAAGAGGATTCGTTTATCCCGGATCAGAGATTTACGGCGGACTTGCCAATACCTGGGATTACGGTAACCTGGGCGTGGAACTGAAGAACAATGTCAAGAAAGCATGGTGGCAGAAGTTTGTTCAAGAGAATCCCTACAACGTAGGTGTGGACTGTGCGATTCTGATGAATCCCCAGACATGGGTAGCCAGCGGACATTTGGGCGGTTACTCCGATCCTTTAATGGATTGTAAAGAATGTCACGAGAGATTCCGTGCAGATAAGCTGATTGAAGATTACTGTGCAGAGAACGGCATTGAACTCACTGAGAGCGTAGATGCATGGAGCCAGGAGCAGATGAAGAATTTTGTGGAAGAGCACAACATTCCCTGCCCTACCTGTGGAAAACATAACTTTACCGATATCCGTCAGTTCAACCTGATGTTCAAGACCTTCCAGGGTGTAACAGAGGATGCTAAGAATACTGTATACTTAAGACCTGAGACTGCTCAGGGTATCTTTGTCAACTTTAAGAATGTACAGAGAACCTCACGTAAGAAAGTTCCTTTCGGTATCGGTCAGATCGGTAAATCTTTCCGTAACGAGATCACTCCCGGTAACTTTACTTTCCGTACCAGAGAGTTTGAGCAGATGGAACTGGAGTTCTTCTGTGCACCGGGTACTGACCTTGACTGGTTCCATTACTGGAGAGCGTTCTGCCGTGACTGGCTTCTGGCTCTTGGCATGAAAGAGGATGAAATCCGTCTGCGTGACCATAGTCCTGAAGAGCTGTGCTTCTATAGTAAGGGTACTACCGATATCGAGTTCCTGTTCCCGTTTGGATGGGGCGAACTGTGGGGTATCGCTGACAGAACCGATTACGACCTGACCCAGCATCAGAATGTATCCGGTGAGGATATGTCTTACTTTGATGATGAGAAGAAGGAGAAGTACATCCCTTATGTAGTTGAGCCTTCTCTTGGTGCTGATCGTGTAGTTCTGGCATTCCTGTGTGCAGCTTATGATGAAGAGGAACTGGAAGGCGGCGATATGCGTACTGTTCTGCGTTTCCATCCTGCACTGGCACCTGTTAAGATCGGTGTGCTTCCTCTGTCCAAGAAGCTGAACGAGGGTGCTGAGAAGATTTATGCACAGCTGAGCAAGAAGTACAATTGCGAATTTGACGACAGAGGAAATATCGGTAAGAGATATCGTCGTCAGGATGAAATCGGTACTCCTTTCTGCATTACTTACGATTTTGAATCTGAGACTGATGGCTGTGTAACCGTACGTTTCCGTGACTCCATGGAGCAGGAGCGTGTAGCTATCGCTGATCTGGATGCTTATTTTGCAGATAAATTTACATTCTAATGGTTTTGGCAGACCTTAAGTCTGTGCTGATATATGGGCTGCCCGGCTACGTGCCGGCAGCCTGTTTACCGTAAAGTATATTTTTGGAGGAAGACAACCATGAAAGCATATGGTGTAAATGAATTACGAAGAATCTACCTTGACTTCTTGGAGAGCAAGGGTCATTTAAAAATGAAGAGCTTTTCCCTGGTGCCCCACAATGATAACAGTTTGCTGATCATCAATTCCGGTATGGCACCTCTTAAGCCTTATTTTACAGGACAGGAGATTCCGCCCAGACGCAGAGTGACTACTTGTCAGAAATGTGTACGTACCGGTGATATCGAGAACGTAGGTAAGACTGCAAGACATCTGACCTTCTTTGAGATGCTGGGTAACTTCTCTTTCGGTGATTACTTCAAACACGAAGCAATCGCGTGGAGCTGGGAGTTCCTGACTCGGGTAGTAGGTATGGATCCTGAGAGACTGTATCCTTCTATTTACTGTGAGGATGATGAGGCATACGATATCTGGACGAAGGAAATCGGTGTTCCCGGTGAGAAGATCACCCGTTTCTATCGTGATGCTGACGGCAAGTGCGATAATTTCTGGGAGCATGGCGCAGGTCCCTGCGGTCCCTGTTCTGAAATCTACTATGACAGAGGCATCAAATATGGCTGTGGCAAGCCTGACTGTAAAGTAGGATGTGACTGCGACCGTTTCATGGCAGTATGGAATAACGTATTTACCCAGTTTGACAATGACGGTCACGGCAATTATACTGAGCTGCTTCAGAAGAATATCGATACCGGTATGGGTCTGGAGCGTCTGGCAGTAGTAGTACAGGATGTAAATTCTGTATTTGACGTAGATACCATGAAAGCAATCCGCGACCGTATCTGTGAAATTGCGGGTGTGACCTACCAGACAGATGATGCCAAGGATGTATCTATCCGTCTGATTACCGACCATATCCGTTCTTCAACCTTTATGATCAGTGACGGTATCATGCCTTCCAACGAAGGAAGGGGCTACGTGCTTCGTCGACTGATCCGTCGTGCTGCAAGACACGGCAGACTTCTCGGCATTGACGCCAAGTTCCTGGCTAACTTGAGCCAGACTGTTATCGACGAGTGTAAGGACGGTTATCCGGAGCTGGATGAGAAGAAAGCATTTATCCTGAATGTACTGACTCAGGAAGAAGATAAATTTGATAAGACCATCGACCAGGGCTTGAGCATCTTAAGCGACATGGAAGAGGAAATGAAAGCAAACGGAGTGACCGAGCTTTCCGGTGAGAATGCGTTCAAGCTATATGATACTTACGGATTCCCTACCGACCTGACAGAAGAGATTCTGGCTGAGAAAGGCTTTACCATTGACTACGCCGGCTTCGCAGTATGTATGCAGGAGCAGAAGGACAAGGCTCGTAAAGCTCGTAAAGTAACCAACTACATGGGGGCAGATGTGACTGTATATGAGTCTATTGATCCTTCCGTTACCACAGAATTTGTAGGTTATGACAGATTGACCCATGAGTCCAAGGTGACTGTACTGACAACCGAGACTGAGCTGGTAGATGCTCTGACAGACGGCGAAGTAGGTACCATTATCGTAGAAGAGACTCCTTTCTATGCTACCATGGGTGGTCAGGTTGGAGATATCGGTGTGATCACTACTGCTGAGGGCAGCTTTGAAGTAAAAGATACCATCAAGCTGTTAGGCGGTAAAGTAGGCCATATCGGTGTTGTGACCAAAGGTATGATTAAGACCGGTGATGTAGTTACTTTGACAGTAGATGCTGTAAGAAGAGCAGATATCTGTAAGAACCACAGTGCGACTCACTTGCTTCAGAAGGCTCTCCGTGAAGTGCTGGGCACACATGTAGAGCAGGCCGGTTCTTATGTAGATGGCGAGAGACTGAGATTCGACTTCAGCCACTTTGCAGCTATGACTCCTGATGAAATCAGTAAGGTAGAAGCTATTGTCAATGCCAAGATTGCAGAAAGTCTTCCTGTTGTAACCAACATTATGAGCATTGAAGATGCAAAGAAGACAGGTGCTATGGCACTGTTTGGAGAAAAATACAGTGAGAAGGTTCGTGTCGTAAGCATGGGCGATTTTTCCACTGAACTGTGTGGTGGTACCCACGTAGCCAATACCGGCGTGATCACTGCATTTAAGATTCTTTCCGAGAATGGTGTTGCTGCCGGTGTGAGAAGAATCGAAGCATTGACCGGTAACGGTGTGTTCGCATATTATCGCGGTCTGGAGCAGACCCTTGCTGCAGCAGCTAAGGTAATGAAGACAACTCCTGCATCTTTAGTAGAGAGATGTGAGCATGTTCAGGCTGAGCTGAAGGCTCTGAATTCTGAGATCGAATCCTTGAAGAGCAAAGCTGCCAAGGATGCGCTTGGAGATGTTATGAACCGGGTAACAGAAGTGAAGGGAATCAAGCTTCTGGCTACCAGTGTAGATGGTGTAGATATGAACGGTCTGCGCGACCTGGGCGATCAGCTTAAGAGTAAGCTGGGCGAAGGTGTCGTAGTGCTTCTGTCCAACCAGGACGGCAAGGTAAATATGGTGGCTATGGCTACTGACGCAGCTGTAAAAGCAGGTGCCCATGCAGGTAACCTGATCAAAGGAATCGCTGCACTTGTAGGCGGTGGCGGCGGTGGTCGGCCTAACATGGCTCAGGCCGGCGGTAAGAATCCGGCTGGTATTCCTGAGGCACTTGGTAAAGTGGCTGAGACCTTAGAGGGACAGTTGAAATAATGGCTGAACTACAACCTAAAAATATTAAAAGACTGTGAAATTTTTGTGCCGGCATTTCATGCCGGCTCTTTTTGTGTTATACTTTAAAGCTGATAAGTGAAAGGAAGGAAGAGTATAAATGAGTGCTTTCGTTACCTTTGAAAATGTGAAGAAGGTATATAAAACAGGTGAGATGGAGATATCAGCTCTGCACGATGTGAATTTTGAGATAGAGAAGGGTGAGTTCTGTGTGATTGTAGGTGCATCCGGTGCGGGCAAGACTACGATACTGAATATTCTGGGAGGAATGGATACCTTAAGCAGCGGAAAGGTGTGGTTGGATGGGCAGGAGATATCTGCCTATGACAATCGCCGGCTGACCACCTATAGAAGGTATGATATTGGATTTGTATTCCAGTTTTATAATCTGGTTCAGAATCTGACGGCTCTGGAGAATGTGGAGCTGGCAGCCCAAATCTGTAAGGAGCCGTTAGATGCAGCGCAGGTTCTTAGAGAAGTGGGTCTGGGAGCACGCCTTGGGAACTTCCCCGCACAGTTGTCCGGTGGGGAGCAGCAGAGAGTTGCCATTGCGAGAGCTTTGGCGAAGAATCCTAAGATTCTTTTATGTGATGAGCCTACAGGTGCGCTTGACTATAATACCGGTAAGGCGGTTCTGAAGCTTTTGCAGGATACCTGCAGGCAGAAAGGCAAGACGGTCATCGTTATAACTCATAACTCTGCACTGACAGCAATGGCGGATCGTGTGATTACGGTAAAGAGCGGTACCGTGGTAAATATGGTGAAGAATGAAAAGATTGTGGATATTGCGGATCTGGAGTGGTAAGTGCGAAAAGACTTTCCGGAATGGAGGAAGATTGATGTCTACTATGTGGAAGTCTACATTCAGGGAGATAAGGCAGAGTTTTGGGCGTTTCTTTGCCATCATGGCGATCGTGGCGCTGGGAGTGAGCCTGTTTGCGGGACTGAAAGTTACAAGAGCATGTATGGTGAAGACCACCGGAGATTATCTGACAGAAAAGGATTTTTATGATTATCGGATTCTGTCTACGGTAGGGTACGATGAACAGGATGTAGAAGCTATGCGAAAGCAGGAAGGGGTCCGGGCAGCAGAAGGTACGGTGGCTTTAGACATTCTCTGTACTTTGCAAAAAGGAAATGAAATGGTTTTAAAGATGTACAGTCTGCCTCAGGAAGTCAATAAGCTGGAACTGAAGGCAGGAAGACTGCCCGGCAGTGCAGATGAGTGCGTGGCGGATAGCTCATTGTGCTCGAAGGAGGATATCGGTAAAAAGATAGTTCTGGCAGAGAGCAATGAGGTGGCGGACCTGGAGAATTTTGCATATACAGAGTATACGATTGTAGGAATCGTTCAGTCTCCTTTATACATACAATATGAGCGCGGCAATACTTCTCTGGGAAGTGGCCGGTTGAGTGGTTTTGCGTATATTCCTATGGATGGCTTTGCGATAGATTATTTTACGGAAGTTTATGTGAAATTTGACAAGGACTTTGAGATGTACAGCGATGAGTATACGGCGTACATGGATGAAAAAGAGGAAGCCTGGGAAGAATTGGCGGCAGCACTTGCCGGAGAAAGATATGATCGTGTAAAAGCTGATGCTGAGAAAGAACTGGCAGATGCGGAAGAAGAACTTGCAGAAGGGAAGGCGGAAGGCGAGCAGGAGCTTTCGGATGCATGGCAGGAATTGGAGGATGCCAGGCTGGAGATCGAAGATGGGGAAGCACAGCTTGCAGACGGAGAAAAAGAGCTTGCCGATGCTCTAAAGACACTGGAAAAGAAAGAAAAAGAGCTTGCCGATGCAGAAAGTACGATTGCCGCAGAAGAAATGAAGCTTACAGACGGTGAGGCAGAACTGGAACGGAATCTGGCACTGTGGCAGGAGCAAAAGAATAACCTGACCAGCGGAAAAAGTGAACTTTCAGCAGGGCAGGCACAGCTGACAGGTGAGTCTGCAGTGATTACCCGGTCTGAGGCTCAGCTGACAGCAGCCGAGACTCAGCTTGCTGAGCAAGAGCAGGAACTGAAAGCCCGGGAAACAACATTAAATGCCAAGGAAGTACAGCTTTTGGCCTTACAGTCGATTGCGGTGACAGAAGAATTGAAAAGCCAGGTGGAGCAGGGATTGGCTGAAATTGCGGGGTATCGGTCTCAGATTGCAGATGGCTGGAATCAGATCAATGAAGCGAAAGCCCGGATTACAGAGGGAAAGGCTGCACTGGAAAGCGGTAAAGCAACGGTCAATGATTACCGGAATCAGCTGAACGAAGGAAACGCCCGGATCGCGCTGGGTGAAGAGGAACTTAACAAGTCTTACAAACAGCTTCTGGAAGCGCAGATTCAGCTGGCAGAGGGCAAAGTACAGCTTTTGGACGCCAAAGCTCAGCTTGCTGATGGACGCAGCCAGATTAATAAGGGCTGGCAGGATCTGAAAGAAGGGCAGGAGGAGCTTGCAGATGCCCGCAAGGAATTAGAAGACGGTAAACTGAAATATGAAGATGGTCTTGCAGAATACGAAGACGGAATGAAAGAATACGAAGAAGAGATTGCAGATGCCGAGAAGCAGATTGCAGATGCAAAAAAGAAACTGGCTGAGATGGAGAATCCGGACAGCTATGTATTGGGAAGGAAGACCAATGTCGGCTATGTCTGTTTTGAAAATGATTCCGGGATCGTGGACGGTATTGCTGATGTTTTCCCAATCTTCTTCTTTGCAGTGGCAGCGCTGGTATGTATTACCACTATGAACCGTATGGTAGAGGAACAGCGGACTCAGATCGGAGTATTGAAAGCACTGGGGTACAGTCAGGCATCTATTATGTGTAAGTATCTGTTTTATTCCGGCACTGCGGCCGCGTCAGGCTGCATTTTAGGATACCTTTTGGGAATCTGGCTGTTCCCTCTGGTCATTTGGTACGCATATGGTATCATGTATAAAGTGGATTCCCTGAAATTTGTGTTTGACGGAAAATTGGCTGCAGTTTCCCTTGCAGTATCCATGCTTTGTTCTATAGGTACTACATGGCTTAGCTGCCGCTATGAATTGTCGGAGGTGGCAGCCCAGCTGATGCGCCCTAAGGCTCCTAAAGCAGGACAGAGGGTACTTTTGGAGCGAGTGCCGTTTATCTGGAAACGATTGAAGTTCCTTTACAAAGTGTCATACCGCAATATTTTCCGATATAAGAAGCGATTCTTTATGATGGTAGTCGGTATCAGCGGATGTACAGCACTTCTGGTAACAGGATTTGGAATAAAGGACTCGGTTGGTCATGTGGCGGATCACCAGTATGGCAGGATTCAGATATATGATGCAAGTGCGACGTTTTCAAATGTACTTACCGATGAGAGCTATCGGGAATTAGATGAGGCATTGGAAGAAAAAAGCATCGGTTACACAGTAGTCATGGAGACTACGATGGATCTTATCGTCAACGGGCAAAACAAATCCCTTTACCTGGTGGCAGCAGACGAGAACGAAGATATATCTCCTTATTTAAGTTTGCACACAGAAGATGGGGAAGCTGTTTCCTATCCCGAATTGGGAAAGTGTGTTATTTCTCAGAATATGGCAAAGCAGTATGGTGTTGAACCGGGAGATCGTATTACTCTGCGTGATGAAAATATGAGAGAAATGGAGCTGGAAGTCAGTGGATTTAATGTAAATTATATTTCTAACTATGTGTACATTTCCACCCGGACTTACGAACAGTTGATGGGAGAATCGGCTTCCTGTAAAACAGTATATATAAATCTGGAAGAAGATGTAGATGCCCACAGGTTGTCTGCTTCTCTGATGAAAATAGAGGGTGTAGCTTCGGTGACGATAAATGCAGATATGCTGGATCGATTTGGCAGCATGCTGGGAAGTATGGATCTGATTATTCTTGTAATCATTCTCTGTGCGGCAGGACTGGCGTTTATCGTACTATATAACCTGACCAATATCAATATTACGGAGCGTATCAGGGAAATTGCTACGATTAAGGTACTTGGATTTTATAAGAATGAAACAGCCTCTTATGTATTCCGTGAAAACGTGGTTTTGACCTTTATTGGAGCGCTGGTGGGACTTGTGCTTGGAAAATACTTTCACCGCTTTGTTATGGCAGCGATAAAGATTGATATGGTATGTTTTGATGTGAATATTGCACCGATCAGTTATTTGTATAGCTTGATGATGACATTAGCATTTTCATGGTTTGTGAACCGGTTCATGGGAAAGAAACTGGAGCGGATCAGCATGACAGAATCCCTGAAATCAGTGGATTAAGATACAGATTTGTGGTATGATGGAGAAAACCGCACAGGCATCAGAATTGGTTTGGTGCAGTGCCATATTTCCTAAAGTGATTAGAATAATAGAGGGAGGACGAAAGTATGAGTAATTTTTGGAAGAGAACAGGGTGGTTTGGGCTGGCTGTGACAGCTTTGATCGCCAGCCTTGGTTTGCAGATTTTGATGGGGGTCATTGCCATGCTGCCGGCATCGATTATGGCTGGTGTGGAAGCCGGGATGCAGGGAATTACGGACATGGCTGAAATAGAAGCGCTGATTATGGAGAAATCAGCTGCGACAGTTTCCTGGGGGGTCCTGTTTTACCATATTATCTCGCTGCCGTTGTTTGGATTGTGGTATTATTTCGGCTGTGGAAAGCCTAAGGCTGGGAATCCCATCAAGGTATTAAAGGTCAGAGGCTTTGCAGCAGCATTTGTAGCAGGTTTTGGGCTTTGTCTGGTGGCTAACGGTATCGCTATGGTGCTGCAATATCTGACACCGGCGTTGTTTGAACAGTATATGCAGATGATGGAGACAGCCGGAATGGGGGAGAATCCCGTTACAATTATTGCAGCTGTGCTTCTGGCACCTATCGGGGAGGAACTTCTTTGCCGTGGAATTATCATGCACTATGGAAAGAAAATGGCAGCAGGTATCGGCAGTGAGAAGGTATCCTTTTGGATTGCCAATGTGCTTCAGGCACTTTTGTTCGGTATCATGCACGGCAATTTTGTGCAGGGAACATATGCCTTTATCCTGGGTATGGGGCTGGGGCTGCTTTGCCGCAGATACATGAGCTTGTATCCGGCTATGCTGTGTCATTTTGCAGTAAACTTCCTGTCTACCTATGTCATGGGATATTTGTTTGGCTGGATACCTGAGAATCTCACAGGAACCTTGATTATTTCTGTGCTTGGAATTGTAATAACCGCTCTTGCAGCCGTATTGGCGAAAGAAGAAACGCAGCCCCTTTTGTAGTGGGAATTTCTTCATAAATTCTTAAGGTGCAATTAGAGATAGGATAAGGTATAATGTGGTTAATGAATCAGAATCCGGAATAGGAGATGAGAAGAGGATTCGAAAAGTTAGTAAGAGGAGGCGCGCAGGCTTTGTTTAGGACGAGAAGTAAGGCAGAGCGGGAAGCAGCCCGCGCTGAGAAGAAGGCATTGCGATATCGAAAGAGACATCACGGTAAGTCGACGAAGAGACTTAAGAAGATTAAAATCAGCTCGGGGCTTTATATAGCTCCCAGCTTTCTTGGCGTCCTGGCTTTTTTCGTGATTCCTTTCATTGTGGTCATCTATTATTCTATGGTGGATAATCCCATCAGCGGTAATTTTGTTTTTTTGGACAATTTTCGAAGGATCATCAAGAATCTGTCCTTTCAGACTGCTATCAGGAATACTTTTATGTTCTCTGTGATCGCAGTGCCGCTGGCAGTTATCCTGTCATTGATTCTGGCTATTGTATTGGAGGCCAGAATTCCTTTCAAGAGCCAGTTCAGGACATTTTTCTTAAGTCCGCTGATGGTACCGGTGGCTTCCATCGTGCTGATCTGGCAGGTGTTGTTCCACTATAATGGAGCGGTAAATGATGTCATGATGGCACTGGGAGGAAACAAAATTGACTGGTTCAAATCAGATTACGCACTGGTGGTAGTCATCATCCTGTTTTTATGGAAGAACCTGGGATATAATATGATTCTGTTCATGGCAGCACTTGCCAGTATCCCTAAGGATGTACTGGAAGTGGCCAGACTGGAGAGCGCTACGCCATTCCAGACATTTTTTTACATAAAAACAAGATATCTTTCCTCCACGTTCCTGTTCGTGACGATCATGTCGCTGATCAGCTCCTTTAAGATATTCAGGGAAGTATATCTTCTTACGGGAGACCATCCGGTAGACACGATTTATACGCTGCAGCATATGATGAACAATGCGTTCAACTCATTGGATTATCAAAAGCTTTCGGCAGCAGCCATCCTGATGTCGCTTGTAATGATCGTGATCATCGGTGTCCTGTTTATTGTGGAAAATCATTTCGGAAAGGATGTGGAAGGATGAGAAAGAAGCATGTGTGGTCCGGGATGAAGAGAGGGATTGCCACTGTTATTGCTGCATGTTTTGCATTCCTGTTCCTGCTTCCTATTATTTTGACCATTACAAATTCCTTTATGTCGGCCACAGAACTTTCGGCTAACTATGGACCGGTATTTGCTACTACATCTACCGGTGGTAAAGTGTACATATCGGAAAAAGTGAATTTGAAATTTATACCGGATATGGTATCCTTTAGCCAGTATATCACAGTACTTTTTAAGAGTCCTGATTATCTGCTGAAGTTCTGGAATTCGGTGATATTAGTGGTACCTATTGTGGCGTTTCAGCTGATGGTGGCTTCTCTGGCTTCCTATGGATTTGCAAGGTATCGGGGAAGGATAAGAGAGATTATCTTTTTCTCCTACATCATTCTGATGCTGATGCCTTACCAGGTGACACTGGTACCTAACTATCTGGTATCTGACTGGTTTGGGCTTCTGGATACCAGGTGGGCGATCTGGTTGCCGGGAATCTTTTCTCCGTTTGCGGTGTTCATGCTGACCAAGTTCATGCGAAGGATACCTACTTCAGTCATTGAAGCGGCACAGATTGACGGAGCGGGCGAGATGCAGATATTCAGGAAAATATGCATGCCGTTGTGCAAAGGGGCCCTGTGTTCTGTAGCTATCCTGGTATTTATCGATTACTGGAATATGGTGGAACAGCCGCTGATTTTGCTCAGTGACTCAGAGGTGCACCCTCTTTCAGTATTCCTAAGTAAGATTAATGAAGGAGAAATCGGCCTTGCATTTGCGGTGGCCACGATATATATGGTGCCCAGCCTGCTGATATTTTTATATGGTGAAGAATATCTGGTAGACGGTATTACTTATCAGGGCGGAATTAAAGGGTAAAAAGAGGAGAGGATAAAAGACTATGAATGAGAATGGAACCAAAAGAAGAGAATGGGTGAAAAATGCGATGATCGTTTTCCTGACGGTCATGCTTCTGCTTACTTTTTTCTCGAATACGATTATGAATTATTCCTTGCCTGAGGTGGCAGCCCAGTATATCCAGTCCGGCACGATTACTGCGAAAATCAGAGGCACCGGTACCGTGGAGAGCGGAGATCCTTATAACATCCAGGCGAAAGAGACACGTACTGTGGAAAGTGTTCTGGTAAGAGCAGGGGACACTGTGCAAAAGGGTGATGTGCTGTTTGTGCTTGCGGATAAGGAAAGTGAAGAATTGAAAGCTGCACAAGATGCATTGGAATCCTCACTGCTGGATTTCGAACTGCAGATCTTGAGCGGAAATGTCTCTAACAGTGTGATAAACAATGTGCAGAACGGTAAGGTATCTTCTGTATCTACATATCAGAGTCAGATCGTTGCAGCAGAAGCTGAGATTGAAAAGTGGGAGAAGGAAATCGAGGACATCGAGCTGGCAATCAGTCAGTTGAATGCGCTTAAGGGACAACTGGCTGTCAGCACACCGGATACCGGCGAGGAAGAGAAGGCATTAGCAAAGGCGCAGGATGATTGTGATAAGGATCAGTATGGGCAAGCTTTGGCGAGAGTTGCTGCATGGAAGACAGAAATAGAGCAATATCAGGTAACAATAGATACTTATGAAAAATATAACACTGTTGAAGAGGTGTCTGGAAATGAGGCATCTGGGTTGAAAGTGTCGGTTGAACAGTACAATGAAGCTTTGGTAAAGAAAAATGATCGTTTGAGGTTGATTGAGCAGGAGAAGGTAATTCTTGATGATATGTCTGCAAAAGAAAATTATGAAAAGTTAGAAAAAGCTTTAGATGAGGCCAAAACCAACCTGACCAACAAGCAGAACTCCGTAGATGCGCAGAGCAATTCCGTCAGTGTACAGCTGACCAACTGGAATCTGGAGCTGACAGATAAGCAGAAGAAGTTATCAGATGCAACAGATGCTAAGAATCAGCTCCTTTCAGATATTGCGGCGGAACTGAATCTGGGAAGCAAGATGGATCGCATCAACGAGCAGAGAGAGACAATTGCCGAGCTTCAGGCCAATGCCATGGGTGCAACAATTGAAGCACCGATTTCCGGTACCATTTCCAGTATCGGCATTACGGCAGGACAGGATATGACGGCAGGAAGCACCATAGCTACCATGCAGCCGGAAGGCAAGGGCTTTACCATGAGCTTTTCTGTTACTAATGATCAGGCCAAGAGACTGTCTCCCGGTGTTCAGGCCGAGCTTGTCAATTCCTGGAGATATGATGACGTGGTAGTGACATTAAGCAAGATAAAACCGGATACAAGTGACCCGGCTCAGAAGAAGCTGCTCGAGTTTACTGTGACAGGCAGCGTGGTAGATGGCCAGACACTGAATGTTTCCGTTGGAGATAAGAGTGCCAACTATGATATGATTGTGCCTAACAGTGCAATCCGTGAGGATAATAACGGTAAATTCATACTGATCGTAGAGACAAAGTCCAGTCCTCTGGGAAACCGCTATAAAGCATCCAGAGTAGATGTGGAGGTACTGGCAAGTGATGATACCAAGTCGGCAATCAGTGGTGCCGTATACGGATATGAATTTGTGATCACCACCTCTAATAAACCCGTGGAGGCAGGGCAGCTGATCAGACTTGCAGATCAATAAGAAAGGTTGATGGATATGAATAGATTCAGAGATTTCCTTTCTGCCCGGAACATTGTCCTGTGGATCAGCGGTATCGTGTCCTTTCTGGTCTTTCTGGTATTGTATGGGATTGCAGCACTTCTTAGCGGCAGTCAGACTTCGCAGCAGATGGCAGAGCGATGGAGTGAACGAAAGGATGTAGCCCAGATAAGCTGCTTCTTTTCGCCAAACGCGGCCATGAGTCCTGACAGAATAGAGTCGTTCAGACATTCACTGGACAGTGCATTACAGGAGGCTTCCATCGTACAGGATTCTCCTAATGCCAATGCTAGGCTCTGGGCGGACGCTTACAGTGCGGATGGACAGATTACAGTTTCCGGTGAGAGGGCAAGGGTTACGGCTGATGCCATTGGGATAGGAGGAGACTTTTTCCTGTTTCACCCGCTGCAGCTTTTAAGCGGTTCCTATTTTTCGGAAAGTGATCTGAACCAGGATTATTGTATTCTGGATGAGGATGCTGCATGGCAGCTGTTCGGTTCCAACAATGTGGCGGGGCAGATTGTTACTATTGGCGGAGTACCCCATATGGTAGCAGGTGTGGTACACAGAGAGGACGGCAGGCTGGAGGAGGCCGCAGGACTTGACAGCACGGTGATATATGTTTCTTATAATACCCTGGATGCATTGGGCAACAATAACGGTATCAATCATTACGAAATTGTAATGCCCAACCCGGTCAGTGAATATGCTTATAATTATGTGAAAGAAAATATAGGTGTGACCGAGAAGGAAGTGGAAGTGGTGGAGAATAGCACTCGCTATGATTTACCGGAACGCCTGAAGGTGATAGCTGATTTCGGCACCAGGTCTATGAATGGAAAAGCAATCATTTACCCTTATTGGGAAAATATTGCAAGGGGTTATGAAGATATCATAGCAGCGATTACATTATTTGCACTGTTGTTTCTGGCTTATCCGGTTGCGCTCCTTGTGATATTTGTGGTAATAAGATGGAAACATAAGAGCTGGACAGCTAAGGGGATTTACCTGCATCTTCAGGATAAGGGAGAGCGGAAGATGGAGGATGTCCGGGAGAAGAGGCTTCGCAGAAAACAACATAAAGACAGATTTGACGAAGAGGAGGATTTGCTATGAGAAAGAGAGTTTGGAAGAAAGTATTATCATTCCTGTTGGCTGCCATGATGGTGCTTAGTATGGCTGCCTGCGGAAAAGGGGAAGGGAAGCAGAATGAGAACAATCTGCTTGCCAAGCAGAATGTATATTCTTATGAAAACATTGATTACGGTGACTTTGGGGATAATGTAAGTATTCAGGGTATGTCTTATAGCGACGGCAGGGTACATGTTCTTTTGGATATCTATATTTATGAAAGTCAGGGCGCCACGCCCAGACTTGGCGCTGCTGTAGCGATTCCGGAGGTAGGAGAAGAAGCTGTTGTAGATGCGGAAGCTAGTGAATCCGAGAAAGTGGATGCGGATTTCGGCGTCGATGAAGAATATGTCTACCAGGAGCCTACCAACATTCACAGAGTAGTATCTTTCCTTCCTGATGGAAGTGATGTGCAGTACTATGACCTTGATATGGGAGAGGAAAATACAACGAACAGCTGGCTTGGAAGCATCATTTTGGGCGGCGGAAATGTCTATGCGCAGAGGGAATCTTATTTTGAAGATTATTCGGACCCGGAAAATCCAATCTGGGAGAATTGGCAGGAAGTTGTATGCTGGGGACCTAACGGGGCACAGCTTTGGTCTGTAAATGTATCAGATATCCTCCGGAATGAGGAGACCAATGAGTACTATTACATAAGCAGCATGACTGTGGCAGAAGATGGCAGCCTGTATGTTATCTGCACCGGTGACTCAACAAAAATCCTGATATTTGATCAGACCGGTACGCAGACGGATGAAAAGTCGATTCCTGCTAATTCAAACCAATATATCAACAATACATTTGTAAAATCAGACGGTTCCTTACTTTTGATTGCATACAATAATGAATGGACCAAAATGTACGCAAGTACCTATGATATGAAGACCGGCGTGCAGGGGGAACAGGTAGAACTTCTGGGAAGTCTGCCGATGTACAATATTTACCAGGGAACAAATACCGATTTCCTGCTGACCGACAGTCAGGGTGTTTATACCTATAATATTGGTGATACAGAAATTACGAAATTGATGGATTTCGTAAATTCGGACCTTGAGACCAGTTATCTCAGGAATATAGCGATTATCGATGACCGGCAATTTGTTGCTACCTATTCCGACCTTGTAAACTGGGAACCTCATGTGGCAGTATTTACCAGAGTTGAGCCGGAAGATGTTCCTGATAAAGAGGTACTGGTGTTAGGCGCTTATTATTTGGACAGCGAAGTGCGCAAGCATGTGATTGATTTTAATAAGACCAATACAAATTATCGTATTACGGTAAAGGATTACTCTTCCTACAATACAATGGATGATTACATGGCAGGATACACCCAGTTGAATAATGATATTATTGCAGGAAAGATGCCTGATATCCTCATGGCAAACAATAATGTCCCGGTAGCCAATTATATTGCAAAGGGACTTTTGGCAGATGTTGGAAAGCTGATTGAAAACGATGAAGAGCTTTCACAGGAGACCTTCCTGCAGAATGTCTTTGATGCCTATTCCGTAAATGGAGTATTGTATCGTGTGGTTCCTACGTTTTCCGTAAATACTATCATTGGAAAAACCTCCGTTCTGGGTGAAAGAACCGGATGGAACATGGAAGAGTTCATGCAGCTCATGAGCGAGCAGCCGGAAGGCACAAGCAGTTTCGGAGACATTACACGTTCCAGCTTTTTCTATCAGATCATGCAGTATTGTGGTACGGACTTCGTAGATCTTTCTACCGGAAAGTGCAAGTTTGATTCTCAGGAATTTATTAATATGCTGGAGTTTGCCAAGACTCTGCCGGAAGAAATTGAGTATGGTGAGGATTATGACTGGACACAGTATGAATCCCAGTACCGTAATAATAAGACACTGTTGATGAGTTTATATATTTACAGTATCAGGGATTTAAATTACTCAATCTATGGACAGTTTGGGGAAGATGTAAGTTTTGTAGGATTCCCAAATGAAAATAAGGATGGTTCTGTCGTAAATACTTCCATGAGTTTCACCTTATCAGCCGCTTCTGCTAATCTGGATGGCGCATGGGAGTTCGTAAGATATTATCTGACAGATGAATATCAGGATAACATCCAGTGGCAGCTGCCTGTCAACAAGGAAGCTTTCGAGAAGATTGCACAGGAAGCCACCCAGAAGCCTTATTATCTGGATGAAAACGGTAATAAGGTAGAATACGAAGAAACAGTCTATCTCAATGGAGAAAGCGTGCCGCTGCCTCCTATGAGTCAGGAACAGGTAGACAGAATTGTAGAATTTGTGGAAAGTGTTGATAAAGTATCTTATTACAACGAGGATATTCAGAATATTATTGATGAAGAAGCGGCATCGTTCTTCGCAGACCATAAGACAGCAGCGGATGTAGCCTCCATCATTCAGAAGCGTGTAGAACTTTATGTGAGTGAGAATCAATAATTTTTAAGTGAAGGCTGCGAAGCAGTATGTGTTCATGCTGACTAATAAAAGGCTCAGGAATCTCCTGGGCCTTTCTTTTCGGTGCGTCCGGCAGATCACGTTTTATAGGGCAGTTAAAAAACGTTCTTGATTATTCCAGCCAAAGCGGAATTCCCTTGCGCTTTAAATGATTTTCCAACGTCAGCTCATGACCATGCTCCCGCAGCCACTCTTTGTAAATCTTATAATCCGGCATGATTTGCCTCACCATGTTCCAGAAGTCCTTGGAATGATTCATGTGAGTCAGATGACACAGCTCGTGTACTACCACATAGTCCAGCACCCTGGGCGGTGCGAACATCAGCCTGTAATTAAAGGAAAGGGTGCCTCTGGAAGAACAGCTTCCCCAGCGGCTCTTCTGGTCTCGTACGGTAATCGTATGATAGACTCCGCCGGTCAATGTATGATAATAAGCCACTCGTTTGGTAAAATAATCCTTGGCAGCGTTGCGATATCGATTTTCCAGGGCGGCCAGCCTGCGAAGTTCGGCCTGCTCCAGTGTATTTGATAGTATATGCATAGTTTAAGGGGACTCCTTTCCGGCAAAACAGCTATTCTTATTTTACAGGATTGAGTGAGATTTTTCTACCCTTTTGTGCCACCTCCTTGCTATTTCTGTTTTTTTGTGATAACCTTATAGCTGCCCGAAAGTCGATTAAGGAAAATTTTTATCACGGTATCTTGCTGGGGATTCTAGGATTCAAAGAAGCCTGGATAGTGAGTTCTAATAAGGAATCCGGTGACGGATATTATGATATTCAGGTGGAAATTGAAGACGAAGAAATCGGAATTGTCATAGAGGTAAAATATACTCAGGATGGCGACCTTGATGCCGGATGTCTGGAGGCTATGAAACAGATTGCTAAAACAGATTATACGCAGCAGCTGAAAGAGGATGGTATGCAAACTATTTTAAAATATGGTGTTGCGTGTTATAAAAAGAATTGTAAAGTAGTTGTGGAAAGAGATATGTAATATAGAAAAACAGCTTACAAAGAAAGAAGGAAAAATGGCGACTTCATCAGAAAAGTGCTGCATCGTAATCGGTGCAGGTGATTTGACAATAGGTAATATCAATCGTGGAGAGGAGGACCTTGTCATTGCAGTAGACGGCGGCCTTTCTTATTGCAGTGTGCTGGAAATAGAGCCCGATATCCTCATTGGGGATTTTGATTCAGTCAATGAAAAAGAACGACAGGCAATCGATATTTTAAAAGAACAGGTGCCTGACAGAGTGATCGAGTTAAAGCCGGAAAAAGACGAAACAGACATGTTAGCAGCGCTGAAGCTGGGACTTGAATGGGGCTTCCGTTCTTTCAGAATCTACGCTGGAACCGGTGGCAGACTGGATCATACACTGGCCAATATCCAGTGCTTATTGTATCTGAAAAATCAAGGAGCACAAGGGTATCTTTGCGAAGCAAATTCCATGGTTTTTGTGATGAAAGATGAAGAAGTGCGTTTTCAGCCGGGAATGGAGGGATATCTTTCTCTGTTTTCATTGGGAAAAGAAGCCAGGGGAGTAAGCATTCAGGGTATGAAATATCCATTGGATCACTATACAATGAAGAATGATTTCCCTATCGGAATCAGCAATGAATTTATAGGAGAGCAGGGAGTTATCACTGTGGAAGACGGAGAACTTGTGGGGATAGTTCAGTATGTTTGATAGAAGGCTTTCGACGGATGAAAGTGTATGAAATCAGCCCCAAATAGGCAAACAATGAGAAAGAAAAGCTGCGAAGTGACGTAAAATCACAACGCAGCTTAAAATTTTACATTCCGGCTTACTTTTTATCTACTTCAATCACCGCAAAATAATTAGGATTTTCTTCTCGGATTCTGGCGGATATTTTTTCAGTCAATGCCTTATCTGAAAGTTTAAAATCAAAAGGCACCACCACATCGAAAATAATATTAGTATGGGTAGGCCCGGTCACGATTCTGAAATCATGCAGGGTAAGTGCAGAAGATATTTCTGCCAGATACCCGTTTACCAGTCCTTTCAGCCGATTGGTTTCAGGATCATTGATGCAAACAGGATCCATGTGAATCACTGCATGGCAGTGCAGTCTGTTTCTCAGGTCATGCTCAATCAAATCTATCATATCGTGCATGGTCAGAATATCACCGTCCGCAGGCACTTCTGCATGCAGGGAAATCAACACCCTGCCGGGGCCGTAATTGTGGACGATCAAATCATGAATACCAATGACACCCTCATAAGACATAACGATATCATTAATCTGCTGAACAAATTCCGGATCCGGTGCCTGCCCCAGCAGAGGACTGATGGTATCCTTAGCAGCGCTGATACCGGCAAGGCAGATGAACAACCCTACAACGATGCCGCAATAGCCGTCAATCTGAATCCCGGTAAAATGAGCTACCAGAGTAGCGATTAATACAACAGTAGTAGCTGCAGTATCGCTCAAGCTGTCGGTTGCAGTAGCCATCATGGCGGCAGAATCCAGCTTCTTGCCGATTTTCCTGTTATAATAAGCCATGTAGCACTTGACTGCGATGGAAGCAATCAGAATGCCAAGCACGACAGGTGAAAAGCTAAGTTCTTCCGGATGCAGTATTTTGTCCACAGAAGACTTTATCAACTCGAAAGCCATCAGCAGGATGATAAAGGAAACCATCAAGCCGGATATGTATTCAATGCGTCCGTGACCGAAAGGATGGTCAGGATCAGGCTTTTGCCCTGCCATTTTAAAACCCACCAAGGTAATGATAGAGGAACCGGCATCGGACAGGTTGTTAAAAGCATCGGCGGTGATGGCGATAGAATTGCTCAGCATTCCGGCCAGAAATTTCCCGGCAAATAATAGCAGATTGAATCCGATTCCTGCTGCTCCGCACAGGACACCGTAGGCCTGACGTACCTTTGGTAATGAAGTATTTTCATAATCTTTGATAAATAATTTTGTAAGTAATGTAATCATAAAGCCTCTTTTCAACAGTGCGCAGGATACAAAGTAACCTCGCCTGTTATAGATATTCTCATTATTTTATGTCTCTTTCCGAAAAAAAACAATACCTAAATTCATTTTTCATCAGCTTTTCTATTGCGCGGGTGAAAAATAAAGTGTATAATTTCCACGTAATAGGAAGATAAGAACGTGCGGAAAATGTGCAGACGGCGTTTTACTGTCGGCAGCTGCAGGAGAAACGCACCGGAAATGGAGGAAATATGAGCAAGAAACCAGTAGTATTAATGATTTTAGACGGCTATGGATTGAATGAGAAGGTCGAGGGCAATGCAGTAGCAGAAGCTAAGACCCCTGTAATGGATAAATTGATGGCAGAATATCCTTTTGTAAAAGGTAATGCCAGCGGAATGGCAGTAGGACTTCCCGAGGGACAGATGGGTAACTCCGAAGTTGGGCATCTGAACATGGGTGCAGGACGTATCGTATATCAGGAACTGACCAGAATCACCAAGGAGATTCAGGACGGTACCTTCTTTGAGAATCCTGCACTGCTTGCTGCAGTAGAGAACTGTAAGAAGAACAATAGCGCACTTCACATGATGGGCCTTTTGTCTGACGGTGGCGTACACAGCCACAATACCCACCTGTATGGTCTGCTGGAGCTGGCTAAGAGAAATGGTCTGGAGAAAGTATATGTACATTGCTTCTTAGACGGACGTGACACTCCTCCCGCAAGCGGTAAGGAGTTTGCTGAAGCACTGGCAGCCGAGATGGAGAAAATCGGCGTAGGTAAGATTGCTTCCGTAATGGGACGTTATTACGCTATGGACAGAGATAACAATTATGATCGTGTAAAACTGGCTTATGATGCTATGACCAAGGGCGAAGGATTGACTGCTCCCTGTGGAATCTGCGGCATTCAGGCTTCTTATGATAAGGGCGAGACCGATGAATTCGTAAAGCCTACCGTAGCAGTAGAAGGCGGCAAGCCTGTAGCTACCGTTCAGGACGGCGACAGCGTGATCTTCTTCAACTTCCGTCCCGACAGAGCTCGTGAGATTACCAGAGCTTTCTGTGATGATGATTTCAAGGGCTTTGACAGAGGTGCACGCAAGGATATCACTTATGTATGCTTCTCCGATTATGATCCTACCATCCCTAACAAGCTGGTAGCATTCCATAAAGTATCTGTAACCAATACCTTTGGTGAATGGCTGGCATCCAACAACATGACCCAGGCAAGAATCGCCGAGACCGAGAAGTATGCACACGTTACTTTCTTCTTTAACGGCGGTGTGGAGCAGCCCAACGAAGGCGAGGATAGAATTCTGGTAAATTCTCCTAAGGTCGCTACCTATGACCTCAAGCCGGAAATGAGTGCTTACGAAGTCTGCGACAAGCTGACCGAAGCTATCCGCAGCGATAAATATGATGTGATCATCATCAACTTTGCAAATCCCGACATGGTAGGCCATACAGGTGTGGAAAATGCAGCTGTGAAAGCAGTAGAAGCAGTTGATGAATGCGTAGGTAAGGCTGTAGAAGCCATCAAGGAGGTGGGCGGCGCCATGTTCATCTGTGCTGACCATGGTAATGCAGAGCAGCTGGTAGACTATGAGACCGGCGAGCCTTTCACCGCTCATACCACCAATCAGGTGCCTTTCATCCTGGTAAATTATGATCCTGCTTATACTTTAAGAGAGGGCGGATGTCTGGCAGATATCGTTCCTACTTTGATTCAGATCATGGGTAAGGAACAGCCTGCCGAGATGACCGGTAAGTCACTTCTGATTCAGAAGTAAAATGAAAATTATAGAGGCCGGGCTGTGTAATGCAGGCCGGCTTCTTTATTACAATAACAGACCGTTGGCCATGAGGCTGGGTTGGGAGGGTATACATGACAAACGTAACATTGGGAAAAACAGGGATTACAGTTGAAAAGAATTCTTTCGGCGCTTTGCCGATTCAGCGGATTTCAAGGGAAGAAGCGGTAAAACTATTACGTAAAGCTTATGAGCATGGGGAATATTAAGAACTGTCAGCTTGGAGAAAAGTGATAAAATCCCCGGAATATGCATAAACAGGCATGCCTCGGGGATACTTTTATTTGTATAAATATGGAAGTGGCGAAAAGCGCCACGGAAAGGCAGGTAAAAATATATGAAATATCTGGAAATTGAAAAAGTACATGGAAGAGAAATCTTAGACTCCAGGGGAAATCCAACAGTAGAGGCAGAGGTAACAGTAAGAAACAGGCAAAACGGAAACTTGCATACAGGTCTGGCAGCAGTACCGTCCGGAGCAAGCACTGGGCGCTTTGAGGCTGTGGAGCTTCGCGATGGAGAAACCAGGTATTTTGGGCTGGGTGTGCAGAACGCAGTAAAAAATATCAATGAGAAGATAGCCAGTGTTCTTTGTGGCCGTAATGCGTTGGAGCAGATAGAGGTAGATCGCATCCTGATGGAGACCGATGGTACCGAAAATAAGAATAACCTGGGGGCAAATGCCATGCTGGCAGTATCTCTGGCAACAGCCAAGGCAGCAGCAGCAGCTCTGCACTTACCACTGTATCGATATCTTGGAGGTGTCAGTCCCAGACTGCTTCCGGTTCCCATGATGAATATTTTAAACGGAGGAAAGCATGCAGCCAATACCGTGGATTTCCAGGAATTTATGATCATGCCGGTGCAGGCGGAAAATTTTGCTGACGGACTTAGAATCTGTGCAGAGATTTATCATAATCTGAAAAATATCTTAAAGGACAGAGGTCTTTCCACAGGTGTGGGAGATGAAGGAGGTTTTGCACCGGATCTGCCGGATGCGGAAAGCGTATTGACTGTCATAGTCGAAGCCATCGAAGCAGCAGGATATGTTCCTGGAAAAGATATCAAGATTGCCATGGATGCTGCCAGCAGTGAACTATATAAGGAAAAAACCGGCATGTATCATTTCCCGGGAGAGAGCAGCTTGAAGGGAGAGGAAATCATTCGCAGCACGGAAGAAATGGTGGCTTATTATGAATCTTTGATCGAACAATTTCCTATTATATCTATTGAAGACGGGTTGGCAGAAGATGATTGGGACGGCTGGCAGATGATGACAGAACGTCTGGGAGATAAGATACAGCTGGTGGGAGATGATCTTTTCGTTACCAATACGAAACGTCTGGATGCGGGGATCAAATTAAACTGCGCCAATGCGATCTTAGTCAAAGTGAATCAGATCGGAACACTCTCAGAAGCCATTGATGCTGTGGAGATGGCACACAAGAATGGATACAAAGCTGTGATTTCACACCGCTCAGGAGAGACTGAAGACACTACAATTGCCGATCTGGCAGTTGCACTGAATGCAGGACAGATCAAAACAGGAGCGCCCTGTCGCAGTGACCGTGTGGCAAAATACAACAGGCTGCTTCGGATAGAAGAGGAATTGGGAGCCGCTGCGCAGTATATGGAGCCATTTCACAAAATCTAACAGGGGAGAGAAATGACGGAGGCAAGCTGTTTGCCTCCGAAGTAGTACCTTATAGCATAACTCAGGCAAAATTTGTTAGTTGAAAAAGCGTAAGAGATATTGACAAATTTCGTTTTATATGTATAATTATTCTTGTTGTACGTGATATGCGCACAAATGTATTTAATAAATTGGAGTAACGAAGTGCAATGGCAATGGTGCCTGATGCACTTCATTTTGTCTGTTCAAAAATAGTTTAATATATTAAAGTGGTGACGCGGTAATACGCTGTTTTGGAACGGATTTTGATGATTTGGCTGAATTTTTATTGAGCATGCAGTTCTATGAAAGTCAGCAGATTACTACCCGATAAAGGAGGACATTGCACCAGATGCAATGACGCCTTTATATATAGAGACCATTCATGAAAAGTAGCATCATAATCAAGGTGCTAAATCAAAAGGAGGAAAAATCATGAAAAAGATTTCCAAGAGAATCCTCGCTCTCATGCTTGCTATGGTAATGGTAGTTGCTATGGCAGCTTGTGGCAGCAGTGATTCAAAAGAGTCTTCTGAGTCAGGTAATGCTCAGACTTCCTCAGCAGTGGAGTCTTCTACACCGGAAGTTGTAGAACCCGTTTATGAGGATGTTGATGTTGCAGACGCTGTAGAGCACAGCGACTACACTTCTGTTTACGACCAGATCGGCGCTAACGTTACCATCGATATGGTGACAGAAGATCCCGATACCGGTTTGGCTACTATTACTTATGAAGGAAAGACTTATGAAGCAGGTCTTGACTTCCTGTCCATGGCTATGGTTTATAACTGTACCCCTGCAGGTGACTATACCACAGAGGAAGAAGTTTACAACCAGTGGTGGAAGCTGTTCATCCAGAGATTCAATTACATGGCTCTGGAGGTACCTCTTTATTCCAACCAGTACTATGATCTGTACAATGCAAAGCTTGAGAACTTTATAACCTCTCCTTACTGGAGTGCTGCATCTGCTATCGTAGGTGCAAACGTTAAGGAAGGTGTGGATAATTCCGCTATCCTTGGTTCTTCCACTGAGCTTTCCGGTGCTTTCCGTAATTCTTCATGGGGTAAATCAAATCCCGGATCTGCAGATCTGGACATCGAAGATCTGACCAGTGGTCATTCTACTGTACAGGCCGGCTTTGACGGTTCCCTGATGTGGAATATGACAGCGCTGGCTGAGGAGCCCACCGCTGTGAAGAATGATGATGGTTCTCTTACTTACACCATCAAGGTAAAAGATGACCTGGTATTCTCTGACGGAAGCCCTATCACTGCAAAGAACTATATTGCTTATGCACTGGCTAACTCCACTGCAGTATCTGTTGCAGCTGGCGGTACCGGTATCACCGGCCTGAACTTCGTTGGATACGAAGAGTTCAAAGCTTATGAAGGCGAAGGAGATAAGGTTTATTTCGAAGGTATCAAGCTGATTGACGATTATACCTTCTCTGTTACCCTGCTTCCTGAGTATGCTAACTACTATTATTCCATTAACTACGCAGGATTCACTCCTACACCCCTGGCTCTGTACCTTGGTGAGAATGATATCGTAGTTGCTGAGAATGGTGCCTGTGGTCTGTCCGATGGCTTCTATGCGAAGACCACAAAGGATGGCGTTGATGTCTTTGCAATGGCTGACGTTATCGTTGCCAACCTGAAGTGGAATTCTGACCTTCCTTGGTCCGGTCCTTATGTAGTATCCAATTATGATGAGTCTGCTCTGATTGCAACTCTGACCAGAAATGAGAATTATCCCGGTGATGATGCTCGTGGAACTGCTTCCATCGATACCATTACCTATGTAAAGATCGTTTCCGAGACTCAGATGGATCAGTTCAAGAGTGGTCAGGTTGACATTTTGGCCGGTATTACCGGTGGAGAAGAGACTGACGCAGCTCTGGCTCTTGTAAAAGAAAGTCCTGATAAATATGCTGAGACCCACTACGACCGTGCAGGTTACGGTTTCATCGGTCTTCGTTGCGACCTTGGTCCTACAAGCTTTACCTCTGTACGTCAGGCTATGATGTACACCATCAACCGTCCTGAGTTTGCACAGACCTTTACCGGCGGTTATGGTTCTGTTGTACACGGTCCTTACTACACCGGCTATTCCGCATACAAAGCAGTTGAGGATGAAATCCTGCTGAATCAGTATGCTTACAGCTCTGACAGTGCTATTGCAGTTCTGGAAGAGGGCGGCTGGATTTACAATGACAAGGGTCAGGAATTCGTTGCTGGTACTGATGCTGTTCGTTATAAGAAGCTGGAAGGTTACGAACTGTCTCCTCAGAATATTCAGTATGCTACTGTTGACGGTGCTTACAAGACTCTGAAGATTAACGGTGAGTACTACATGCCTCTGGCAATCAACTACTACGGAACACAGCCCAACAATGTTACCGATATGCTGATTACCGCATGGCAGGCAAATGAGAATGCAACCACTAAGATCGGTGCATATATCACCTATACCTCTTGTGATTTCACAACCGGTCTGAACGGTGAACTGCTTCAGATTGAAGAGTATGGCTGGGACGGCGTAGCTAAGCTGTGTGCAATCAACTATGCTACCGGATTTACCAGTGCTATATACGATATGTCCCGGAACTTTACCATTGATCCCGATATGTACGCAGATTATTCACGTGCATACGTTATGGATGAAGCTGACTTCTGGGAGAATTACTAAGTTTTATCTTATGAGTTTAACTGAAATAGGAAGACAATCGGGAAGGGCATTGAAAAGTGCCCTTCCTGATTATAAAAATGTTTTGGCTTAAGCAGATACTGATCTGCTGCGAAGGGCCTTCGAAGTGGATCAGTGCTTACTTGAGCGTGAGTAAGAACACTGACAGTATAAATAGAGTTGGAGGATTGTGATGGCAAAGTATATTTTTAAAAGAATAATTTACATCATCGTTGTATTTTTTATCCTCTCGTTTCTGATCTTTATGATTTACAATATGCTGCCTGTAGATAAAGCTGCAGAATCAGCGCGAGCTGAAATTACGGCTAACCGTAATTTGAATTATGAGGAAAGATACGAGTATTGGCAGAATCAATACGGAACAAACGGAACCAAGGTGGAGAGATACCTTCGTTGGCTTGGTGTGTATCCTTATTCCAACGGCACCTATAACGGATTGCTTCAGGGAAATTTAGGTACTTCCACTAAGTTTGCCAAACCGGTAAGCGAAGTGTTGATTGCACCTATGAAGAACACTGTCTTTCTGAATATTTTTGCGACGATTCTGGCTTTGGGCATAACGATTCCTCTCGGTATATTCTGTGCCGTAAAGAGGGGAAGCAAGCGTGATGTTGCAGTGCAGGTAGGTACGATAGTAGGATATAGTCTGCCGACGTTTATCATTGCCATAGTGTTCATCTGGCTGTTTGCCGTTGTGTTGGGGTGGTTCCCTGTCTCCGGTATGCAGACAGCAGGCAGTCTGAACTGGTCTCCCTGGAGACAGTTCTGGGACAGAATGTATCACATGGCGTTGCCCTTGATCGTCATGACATTTGCATCCTTGGGTGGTATGACCCGTTACGTCCGTGCTGCCATGATCGAGGCTCTGAGTATGGATTGTATCCGTACAGCCAGAGCAAAGGGGCTTAAGGAGAAGGTAGTTATTTATTCTCATGCATGGCGTAATGCCTTACTTCCGATTATCACACTGGTGATCGGATGGTTCTTGGGTATCTTTGGCGGTTCCCTGATGATTGAGAATATTTTTGCACTGAATGGTCTGGGTAAGATTTATTATGATGCACTGATGGGAAATGACAACGAGATTATTCTGGCTTTACAGATGTTCTATATCAGTTTATCTCTGTTTGGTAACCTGTTGATTGATGTGGTCTATGGCTTTGTAGATCCCCGTGTCCGTGTCAATAAGTAAGGAGGGCAGTATTATGAGTAAAAATAATAAAATCAGTGCTGCCGTAAAAGGCGTTTTCGCTACTCTCTGGCGCTGGCTGAAACGGGCATTCTTCGGTGCAGGCAGGGAGCTTGCAGATGATGAGCGTTTTACTGTTGAGAAGATAGAGAGTCCCTCTATCATGGCGGTCAAGGCTTTTTTCCGCCGCAAGCTTGCAGTAGTTGCTCTGATCGTTCTGGTTTCCATGTTTTTGTTTGTATTCATTGGGCCGTACTTCTTCCCCATGGATCTGAATTACACAGATCCTCTGCAGGCGAATATGGCACCTAATAATACACTGATGAAGGTTCCCTCTGAACTGGAGGATAATATCAGGAATATTAACGGTTTTTCTGATTTTACCATAGGCGTCAGCCAGGATGATACTCTTTATCTCTGGGGAAATACTAAGAATAATCTGACCAATGTAGATTATACCGATTTCCCTGATGAAATTCAGGCGGGTAAGGTGGCATATGCATCTGCAGGCTCTGATCATATCATTGCAATTACCACAGACGGCAAGGTTGTAGGCTGGGGGAACAGCAGTAACGGTCAGTTTGGCGTTAAGAAGCAGGAATCGGATCCTTATACCCAGATGCCGGATGAATTGTTGAACGGCACTATTGATGTATCTCAGGTGAAGCAACTGATTTGTGGCTATCAGGTAACTGCTCTTGTAATGGAAGACGGTCATATGTATATGTGGGGTAATAACAATGCCATGCTGAGTCTGCCGGAATTTACCAAGAGTGACAAATATAACACAGATGTTGAGAAGGTTGCTTTCTCTAATTATTATGCAATTATCATGCGTAAGGACGGTACAGTAACCGGCGGACAGACATTGACCTTTAATATGCAGTCAGCTTATTCCAACAAGGATGGTCAGATCAAGAATCTCCGTTCCTATATGACCGACCGTACGGTTATTGATATTGCAGCTACCAACAACTGCTATGCTTTTATTATGGATGACGGAAGTATTGTGGTATTCGGTGCTGCCGAATATGGTGAGAAGGATATCCCTGCTAGTACAACGGAGGAGAAGATGGTATCCATTTCGGCAGGTACCAGACACTTTGTAGCAGTAGGTGAAAGCGGAAAGGTATATACCTGGGGACACAACGACGGCGGCCAGTGTGATGTGGCAGGGGAAACAACAGATCATGTATTTGTCGGTGCAAAACAGACCTATCTGGTAAATGCAGAAGGAGAACTGACAGAAAAGTCCGGGTTTACAGGTCATATTATGGGAACAGACAGCAGAGGCCGTGATATCCTTACACGTATCGTTCACGGAGGAAAGATGACCATGACCATCGGTGCGGTGGCAGTAATTGTATCGACAATTATTGCGATTATCATTGGATGTCTGTCAGGATATTTCGGTGGCTGGGTGGATATGCTGCTGATGCGTATCACGGAAATTTTCTCTTCGATTCCGTTCCTGCCCTTTGCAATGATGCTTTCCTATGTCATCCGTACGATGCCCATAGGGGAGACTGTCCGAATATTTATTATTATGATCATGCTGGGTCTGCTAAGTTGGACCGGATTGGCTCGTATGATACGTGCACAGGTTTTGGCAGAACGTGAGAAGGAATTTGTGCTTGCAGCCAAATCCATGGGTGTAAAGGAAAAACGAATTGCGTTTATGCATATTTTGCCGAATGTCATTTCCATTATTCTGGTTAATGTTACTTTGGACTTTGCTACCTGTATGCTGACAGAGTCCTCACTGTCCTATCTGGGATTTGGTGTTCAGCAGCCTCAGCCTACCTGGGGTAATATGCTTTATGGTGCGAACAATTCCATCGTCATCCAGAATTACTGGTGGCAGTGGGTGTTCCCAGCGATTTTCCTGTCAATTGCTACAATTAGTATTAACATTATTGGTGATACCCTGCGTGATGTTCTTGATCCTAAGAGCAGCCAGGAGAAATAATAGGTGGAGGTGTAGAGATGAATTTATTAGAAGTAAAAAACCTTCATACGTATTTCAAAACTAGAAAAGGTACCGTTAAGGCGGTTAATGATGTTTCCTATGCGTTGGAACCGGGCAAGACGATAGGTATCGTAGGTGAGTCGGGTTCCGGAAAGTCTGTATCTGCCATGAGCATTTTACAGCTTCTGGATGGAAATGGATATATTGCTGAAGGAGAGGTGCTGTTTGAAGGTCGGGATCTGACAAAATTAAGTCAGCAGGAGATGTATGAGATTCGCGGAAATAAAATTTCTGTAATTTTCCAGGAGCCTATGACCAGTCTTAACCCTGTATTTACGATTAAGCGACAGCTAAGTGAGCCTTTCATGATTCATCAGAAGATGAAGAAGAAGGAGGCAGAGAAGAAGGCTCTGGAAATGCTTGCTGCTGTCCAGATACCAAATCCGGAGGCTGTGCTTAGGCAGTATCCTCATCAGTTATCAGGCGGTATGCGTCAGCGTGTCATGATTGCTATGGCTCTGGCCTGCAAACCGAAGATTCTTATTGCAGATGAGCCTACTACAGCTCTCGATGTAACTATCCAGGCTCAGATTCTGCGTCTGATGAACGATCTGCAGCGGGAGAATGGAACAGCAATTATTTTCATTACTCATGACTTGGGCGTAATCAATGAGATGGCTGATGATGTTGTGGTAATGTATTGCGGTCAGGTGGTAGAGCAGACCTCTGCAAAGACCATATTTACCGATTGCCCTACCAGCCATCCCTACACAGAGGGATTGATGAATTCTATTCCTCGTATTGACAATATTACCGGCAAGCTTGAGCCTATTCCCGGTGTGGTGCCTCATCCTTTGGCACTGCCGAAGGGATGTAAATTTGCGCCGAGATGTAAATATGCAACACAGAAATGTATGGAGCAGGAGCCTGAGCTGTTGGAAGTAGTACCAGGGCAGAAGGTTCGTTGTTTCTATCCCAAGAAGGAGGTGCGCTGCAGTGAAGAACACAGAAAAGCTGTTATCAATCACGAATCTTAAAAAGTATTTTCCCATTGCAAAGACCAGCATCTTCCAGAAGGAACAGCTTTATGTCCGCGCAAATGAGGATATAACCATTGATATCAAGAACGGAGAAACATTTGGCCTTGTAGGAGAGTCCGGCTGTGGTAAATCCACACTTGGCCGTACTCTGCTGCAGCTCTATGATCAGACTGCCGGAAGCACGTTGTATTATGGACGTACGCTCGAAGAATTTGCACCTTCTTATGTAGAGGAAACATTACGGAATGCGCCGAAGATGATCGCTAACTATAAGAAGATGCAGGCAAAAGCAGCAGCAGCGGCGGCAGAATGTGAGAATGCAGGCGAGAATGCAACCTTTTTCCAGCATCAGACAAAGAACCTGCTTGAGGCAGAAGCAGAGACTGCATTCCAGAATGTTGTAAAGATCATGGGTGGTTTTGCATCTCTGGATAACTGTACAGAGGGTGCAAAGGTGCTGCTGAAGAAGTTCAAAACGAATGTAAAGCTCAGTAAGCTGAACGACCAGATTCGCGACCTGGACGGAGAAATTGCTTTTCATGAAGCTGTGGCAAAAGAATTGCAGGAAGATCCTTCCGTGAAAAATTCTGCAGCCAAGGTTACTAAGGAGTTGAAGAAGGCTGAGGCAGTTCGGGCAAAAAGAGAGAAGCTTATGCCTGAAACAGAACAGCTGAAAGCAGTTCTTAGAGATGATGAAAAGGCAGTTGCTGATTTAAAGAGCAAATATGCGGATAATGAAGAGTTTTGCAAGTACGAGGCAATGCTTGACAGCGGTATTGATTTAAGCAGACTGAAATATGATGAGATGCGCCTTTTGCGTAAGGATATCCAGATTATTTTCCAGGATCCTTATTCCTCGTTAAATCCCCGTATGACAGTGGGACAGATTATCGGTGAGGGACTGACGACCCATAAATTCTTTAAAGCCGGTGATCCTAAGATGAAGGATTACATTATTGGAATCATGGAGCAGTGTGGATTGCAGGATTATATGCTGCATCGCTATCCCCACCAGTTCTCCGGCGGTCAGCGTCAGCGTATCTGTATTGCCCGTGCATTGGCAGTTAAGCCTAAGTTTATTGTGTGTGACGAATGTGTTTCCGCGTTGGATGTGTCGATTCAGTCCCAGATAATTAACTTGCTTGAGGAACTGAAAGAGAAAGAAAAATTGACTTACCTGTTTATTTCTCATGATTTGTCCGTTGTACGTTATATTTCTGACCGTATCGGAGTTATGTATTTGGGTAATATGGTTGAGCTTGGCACTGCAGAAGAAGTATTCTCAGATCCTCGTCATCCATATACGGTGGCCCTGCTGTCTTCCATTCCTACCACAGATGCCAATGCAGATAAAAAGGAGCGGATTATCCTGGAAGGAAATATTCCCAGTCCGATTCGTCCGCCGGAAGGATGTAAGTTCCACACACGCTGCTATATGGCCTGCGATAAGTGTAAGGTAGTTCCACCGCCATATGTAGAGGTGAATCCCGGTCATTTTGTTGCTTGTCATTTCCTGGATAAGAAGATTGATGAGAATGGAAATTATTTGTTTGAGCATTCGGGGAAATCTACGGAGAATTAATGGATGATTTTCGATAAATTCAAGAAATTAAAAAAATATGATCCGGAAGCCGAACGTACACTTCGCGAGGAGATCGAAGCGGAAGGCGGATTGGAAAAGAATGATGTGAAGGCAATGATCATTTCAGCATTGCTGGTCATTGTGCCTGTGATCTTGATTATCTTTGCGTTGTTTGTGCTGATGGCTTGGATATTTTTGGATGAACTGTAATTAATAACTGAAGAATTTTGGAAAATTAGTTGAAATTATATGAATACTGTGGTAAAATAGTATTCGCTTGACATTAGGAGGTGTGGAAATGGGAGCGCTTAAAATCGTTTTAACTATTATATTTATATTGGTATGTATCGCACTTACCGTGCTGGTATTGATGCAAGAGGGAAAATCAGCAGGACTTGGAGCTATCAGTGGTGCAGCAGAAACCTACTGGGGCAAGAACAAGGGACGTTCCATGGAAGGCCTTTTGGTCAAGATTACCAAGATTCTGGCTGTATGTTTTATCGTGCTTGCGGCAATACTGAATCTGAGCGTATTTTAAGAAGCAAGAACAAAAGCACTCTAGTGATATAGGGTGCTTTTTTTGTACAACAGTTCACGCGGTTAGCCGCGAACGGTATCTTTTGTGTGAGGTTCAGTAAGGAAAGAAAATGGATATCAGAGAGAAGAGAAAAAAAGTTATTTGTGACCTTGTAAATGATGAGTTATATGTCCCTATGAAAGAAAAGGAACTGGCTATGTTCCTGCAGGTGGCGAAGGAGGAACGTCAGGAGTTCCACAGCATCCTGGAAGAACTTCTGGAAGAGTGCAAGCTCATGATTACCGGCAAGGGAAAATATATGAAATCCAACGGCAAGGTGCTGACCGGTACCTTTATCAGTCACGCCAAGGGCTTTGGATTTGTGGAGATTGAGGGAAGAGAAGATGATCTTTTTATCCCGGAAGACAAAGTCCATGGAGCTTTTCACAAGGATACAGTGCAGGTATCACTTTTGAGTGAGGTACCGGACAAGAACAGCGGAAAGCGCCAAGAAGCACAGGTGGTGAAGATTCTGGCCAGAGGCATGAACCAGGTGGTAGGTACCTATGAGCAGTCCAAGAATAATTATGGATTTGTGGTACCTGACATCTCTAAGCTGCCTCAGGACATTTTTGTGCCCAGGGAACGTTCCAAGGGAGCGGTGACCGGCAATAAAGTTGTTGTAGAGATCACTGATTACGGTTCTGATTATAAGAGCCCTGAGGGCAAAGTGGTTGAAATTCTGGGGCATATCAACGACCCGGGCGTGGATATCATGTCCATTGTGCGAGGCTATGAACTTCCTATGGAATTTGGTGAGAAAGTCATGAATCAGGTGGAGAGAGTCGCCCATGATGTTTCGGAAGCGGATATGGCAGGAAGACGTGATTTGCGGGATGTGACCATGATCACTATTGATGGTGAGGATGCCAAAGATCTGGACGATGCCATTAGTTTATCTTTTGAAAAGGGACTTTATCATCTTGGAGTCCATATTGCAGATGTGACCAACTATGTACAGGAGAATTCGGCCCTGGACAGAGAAGCGTTGAAACGCGGCACCAGTGTTTACCTTGTGGACCGTGTTATTCCCATGCTGCCTCATGCATTGTCTAACGGTATCTGCTCCCTGAATGCAGGAGTGGACAGACTGGCTTTAAGCTGCCTGATGACAGTGGATCTGAATGGCCAAATCATTGATTATGATATTTGCGAATCAGTTATTCGTGTAGATAAGCGGATGAGTTATACACAGGTAAAGAATATTCTGGAAGATGATACGATCGTGCACAGAGAAGGAGAGTATCTTCAGTATGCTGAGATGGTGCCAATGTTTCACCTTATGGAGGAACTGGCATCTGCTCTTCGCAGTAAGAGAAGAAAGCGAGGTTCCATTGACTTTGAGTTCCCGGAGGCTAAGATTGTTCTGGACAAAGAGGGTCATCCCACGGATATCAAGCCATATGAAAGAAATGTGGCTACCATGATCATAGAGGATTTCATGCTGGCTGCCAACGAGACTATAGCCCAGCACTTTTACTGGATGGAGCTTCCTTTTGTATACCGTGTCCATGATGTTCCCGATGCGGATAGAATTCAGAAGCTATCAACTTTTATTAATAACTTTGGCTATTATATGAAGTCCATCGGTCGTGCGAAAAGTAAGGTCAGCGACCAGGAGATTCATCCCAAGGAGATTCAGAAGCTGCTTGATAAAATAGCCGGTACTCCTGAGGAAGCGATGATCAGCCGGCTGACGTTAAGAAGCATGAAACAGGCAAAATACAGTACGGAGAGCACGGGACACTTTGGCCTGGCTTGTCAATATTACTGTCATTTTACTTCTCCCATCAGAAGGTATCCTGATCTCCAGATTCACAGAATTATAAAGGAGCAGCTGAGAGGAAGAATGAGAGAGGAACGTGTCGATCATTACCGTGGCATTCTTCCACAGGTATGCAAACATTCTTCCGATACGGAGCGCCGCGCCGACGAGGCAGAACGTGAGACCGAAAAGCTGAAGAAAGCTGAGTATATGGAAGCACGTATTGGTCAGACATTTAGGGGCGTCATATCAGGCATTACCTCCTGGGGAATCTATGTGGAGCTGCCCAATACGGTAGAAGGATTGGTGCATGTATCCAGATTGCCCGGAGATTACTTTTATTACAAAGAAGCCAGCTATGAGATGGTAGGTGAAGCCACAGGACGTGCTTATAAGCTTGGTATGCCGGTTACAGTCCGTGTCATTGGTACTGACCGCATGACCAGAACAGTTGATTTTGACCTTGTGACAGAAGATACAGAGGAAGAAATCCCTGAATAAACGGATACAGGAATTCGACGAAGCCCCGGCAGCTTCGGAAAGGTGGTAAATATGGCAAAAAAAGAAACGCAGAAACTGGTAGCCAATAACAAAAAGGCTTATCATGATTTCTTTATCGATGAAAGCTATGAAGCAGGAATCGCCCTTCACGGAACGGAGGTAAAGAGCCTGCGTATGGGCAAGTGCAGCATTAAGGAAGCCTTCATTCGTATCGAGAACGGAGAAGTCTTCGTTTATGGCATGCATGTCAGCCCCTATGAGAAAGGAAATATTTTCAACAAGGATCCCCTGCGCATAAAGAAACTTCTCATGCATAAATATGAGATCAATAAGCTGGCCGGTAAAGTGGCAGAAAAAGGATACACTCTGGTCCCACTGCAGGTCTACTTTAAGGATGGCAGAGCCAAAGTGGAAATCGGACTTGCCCGAGGCAAGAAGCTCTACGACAAGAGAGCTGATATTGCAAAGAAAGACCAACGCAGAGAGATGGAGAAGGAATTCAAAGTAAAGAATCTGTAAGCATTGTTATGTATGTTTCCTTCAGAAAGGATCGTTATGAGTTTCAGGAACTTACACTCGAAGAGGTGGAATCTCTGGGAATTAAAGCTGTCATCCATCAGGACAGTTGGGAGATATCGTACATAGTGCCTTTTTCCCTGATAGAAAAGTATATTCCGGGTTATCACTTTGAAGAGGGAATGGCGATTCGCGCTAATTTCTATAAATGCGGTGAGAAGACAGAATATCCCCACTTCGGTGTGTGGAAGCATCCGGGGACACCGAAGCCGGATTTCCATAGACCGGAAAGCTTTGGAGAGATTGTACTGGAGTAAACAAAAGAAGGATGGAAAAATAAATCTGTTTGAAGATGACCATGTAAAGAAGATTGCTCAGTTCCCTACGATTGCATTCCTGGATCAGGGTGCTGCCATAAGTTTTGCAGACGGTCCCAGACAAGGTGAAGTGGGGCTTGGTACCATGAGTATACTAAAAAATCATTACGGCGATCTGATCTCTGTAATACCCAGGGAATATTATGTTACGCATGACCATTGCGGACGGTGGAATTTACATATAAACAGTATTGTGTGGTTCGACCCCAAGATGGATTTTCACGCTTTGTCGCAGGATGCAGTATATTACATGAAAGAATCGCAATGGTTTGTAAAAAAGTGTGCAGCATATGGTTTTGCAGCAAAAGGCGGAAGCAACGGAGAACCCCATAATGATTTAGGTAATTTTATCTTATGTAGCCGGTCACAGCGTTCCTATCGTAGACGGACACGAACAGTCCAAAGGAATAGAATACTCGGCAAAGACGGAATTTGATGGTGAAAAGCTGACGATAGATATCACGGAAGCATATCCGAAGAATCGTGTATCCGGTATTATACGTGAATTTTCATTTAGCGATAATAGCGTTCTGCTGAAAGATACTTTTACTTTTGCAGAAAGCTGTGAGGTGAAAGAGCGGCTTGTGACACAGGTTAAGCCCGAAGTGACACAAGGATGCATACAACTGGAAGAAGTCAAAGTCCTGTTCGATGCGTCAGCATGGGCGGTGAGTGTTTCAGAGGAGATTCATGTGAATCACTTGCAGGAAGAGGAGAAGGTCTATTTGATTGATTTCTCTTCCAAACAGATAGAGAACGAATTTGAAGCTCAGTTTATAATCGGTTAGTGGTACCTTGCCAAGAGAAGCAGGGGAACACAAAATGCAATATGCAAACAAAAAACACCGCGTCATTGCGGTGTTTTTTGATGGACTAGACGGGAGTCGAACCCGTGTCCAAAAGCCCATTCCCTGTACTTCTACTATCATAGTCCGTTATCGTGGTCAAGACCCATTCCCTCCTGTATCAGGAAACGAACACCCTGGCACATTCAGTAGCTTCATGATACGCCCATACACGCAAAGCTTAATGTATGTCGTTTCTCACATAGTCGATGCCCGGATTCTAAGGTGTGAGTGCCCTAGAGCGGACAGCTGCCATTAGGCAGCGTATGCTAAATTATCTTCAGCGTTTATTTTTAATTTTGCGATTAACGTGTCGCAACGGATAGCTTCTCCAGCTGCAAGACCCCTGTCGAAACCTTTACTAGCCCGGATAGGAACTATTATTTCTCTGGTTCATCCGTGATATACATCATAGAACAAAACTTCCGTAATGTCAACACATTTTTTGTTATTGACAATAACATTTTCTAAAAGTAATATATACATATGGTAGCTAATCACCATATTTTACCGTAAGGGAGGGAATTTTTATTGAACAAGGGGACAAAAGACGAGATGGCTCTCTTCATGGACAAGTTACAGAAAGAAAAGTATGATTTTTTACTATGTTTTGTGTATCACGTCTTAGAAGAAAAGGATATGGCAGCTGCTGAGGCTGTGGTTCAAAAGGTTTTCCGCAAGGCTAATGAGAATATCGAAACAGTTTATGCACACCCGAACCCGAATGCATGGCTGCTTGTAGCAACAAGGGATGAAGTGCGAAGTATGACAAAGTCCGGAAAAACAAAAAAGAAATTCAGGTTTGAACAGCAAAAAAGATAATTCTGTTTTTTAAAAGTTAAGAGTAGTTAAAGGGGAAAAGAAAGAATGAGATTTGGGCGTGCTATGAGCGAGAAACAAATGATAAGAGCCTTGGAAAAACGTTTGCAATGGCTAATGAATGAGGCTGATGAAGATGAATTTGACAGCAAAGAAGCAACGGCTATTGTGGATTTATTGGAGGCTATGGATCCCCTGGAAAAAAGGGAGGGAGAATTTTTTACTCCGCAAAAGGCAAATGATAGATTTTGGACTTTTTATGTTTTTCGTGATAGAAATGATGACGAAAAGCCGCCGTATGACAACTTTGCAACGAGAGCTAAATTAAAGCTGAAAAGGTTTATTTATGGAAATGTTTTTGCAAGAGTGTCGTTTGTGGCTATGTTGCTGGTGGCTATTGTCTTTGGTGGGACGTTGGTGGTGTTTGCACAGAAGGAAGGGTTTTTTCATTGGTCAATTGAGGAAGAAAACGATATTGTAGCCATAACGGTTCCGAATCGAGAGATTAACTCGACAGAACAATTATATTGTGAGTCTTTTGACGATGTCCCAATAAAATATTTGAAATATGTGTGGATACCAAAGGAGTTGCCGACAGATTGTGAGTTAAAGGATATACGCATATATAATGATTCTAAGGCTGTAACGGTCGAATGTGTGCTTTTGTTGGACGAAACGAAATTTATCAAGTTTATTAAAAAAGATTTTGGTGGCATACCTACCGTTACAAGCCAAACTTATGACTCTTTTGAACATGTAGATACACAAACAATTTATGGTGTAGATGTAACATATTTGAGAAAGATTAATAATGATTATACAGAGTATATGGCGTCTTTTAGCATAGAAAATGCAATTTATTTTATACATTCCAATCAAGATATAGAAGATATAAAACCTATTGCAGATAGTTGTATTAAAGAATTTTTATAATAATTGTAACTTTTTGGTGTTTATAGAAACATATATAATATAAACTTCAAAAGGAGACGAAAGATGAAAAAAGTATTAACTGTATTAATGAGCTTGGTTATTTTATTTAGTTCTGTTTCAACGGAAGTTTTTGCAGCAGAAACGATGGGGGATCGTGTAATGATTTTGGATTCTTCTGTGTTTATGTGCGAAGAAATACGACAGAATGCACGTTCTACAACCTTTTCAAATACTGCTATTGATGTTGGTCTTACTTCAAGTGGCTTGGATATAACAATATATTCTACGACAAATCAATTGTGTTCAGTTGTTGGAGTAAAAGATATTGAAGTGCAAATGAAGAGTGGAAGTAAATGGGTAACTGTTGCAACTGCTACTTCAGGAGAAGCTACTAACACATATGGTATGGGAGTCCATTTCACATATCCGGATGCTATATACGGAAATACATATAGAATTTACTGCGTCCATTATGCAAATGGTGACGAATACAGAGAATTAGAGCATACATCTACAGAATTTAAGTTTATTTATTAATTATGAAGACAGAGAGAGTTGTACATTTACGGCTCCTCCCCGTACCAACAATCCAACAAGCCTACACTACAGAATTTAGGGGACACTTGAATAGGCTTTTTACAAAAGAAAAGGTGAAGTTGAAATGAATCAACAGGATTATGATGAAGAAGCAAGGGTGGACTTCTTCAATACGCTCTATAAAGAGAATTATACAAGAGTCTATAATTTTATATGTAGGTCGCAGCTGCGGAAAGATACGAAACTTGCAGAAGACATCGTCCAGAGTACTTTTTGTGAGGCGTGGAACAAGTTGGATATTTTGTTGACCCATCCGAATCAGAATGGATGGCTGATGGAGACAGCGAAAATGAAGTACTGGTCTCAAAGGAAGAAGAAATCTACGACGGAAATCGGTTATGATGATTGTCTGGAAGAGCCGTTTACGACTGAGAGCCGATATAATACGTTAGAATTGGAAATGATAATTGACGAGGCACTCAGCATAGAGGAAAGGGAGCTTTTTACAAGATACTTTGTGGAAAAGAATCCTATAAAGCTGATGGCTCAGAGAGAAAATATGTCTGAGGGTGCGTTTAAAGTGAAAATGCACCGTATCAGAAAGAAAGTACAGAAACAATTCAATGTGTGAAGAGTAAAAGCTTGCATCCCAAAGCAGTTGGCATGATGCAGGCTTTCTTTTTAGCAAAAATGATTGCTTTTTCCCTTGATTTGAGATAGTATAAATTTATGGATAAAGATACCATAAGCCCATTATAATAAAACTTGGGGAAGACGAAAAGGGGCTTTTGTACGAAAGAAGGGGAAAACAGAGATGGAACAGCAGATGGATGATAATAATTCACAAATGAAAGAAAAAGTGGATTTTTTCGTTAAATTTTATCGGGAGAACTATACAAGGGTGTTTAACTTCGTGTACAGAACCCAGGCACGGAAAGATGCCATGGCTGTCGAAGATATCACACAAAGCACTTTCTTCGAAGCATGGAGAAAAATAGATATTCTGTTGTCCCACCCTAATCAGACCGGGTGGCTGATGGAGACGGCGAGAAGGAAAGCCTGGTCCCAGTTAAAAAAGTGCTCTTCAAAGGAAATCGGCTATGATGATTGTCAGGAAGAGCCTTATGTAGAAAGTGAGTACAATGTACTGGAACTGCAAATGATGATTGATGAATCCCTTAACGCTGAGGAAAAGAAGCTTTTCACTAAGTATTTTATAGAGAAGAATTCAGCAAAGATAATGGCTCAACAGGAAAACATGAGTGAAGGGGCCTTCAAGGTTAAGATGCATCGTATTCGAAAGAAAGTGCAGGAACACTTCAAAGAATTCTGATTTTTATTGGCTTATCTGTTGTTTCTATTTTGTTGTAGAAAGCTTCACAGATTCATCACATTTTGGTAATATACTATACATGAGTAAATTTGTTGCAGCCATGGAGGAGTGATTATGGACAGATTGAAAATTTTAGTAGTAGATGATGAGAGCAGGATGCGTAAGCTGGTCAGAGATTTCCTCGTGAAAAATAACTTTGATGTGATAGAAGCAGAAGACGGAGAACGGGCTGTGGATATTTTTTTCAAAGAGAAAGATATCGCCTTGATCGTTCTGGATGTGATGATGCCCAAAATGGATGGTTGGCAGGTTTGCCGGGAGGTAAGGGAATATTCCAAAGTGCCGATTATCATGTTGACTGCAAGAGGTGATGAGAGGGATGAACTGCAGGGCTTTGAACTGGGAGTGGACGAGTATATTTCCAAACCTTTCAGCCCCAAGATTCTGGTTGCGAGGATAGAGGCAATCTTACGGCGTACCAATCTGAGAGAACAAAGCGAGAAGCTTTCTTACTGTGGTATTGTTGTGGATAAGGCGGCACATCAGGTATTGATTGACGGAGAACAGGTTGAACTTAGCTATAAAGAATTTGAACTCCTGACTTATTTTATTGAAAATAAGGGAATTGCGCTTTCCAGGGAAAAAATTCTGAACAACGTATGGAACTATGATTATTTTGGAGATGCACGTACCATAGATACTCATGTCAAGAAGCTGCGCAGTAAGCTGGGAACCAAAGGCGAGCTGATTAAGACCATATGGGGTATGGGATACAAGCTGGGAGACGAGTAGCCATGAAGCATTCTATCAGAAAACAGTTTGCATTGATTTTTATAGGACTTTTGGCAGGCACATTGATGCTCTGCTGGATGATTAATACCATTTTTCTGGAGAGGTACTACGTGTACAGTAAAGAAGAAAAAATCAATGCAGCATATGAGAAAATAAACCGCGCTACCGGCATGAGTGATAAAGTAGAGATGGATGCGCTGAAAGATCTGACCAGAACCTGTTTTCAGGATAATATCCTGGCAGTGGTGATCAATCTGAACAGTGAACCTGTGTATACTTCGCCTAATGGCGGTGATGAATTCCTGCTGTCGGTCGTAAGATACCGAATCGGAGGCTATCCCGGGGTCGAAGCAGATAGGATTGATACATTTTATGATAAGTCTTCCAATGAATATCTGGGACGTTTCGGAACCATGAACAATGGCAATTCCTATCTGATCTGTACGCCTGTAGAAAGTATCCGTGCCAGTGTGGCGCTTGCCAACAGATTTCTGGCATACGTAGGTAGTATTATGGTGATGGTGGGTGGTATCCTTATCTGGTTTGTTACAAGGAAAATAACGGAGCCGATATTGGAGCTTGCATCCATTTCTGAAAGTATTGCGAACCTTGATTTTGAGGCAAAGTATCAAGGGTATTCTGAGAATGAAATCGCTCTTTTAGGTGAAAATATGAACAAGCTGTCGGAATCACTTGAGCGGACGATTTCTGAGTTGAAGACTGCTAATAATGAATTACAGAAGGATATTGAGAAAAAAGAAAAGATAGATGAAATGAGGAAGGAATTCCTGGCTAACGTGTCTCACGAACTGAAGACACCAATCGCATTGATTCAGGGCTATGCGGAAGGATTACAGGAAGGAATCACAGACGATCCGGAGAGTATGCAGTTTTACTGCGAGGTAATTGTTGATGAGGCTGCTAAAATGAATCAGATGGTGAAGAAACTGATGACACTGAATCAGCTGGAATTCGGCAATGACACGGTTGCAATGGAACGGTTTGACATTGTGACTTTGATCCGTAATTATATCCAGTCGGCACAGATAATGACAAAGCAGCATGATATAGATGTGAGAATGGAAGATTACCCCAGGATATTTGTGTGGGGGGATGAATTCAAGACGGAAGAAGTATTTATGAACTATTTTACCAATGCAGTGAATCATTGTCTGGCCGGACTTTCGGAAAGCGGCAGAAAGATCATTGATGTACGTATATTGCAGCAGAATGGTAAAATCAGAGTTACGGTTTTCAATACCGGTACACCGATTCCGGAGGAATCTTTGCCTCATCTTTGGGAAAAGTTTTTTAAGGTGGACAAGGCAAGAACAAGGGAATATGGCGGCAGCGGTGTAGGGCTTTCTATTGTAAAAGCAATCATGGAATCTATGAATCAACAGTATGGGGTTCAGAATTTTACCAATGGAGTCATGTTCTGGTTTGAACTGGAAGCCGTGCAGGAATCTTAAGAGGATAAGGGAATATTTTATGAGGGAAGAAGAAAATAGTAAGCAAAGGGTTCTGCTGGTAGGAGTAGATACCGGAGAGGAAGAGGATTTTGACCGCTCTATGGAAGAACTGGGGAGCCTTGCCGAAGCATGTGATATGCAGGTGGCAGGGATCATTACCCAGCGCATGGAGGCGGTTCATAAGGCATTGTATATAGGCAGCGGTAAGGTAAAAGAAGTAAAGGAATTTGCTCACAATGTGGAAGCAGATATCATATGCTTTGATAATGCATTGTCGCCGTCACAAATCAGGAATCTGGGAGATGAACTGGAATTGCCTATTTTAGATAGGACAAATCTGATTCTTGATATTTTTGCTACAAGGGCTCAGACAAGAGAAGCTAAGCTTCAGGTGGAGACGGCCAGGCTGCAGTACTTGCTGCCCAGACTGGTAGGAATGAGGGATTCTCTGAGCCGTCAGGGCGGTGGCAGCGGCAGCATGAGCAATAAAGGTGCCGGTGAGAAGAAGCTGGAACTGGATAGACGTAAGATTGAGCATAGAATAGCAGAACTCAGGAAAGAACTGGAGGATATTGCAAAGGAACGCATCACGCAACGTAAAAAGCGAGCCGGATCCCGTACACCACAGGTGGCACTGGTGGGTTACACCAACGCAGGAAAGTCGACGATCATGAATCAGATGGTAGAGCGTTACGGTGATAATCCTGCTAAGAAGGTGCTGGAAAAAGATATGTTGTTTGCCACGCTGGAAACAGCGATCCGGACAATTGAGTCAGGAGACAATAAGCCGTTCTTCCTGGCAGATACAGTAGGATTCATTCATAAGCTGCCCCATGGACTGGTTAAGGCCTTTCAGTCTACACTGGAAGAGGTGAAGTATGCAGATCTTCTGGTGCAGGTGGTGGATTTTTCTGACAGCCATTATAAACAGCAGATGGAAGTCACAGCGCAGACTCTGAAGGAATTGGAAGCCGGCGATATTCCCATGATTTATGTTTATAACAAAGCAGACCTGGCTGGTGTAGAACAGCTGCCTAAAGTCAGAGAGCAGCAAATTTATATGTCTGCTGTAAATGGAATTGGAATAGAAGAATTGGCTAAGATGATTCAGGATAAAGTCTATGCCGGGCATGTGACAGGTGAATTCCTGATTCCGTATCAGAAGGGAAGTATCGCTTCTTACTTTTGCGATAATGCGAAAGTACTTATTCAGGAATACCGGGAAGACGGTATTTATATGCAGGTGGAATGTTACAGACAGGATATTGAAAGATTCAGGGAATACTGTACTTCTGAAGATTAAAATATAGCATGCCGGAGAAGCGGGAAAAGAAAATCGTATGTTTTAAAAATTTTTGTAGACAGAAGTGAACTTTTATGTTATTATAGTCAGGGTGATGTAATAATTCTGTAACATTTGTGGGCGGCTGGTCAGCTTGACAGCTAACTTTGCATCCGTAGTCTAATGGATAGAACGGAGGCCTCCGACGCCTTTAATGCAGGTTCGATTCCTGTCGGATGCATTTTACATCACCTGTTTTTTTATCTGTTTTTGGACTTATGTTAATTGTGAAATGAATTGGAGAAGGGTATATTTATGTGGAAAGATAAAATGCGATTTCTACGGGATGCAGTTGTCAGGCATAGTAAAGTTGCATTTCCGATCATTGTAGTTGCTGCAGTGGCGGTAACGGTTGCGTTTGCTCTGGGTGCGGGACATGTGGAAGAGCAGATGCAGGAATCTCGGCCTGAGGAGACAGTGGAAAGCACCGTAGAAGAAGTGGTTTTGGCTCAGGAGGACAAGGAAGTACCTCTTGATAATAAGGAAATTGAAGGTTTATATACGCTGATGGCTACCTATTATAACGCGTTGGCCAATGGAGATGTGGCTACGATACAGACCATCAGTAATTATGTGGAAGATACGGAAATGATCCGTATTCAGGAATTGAGTAAGTACATTGAAAGCTATCCGACTATAGAGATATATACCAAGGAAGGACCGGTGGAGAATTCCTATATTGCGTATGTATATACTTATGTTACTTTTTATGGTTATGAACAGCAGATTCCGGGGCTCATGACTTTTTATGTGTGCACAGATGAGAATGGCAACCTGTACCTGAATGAAGGGGAGACAGCAGAAGAAGTTCTGGAATATGTTAAGACCGTAAGTCTGCAGGATGATGTAGTAGAACTAACGAATAAGACGAATACAGAATACAATGAACTGCTTCGCAATAATCTGCAGCTGGCTGATTATATTAGTGAACTGGAGAGAGAAGTGAGTCAGGCTACCGGCGAAGCCCTTGCTGAACAGATTGCTGAGACTCAGA
>JAZQAT010000031.1:0-37324 GCA_045545375.1 Acetatifactor sp.
CCTTACGGCGGTATCCGTATGGCAGAGGAAGCTTGCGCTGACAACGGCTACGAAGTTGATCCCGAGATCAGCGAATTCTTCTCTACTCACAGAAAGACACACAACCCAGGTTGTTTCGATGCTTACAATGCAGAGATGAGAGCTTGCCGTTCTTCCCACATCATCACAGGTCTTCCTGATGCTTACGGACGTGGACGTATCATCGGCGACTACAGACGTGTGGCTCTGTACGGTATCGACAGACTGATCGAGGACAAGCAGGCTCAGAAGGATTCCACCGGCCGTGTTATGACTGATGACGTTATTCGTCTGCGTGAAGAGATCTCCGAGCAGATCGTTGCTCTGAAGATGATGAAGGAAATGGCTGCTTCTTACGGCTGTGATATTTCTCAGCCTGCTACCAACGTAAAGGAAGCTATCCAGGCAGTATACTTCGGATATCTGTGCGCAGTTAAGGAGCAGAACGGTGCTGCTATGTCCCTTGGACGTACTTCTACCTTCCTTGACATCTATGCTGAGAGAGACCTTGCTAACGGTACCTTCACCGAAGAGCAGATCCAGGAATTCGTAGACCACTTCATTATGAAGCTGCGTCTGATCAAATTCGCTCGTACTCCTGAGTACAACCAGATCTTCGCCGGTGACCCTGTATGGGTAACCGAATCTCTGGGTGGTGTTGGCGTTGACGGTCGTCCTCTGGTTACCAAGATGAGCTTCCGTTATCTGCACACCCTGACCAACTTAGGACCTTCTCCTGAGCCCAACCTGACAGTTCTGTGGTCCACCAGACTTCCTGAGAACTGGAAGAGATACTGTGCTAAGATGTCTATCCAGACTTCTTCTATCCAGTATGAGAACGACGACCTGATGAGAGTTACCCACGGTGATGACTACGGTATCGCTTGCTGCGTATCTTCCATGGTTATCGGTAAAGAAATGCAGTTCTTCGGTGCTCGTGCTAACCTGGCTAAGTGTCTGCTGTACGCTTTGAACGGTGGTGTTGACGAAGTTACCAAGAAACAGGTTGGTCCTAAATATCGTCCTGTTGTAGGCGATGTTCTGGATTACGATGATGTAATGGATAAGTTCATCGACATGATCGAATGGCAGGCTGACGTTTACGTTAACACCCTGAACATCATCCACTACATGCACGACAAGTACTGCTACGAGAGAGCAGAGATGGCTCTTCATGACAGAGACGTTAAGAGATACTTCGCAACAGGTGTTGCAGGTCTGTCTATCGTAGCTGACTCCCTGTCCGCTATCAAGTACGCTAAGGTTGAAGTTGTTCGTGACGAAGACGGCATTATCGTTGACTTCAAGACCACCGGCGACTTCCCTAAATACGGTAATGATGATGACCGTGTAGACTCCATTGCACAGGATATCGTTCATAAGTTCATGACCGCTATCAGAAGACATCATACCTACAGAAACGGTGTTCCTACTACCTCCATCCTGACCATTACCTCTAACGTTACCTATGGTAAGGCTACCGGTAATACCCCTGACGGACGTAAGAAGGGACAGCCTTTCGCTCCCGGTGCTAACCCTATGCACGGACGTGATACTCATGGGGCAGTAGCATCTCTGTCTTCCGTATCCAAGCTGCCTTTCAATGATGCACAGGATGGTATCTCCAATACCTTCACCATCATCCCCGGCGCTCTTGGTAAAGAAGATCAGGTATTCGCCGGCGATATCGAGTTAGATCTGAACAAGTAATCCAACTTGGTCACGATATCGCTTGATATCGAGTTAGATCTGAACAAGTAATCTAAAGCTTAAGAAAGAAGGATTCGCAATGGACGAAAAAATGGCGATTGATGACCTTGTAAAGATGTTGGATTCCGGCATGGCAAATGGCGTAGGACACGTTAACGTGAACTGCGAGGAAACAGGGAAACAATCCAAGAACGTTCAGACAATGGGCTGTACGGATTGTTCCAGAACACCGTTAGCCTGCAGTGTACCAACCCTTCACGAAGGTTTAGATGATTACAAATAAGTAAACAACCGTCAGGAGAACTCCTGAAGTTCTCCTGACATCATCGGACAAAGATTTTCCGATAGTAATATATGATTAAAACAGGAGGAATCTATCATGGCAAGTACAGCACAGGTTGACAACCTTGTAAACTTATTAGATGGTTATGCAACAAAAGGCGGCCATCACCTTAACGTTAACGTTCTGAACAGAGATACCTTATTAGATGCTCAGAAGCATCCTGAGAACTATCCTCAGCTGACCATCCGTGTATCCGGATACGCTGTAAACTTCATCAAGCTGACACCTGAACAGCAGGCTGACGTTATTTCCCGTACCTTCCACGAGGCTATCTAATAGTTTCTCCGTTTTGATAATTTACGGCATAACCGTATAAAAATCAAACGAACGTACATGATGATAAACACCCGGGGAGAATTCCTCCCCGGGTGTTTTAGGCAAAACAGCATCAGTTTACTCTCATCGGTACACATTGATGCAATCAGAAAGGAACCTACCACTTATGCAGGGAAGAATTCATTCACTTGAAAGCTTTGGCACCGTTGACGGCCCCGGAACACGCTTTGTAGTCTTTGTACAGGGCTGCCCAATGCGTTGTGCTTATTGTCATAATCCTGACACCTGGGAAATGAATGGCGGAACTTTAATGGAACCGTCTTATATCATCGAACAATACGAGCGTAACAGCAGCTTCTACCACGGCGGCGGCATCACCGTAACCGGCGGGGAACCTCTGATGCAGCTCGATTTTCTGATAGACCTTTTCACTCTGGCCAAGGAAAAGGACATCCACACCTGTATCGACAGCTCCGGAATTGCTTTTAATCCGAACAATGCAGTACAGATGGCTAAAATGGACCACCTGATGGAACTTACCGATCTGGTTATGCTTGACATCAAGCATATCGATCCTGAAAAGCACAAGGATCTTACCGCCCAGCCTAACGAACGTATTCTGCAGTTTGCTGCTTATCTGAATGAGAAGCAGATTCCTATGTGGATTCGCCATGTGGTGGTTCCGGGAATTACCGACGATGACAAGTATTTATTCGAACTGGGCTACTTCATCGGACAATTCAGCAATCTGAAAGCGCTGGATGTACTGCCCTATCATACCATGGGTGAAGCCAAGTATGAGAAACTGGGGATTCCCTACAAGCTGAAAGGTGTTCCCGCCATGGATAAAGGCAAGCTTCTTGAGAAGAAAGAAGTCATCCTGGATGGTATCAGGAAGAGGCGCGCTGAAAATCAGAAGTAAGTCTTGCAAAATCGCACTGAAGTGCGATTTTGACTGCGCGGTGCCGGCTGTCTGAACTGTTACAAGTAAGTAACAAATATTTATAAAAAATTATCATGAAATACTTGTAATCGAGCTATATTTATATTACAATAGATATATCTATTGATAATTTTTAATCAATCACATATATTTAAGGAGGATTTATATTATGGCATTCGTAATTGGTGACGCATGTGTAGCTTGTGGTGCTTGTGAAGCACAGTGCCCTGTTGGAGCAATCAGCATGGGAGATGGCAAATTCGAAATTGATGCAGATAAGTGCATCGACTGCGGTTCTTGCGCAGGTCAGTGCCCTGTTGGTACTATCGAGCAGGCTTAATATTTGTATGTATTGGAAAAAGGTGGTTGTCAGCCACCTTTTTCTTTTTGCCAATATTAGAGGGAGCTATGACTCATATCAGTCATTGCCCCTCTTTTTCGGACAGGACTTGAACATAGACGAAACGAATAGACACATTTCGTACTAACCGGGATTATAAAATAGCTAAAGTATTAAATGAGCACCATCTATTTCTAACAAATGGTGCTCACATGATTAAATTATATTACTATTTTCTTTTTCGTCTGCAATAAACCGCAAAAGTAAAAAGTACTGTGCCACTTACAATAACAATTAGGAACCAAAGAACATGATTGGAGTCATCCCCCGTATTAGGAGTTCCCTCATTAATTACCTGAGCAGCTTCCGTTCCGGATGCATCCCCGTAATTCTCATGAGCAGTTTCGATTTCAGATGAATCCGTATCATTCTCAGTTGTATTTGAAGTATTCTGGCTCTCAGATGTATTCGGTATATCCTCACTCTCAGATGTATTCGGTATATCCCCACTCTCAGATGTATTCGGTATATCTTCACTCTCAGATGCATCTTCGATATTAACTGGGATTACTTCTGACTGAACATCTCCACATACATAACATACTTTCTCTTTGCGCCCTGTTTCGTCAGCTGTTGCCTCTTTCACAACAGTCCACTCACCGTATGTATGCTGCTTATCAGGCTCGCCTGCCTCAAAGGTTTCTGTACCCGCCTTGCCACAGACACACGAATAATAGTAAGTAACTCCTGCCCCACAAGTAGCATCTGCTGCAAAATACTCATCGTCCGCTACCTGTTGATCGTAGGTATGCGCAGCCTGCCCGTTAACTGCGTTACAAAGTGTGTTGGTACATTCATCGGTCCAATGATATTTGTCATCAGAGTGGTAAACCATATTATGGCCAAGAAGATCGCAGGACCAATAAATACCGGAAGAAATACGGGGCTCTGTAGTCCCTCCGGCAGTGCTCGGAATAATATCATATGCCCATGTGCTTTCATAGCCGTCAATGGTGATCACACCGTATTCGTTAATAGTAATAACCGCACTCAAGGGATCTGCAAAGAACCATGTATTAGCTCCCTGCTTAAGACTGCCGAGGGACTTCTCGTAGGTTCCGATAAGATTTCCCTCACTGTCATACTCTTCATACATGAAGGTATGTTCGTCAGTGTAATGTGCCGCTCCACCACTTTCCCACTCTCCGTTACGAGTAGTATTGGTGACCAGATGGAAAACACCATCGTCCATTTCCTGAACGTTCGTGTGTGTATGACCGGATATGCACATAAGTACCGTGCCGGGATTGATATCATTTACCTTTTTGTATATCGCACTGACATCACTTGAGGTCGAATGTTCGACAATGATGCAGGGGATATCCTGCCGGGCTGCATCCGTAAGCACTGTCTCCAGCCACGCAAGCTGATCGGGGCCTAAAGAATAGGTATTGGTATTGCCGGTGGGTGCTCCGTAGCTTTTCGTGCGATTGTGCTCCCAGTACTCTCCTGTAGGATTCCAGGAATAGTTATTGTCGGTACAAACGATTCTAAATCCATTGGATTCAAAATAATAGTATGCCACAGAAGCATCATAGGAGCCGTCAGCTGTTCCCCACACAACCTTGGAATTGGTCAGAAGCGGGGTTACAACCTCCATGGAATTATTTGCGGATTCCAGTTCATGGTTACCGTAAATATTGTATGCCGGAAGCAACTCGCCCTCTTCCGTATAATAATTGAGATAGGTGTTAAACAGTTCAGGCGAACCTAATGCATCATTACAGAAGTCTCCTGCCGACATAACAAAGGCAGAATCACTTGTATCAGCACGCTCCAGGATCGACATAAGGTCAGCAATAGTAGTTGCATACATATTCTCCTTATAATGGAAGTCGGAGAAAAGGGTAAATGTAAGGCTTGCTGCTTCTTTTCCTACGAACACCTCAGAGTCTGCAAAAATATCCGCCAGGCTGTCCTTAAGCTCCTCATCCTCTGTAAAGGCATAGATTCCGTTTGCAAGAGCCGCTGCAGAATATGCCTTAGATTCACCATAATAATAGGCATCCTGTACTAAGCAATATGGACGTATTGTATAAAATTTATCGATATTTTCTTTCCGGATATCAGTGATAGAATAAACAAATCCTATCTTGCTGTCGTCCTGAGTATAAGATGTAAATACAGTATTCGAAACACCGGCTGTACCTTCATCAATCTCCTGAACAATCTGACTGTCACCAACAGCCACAAGTACACCGAATTTTAAGTCAGCAGAATCGCTATAGTTATAAGCTCCGGTTACGTACTTGGAATAAATCTCCTGTGTTTTGTCAAAGGATAAATTCACATCAATGCCAACCTCGCCATTGTCACCAACAGAAAGGGCAGCGTTATCAATAGCAATCTCTGCCTTGTCATAATATATTCTGGTAACCTTTACATCCGTGACATAGATATCTCCGCCGTAGGTGAAAAAGCCCGGATTATCAGAAGTGGTCTCACCACCGCCCGTCACACCACGCTGCTGGGCTATTGCACAAAGTATATCATTCCAATAGACATAATTATACCCTTTATAGCTGAGTATTTTAAGATTGACAACATCCCCTTTTTTCGGATAATAGGAAGCCGCCCAGGTTCCCATGGTACTACCATTGGCGGTTCTGTACTTCCATGTGGACTCTTTTTTTTCTGTGCCTGTTGCTGCTATGTAGCTGCTGTTGTACATACAGCCATCGGCATCATTCACACCCGCATAGAAGTTATTTGCCAGGCCAAACTCGCCTTCAGTATTGAAATTAACGACTATGTCTGCTTCAAAAAGATAGTCCATTGTACCTGTATCAGGTGTGGTAATATATGCATCGGTGAGATTAGAGCTGAAATGCAGGACATTACCATAGCCTTCTAACGTGGTAACTTCACCAGTCATTGATGCCGCGCTCTGACTGGCTGTGTAACCAAAGGAAAGTCCTGAAGCCTTTGCCCCCTTCTGCCAGCCTTCGGGAAGCTGCCCGACCTCTGTATTTTCAAAATCCGTCTCCAAAAGGACTTCCCCTAATGTATAGGTTCCATCAAAGTCAAGTCCTTCAGGAATCTCATCCTCTGCACCGGTTTCGTCCTGGTCACCGGTAGTATCCCCCTCACCGCCGGTAGTGTCATTCCCCGAAATCACCAGTTTCTTGACGGAAATATTCGTTATCGATACTGTTGTTTCATCATTACCGGAGCAAAAAAATCCGCAAAGGCTTTCTCCTTCTGTAGTTAACTTAGAATTTATAGTTCCTACATAAATATCGTTAATGTAATAATAGTTTTTACCTTCATAAGTATAAACAGTGAGAGTTGCAGAGTCACCTGCACCAGGTGCTGTATATCCGGCTGGCGTATAGATGGTATTTGAACTTTCATACAGCTCCTCACCAATATAAGTCTTAGTTGCCTTATTTCTGGTATATACTCTGTTTTTTGCACCCGAATTGTGTCCCGCTGCATAGGCTACAAACATGGTTCCGCCAATACTCTCCGCATATGTAGGCTTAATATTTGTAATCAATCCAAAGGAACCGTTCGGATCTGTATTGCCTTCTACTGTAAATGTCGCCTCAAACTTGTAATTTGTGGACGGAAGTGTAGGCAAGAGAATAATACTGTCAGTCCCACCAGCAGATAAAGAGATTGTATTATAGGAAGTAACACCGGCAGAATAACTGCCACTTGTTTGTCTCCACCAGCCCCAGTTATAGCTGCCATTGCTATCTTTACCCTTTGGCATGCCATAGCTCCACTCGTCTGCATTCTGAACCCAGTCAAGTTCCTCATGATGAGGAATATCATATCCGGCACAAACTTCTGTATTAATCAGGTCATCACCTATTGTCAGACCAAGATTTAATATTTCTGACGGCAGCTTCGGAGCAGGAACAAGTTCTCTGATAGAAATGTTTGTAATCGTTACTGTCGTATCGGTATTACCGGAACAAAAAAATCCGCAAAGGCTTTCTCCTTCTGTAGTAAATATGGACTCTAAGGATGCCACATAATTGCCGTCAATATAATAATAGTTCGTTCCTTCATAAGCATAAACAGTGAGCGTTAATGAATCACCTGCACCAGGTGCTGTATATCCGGTTGGCACATAGGTATTAGCCGCTTGCTGCCCATTTTCCTTCGAGCACTTATTTCGGGTATAGACCTTGTTTGCTTCACCTGAACTATGCCCCGCCGCATAGGCTATGAACATGGTTCCGCCAATGCTCTCTGTATATGTAGGAGCGATGTTTGTGACCAGACCAAAAGAACCGTTGGGATCCGCCTCGCCTCCTACAGTGAAGGTCGCCTCAAATTTATAATTCGTGGACGGCAGCTTCGGCAGGAGGATAACATTATCGGTCTTATAAGCAGAGAAAGAGAGCGTATTCCCGGAAGATACATCTGCAGAATAAGTAACATCACTGGCTGTTCCTCTCCACCAGCTCCATCCACTCTTTGGCATTCCATAACTCCACGCATCATCTTCCTGTGTCCAGCCTGTTGCTCCGCGATTGGCAATACTGTCCCCGCCGGAAACAGAAGCGTCAATCAGTCCCTGTCCTACGGACAGCCCCATCTCGGTTATCTTTGAAGCGGTTGCTGTAGCTGCCGATGCAAAACTTGCAGCGTCACCGTCTGAAACTGACATTTCCTGAGGCACTATTACGGAGGCGATTGCGTCCAGGGGTATAGAAGCAAGTAAAATAGCCACAGCTAATAGTTGTGCAATATATTTTTTTAACATAGCTTTTTCTCCTTTAATAATTAATCTATATAAATCCGCACTACCGGAGTCTTCAGAATCCCCATTGGCCGCGTCTGGTATTCATATGCCCACTGGTCCCCTTCACTCCTCCAATAATCCGGGCCGATATATACTCTCTTTTTATCTGCCACCAGGGTATGTAATGCCGAAAACGTATTGTAACGGTTTCCGTACAGGACATATGTTACATCATGGATACCACTTTCCAACCGGTCTACTTTCAGCCGAAACGGCGCATAGATGATGTTGCCGCGTTCTACTCCATCTACCAATACCTTCACCAGCGCTCCTCTGTAATAGGAAATTTCAAATTCCACATCCGCCTGTCTGTCCAGGCAGACCTGCGTATGATACTGCACATTGCCTCCATAAAAAGCCAGCCCCTGATGAACTACAGAGCCAAAGAAAAGGCTGTCCGGTATGGCAGTAATATATGCCTGCCTTCCTGCATAAGCCGTTCCGAAATTACCGAGCAGGTAGCAGTTCTCCAAATCTGTTCTCAATCCAAAAGGTATCGTAATTTCCAATATATTCTCACCACTCTGCAAAGGCGGCAGCTTCATGGTATGAATATATTTATCAACATAATAACCGCAGCACTTCGCCTCCACTTCTCTGCCATTCCAGACCACAGATGATTTCTCCAGATTTTCCATGGCAAGCATCGGTTCCCGATAATCTATCCGGCTCAAAATACGGAAAATCAGCTTCAGCGAGTGATCCGCCGGGACGCCGCGGATTGCCCAGGGCTGTACTACCTTGGTGCGTCTTGAGGTAAAACCTAACTGCTTACGGACCTTTTCATCGATACGCATGATTTCCTCAGTTTCCTGCAGCGTACCATTATCCACAATGTACTGTGCCATATCTAACACCAGTACATTGGGTTCCTCCAATGTGAAGCTGCACTCTCCTGGAACTGTAACTTCTTTCTGGTAAATGGCTGATTGCTCCGGGCAGTATGCAGACTCACTTACCCTGTTCTCCAGCTTTAACAGAAGTGAGTCATTATCATACAAAACGGTATATATCTTCGTAACTCCCTGTTTATTCACGCAGGATTTATTATCTTCATAGGAATTTTCATTAACGTAAGATACTTTTCGAATGTCACCGCTCAGCGTATCATAAATCACCGGCTCATAAGTTCCTTTTACGGTAATACAAATTTCCTGTTTGTTTGAAATATGAGGAAGTACTGCTTTCCTGGCATTTGCCACAAAGAGCCACTTGCTGTCCTTTTCCTCCCGAAGCTGGTACATCAGATTGTCCGTCATACTGCCATCTGCATTGCGAATCATCACATCGCGGCTGTCTTTCAAAGCTTCATACAGCTGTACCTTACTATGGGAAATATGGATAGCTCCCTGCCACAAAGCTTCCGCTTCAGCCGCCGGCTCGCCCAATGACAAATAGGGCCTGTTTCCTACGAAAATCAGCTTTCCTCCATTTTCCTTGAACGCCTTAAGAACCTGGATTGTAAATGGCCTGAGTGTCTGACAATCCGCCACAATAATGGTATCATATGCCATTTCCCCGACACGCAGGGAACAGGCACATTCTCCGGAATCGACTGCCTCCGCACACAAATCCTCCAGCAGGGATTCTGCAAGATAATCAAAATCCACCGAACCTGTCAACATCCAATCTGCAAGCTCGGCAAAATGGCTGTCCAATTCCTTTCTGGCCTGAATGCTCTCTGCATTGGAACAGCGAAGCAGCCAGTAGGTCTCAATGGGATGGATGACTGCCGTCCTGACACAGGATTTTCCTCTTGTCATTGCGGTACTGACTCTGGCAAAGTGATCCTCTATCAGTTTGTATTCCTGATACCAGGGTGACTGATAGAAAATAGAAGCCGGATAATCACGCTTTCCTTCTCCCTTCATGGTCTGCCATGCCAGATGGGGTACCCGCACAGTGACACCCAGGCAGGCCTGCCAATCTCCCTGGAATTTGTGCCCCCTAAAATCAAAGTCCCATCCGGTCACACCATACAGCTCTGACAGCATGCCTTCTCTTCCGTACTGCCGCACCACGGACTGGCACTGCTTGGCTGTCGTAAAGCTTTTATCATCAAACAGCATATCGATTCCGGGAAGCTGCATCTCCTTGTACATCCTCATGGCATCTCCCACTCTTGCTGAGATTTCCTCCAGAGAATCCTCGCCCATTACATGACCTGTAAACATGATATGGTTTCGGCCACACCATTTCCCGAGATTATCCATGTAAGCACCGGCAAACCGTTCCATGGTATGGCGGTAGTACCTGTATCTGGTACGCTTCCCCTCATCTCCATGCATGGCAAAGAACAGCTCCGGTAAGTGATCGCAGATATCGCTGTCGTATGTATCCCGATAAGTTTTACTGAAATCCCAAGTCCAGGGTAACAAAGCATCCTTATCGGAATGGCCGTTTTGCAGCATTTGAGGCAAAATAAGCTGGGGCTCATCCGTAAAGATGGCCGGAACCGTTTTCCCGAATTCCTCGCCCACCGCTTCTTTAAATGCCTCATATGTAATCTGAATAAACCTGTCAATGGCATCTTTCGACAGTGTATCGACGTAGGACTGATAATTATATCGTGGTTCTCCGCCTGGCTTTATGCGGACAAAATAGTACCACTTGTTTGAACCCTCCTCATTTCTTGCAATCCTGCGATAGGAAACCATCTCCCCGGCTTCATCAACAGAGATATCAAAAGAAGCCAGAAAATAATCTGCCCCTTCCCGCTGGGCCGCTTCCACATCGTCAGTGGCCTGCAGGTCACTCTTCGTCATCAGCAGATACTTTTGGCGGTATTTTTTCTCCTTTGTCACGAAACCGCCTGCACAACCGGACGGCCATCTGTCCTCATCATAGAGCCACGCTAACATCCCTTTCTCTTTGGCTTTTTCTGCGCAGAACCTGACTGCTTCCATGAACTCGTTACTTAAATAAGGTACCTCCAGTCCTTGTCTGACATGCATATGGAATCCTCCGAAACCCATTTTCTGAAAGACTTCTATTTGCTCCTCCAGTTCCTCCTTTTCAAGAGCAGCATTCCATGCCCAGAACGGGGTTCCGCGATATTCTGATGTGGGATGCCTGAATAATTCCTCATCCAATTGAGTTGTCCCGTATTTCTTATATAACATACTAATAATATCCTCCTGATCTGCCGATACTTTACTTCAGAGATATTTCCACCAGTTCCGGCAAGTGGTCAGATGCGATGAAAGCATACATATCCATTAGAGTAGCAAAACTCTTAACAACTGTATTCTCTGAGACAAATACATGATCTATTGACTTTGAACCCAAATATCCTCCTACCGGAATCCCCCAGGCAGAATACGTTTGATACTCTTCATTGTATGTCGCATAATTATGGTGTCCACTGCTGTCGTTTTTAACTTCCGCTGATTCCCATGCATTCAAGAGTCCGCTCTCTGTAAGCTTCTCTATCGGCTCGGATTTCATATTGCAATTCAAATCACCGCCAAACAATATAGGAAGTTTCTTATAATCATCATTTGATCGAAGCTCTGCAATCAGCGCTGCTGCCTCTTCCGCATTGAAAATACGCGCTGCATTCGCATCTATGCCGGACTGATTGTACATAAAATGAGTGGACATAGCAATAAACTGCTTACCGCTTTCCAGCACTTCAAACACCGCCCAGGTAACGGACTTGGAGTTATTATCATTGGGCCCATCATAAAGAAGATAGCCGGAATCTACCACTTTCAAGCGGTCTTTGCGGTAAAAAAGCGGTGTATAATTCTTAACCCCAGCCAAAACTTCCACCTCACTATAGCCACTTTTCCTGAGCCTGTAGGTAAATGTGCTGTGATAGTTACCGGAATATTCCTGAAAAGCCAGGACATCCGGCATGTAGGTCTTTATCAGCTGCTCCTGTAGATTCTGGCGTTCATCAATGGGACCGCACTGCGCTTTATAGCCATATACATTGTAGAACATAAAACGCACATCCCCCAGGCTTTCTGCTGCAAATTGTGTTCCAGCCTCCAGAGTCTGAACTTTATCCCCGACATAAGTAAAGCCTTCAGAGATAATGTGGTCTCCTCCATCTGCCTGCTTCAGAAGATCCTTTGTAATATATTGATACATTGATTCGTAGCTCTGCATATCTGTTGCAAAAAGCTGCAGTTTATTATTACCGGCAGATACGACAAACTGACCTTCCTGTGGCTTTTGGGTAGTACGCGCGGTATTCCCTATTAAAATTTCATACTCATTATCATCTTCATCATCACTGACAATCTCCAGATTGTAACCGTAATTACGAAGCAAATAATATCTAAAAATATAAGCAAAAAATTTTTCATCCGTTGTAGGACTATCCGGATACACGATACAATACCGGCTTAGCTGGGTGCCCATACAGTCAATGCTGTTGATTTCATATGAGTCAGATGACTGCATTTCATGTTCTGCTGAAAATGTCAGCGTTTTGTCTTTTGCCTCCTGTTCCTCCAGCACCTCACAAAAATAATCCAAAGCTTTGCTACAGGCTTTTTGTGTTGTACCGTAAATCATTATTTTATTTTCCACGGTACCAACAAAAAAATCATCTGTTTTCAGCCAATAGTTATCTATCACCTCTGTCTCAGAAAAAGCTGTTCTTCCAACCAGAATTGCCGGCTGTCCGGAATCGATACTTTTTACATAGTTTCTGTCACTACTACAGCTGATTATTGCATCTGTTTTATCTTTTATAATTGTCCGCACTCTTTCAATTTGCCTCATGACGGAAGTGTCACAATTCAAACTTTCTTCATACCAAATGGTATAATCTGTCTTGCCCTCGGCAGAAATCACCTGCAAAGAGCATGTATCGTCTTTTTCTGCCATACCTTTATCCTCCATTGTATTTGTGCCCTCCATAGTATTGCTTTCCCGCGTCGCGCATCCTGCTGCGCCACAGCAACAAAGAACTCCCATCATAAGAATGACACATAATTTATTTATCTTATCATAATTCATATGACCTTTATTGTTCTCCTCTTAACAATTCCCTATATTGAGCAATTCCTTAAAACTATGTATCCGAATATCTGACTTCTCATATTCTGCTGCTTCACCAATGCCGATCGCTGTCATTCCCGCGGCTTTTGCTGCATCGATTCCCGCACACGCATCCTCAACTACATAACATTCTTCCGGCTCTACTTGCAAGAACTCTGCCGCCTTTAAGAACACTTCCGGATCAGGCTTTGATTTTGTAATATTTGTACCGTCTGAAATAGCATCAAAATATTCCATAAGATCCGCCCTTTCCAAAATGAATTTTGCATTTCTGCTGGAAGAACCAACGGCAAGCTGATATCCCAAACTGTGCAATTTCTTTAAAGTATTCCTTATTTCATCTGAAACATCTGTTGACTGCATATTATCTAACAGCTTACGATAAATATGGTTTTTTCGGGCAGCCAGGTCTTCTTTCTGTTCATCTGTTAAAGGCTTTCCACCATAACGCTCCAATATAATCTCAAGGCTTTCCATCCTGCTGACGCCACGCAATCGGTTATTGATCTGTTGATCAAAATAAATCTCCATTTCATCCGCAATCTGTTTCCACGCCTGATAATGAAATTGATCAGTAAAGACGATCACCCCATCCAAATCAAAAATAAATGCTTTCTTCATCTATTCATTTGCTCCTGTTTTAATATTTCAAATAATCTTTTCCACAGAAAGGATCTACCGGACTCTTTCCTGCAAACGGACTTTTCCCAAGGATTTTCTCTACCACAGTATCGATCATGATATCATGGTTGGAATAAGCATTAATATATGTTTTTATCATGGGAACGTCTAACAGGTGATATGGATTCTGTAAGGAGATAAACATGGTAGGTACTACTTCCACAAACCAGGGGAAATTGTTGCCCAGTCCATTTGGTACATGCCAGTTCAAACGATTTGTGGTCTTATTGGAGGCATTCTCTACGTTTCCGATATATATAACAAGATCGTATTTATTCCGAAATTCCGTAACTGTCTCAAACTCCGGCTTTTTTGAGAAATCAAACACTTCTTCCTCATAACAGGTGACCTCAAATCCTTCTTTTTCCATCTGTGCTTTAAAACGACTTGATACCCGTCCCTCAGAACGACATTTTCCCATGATTTCTAAGAGCACGCGCTTATGTTTCTTCGGCGATAGCGGAAGCAGCTTCTGTGTATCCTTTACCAGGGTCACAGCCTTCTCAGCACATTCCTTTGCCCACATTTTGTGCTGTTTACATCCGATGACTGACAGGTTCTCCCGGTCCGGAATCAGCGCCCCTTTCGCCTGTTTCTCATGAAGTCTCAGTGCTGCTTTGGTTGCAAGAATTCTTGTAAGGGCCTGCTCCAGACGTCTCTCACTCAGAATCCCTGTTTCGTAGCCCTTCTTCATAAACGCTAAATCTTCTTCATAATTTTTAGTAAATAAAAGCATATCACATCCGGCTTCTATACAATATGGCACTGCTTTTTCGCGGTCCATTGCACAAAGAAAACCGGCCATCCGTGAAGAATCGGTAATAGTCATACCATTAAAGCCCAATTGCTCTCTCAGAAGCTTTTGCAAAAGCTCTTCAGACAGAGATGCCGGAATTAATTTATCCTGATGCTCAGGATTAAACTTCTTTTGATAAGCCGGCATTGCAATATGACCGACCATCACCGTTAAGGCATCAGCCTCAATAAAAGATTTATAGACAGCACCATAGGTCTTGTCCCACTCTTCGCAGGAAAGGGTATTGACACTTGTCAGAATATGCTGGTCTACTTCATCCACTCCATCTCCCGGAAAATGCTTCACAGCTACAGCCATACCGCATTCTACTGCTGCCTTTAAATAGGCAAGTCCAAATTTCTTCACCGCTTCCTGATCGGAACCATAGGTTCTTACATTGGTGATCGGATTGTGATAATTCAGATCAATATCCACCACCGGAGCGAGTGCATAGTTGCAGCCTACCGCCTGCGCTTCTCTGCATGCTATCTTCCCAAGACGATATGCCTGCTCCACATCCCGGGTAGCAGCCACCTGCATTTGTTTTCCGAACACAGTTCCCTCTTTTACGGCACCGTTTCCACCGGCTTCCAGATTCGCCGCCAAAAGCAGAGGAATTCCGGAGTGCTCCTGTGCAAATCGGTATGCCTCATATAAATCTTCTGTTTTGCCAGAATAAAACATCAGCCCACCGGGTTTTTTACTTAATATTTTTTCTTCCAGGTACTGTTCATCATAAGAAAAGCTCATTGCAAAAAAGAGTTGTTCCAGTTTTTCCTCCAATGATAAGGAAGCTTTCGTTCTTTCCACCCAATCAATATCTTCATCTGATAAATAGAAAGGCTTTGCCTTCAAGTCTATCATTCTTCCATTCATTTCCTTCCATATTCTATTTTTCTTCGGTCTGGCCGCTTCGATATTCCATGGGCGTCATTCCGTAATACTTTTTAAACTTCCGGTAAAAGCTGCCCGTCTGGCTATACCCTGTCATAGCGGCGATCTCCTGGATACTGTATTCTGATTCCCGAAGCAATTTACCGGCATACGCAAACTTCTTTTCCGTAATGTAATCAGAGAGCGTCCGATTGGTCTGATCCTTGAACTGATGACTCAGGTTTGATACTGATGTATTAAAATGATCCGCTATCATACTGATGCTGAAATCAAATATTGTACTGCTCTCTTCAATAAAAGCAATTACATTTGAGACAAGATGACTATCCCTTTTACTGTTTTCATCATCCTCTCTGACACCGGCAGTAAACGAGCGCAATTGTTCACGAATGCATTCCAGCATATGGTCTGTGTCATAATTTTCCCGTAATTCCCTCAGATTTATATTCATAAATTCTGCTTCCACACCAATTTCCAGCTCTCTTCTCGCTCTGTAATAGGTGTTCAGCACATCATAATAGAGTGATGCTCTGATAAATCGATCCTCACTGTGTGCCTTAAGCGTATCTATTAATACTTCTGTGATAATGGTCACCTTGTCCACATCATTTTCCAACAAAGACTCATACAATGTATCCAGTTCCAGATTAGGATACAGACTCTTCTCATCATTCTTCTCAAGCTTATCGCAATAAATGACCTGATTCCAAATCTCTTTATTTCTCTTTTGGCTATAAGCATATGCTTCATGGTAAGACATCTGTATATTTTCCAGATCACTATATTTGTTTCCTACATAAAAACAGATTCTCTCACCGGTATTTCTTTCATATGCGCCTGAGATATACAATAATACTTCTTCCAGCTTCAGATCAGCAGTTTCCGTCATTCCCACAATGATAACAGCTGCATTCCTGTTATAGATATCTACTACCCGGAATTCATATTCCGGTTTTGTATCCATGTTCAGGTACAGCTCCAGTTTATTACCAACTTTATATGTTTCACCGCCTGCCAATACAAGTACACGATACACCTGCGCGTGTTCAAAGAGTCCGTTTGCTTTCATTTCAAGCAAAAAATCATTTGTATTGCCATACTTACCATAAATCAACCGCAGCAAAAGCCCATTTCGCTCTTGAGCTTCTGTCATCATCGCAATCTGCTCTTCCATATTTTTGACAGGCTTCCCACTATAAAAGGTCAGAATGATCGTCAGTACTCCTCCGGCCAGCAATACTAAAATGTCTATTAAGATAAACTTATGCTGCCACCTGCTGACCTCTTCAAACATGCTTTCCTTTTCAATCTTACGAAGCAGCACAAGGTCACCAGGATTCAAGGAAGCCGTTATCTCATAATATTCTGAATCCGATTCTATTGTTTCGTGACTCTCACCGGATACATATTCTGTCTTACCCGGGTACAATTGCACACCTTCAGCATCCTGCAATACAGTAACAGCGTTTTCCTTGCGAAAAATTTCATCTAATATATCCTGTGAAAATGCAAAAAACCACCATTCTTCTGAACCTGTTTTGAACACATATTGTAGCGGCAATGAGTCTTTATCTGCATTACCCTCCATCTGATTTAAGAATATAAAGCCATTATCCTGAAACTCTCTGAGTTGTTTCAGGAACTGCTGCTCGCTTTCTATACCTGCATATAATTTTGCATAGTATTTTACAGAATAGGTTCCTTTCCTGGAATAGACAGTTTCAGGTCTTGCCGCATTGTAATAGAAAATATCTTCCAGATAAACATGTGTTATCGCTTCTGAATTCAGAAGTGACACCAAATCATCAGCCAGAATATCCTTCCGGATGTAGTCATCATCCATAATAGACAGCAGTGAACTGTTTATCGCAATTGCCTGCAGTTCTTCGATATTTCTCTCCAGTTCTCTGGCAGTGGTCTGCAACAGTGTCATTTCCTGTTCAATAATCTTTTCCCTGTATATATCCCGATAATTTTTCAAAAAAAGAAAGGTAAATAAAGAAATTGGCAGAATCAAAACAAGCACATAGCTGAGGATAAATTTTTTGTAAGTCTTACGAACTCTATCAGTTAATATTCCCATAAATATTCCTCCTGATTCCGTTTGATTCTGCCAATTACCATTTTCAATTTTATGCTAATAAAAGAATACCATATATTCGGACGAATGTATATTTTTTATTAATATTCACCATCTACAAATTTCTGATACCAGTCAATCCATTCATAATACTGGTAATTTTTCAGCGCTTCCAGATGAGCCTCCCAGGAAGCATCTGTGACACCATCCATAATACTTGTTGCCACAAAGTTACTGATATAGCTGGTCAGGTCAGCTTCAATGAAAGTACGCTCTTCAGTGGCCGCAGGATCAACCATCCTTTCAGGAATATATTCATCCTGAAGCAGATCATATACCTGATCCACCATTAACTTACGCCATGCTTCTGAAGCCGTAGGATCACTTGTATCAATAACCATACACTCATCCTTTGTAATAAAGGTTCCTTTATCAACCATTCCATATGTATAAGCGTAATTCTCTGCAGAGAAGCCCTCTGATAAATTATCCGGCGTGCTGTTAATAACGTTACCTTCCGCATCAATATCCCATCTCTGGCCCTGCTCGCCAAAGCGAAGTGTATATTTCATTTCGGTAGAGCTTGACAGATAATTCCACCAGTGAAGAAGTGCCTCGACGTTTTCAGTGTCTGCTGAGATTGCGAATCCGCTGGTATTAGCAAACAGACGGTCTTTTCTTCCTGTTTTAACAGGTTCTACCCCTTCCAGTGCCTGGAATGGCTCCATGGCAACATACTGCTGTGCCAATTCAAGATCCATAAACTCTATGGGTGACCAGCCGTAAAAACATCCTACTACACCTTCCTTAATCTTGGTGGAGTGCTGTGCACTGGTCTGTGAAAAGCCTTCTACATCCAAAATTCCCTCTGCAGCCAATTTGTGATAAAATTCCAGAAATGCGCGGAAATTATCTGTATCCGCAGTCGGTGTCACTTTGCCATCCTTAACCATGAAATATGCGTAAGAATCTGAAGAGCTAGATCCTGCAATCCCCCATGGATTTGCATGATTCATAATCTTGGAAGCCCAGTTTTTTGCAGCAAATCCAAGCGGAATCTCATCTGTAGTATCCCCGTTTCCATTCATATCGTTGTCACGGAAAGCGCACATAACTTCATAGAATTCTTCTGCTGTTGTAGGGATATCGAGATTTAACTGATCCAGCCATGTCTTGTTAATCATCATGATGCCATCAGCATCATTATTGTAGCTGACAGCAGGTCCGATCAGCAGGGAACGTGTGGAACCATCAGGCCAGGTAACCGTACCCATTCCGTCCGGCAAGGTTGCATAATCTGCAACTACATTGGGAGCATAGGTTTCTAACAGACCCTCTTCTGATAAATCATAGAACAACTCAGCATTCTTTGAAATATTGGATTGGTTCAGCAGACCCAAAAATGCATCGGGCATGTCAGATGCCAGCATGATATTTACCTTTTCAGATTTGGTGCCATCCTCCACTTCAATCCAGTTAATGTGAATACCGGTCGCTTCCTCCGCAGCCTTAAATGCCGGCTTCTCATTATAGTCTTCAATCATATCCATGGAATGTCTGAATACCGCAATCTCCAGCTCAGTTCCGGCAAAATAATCTACGGGGATTTCATTAACCGCTTTCTCCTCTGATGAAACGGTTTCAGAGCTCTGTGTTGCTATGCTCTGTGTCTCGGATTCCTTGCTGCTTTCTTCTGTAGAAGCTGTTTTGTCGCTACTTGCGCAGCCCGCCAGGGCAGTCATGGTCATCACCAGCCCCATCATCATTGCTACCATTCTCTTTTTCATCGTTTTTTATACCTCCTTAATGGTAATTTATATATGAACTGCAGCCTTCTTTTCTGCAGAACATTTCGTCAGCCCTTAACGGATCCAATCATAACACCCTTAACAAAATACTTCTGTATAAAAGGATATACACATATAATCGGAGCCGTCGAAATCACAATAACACCATATTTGATAACTTCTCCCATTGTTTGCAGCTGGGCTGTAGCTGCTGCATCCACCGATGTATCGCTGTTAGCAGTGGAAGCTTCCAGCAATATTTGTCTTAAGAAAAGCTGTAATGGATATTTATCCCTGTCCGTCAGCAGAATCATTGCATTAAAATAAGAATTCCATTGTGAAACTGCAATGTACAACACAATTACTGCGGTTACCGCCTTGGACAGAGGTAAAACTATCTGCCAAAAAAATCTGCCGTTACCACATCCATCAATGGTTGCAGCATCCAGCAACTCATCCGGAATATTACTCTGCATAAAGGAGCGCACAACAATTATGTTATAGACCGATACACTTCCCAACAGAATCATCGCCAATCGTGTATTGACAAGTCCCATCCCCTTCACTGCCAGGAAAAACGGAATGGTACCGCCGCTGAAATACATTGTAAATATAAATAATTTCATAATCAGACCACGTCCCGGTAAATCTGTTCTGGAAAAGGAATAACCTGCCATCAATACTACTATGGTTCCCAGTGCTGAACCGCAGACTGTATAAAGAATTGTATTTGCATAGCCTATCCAGATATCTTTATTGGCAACCACGCGCTCATATCCAAGAAGAGTAAATCCTTTGGGATATAATAAGAGTGCACCATTGTTCACATAAACAGGATCTGATACAGATGCAACTATAACAAAATAAACCGGATACGCAACGATAATTACAAATCCTACCAACAGTACACTGGAAACTACGGAAAAAAGCTTATCATCCCATGACTGTCTCATTTTTGTGTGATTTTGATTATTCATTCCTCTTTCCTCCTTACCACAATCCTGAACCACTCAATTTTTTGACTATCTTATTCACAGTAACCAGAAGGATAAAGCTGATCACATTTTCAAACAAGCCAATGGCCGAGGAATAGCTGTACTGCTGTCGCATGAGCCCCATCTTGTATACATAGGTGGAAACCACTTCAGATGTACTGATGTTCAAATCATTCTGCATCAGGTATACCTTCTCATATCCCACACTCATTACGTCTCCGCATTTTAAAATCAACATAGTAATCATGGTTGGCATAATCGAAGGCAAATCAATATGTATGATACGTTTAAACTTATTAGCACCATCAATCATAGCAGCCTCATGAAGACTGGGATCTACACCTGCCAACGCAGCCATGTAGATAACTGAGCCCCATCCCATTCCTTTCCAGACTCCGGACCATACATACAGATGCGGAAAATATTTCGGTATACCCATGAAATACGTATTTCCCGAACCTCCAAAGTAAGATAACAATGTATTAACAAATCCGGATCTGGGAGAGAAAAACACTGAAATCATTCCAACCATTACAACCGTTGATAAGAAATGCGGCATATAGGTAACCGTCTGAGCAAATTTTTTCCACTTTTGATTCTGCACATTGTTTAAAATCAGTGCCAATGCAATCGGCAGAGGAAAGTTCAAAACCAGACTATACAGGCTTAAGGATAATGTATTCTTTAAAATCTGCCAGAATCTGGGCGTGTTGATAAATTTGATAAACCACTTTAAGCCAACCCATTCACTGTCACTGAAACCTTTTGCCGGTGTATAATCTTTAAATGCGATCTGGATACCGTACATAGGAACATATTTAAAAGCTATCATGTACACAATTGCCGGCAATAGAAACACATATAATAGCCAGTTCTTTTTCATTAACATTAGGGTTTTGCTTTTACTTCTCATGGGGCTTCCATACTTTTGCTTTTTCATAAGCTTTCCTGCCTTTCTCGATTTGTTTCCTGTGCTCTCACTATAATACACATCTTTATTTTAGTAAATTCTCCTTTTTTGAATGGATATTCTACAGAATATCTGTACATTTCCACGATTCACACCGTTTTTTATCGTAAAATTCATTGTTCGATGTGCTGTTTCATTCAAAAAAAGATATTCCTGTAATTTCCTTTGCTATTTTAATATGCAGCATATGTATTTCATCGAGAATAGTATCTGTTATATATTTTGATAATTTTGTCTCAAAAGAAAAAGCTCCCCGGAATCCGATTTCCTTTAATGCCTGTCCGAAATCCTTCCAGTCGATGATGCCCAGATATGGTATCGCATGTTGATCAACTCTACCATCATTATCATGAATATGCAATACACGAATTTCATCTCCCAGCTGACGTACCGCATCACCGGGTGTCCCCTTTTTATGAACAACCACATGTCCGGTGTCAAGGCAAATCTTAAAATGGCCATCATTCATTATTTTTACAAAACTGAAAACATCCTCAGGCAATGACATGGAAAATAACCGGAATGGCATATTTTCCAAACATATTGTCACATCATATTCTTTCGCTGTTTTCAAAAGTTCCCTCATAAACACAAGATTGATATCCCAAGTCTGCTGTGCATACGTCGTACCCCTTTCTTCTATTCCAAAAGGCATGAGTGGATGAATCACACAGTTTTTGCAGCCCAGCAGGGAAGCTGCCCTAATAGATTTCTGCATTTTCTCCATACGCTCAGCACGTTCCTCTTCCGTAGAATCTCTGGGAGGATAGCGCCATGGACCGTGAATCTGAAATATTTCTATACCCGCTTCATCGGCAAGCTTCTTTTCTCGCATCAGGCGTTCTTTAAATTCCTCCTCATCACACTGATAAATTGTTGCTCCCGTATTTGCCATAGATAAATCGATACACGAATATCCGTGTTCTCTTAATTTTTGATAGCGATTATCTCCCCATCCGCCACATGCATTTGAAGTGATTCCAATCTTCATTTCCTACTCCTTCCACATCTTTGTACTTTTCATTGCCTACTAAGCATAATATATATGAAGTTTTGTCGTAAACTATCTTTTTTTGAATTTTGTGTGGAACATAATGGCAAAAAAAGAGAGCCTATTCAGAATGTCTTTTCCCTGACATCTGAATAAGCTCAAAAAACAACTCCAACCTATTATAACAAATCCACCAGCGCCTCCGGAAATCTCCTGTAATCATCCACACAGATGAATCCGAAATCCGACTGATATACCGACTCATCATTTCCGCCGATACCGTAATCATCCCCAACAAAGACTACATTTTCATGCGACAGCTGATTCTCTTTGCAGTACAGGTCCAAAGCATAATATTTATTGAATGGCTTAGGCGCCATATCAAAGGAAGAGGAACCTCCCACAAATACATTGTAATCTGAAAATAGTTCTACCACCTCATCATACATCACACGTCTCTTGCTCCTGTCAGGGTCAAATGCCAGCTTGTCTGTCTGCGCGGCCTTGGTTCCCAAAAGTGCCAATGTGATGCAGCCTGACGGATGATACTCTACACTGTCACCGGCAAAGGTGGTGTAACCATATTTTTGTCTGATGTAATCTGCACGTTCTTCCACAGACTCCCTGTTGCAGGCAAAGGTCTGGTCCCTGAGGATATCAATATCCTTTGTCTGCGCATTGTATTTTGCAAACTGCAGACCATAGTTTCCAATGATATCAATGGGATAACCGCCCATCTGCTTAAAAATTCGCATTGCCTGCCCGGCTCCTGCCATTAAAAGTTTATACTTCTTTGCCAGCTTATCCAGTGTTTCCCGGTGAGCAGGCTCTAAAGGCTGCTTATGCTGCGTCAAAGTTCCGTCCAGATCGAAAGCGATTACCTTTATTTTGCTTTTGTCTATCTGTTTGTTCATTTCTTATTTATTCCTCCTGGTTTTCTGCACTGTCTGACCTTTTTCCGTACCGACTGATATTTCCGGCACTATCCGGCTTTCGGGTACTATCTGACACCTGCTTTTTGCAGCTTTTCGATGCAGTCTGCCGGGTTATTGGTGGTTACCAGTGTTGCGCCGCTTTCGTAACATTCTGCCAGATGACCTTCCTTTGTTACTCCTGCGCCGATCCAGGGTTCGATCCCTTTAGACTTAAGATAGTCATAGTTTTCCTGATTCCTGTCATCGAATATGCAGGCACAATACAGATACTCATCGGGGTTGCGCTTTACATTGTGCATTCTGGAATACGGATAGAAACCATGCAGCAGATACTTTCCTTCATACTTTTCATCGATATATTCCAGTACATGGGCATCAAAGCTGTTGAATACCATCTTGTCACCGTAGCCGTACTTTTCAATCAGCTTCAAGCTCTCATCAATGCAATCGTGACATCTCTGTGCATTTTCCTCGCTATAGTATTCCTTGAACTCAAGATTCAGCAAAATCTTTTTTTCAGAAAGAAGCTCAAGCAGCTCCTCCAGTGTAGGAATCGGCAGGGGATGCTTCTTACCGCCGGCATTCAGCTGCTTCAGTTCTTCATATGTCATTTCGGCTACCGGGCCTTTGCCATCTGTGGTCCTGTCTACCAGATTGTCATGAATCAGCACTAACACATTATCTTTTGTGATATGTACGTCCGTTTCAATCATATCTGCACCATTTTCTATTGCCATGCGAAATGCTTCCATGGTATTTTCATAGTAATTATAAGAGTCACCTCTGTGGGCGGCAACCATCATTCTGTTGTCAAAAGTTATCTTATCCACGATTTTTCTCCTCCTATGCGTTCAAATCATAATACATCCAGAGCACTGAGTAACGGTCTTTTAAATCCTTCGCATACCACAGAGCATCCTGAATCTTCTCTGTCCCGTACATCTTCACAAATTCTGCAATGTCAAGTCCTACACTGCTTAAGTATTCCGTCAGCTTCTCAGAAGACGGAACTTCACGCAGGACTTCCTTGATCTGCTCCCATTTTTCACGGTAAACAGGCAGGCGGTTCTGCTCATACCAGCCCATTTTATCCTGCAGCGCTATGACACCGTCGGCAGCGGCAGTATACACTCTTTTGATCTCTTTCTCCCACACTGCACGCTCCGGCTGCTTATGAGAGGCCGGGCAGTCCATGCCAAGCAGTTGTTCTCTCATTTTCTGTGTATACACAGCAGAATAAGCCACATCCGTACCATGCATGAAATAAGGCTTGCCATTCATGATTCCCGTCACTTCAAAGAAGTGGGAAAGATGATGCTCGCTTCCGGATGCCGGTCTGGAATTGCCTACGTAAGCCATAGCGATACCTACGCCCACAAGAGCCTCCATCAAGGTTTCGATAGCAGCCGCATTACGCTCAAGCAGCTTCGGACCAAGATCCTTTGTCTTGCAGAGCATCTCATAAGTCAAATCATAGACATACCGGCAGAAATATTCTCCGTTTACCACTCTGCTCAGTTTCCAGTCATTGAGGCAGGAGTATTTTCCAAGGATATCACCGTAACCGGACTGAATCATTTCCATGGGAGCATCTTTCAGGACATCAACATCTCCGATAATTACCTCCGGTACATGCGCATTGTAGGTCACTTTCATATTATCCCAGATCATGGCTGCGCCCTTGGAAGCATAGCCGTCCATGGAAGGGGCTGTGGCCACGATATAATAAGGAAGCTTTGCCTGAAAGCTTACATATTTACACAGGTCCTGAATCACTCCGGAGCCCACGCCGATAATCAGGTCAGTCTCCTTCGTCAGCTTCTGTTCCATTTCAGCGACAGCTTCCTCGTTGGGCACCAGCAGTCCGTCCCGTTCATATATAAGAAGATTTTCCAGCTTGCCGGAAAGCTGTGCTTCCACCTGTTTTCCGCAAACGCAATATGTATTGCTGTCAGCCACCAGAAGGATTTTCTGATAGCTTCCCAGAAGGGATGATACTTGTTCCACCGCGCCGGAACCGATCAATACTTTTTTGATACTACAGCTATGAGTCATTCCACAGTCGCACTTTTTATCCTGAAGCATTTTATTAAAATCCATTTTCATACCTCTTTTCTGTTTGGGCTTTACATTTCTTACAATTTGTATTATAAAAGAAATATGCAGCAACAAGCAAGCAATAATCAATTTTAGGAAAATTCACGTGCATTGTTGACCATTTAAGCAAAAACACGCAGGAGCCACACTATGTATAAAAATGAAAGGGAACATGAGATATTGAAACTGTTATCCGGCGAGGGATATTTGACCGTAAAGCAGCTGAGCAAACTGCTCTATACCAGCGAGTCAAGCGTTCGAAGAGACCTGGCTTCTCTTGAAAATCAGGGAATGGTCATCCGAAGCTACGGCGGCGTGGAACTTGTAAAAAACTCCTCTCAGATCATTCCCTTTTCCACAAGAGCCCACCATAACATTGGGGCAAAAAAAATAATGGCCCAAAAAGCCGGCCGCCTCATTCATGATGGCGACATCGTCTTTTTGGACCAGTCCTCCAGTGCCTTTTTTGTAGCTTATGAAATTTTGAAAAAATCAAATATTACGGTGGTGACTAACAATATTGAAATCATTGCAATGCTTTCTCAGTCCGATGTGGAAGTACTCTCCTGCGGCGGAAGGCTCAGCAAAGCTAATCGAAATTGTCTGTTGGGAGACGATGCCCATGAACTCTTCTCCCAGATTCATGCTGACATTCTGTTCTTCTCCGCCAAGTCCCTGGGGCCGGACGGCACCATTTACGACTGCGTGCGGGAAGAGGTATGTATCCGCAATACCATGCTGGCAAATGCCGCAAAGAAGGTCTTCCTGTGCGACAGTGAGAAAATCAACCGATTTTCGGGATATAAGCAGTGTACCGTCCGGGATGTGGATCATGTCATCACGGAAATGGACAAAGAGCACTTCGCGGACTGCGAATATAAGCAGATCCTTTTGTAGGCGAGGTCTTTACTCACTCTTCAAAACTCAAGGCTAAACGTTCAAAAAATAAAATATTTCTTTTTTCTGCCCTTTTCTTTTCCGGACTTCTTCTTGGAAGCAGTCTTGGCGACTGTTTCCTGGTTCTCTGCTGTTTTCCAGTTTTCTACTGGTTCCCGGCTCTTTTCCGCTTTGGGTTTCTCTTCTGCCGCCTCCACTCTTGTTTCCTCTTCTTCAGTTACAGATGTATGACCGGTTTCCTCCTCTTTTTTCTTACCGGCTGTCTTCCTTTCCGTTTTCGCGCCTCTGCTCTTCTTGCGCAACAGCTCGTCCAACTTCTGATAATGCTCCTCTTCACGTTTCTCTCTGATTTGGCTGCGCTCCTCTTCCCGCTCCTCCTGGGCACGGAACTGATAATCCAGTTCTTTTACGACGCTTTCCTTGATTTCCCGGCACAGTTCCCTGTTATTCTCCTGTAAAGTCTCACGGATGAGCTGCTGTAGCAGCCACTGGAGGCGCTTTGCCTTTTCCTCACGTTCCTCCTGAACAGCAGGATTCACCTCACGGCTTCCGATAATCTGGATCGCCATGCCTTGTACAGGTTCTGCCTTATCCTCATTTGGCTCTTTATTTTCCCTAGGCGTTCCTCCGTTTCCATCAGTGTGACGAGTGTTTTCCCCATCCTCCTCAGGTACCATCACATTCAGTTTTCCATCTTTTAAAATCATTTTAATCGCTTTCAATTGTAATCCCCCCTCTTTCATGCTTTTAATCTGCTTAAACAGCTCTACATCATCTTCCGTGTAGTAACGGTGACCCAGTTCATTTCGTCTAATGGGCAGATGCAATTCCTCCTCCCAATAACGAAGTACGTGACTCTCCACCTGAACCTCTTTTGCAGCATCTGAAATCATTAAATAGCGTTCCATAAAATTCCCCTTCCTGTTTCGGTTTTACAGACCATACAGCCTGTGATTAGTTTACTATCCGAAGCCTATCCGGTGCACCTTTCTCACGGATTCGCCCGGTTCTGACCGGATACAAAAAGAGAACATACCGTCAGGCTGTTCTCTTTCGTAATTGATATTGATCTGTATTTTATTTCTGCAGATTGGCAAATTTGGTGTACATAGGAAGCCATGCCAGTTCTACGGTACCGATAGGACCGTTTCTCTGCTTGGCTATGATAATTTCTGCCACATCTTTTTTCTCTGTATCGTGATTATAATAATCATCTCGATAGATGAACATTACCACGTCGGCATCCTGCTCGATGGCCCCCGACTCACGCAGGTCGGAAAGCATCGGGCGGTGGTCCGGTCTCTGTTCTACCGCACGACTCAACTGGGACAATGCCAGCACCGGTACGGAAAGTTCCCTTGCTACTGCTTTCAGGGATCTGGAAATATCGGATATTTCCTGCTGTCTGGAATCGGAACGACCGCTTCCTGTCATCAACTGAAGGTAGTCGATGATAATCATGGACAGGTTATGCTCCAACTTGAATTTACGGCATTTACTGCGAAGCTCCGAGATACTGATACCGGGAGTATCATCGATGATCAGGTTGGAACGACCGATGACACCGGCACTTTCAATCAGCTTCTCCCACTCCTGGTCATTCAGCTGACCGGTTCTTAAGTGCTGGGCATCTACTCTGGACTCCAGGGAGAACATACGGTTTACCAGCTGTTCCTTACTCATTTCCAGACTGAAGATAGCTACCGTCTTATTCTGCTTAAATGCCACATGCTGGGCGATATTCAAAACAAACGCTGTCTTACCCATGGAAGGACGGGCCGCAATCAATATCAAGTCTGACGGCTGCATACCCGCGGTACGGTAATCCAGATCGATGAAACCGGTAGGGATACCTGTCACAGCTCCCTTATTGCGAGAGGCTGATTCTATCTTGTCCATGGCATTCATAACTACCTGACGGATAGGAACAAAGTCGCCGGTGTTACGCTTTTGCACCAGTTGGAAGACTCTTTTTTCCGTGTCCTCCAGGATAAATTCCAGGCTTTCCTTCCCTGCATAACAAGTGTTGGCAATCTCTTCATTGAGCCTGATCAATTTGCGCAGCGTGGACTTCTCAGCCACGATATTGGCATAATATTTGATATTTGCTGAGGTAGGCACTGCCCGAATCAGTTCTCCGATAAATTCCAGACTGCTGACCTCCGGCGGAACTTCTTTTTCCCGCAGACGATTCTGCAGAGTGACAATGTCTACAGGACTTCCCTGGTCATTGAGTTCTACCATGGTCTCAAACAAAGTGCCGTATTGTTTATTATAAAAATCATCACCACTGATCAGTTCGGATGCAACCACGATGGCCTCACGGTCCATGAGCATGGAACCAATGACAGACTGCTCTGCCTCCAGGCTGTGGGGCAACACTCTTTTCAGTACTGCTTCTTCCATTGCAGGCATACTAATCTTACCTTTCTAAAACAAAATCACTTTATGCCTCTGTTGCTTATGCCTCAGTTACCTTGACTGTGGTCTTAGCTGTTACCTTAGGATGCAGCTTGATTGCCACCTCATAGGACCCGAAATTCTTAAGTGCATCCTGCAGTACGATCTTCTTTTTATCAATTTCAATGTTGTGCTGCTCTTTGAAAGCAGCTGCAATTTCTTTGGTAGATACAGAGCCGAAGGCCTTGCCGCCCTCTCCGGCTTTGATCTTTACTACGACCTGCTTTTCAGCCAGTACTTTCGCCAATTCCTGAGCCGCCTCAAGCTGCTCCTGAGCCTTCTTCTCTTCGTTGGCTTTCTGGAGCTTCAAGTCGTTCATGTTCCTGGCAGTAGCTTCCACACCGATTTTCTTCGGTAAAATATAGTTTCTTGCATATCCTTCGCTGGCTTCAATGATGTCACCTTTCTTGCCCAGCTTTTTCTCGTCCTGTAATAATATAATTTTCATTTGTCTCATCCTTTCTTTTTCATACCAATGGCTGACGTGTGAACTGTAACGTCTATATCTCTCCGTTTTCCAGCATATGGTCAATGGTGCGCTTCAGGATACCGATAGCTTCCGCCAACCCTGTTCCGTCCATCTGGCATGCCGCAATGTTCATGTGGCCGCCACCTCCCATTCTTTCCATAATAATCTGAACGTTGACTTCATCTATGGAACGGGCGCTGACATAAATCTTGCCCTGGTAATCTGTCAGTACAAAGCTTGCCTTGATACCTTTAATGTTCAGCAGTTCATTGGCTGCCTGAGCTCCGATCACGGTAGGGCTGGGCAGGTCGTCTGCTGTACACACAGAAATTGCAAAGTACTGCTTGTATATCTCTGCCTGGCTGACTGCATCTGCTCTTGCCTTATACTCCGCAGCATCTTCGCGGAACAGCTTGCGCACTCTTGTCACATCTGCACCGCTTCGACGCAGGAAGGCAGCTGCTTCAAAGGTTCTCACACCGGTCTTACTTAAGAAATTATTGGTATCTATCATAATGCCGGAATACATACAGTCTGCTTCTTCCGTACGCATCTTGATATTATCATAAGTATACTGCAGAATCTCGGATACCATTTCGCAGGTTGAGGACGCATATGGCTCAACGTAAGATAATGTAGCGTTCTCAATCGTTTCCGTTCCCTGTCTGTGATGGTCCAGTACCACAATGGATTTGCAGAATCGCAAAAGGTCCGGACACTCTGTAATAGAAGGCTTATTTACATCTACTACCACCAGAACTGCATTGCTTCCGGCTACTTCAATAGCCTGCTGGCTGCTAATGATCATGTCAGCATCATATTCCGGATTGTTGCGGAACAAATCAACCATAGGCTGTATGGACGTGGTCACATCATTTAATACAATATTGGTCTTACGTCCCAGAGCTTGTGCAATCCGGTAAATGCCTACCGCAGCGCCAAAACAATCTACATCCGGAATGCGATGTCCCATAACAATAACTCTGTCCTTGGAGGTAATGATTTCCCGCAAAGCATGGGCCTTCACACGAGCCTTTACGCGGGTATTCTTTTCTTTCTGCTGGCTCTTTCCGCCATAATAAGTAATGCTTTCCGGCGTTTTAAGCACCGCCTGATCTCCGCCTCGTCCGAGTGCCAGGTCAATTGCATTACGGGCAAATTCATAATTCTGGGCATAACTGAGGCCATCCATACCGATTCCGATACTTAATGTGACAGCCATCTCATTACCGATATTGACAGTTTTTACCTCTTCCAGAAGGTCGAAACGTGTTTCCTGCAGCTGTGCCAGCGCTTTCTTACGCAAAATGATCAAGTACTTATCTTTCTCAAGCTTTTTACAGATACCATCCTGGGCAGATATGTACTTATTCACCTTTCTATCGATCAGCGCAGTCAGCAAGGATCTGCGGACTTCTTCTACGCTATTGAGTGCCTCTTCATAGTTGTCCAGGTAAATCATACCCACTGCCAGGCTCTGGTCGTCTACTTCCTGCAGCGCAATATGCAGAGCAGTCTCATCAAACAAGTATACTGCAATCAGGAAGCCATCATAGTCCCCTGCCTCTATTATGTCACTGTGATCCACGATTTCCCCAAGGGGAATCTTCCTGAACTTGGCTACGTATTCATTTCCTTCATATTCCAGTTCATATTGTGCTTCGTCCACACCGGAATCATCCGGAAGCCTGTCCCTTGTAATGGTAGGGAAGAGACCGGTAATGGACTTATTATAGCCTTTCGGCTGATGAACCACATTTTCAAATGCAATGTTGGTCCAGATAACCTTTCCACTATCGTCCAAAAGTGCATAGGGAAGGTCAAGATCACGCAAAAGCTTTCTCTGAATCTGCCCGTATTCTGTAGCAAAGCTGATCAGCTCGTTCATAATGACCGGCTTATTATAGAAGTACAGGGACAGCGTGATCGCAAAATAAAAAATAACAAAGCAGGTTAAAATGATACCTGCGCGGTAGTCTATCAGGTAAAGTGCTGCATTTACAAAACACAGGAGAATGCCGAGATAGATGCTGAAGTTGATGAAGGTCTTGATCCTTCCTTTTAGTTTGACATGTTTCTTCATGTAAGGCCGCCTCTCTGAGGAGTTTCGGAGGTTGTCCGATGTAGTGATTGGGTAGTACTGTGGGGGGATTGCCTTCTAATCAAAAGTTACCCGCAGGGGTGAATCTTTGGATTTTCGGTTACTCACGGGCAGAACCCTGAGTGACCTTTTAGGCCACTCAGGGTCGCTTCGCTCGCCAAATGGTTAAATAGATTGGAGAGTATGCGAGCATCCTCTCCAATCTATTTAATCACTTGGCTCTGCCCTTATCGAACATTATACCAAATCTTACTCTACTTTGCTACCGTTTAATTTGTCAAAATGTAAAAAGTTATGTCTTGTTGTGAAATTTTTCTTATATTTTTACATTAAAATTGGGGCAACGACCGTCCGGTTGGAGCTCATCGGCCATTTGGCTATGGACCGGCTTTTTATTCCGCCAAGGAAAGATTGATGAATTGAAAGTACTGTTGCCTTATGAAAAATTGCATTTTTCCAAGTAACTTCAATATAATAAGCAGGAGGCTGCCGGGCCGGCAGCCTCTCTATGTTCTATTTCTTTATTCTACTTCTTTTTCAACTGATCATTTCAGCACAGCGACCTCTTTCCCACCGGCCTTAGCACTGTCATACATTGCAAACATGGTTTTCATTGTATTGCAGGCATCGGTAACAGAGAAATACTTCTTGCCATCATAATATCTTTTCATAAGTGCTTCATGACCGCTGCCCCAATAATCTTTTCCAATGGCAGGGTTCACATCCTCAGCAATCATCTGACCATTCACCCAAAGCTGCTTATCTATGTATCTTGCCGTTCCTTTTTCAAAAAGGATTTCAAAGAAAGGTGCAGAATTCTCAACATAAGCATTGGTTGCAAAGAAAATGCCCTTTACATCGTTTGCAAAACTTACCGTTGCCGTAAAGGTATCTTCCACTTCAATGGCATCAGCCAGGGAATAGTTGAACATATTGGCCTTGACGCTTACCACATCTCCAATGAGATAACTGAAGTAATCCAGTGTATGTACAGCCTGATTGATCAGCACACCGCCGCCTTCCGTCTCCCACTTTCCTCTCCAATCACCGCTCTCATAGTACGCCTTATCACGATACCAGGTCAGGATTCCTTTGGCAGCTTTTACTTTGCCCAGTTCTCCGCTCTCCACCAGTTCTTTCATTTTCTGAACACAAGGGTTCAAACGGTTCTGCAATACCACACAGACCTTCCCTGAGCCTTCCAGTGCCAACAGGCGGTCATACTCTTCCCCGGTCATTGTCACAGGTTTCTCTACCACGACCTCTTTGCCTGCAGCCAGTGCCTTTTTTATCATCTCAAAATGCAGATAGTGAGGCGTGCAGATATGAACTGCGTCAATCTTATCATCTTGAAGCATGGTGTCAAAATCATCATATTCCACTACCTGATACTTTTCTTTGCAAAGTCTGCGCTTTTCAGCATCAATGTCGCAAATTGCATAAATTTCAGCCTGCTCTACGCTTTCCAACGCCTTGGCATGTACAGGACCTATGGCCCCATAACCTACGATACACACTTTTTTCATGTTGTTCCCGCCTCTCTTCTTCCGAAATCTTTTGCTAAATTCCCCCGAAAAAGCTTCTTTTATCAAATCTCTGAAAACACGTTACAGTCCGGCTTTAGGCCGAACTGTAACAATCTGATTCCTTTTAGCAGAATCCCTTTGTCTTCAGATAATCATAACTCATCTTCATGGATTCGAACGGATCACGGTTGCAGATATCCTGCTCAACCAGTGCCCACTTAGCTCCGGCGTCATCACATGCTTTGATGATTTCGTCCCAATTCAGATTACCTTCTCCCACTTCACACATTTCCACTCCGAAGTTCTTCTCCGGATTGATGTGATAATCCTTAAAGTGGATAGCCATAGCTCTCTCTCCGAGATTTCTGATGAAAACTGCAGGATCCTGACCGCCAAACTGCAGCCAGTAGGTATCTACGATGAACTTCACCGCCTCAGGATCAGTCTCTTCTATCAGTCTGTCCATCATGAGCTTACCATCGAATTTGGCAAACTCGAAAGCATGATTGTGATAACCGAAAAGCAGGCCCTCTTTCTTCAATTCTTTTGCAATCTCATTGGTTTCTTTGATAAACTGTACAATTCCTTCTGCGCTGCGGTATTCCCCGGGCATAGAGCCCACACCGCAAAGCTCACAGCCAAGCGTTCTGTTGTAATCCATGATTTCTGCCAGATTGTTCTTGAAATCGTCAAATCCTCTGTGAGTAGTTACTACTTTCAGATCATACTTATCAAGAACCTCTTTCATCCCGGCAGCCTTTAAAGGGGTACCGGAAATCTGTACGATCTTGTAACCGATTTCTTTTACCTTACGACAGGTTTCATCAAAATCTTCTATGGTCTTTGCGAACTCTCTTAGTGTAAAATACTGAGCACCAATCTTTCTATCCATTTTCTATCCCTCACTTCAATATGATGCGGCAATTAGTATGTATTGCTGTTATCTACAACAACCTGTGATTCTGCCTTTACTACGGTAGAATTCTTAATCTTCTCCTGCAGAAGCTCATAGAATCTGTCATCCGGGAAGTTCTTCACATCTACAGTCTCACCTGTCCATGCACTCAAATGGATAGCATTGGAGATGGTAAGACCATTGATACCTTCTTCACCTTTCGCAAGAAGCTCTGTTCCATTCAGTAAAGCAGAAGCAAAATTGTTCATGATACCCACGTGCTGAGGGCCTCCGGAGAAGTCAGCAGGAATCTTGCATTCCCAGCATTCCGGTCTTGCAAAAGGTTCTGTATTGACTTTGTTATGTTCTCTTTCAGAAATCACATTTCTATTGAAGATGATCTGGTTGTTTTCTATTACTACCTTACCCATATCGCATGCAATTTCCAGGCGGTTGGTTCCGGGAGCCTCACCGGTGGAAGTAATGTACTCGCCGGTCGTTCCGTTATCATACTCGAAATATGCCATTACATCGTCTTCTACTTCAATATTGTAATATTTTCCGAAGCTTGCTTTTGCATAAATTCTGTCGGGCATGCCAAACATCCACTGCCACAGGTCAAGCTGGTGAGGGTTCTGGTTGATCAGAGCTCCGCCGCCCTCTGTAGCCCAGGTGGAACGCCAGGTACTGCTGTCATGATAAGCCTGCGGTCTGTACCAGTCTGTGATGATCCAGGTAATTCTCTTAATGTGACCCAGATCACCTCTCTGAATCATTTCTCTTAACTTCTGATAAACAGGGTTGGTTCTCTGATTATACATGATTCCGAACAGCTTACCGGACTTTGCAGCTGCCTCGTTCATCTCTTTTACCTGCTTGGTATATACACCGGCGGGTTTCTCTGTGATAACATTCAAGCCATAAGAGAAAGCTTCGATTGCCAGTGTAGGATGGCTGTAGTGAGGAACAGCGATCAGTACGGTATCGCACAAGCCGCTCTTGAAAAGATCTGTTGCGTTCTCAAACAATGCAAGATCCGGATATGACTTTTTCACTGCTTCCAGTCTTGCAGGAGCAATATCACATACTGCAGTCAGCTCCATGTCCTTTACCTTGCCTCCCATTAAGTTGTTAACATGTCCTGTACCCATGTTTCCGTAGCCGATAATGCCTATTTTTACTTTTTCCATGACAATCATCCCTTCTTATTCTTTATTTATTGATTTTTTCAAGTATCTCGCAAAGAGCACGATATGCAAGGGTAAATGTTCCCTCTCCGCCCTTAGGAAGTCCTTCCATCTTATCATCCAGTTCCAGATTAGCAAGTCCTTCAAAGCTTCCAAGATGAGGCTCCAGACTTAAGAAACCGTCATAACCGTTTTCCATCAAAGCATTCAGTACATACTCTACATTACCATCACCGCATCCGGCCGGTACTACCTTCCCATCCTCAAAAAGTGCATCCTTAATGTGCATGTACTCAATGTAATTTTTCAGATTCTCATAAGCGTACTTTGTGTCCTGACCACACTGTACGAAGTTGGCAGGATCGAACACTGCTTTAAAATGAGGACCATACAGTTCTTTCATCAGGTCGATACATCTGTCTGCTGTATCACCGTAGATTGCCTTTTCATTTTCATGCAGTAAAATAACATCCTGCTCCTCTGCATAGGCAATCATCTTCTTCAGACGTGCGATTACTTCCGCTCTCTCCTCTGCAGTCCACTCGTCACCGCCCTCATGATAGAAGCTGAACATTCTGATATACTTTGTATCCAGCATCTTGGCAGTCTTTACCACTCTCTTAAATACTTCAAAATGCTCCTCGAAGGAATCTGTCAGCTTAATCTTACCGATAGGAGAACCGATAGAGGAAACCTTGATTCCGTACTGCTCCATCTTTGCTTTCAGTTCCAATACTTCCTCATCGTTAAGTGTGGAAATATTCTTTCCATCGATTCCTCTGGGCTCAAAATACCGGATATTCAACTTATTCAAAACCTCAAACTGTGTCACGATCTCCTTTGAAATCTCATCGGAGAAACCGCTGATTTTCTGATAACTCATTCTGTTAGTCCTTTCTCTTCTTAAATTCTGGTTCATGCAAACCGCATGGTTTCCTGCTTCTGTGAACGCAGAGGCCGTCGCCTCACTCACTTATATGTATCGATACATTTCTTATTCAATTATAAATTACCACAATTTTTCCAAATCAACTACTTATTTTTTGTCCATGACATTGCAAATATTGCTCTTTTATATTAAAATGGTAAATAATATAGTTTTCGGAAAATGGTGCAGGCTGAACTATTATAGGAGGCAGGAATTTATGAAAGATCCAAATTACTACTCATTCGGCGATACCACGACAGATATGCCGTCCAATGTCCATTATCAACTTCATACTCATGATGATTATGAAATCCTTCTTTTCATGGAGGGTGATGCAAGATATGTGGTGGAAGAAAAGACATACACTCTGGAGCCGTGTGATATCATCATTATCAGAAAGCATGAGATGCATCGTATCTACCACAACAGTGATGCGCGATATCGACGTGTGGTACTTATGGTAGCTCCCGAGTTCTTCCGCCAAAATAATTGCACGGACTACGAGGCTCAGTTTCTGAAAGCACCCGCCGGTACCGACAATAAGATCAACGCGTCTCTTGTACGTTCCAGCGGGCTGTATGATGCTTTTTTAAGATATAAGAAATACTCTCAAGATGGTATCCTGGATGCGGGTTCTCCTATTTTGAAAGCTACGATTATTGAGATTCTGTATCTGATCAATAAAATAACAGGGTTCTCGGCCTCTGACCTGACAAATAGTCCGGTAAAGGATGTCATTTATTATCTGAATAATAAATATACGGAAGACCTCACTCTGGATATGCTGGAGGAGAAATTCTTTCTTTCCAAGTATTACCTGTGCCGGGCTTTTCGGAAGGCAACGGGGCTGACGGTCCATGAGTATATTTGCCGTAAGCGGCTGACAAGAGCCAGAGAGCTTAGGACAGAGGGATATAGCCTTAGTGAGGCTGCCATGATGGTGGGATTTCATGACTATTCCTCGTTTTACAGGGCTTATTTGAAAGAGTATGGAAGGCCGCCGCGGAGTGATATGGATCGGATAGGGGGATGATTAACTTCCATATCCTTTCCGGCTGCCACATTCTGGATGTTTCTTCTTGTACAGAAATTCACTGCCGCCCGGTGATGCTGATTCGATCGAGCAGGGGGGCTGTTGCACAAGCAACAGCCCCCCTAAGTCGGAGGCCA
>JAZQAT010000032.1:0-4904 GCA_045545375.1 Acetatifactor sp.
TGGTGTAAAGCCTCTGACCATCCGTGTCAGCGATCTCGACCGTGCAGCACCAAACGGTACAGGTCATACCAAGGCCGGTCTGAACTATGCGATGAGCCTGCATGCTATCGTAAGTGCTCATAACGAAGGCTATGATGAGAATATGTATCTGGATCCCAAGACCAGAACGAAAGTAGAAGAGACCGGTGGAGCTAACTTCCTGTTCGTAACCAAGGATAATAAAGTAGTTACCCCTAAGTCTGACAGTATCCTTCCTTCCATCACCAGAAGAAGTCTGGTATATGTAGCTAAGGAATATCTGGGACTGGAAGTAGAAGAGAGAGAAGTATATCTGGACGAAGTGAAAGACTTCGCAGAGTGCGGACTGTGTGGAACAGCAGCAGTTATCTCTCCTGTAGGTAAGATTGTTGACCATGGTAAGGAGATTTGCCTGCCCGGCGGCATGACTGAGATGGGACCTACCACCAAGAAGCTGTATGAGACTCTGACCGGTATTCAGATGGGCAGAATCGAAGCTCCTGAAGGTTGGATTCATGTGATTGAATAAGCGGACAAGCTTGCTTTCACAGTGAGGTTATCTATATAAACATAGAAATGATTATGAGAGCACCAGGGTATGTGAGGATTCAGATATTCTGGTGCTATATTTTACCTGAAAAGTATGTCTTGGCAGGAGAAGAGGCTGCCTATTCAGAGGCACAAGTGCTTGAAAATGTGGAAGAAAGGGAGTGAGCAGAGTTAAACACAAAATGGAAAGAATACGGTTGATAATAGGGAGGGATTATGGTATTCTGAGTATACGCAAAGCATAGGAGGGCAGGATTGTATATGATAAAGTGGAAGAAAGGAATGCTTCTGGCTGTTGCGATATTGTGCATGACCGTCTTGGCAGCATGCGGAAAGGACGGGGACGGTACGAAGGTGGTATTCACCACCGGCTTTGGTAAGTCAGATGTCTTCCGGATTGCAGATGAAGTCTGTAAAAAAGAGGAATTGATGGTCTACCTGACCGCAACCCAGAATCAGTACGAAGAAGTATATGGAACGGAAATCTGGGATACGGAGCATGATGGCATTACTCTGGAAGAAAATGTAAAAGAAACGGTGCTGGCGAAAATTGCTCAGATTAAGACCATGTATCTTATGGCGCTGGACCGAGAAGTGACATTGACAGAGCAGGAGACCGCGCAGGTTGAGAAAGCAGCCAACGAATATTTTACTTCTCTGAATGAGAAGGAAGTGGAACTTATGGGTGTAACGCCGGATACTATTCTTGGTCTGTATGAGGAGTACGCTCTTGCTGAGAAAGTGTATGAAGAGATTATACAGGATATCAACCCGGAAATCAGTGATGATGAAGCCAGGATCATTACCGTGCAGCATATTTTGATAAAAACCGGAAATACAGACAGCGATGGCAACAGAGTGCCTTATTCTGAGGAGAAAAAAGCCGAAGCCTACGCCAAGGCATTAGAGGTGCAGGCGTTAGCTGTGGAGGGGACGAAAGCTTTTGAGGAACTTGCGGTACAGTACAGTGAAGATGATACCATAACCTACTCTTTTGGAAAAGGTGAGATGGATCAGGCATTTGAAGAGGTGGCATTTCGTCTGGAGACTAACGCTGTCAGTGATGTTGTGGAAAGTGAGGCAGGGTATCACATTATCAAATGTATCAGTACGTTCAATATTGAGCAGACCGACGCCAATAAGATCAAAATTCTGGAGCAGCGCAGAGAGAACGCGTTTGGTCGGGAGTATGATGTTTATGTAAAAACACTTACTAAACAACTCAATGAGGATCTTTGGAGTCAGATTACTCTGATTCATGACAGTCAGGTTACTACATCGGATTTTTTTGATGTGTTTAATCATTTCTTTGAGGGAAATTAGTATAACTATAGAAGGGAATTTACAAAAATTTTAGAAATGCGCAAAGCCGCATAAAATCGGCATTTTTTCAAAATTATTAGCACTCTGCTTAAATGAGTGCTAATTTTATCTTGACATTTAACCAAGACAGGGATAAACTTGTATTCAGTAAGAAATAACTGCCTTAGATAAAGTCGATAATATCTTTTTTCGAAACACTGTTATCAGTGTGGGTGAGAGAAGCATTTATCCAAATATAAAAAGAAAAGGATGTGGTTATAATGGCAGCTAGAAGCGGTAGCTTATCTATCAATAGTGAAAACATTTTCCCCATTATCAAGAAGTGGTTGTACTCCGATCACGATATTTTCTACAGAGAGCTGGTATCCAACGGCTGTGATGCTGTTACCAAGTTAAAGAAGCTGGATATGATGGGAGAGTATACTCTTCCTGAAAATTATAAGGCCAGAATCGATGTAGTAGTTGATCCTGAGAAGAAGACATTGACCTTTACCGATAACGGTCTGGGAATGACTGCGGAGGAAGTAGATGAATATATCAACCAGATCGCATTCTCAGGTGCGACTGATTTCATCGAGAAATATAAGGACAAGAGCAATGCTGATCAGATCATCGGTCATTTCGGTCTGGGCTTCTATTCTGCATTTATGGTAGCAGATGAGGTTCATATTGACACACTTTCCTACAAAGAAGGTGCTAAGCCTGTACACTGGGAGTGCGACGGCGGCACAGAATTCTCCATGGAGGATGGTGATAAAGCGGAAGTAGGTACGACAATTACTTTATTCTTGAACGAAGACTGCCTGGAGTTCTGCAACGAGTACAAGGCACGTGAAGTCCTGAAGAAATATTGTTCTTTCATGCCTACCGAGATTTATCTGTCCAAGGCCAATACCACGGAGACTCAGATCATCAAAGAAGATGAGAAGAGAGAAGATGATGTAGTTCTGGAAGTAATCAAGCCTGAAAAGAAAGATGATGAGAAGAAAGATAGCGAGAGCGCTGACGGTGAGGAAGGCGCTGAGGCAGCTGAAGAGAAGCAGCCTGAGCCCAACAAGCTGAAGATCAGAAAACGTCCTGAGCTTTTGAATGAGACACAGCCCCTGTGGACCAAGCATCCTAATGAGTGCACCAAAGAAGAATATCTGGAATTCTACCGCAAGGTATTCCAGGATTATAAGGAGCCTCTGTTCTGGATTCATTTGAATATGGACTATCCTTTCAATCTGAAAGGTATCCTGTACTTCCCTAAGATTAACATGGAATATGAGTCCATCGAGGGAACAATAAAGCTGTACAACAACCAGGTATTTATTGCTGATAATATCAAGGAAGTCATTCCGGAATTCCTGCTTCTGTTAAAGGGTGTCATCGATTGTCCTGATCTGCCTTTGAACGTATCCAGAAGTGCTTTGCAGAATGACGGTTTTGTAAAGAAGATATCCGAGTATATTTCCAAGAAGGTAGCTGATAAACTGTCCGGAATGTGCAAGACTGAGAAAGAAGAATATGATAAGTACTGGGATGATATCAGCCCATTCATCAAGTTTGGCTGCCTGAAAGATGATAAGTTCTGTGAGAAGATGACCGATTACATCCTCTTTAAGAATCTGGACGGCAAGTATCTGACACTTCCGGAGTGTTTGGAAGTAAAGCCTGTTGATGCAGAAGACGGTGAAGCAGGCACTGCAACAGATGAGAATGGTGAGAAGGTAGAAGCTGAAGTAGTATCTGATGCAGACAGCGCAGCAGAAGAAGCAGAGACTGAGGAAGAAGAGAAGAAAGAAAAGGTTATCTATTATGTAACCGATGAGCAGCAGCAGAGCCAGTATATCAATATGTTCAAGGCTGCCAAGATGGATGCTGTCATTCTGACCCACAATATCGATCAGCCTTTCATTTCTCAGCTGGAGAATAAGAACGAAGGCATCAAGTTCATGAGAATCGATGCGGATTTGACAGATGCCATGAAGTCCAAGACCTCTAAGAAGGCCGAGAAAGAGATGGAAGAGCAGGCAGAAGCCATTGGTAAGATCATGAAGAAGGCTCTTAACAATGACAAGCTGAATGTCAAGATTCAAAAGCTGAAGAACAAGAAGGTTTCTTCTGTACTGACCTTATCTGAAGAGAGCCGCCGTATGCAGGATATGATGAAGATGTATTCTATGCCAGGCATGGATATGAGCGCATTTGGTGGAGACGGTGAGACCCTGATCCTGAATGCAAACCATCCTCTGGTACAGTATGTAACAGAGCATCAGGATGGTGAGAATGTAGAGATGATTTGTGAGCAGCTGTATGATCTGGCTAAACTGCAGCAGGCACCTTTGGCACCGGAGGCTATGACAAGATTTATCGCACGCAGCAATGATATTATGATGCTGTTGGCAAAATAGTTGCTTGCGGTTGCCGTAAGTCACGGCGCTAGCAATAGCAAATGTAATATAACCTGCAGGTTAATAAAATGGGATTGGATGTGATGTCCAATCCCGTTTTTAAATACACTGTGTGTCAAATGAAGTGTCTTAATCTATTATGATTCTACCAACTGCAGATCATACAACTTCTTATACAGACCATTCTGTGCCAGCAGTTCCTGGTGAGACCCGGCCTCTTTGATCTGCCCCTTATGCATAACAATAATCTTATCCGCATGCTGAATAGTAGAAAGTCTGTGGGCTACCATGATAGTGGTGCGCCCCTCCATCAGAGTAGAAAGTGCCTGGGTGATCAGGCTTTCCGTCTCCGTATCAATGTTGGCAGTAGCCTCATCCAGCACCAGGATAGATGGCTTGTAAGCCAGGGTGCGGGCAAAGGATATCAACTGACGCTGACCCGCAGATAACGTGCTTCCCCGCTCTGTAACGGGTGCATCGTAGCTTTCCGGCATTTTTTCAATAAAAGTATCTGCATGGACAGTGTGGGCGGCAGCCCTTACATCTTCCGGTGAAATATTTTCGTTGCCCAGGGAGATATTGCTTTTAATATCTCCGGTAAACAGGAACACATCCTGC
>JAZQAT010000033.1:0-54528 GCA_045545375.1 Acetatifactor sp.
GATGAATATTTCGCACCTTCTGTTCCCATTATGTCAAATCCAGCATTACAAAAGGCAGAAATAGAATGGAAGAAGGACATCCAAATGCCTTTTGCACCGAAATCATGGATAAATGTTGGCATCATAACCAGAGCGCCGAGCAGTTCTAAAATAAATGTTACCTTTAATACAAATCCGGTCAACCTAACAATTCCACCAACTTTAGGAGCTGCTATGGCTTCTTGCATTGTACTGCGTTGCATTAATGTTATTTTCTTACCGGACAACAATGCAAAGGAAACCGCTATTGTTATGACACCTAAGCCGCCTATTTGTATAAGTGTAAGAATAATGCTTTGACCAAACACCGACCAATAGGTTGCGGTATCCTGAACTACAAGTCCTGTAACACACACTGCCGAGGTTGAGGTAAATAACGCTTCGTTAAACGGTGTTACGATACCGCTTTTAGTTGATATCGGGAGCATCAGTAATAACGCACCCACAAGTATGACTCCTGCAAAGCCGAGTATGATGATTTGAAACGAGGTCAGACCCCTCTTTTTATGTATCAGATCCGCCATAACGCTTCTCCTTATCTTCCTTTTGTCATCTTAATTATACTATTTTAAATTTTAAGACGGTGTAAGAGAGCAATTTATGACATTAAGATTGCATAAAGAAAAAGGAGCCGACCGGTAAGGTCAGCTCCAGGATAGCTACACAGAATAAAATAACATTCCAAGTCCTGCAGAAATAAGTATCATCAAAATCGGTGAAGGTTTTTTCTTGAATATCTTTGCAGATATTAAACTACCCGCAAGCAAAATACCGAAAATCGCAAGACCTCTAAAATCTGCTGATATTTTTGAATTGACGCTCGTCATTCCTACGACAGTACTGAGAAACAAAGTAACCGCAGTTGCTAAAATCAAGCCCACCACACAAGGACGAATACCACCGAGAAACGCCTGAACGCCCTTGTATTTGAGGAAATTCCGTATTAGTGCGGCAATCAGAAGAATGATAATAAAGGACGGGAGCACAACACCCAAGGTTGCCAAAAACGATCCGAGTATCCCGCCTTGTGCAGAACCGACGAAGGTAGCCATATTGACTGCAATAGAACCGGGCGTGGATTCCGAGACAGCGATCATATTCAGCAGCTCGCCTTCGGTGAGCCAGCCGTGCAGCAACACCTTTTCCCGAATCAACGAAATCATAGCATAGCCGCCGCCAAAGGACACCGCACCAACCTGCAGGAAGCTTAAAAACAGTTCCAGATAGATCATTTGCCATTCTCCTTCCTGTGACGGAACAGACCAAGCAAATACACGAATATACCTGCCACACCACAGATAAGGATGTAGTAAATCGTTGAGAAGCTGACAGCAAACAACGATGACAGAAGCATAGTGGCAATAACAGCGGTTACAGTCACCATATTAAATGCGGTCTTTTTCAGTCCCTTCAGCATCTTGAGACCTGCGGAGAAAATTAGATATATGACACAGATTTGTATTCCCCTAAAAGCATATTCCACGAGTTTGAAAGTAAGGAATGTATCGAAGAAAAGGGATATAACATAGATAATCACAAAGGACGGAATGCATACGGCAACTGTTGCCGTCAAAGAACCGAGAAAGCCCAGCATCTTATAACCGATATAGGTTGCTGCGTTAATGGCAATCGGTCCCGGTGTGGACTCCGCAATAGCAACCATATCCAGAAATTCATCCTTTTCGATCCAACGCCGCTTTGATACAAACTCGTTTTCCAACAGAGCGATCATTGCGTATCCGCCACCAAAGGTGAACAGACCGATCTTGAGCATTGTCAGAAAAATATTAAGATACCGTTTCATCCTTTGCCGCCTTTCCGTAAATGTGCCTAACAATGAAGAAAACCACAACTCCGGCAACAACCATCAGCAAAGACCAAAACTGCGAGGGAGAGATTGCCCCCACAAAAGCACCTCTGTGGTCATCACGCACATATTCGAGGAAAAAACGGAAAATGCCGTAAGAAATAAGATAAACACTGAGATTGTGCTTGAAATCCTTTTTTATCACAAGGTACAGGCAAATTGCGAACATCACGAATAAAAATGCTGCTTCATAAAGCTGTGTGGGATGCACTGGATTCGGCAAATCGGGGAACTGAACACCAAGCAAACTATCCGTTTCTTTTCCGTAACAGCATCCGGCGAAGAAGCAACCGACACGACCAAAAGCGTGTGCGATTAAGATACTGCACGGCAGGATGGAGATTGTTTGATAAAGTCGTGCAGTATATTTTCCGCGATAAAATGCGTAGATCAGCAAAAAACAGATCACGCCGCCAATGAGGCCACCGATAAAAGTCAATCCTCCATTGAAATGAAACCCGGTAGAAGGATCTTCGATATAATCATATACAGCTTGAAACAAAGCCGCCGAGCCAAAGCCTACTGCGATGGAGACAAGACCGTTATAAAACACAAAGTCAGTAAACTTACCATCAATAGACTTTTTCTTGGCAACGGCAAACAAGGTCGCAAAAGCGCATAGAACACCTATGGCGATCATAATGCCGTACATATGGATGTTTAAGAAGATAGGATCGGGCATCATAATGATTTGCCTCCGTTTCTTATACGATTCCCATTGCTATCTCAACAACCAGTGCCACGATCACCACCAGTGCCGAGATAATGAAGCCGTGGATCATCGGGCGGATACCTGCCTTCTTCATACTTGAGAAGGAAGTGTTGAGACCGATGGCTGCCAAAGCGCATACCATAAGAAATTTACTTGCACTCTTTGTGCCGGATACAACAGCCGTAGGAATCGGGAATATACTTGCCACAACAGACATAGCAAGGAAGCCAAGGATAAACCAAGGGAATATTTTTGTAATGCTGAAATTTGCCTTCAGTTCACTTCCGTTTTGGCTGTTGGCAAGTGCTTCTTTACGTTTTAAGCGGAGCTGTACAAAAGCAAAGGTAATAACGGTAGGAATAATCGCAAGGGTTCTTGTGAGCTTTACCATTGTAGCAAAATCGCCTGCACCTTCTGAAAAGGCATAGCCGGTCGCAACAACGGATGAGGTATCGTTGACTGCTGTTCCCGCCCAAATACCGAAGGCTTGGTCGGTCATGCCAAGCGCTCTACCCATAATAGGAAACAGCACGATCATTGCCATATCGAACAGGAAGGTGGCAGACATTGCATAAGCCACGTCGTTATCGTCTGCATCGATAGTCGGTGCAATGGCAGCAATGGCAGAGCCACCGCAGATACCCGTACCGGCAGAGATAAGATTAGAGAGTTTCCAGTTAAGTCCCAACGCCTTGCCGATAAAATATCCGCCACCAAAGCAGGTCAGCAAAGTAAATATCATAACGGTGAGGGACATTTTACCTACGTTGAGGATAGTCGTAATATTGAGGGACAAGCCAAGCAGAATAATGGCAAATTTCAAGATTTTTTTGGATGTAAATTTGAGTCCCGATGCAAACACCTTGGTAGTCCTCAAAAAGTAATTGAGGATCATACCGATAAACATAGCAATCACGGCAGAGCCAATCAGATGAATAGGCAGCAGACTTTCAAGCCAGCACGCAAGAAGAGCCACACCTACAGATAATAATATTCCGGGAAACACTTTTAACACTTTCATAAACAATCTCCTACTTTCGCTTATACCCCTTGATTATACTACGGTTTTATGATAAAATCAAATTATCATTTATTATCAACCGATAATGTGAGTTAATTGGAGATTGTTATGTTAGATTACAGAGTGATTACCTTTCTTGCCCTCTATGACGAGATGAATTATCGCAGAACTGCCGAAAAACTGAACATGACACAGCCGGGTGTCACGCAGCATATTCATTATTTGGAGAATTATTACGGCGTAAAACTGTTTGAGTATGATGGACGGACGCTGTCAAAAACAAAGAACGCCGAACGGCTAAAGCGTTATTTTGACAGCATCAAGGCAGAGGAAGCGGATATCCGTGAAAAGTTCATCCCTACTGATACCGTTCATATGACCGTTGGTGCAACCAAGACCATCGGCGAATTTGTGATCGTGCCGGAAATCCGTTCCTTTCTGCAAAAGTCAAACCATACCCTTGATTTAGTTGTCGATAACACAGAAGTTCTTTTACGTATGCTTGAAAAGGCAGAGATCGATTTTGCCGTTATTGAAGGTATGTTTGACAAATCCAAATACGGCTACCACCTTTACAAGAAAGAAGCGTTTGTAGGGGTCTGTTCTAAAAGCCATCCTTTTGCAAATATGACTGTCACGCTTGAAAATATTTTTGCAGAAGATATTGTGGTCAGAGAGCCGTTTTCGGGAACAAGGATGCTTTTACAAAATGCCATTACAGACCGTGGCTTTTCCCTTGATAACTTTAAGCGGTGTATCTCTGTCAGCAATTTTTCCGTGATCTGCGACCTTGTGGCAAACAACAGTGCCATTACATTTGCCTATGAACCAATATCCCGTTGCCGTAATGACCTTGCTACCTTCACTGTTGCAGATATGCAGATCAGCGGCGAATTTAATTTTGTGTATTGTAATGAACGAGTCGCAAGGGAAAAAATAGATTTAGTCTTTCACAAATAAAAGCACTGCCCCGAATGCATCAAAATTGCATCCGAGGCAGTTTTTTATTTATCAGTTATCGAACGAATAGGTTATTCAGCTTTCTTGCTGTCAAGGAATTTGTAAACAAGTGCCGCAAGAACACCGCCTACAAGAGGAGCTACCAAGAACACCCACACATTTGCAAGAGCATCGCCGCCGACAAAAAGTGCGGGACCAAAGCTACGAGCTTCAACACTGGCAAAAGCCTGTACAACATCGGAAGCAATGATAGGGCGATAGAAATCGTGAACAATACAAGCCTTTAGATAACTGACCATACGCTGCCCGTGGGAGAAATCCTGAGAGCTATTTCTCTAAATTGAAAATCTCCGTATTTCTATTGAAATTTTCTCAAGAAAGTGTTATAATAATTAAGTTCATCGGAGGAACTGTAAGACGTAATTACAGCGCCGGATAAGATGTCGCATAAGGACTTTTGTCGGAGGGCGAGCGCAGCGTATGGAGCGACGCCGGATAAGACAACTGCTTTGTGCGGAACATCTTATCCGGCATTTTTTGTTTTTCAGGAGGAAAAGTATGGATTTTATTACTGGCGACATCAAACAACCTTATCGCAAATTCTTGACCGCTTCAATGGCAAGCGCTATGGTCATGTCTATTTATAGCTTTGTAGATACCATTGCAGTCGGTCAATCGGAAGGGCCTGCGGGTGCAGCAGCCATGGCGGTTATTACACCTTTGTATGGAGTGCTGATCTTTCTTGGCATTCTGTGCGGTGTTGGTGGCTCTGTACTGTATGGGAATGCCCGTGGTGAAGGAAAAGAGGAAAAAGCAAATGCTTTATTTACCGCAGCCACAGGATTGATGCTGTTTCTGATTCTTTTGGTGTGGATTATTTTTGCATTGTTTCATCAGCAAATTTTCACTTTCTTTGGTGCTGATACAGAATTGATGCCCAAGGTAATGGAATATGCCCGCTGGCTGATCTGGTTTCTCCCAGTGTTCATTCTTCCGACCTTTATCAGTTCCTTTATCCGCAACGACGGCGCACCGGGGATTGCTATGGCAGCGGTCATCATCGGCGGCTGTGTAAATATCTTTGGTGACTGGTTCTTTGTATTCCCGTTGGGATTGGGTATGACAGGTGCGGCAATGGCTACTGTTTTGGGAACCAGCGTTCAGGTCATCATCATGTGCATACACTTCTTCACAAAAAAATGCACGCTCCGTATTGTAAAGCCCAATCATGTAAAGCCCGCAATTTGTCAGACGCTTGGCATCGGTTTTGGTGCCAGCGTTCTTGACCTTGGAACCGTCATTTTATCCATCATTATGAATAATCAGATCATGCGCTACGGGGATACAAATGCGTTGGCTGTTTATGGTGTTGTTGCCACGATTACATCTTTGTTCCAGGCGTTGTACTGCGGTGTGGGACAGGCAATCCAGCCTATTGTTTCTGCAAACTGCGGAGCTATGCAAACGCAGCGTATCAAACAGGTATGGAAAATGTCTCTTACAACAGTAATTGTATTGGGTATTGTTTTTACAGCGATTGGTGAACTGTTCCCGACACAAATCGTAAGATTGTTCATGGATGTAACACCGGAGATTCTGGCGGCAGCACCCGGAATTATCCGTCCGTTCTTCCTGTTGTTCCTGTTCCTCGGAATCACAGTATTGGCAACTTATCATCTGCAATCCATTATGCACGGAAGAATGTCTATGATGATTGCGGTTTTGAGAAGTGTTGTGATCAGCGGGCTTTTGATATGCATTTTACCGCTGTTTATGGGTATTTTAGGAGTGTGGGTAGCAATGCCGATTTCTGAATTGATTGTAGCAGTTATTGCGCTGATCTATATTCAAAAACACTCATAGTTTCAATGCAAATCATTGGGGCAATCCTGATTATTGTGGGATAGCGAATTAAAAAAGAATATGTAAATAATATCGGCGGTAAGGATTTTTTTGTTCCTTATCGCCATTTTTTATGGGTTTATTCAATTATTTGGACTTTACTTTTCTCAAAAGATTTACACCAAGAAGGAAAACGATAACACAAACGGCAGATCTATTATAGCATAAAACTTTTAAAGTGTATAAGCACGCCTATACCGATATCAAAATACTCAGCCAAAATCTTCAACGATTCATCACTGGGGAGTCCCAAGCCGTTCTCCCACTTTGCAACAGCAGATCTGCTGATATGTATATCCGCAGCAAGCCTTGCCTGAGAGATCCCCTTCTGCAATCGAAGCTCTCTTGATTTTTCGGAAAATTCCATAACTCATACCTCCGTTCCGTGTATTTATTATACCGCAGAGACGAAGAAAAATCTACAATTCCGGATGTTACTTTGGCCTGTTACGCTGTTACTTATGCAAAAAGACGCCGCCGAAGCGACGCCTTGTCTATTTCTTTGTCCTACTCGGTTTGCATAACACTCCGTTAAGGACATCACGCTTTACGGTCACCTGCTTTTATTTAGTAACGTCTTTTTGCTGAAACGCCAAGCTCTTTAAGATAAAACCTCAACAAATTCCACATCCCCAAACCTTTCTTTTAATTCCTCATTAAATTGATAGTCTGTAATAATGTAATCCATCTCCCCGAAGCTATGCATACGTTTGAACGGATTCCCCATCTTTTCATGGTCAACCAGATAAAAGCGCTGATCTGCATTCTCAATCATCACACGATGCAGCTGATAGTATGTGTCACTGCTGCCGATTTTACCGTCCATAGTAAAAGAACTGGAAGAAAAAAACATCTTATCCGCATGATAATGCCTTGCATTTTCAACTGTTTCATCGCCATAGAGCATGCTGGGCTTTTCCACCACTTCACCGCCCAGGCAGATGGTGCGGATATTATATTCGCTGAGAAACATCACCAGCGCCATATTATTGGTGATGACTGTTATATCTTTCTTGTCAATCAGGTGTCTTCCCATGTATTCTGCAGTTGTACTGGCATCCACAAAGATCGTATCACCGTCCCGGACATATTCTGCGGCCTTCTGGCCGATTTTGTTCTTGGCGGATTTCATTTTATGATAGCGAAACAGAAGGGGAACACCTTTTTGTTCCATCAGTTCCACGCCGCCGTAGCTGCGCTTTACCAGGTTTTGCTTTTCCAGAAGGTTCAGATCCCGGTTAACTGTAGCATTGCTGTAATGCAGCTCTTCTGTCAGATATTTCACTGTAACATATCCGTTTTGCTTTAAAATATCTACTATGGCACCCATTCGCTCTTTTTGAAACATTGGTCCCTCCTCATCACAGTTCGGTCAAAAAACGAACTGTAGTCTCTCCTTTTGAGAATTGTTGAGAATTTTTCTTTATTTTAACCACTCTTGCAAATTTTTGATAAATGTATATGATTCATTATATAGGACAACGCTCGTTTGTCAAGGAGGTACATATGAAGGACTTAACCAAAGGTAATATCTATAAAACTTTCATCTTATTTGCAATTCCTCTGGTACTTGCAGGTATTTTGTCTCAGGGATACAGCCTGATCGATACTGTGATCGCCGGCAAATTTCTGGGCGCTGACGGGCTCGCTGCCATCGGTGCTACTTCTGCCTTTATCTCCTTTTCCTCCTCCATCTTCTGGGGATACGCTGCGGGCTCTTCCATTCATACGGCTTCCCTTTTCGGCGCGAAGAAGTATAAAGAGATCAAGTCGGCTGTTTACCATAATCTGATCAGTCTGGTACTGGCTGCCATTGCATTCGGAATCATAGTAGTGCTGTGTGATGACTCTATTTTAGAAATGCTTTGCGTGGACAAAGCCGTTTATTCCGATGCAAAGCTGTATCTGGATATTTATATCATGGGATTTTTCCTGATGCTGTTAAGCAATAATTGCGTACATATCATGAATGCTTTCGGGTTGAGTTCCTATCCGTTCTTTATGTCATTGCTTTCTGCAGTTTTGAATATCGGCGGAAATATTTTCTCTATAGCTGTACTCAGGGCAGGTGTTGCAGGGATTGCGCTTTCCACGCTGTTTTCAGCGCTTGTGGTGGATATCTGTTATGTGTTCAAGATTAAGAAATGTTTTCTGGAAATGGGTGTGTTAAAGGACAAGGTCTCTTTCAATCCCGGGCTTCTTAAAAAGATTTCCATCTATGGGCTGCCGGTTGCCATGCAGCAACTGATCATGTATGTAGCCGGTCTGATGATTTCACCCATGGTGAATGGGATCGGCAGCTCGGCCAGCGCGGCTTATACCGTGGTCATGCAGATTTATAATATCAATGCAAGCGTTTACCAGAATTCTGCCAAGACGCTGAGCAACTATACGGCTCAGTGCGTCGGAGCAGGCAAAATAGGCCAGCTTAAGAAAGGCGTACAGGTAGGCCTTCTGCAGGGCATGGTATTTCTTTCACTTCCGCTTCTTGTGTGTTTTATCCGGGCAAGACTTGTCTGCGCTCTATTTTTCCCGGAAGGGTATACCGGCGAGGGTTTAGATTATGCAATATTATTTGTGCGAGTATATCTGCCGTTTATCTTGTTTAATCTGGTGAACAATCTGTTTCATGCTTTTTACAGGGGAACAGCTTCTATGAAGCTGCTGCTTTTACTGACAGGGACAGGGGCAGTGTCCAGGATTGTGTTCAGCATGATTTTTGTGCAGGGGTATGGTATGCAGGGAGTTTATATCGGATGGGTGCTTTCCTGGATTACAGAGAGTATTTTGGCGGGTGTTTCTTATTTCTCAGGTGGGTGGAGGAAGACTTTACCGAAGGGCAGCTGAGGCAAAAATTAAGAGTCTGTCGGGAACATTCAATTTCCCGACAGACCCATTTTTTCCGTTATACAACTACTTCCAACAATACTTTCCCTTCACATTGAATCGTTCTCACTCCGGCACATTTCTTCTTGTTGAAATTAAATTCTGTCAGGCAGTGCTTCTCTCTGACGATCCTCTTTCTTTAATGACTCCGACAGGAAAAAATGGTATAACTGTGTTTCAAAGATACGGTTTGCAACCGTTACAACTGCATTTTTTTCAACAATAAATCCGAACATTCTTCCGATATTGACTGATTTATCATATTCGTAGTATGCATATTCCTGTCCCTCAAACAGGATATTATTCAACATTTCACATATAAGTCAGGATATTCCGCCACATGTTTGATCATGTCATCATATAAAGTATTGGGGCCCTTAACTAACAGCTTAACAGCCTCCAGAATACCTTCTTTGGTCCACGCCGCCGCCCGGTCAGGGAATTTCCTGCTTCCTGTAATTTCTTCATCAACCTTTTTGCAAATATAGGAAACCATGTAAGGATATCCACTGGTATATTCATAAATAAGCTCAGCAATTTTCCGAACATCCATTCCGGTATGATGATCCGCTTCATACGCTTGCAACATTCCCTCTATACCTGCACAGGTCTTATCCACCTCATCCACCATCAGTATTACTTCTCTGTCACTAAACTTGCAGAAATCTGATATCTTTTTGCTAAGAGAATTAAGTGGCAGTTCCCTGGAAACAGGCTTCATCCAACGCTGCATCAATTCTTCCTCAACATCATTATTCTCCAATTTCAAGAGTGGTTGTTTTCCCAAACTGACGAGCGCGATTTATTGTAAAATATTCACCATTCTCAATATACTCTTCTACAATCTGATTCAAAACATCACTTGTATCTACCATATAATGAAGTGCAGGAATACAAACACCTGTTGTGTTAAACTTTTTCACCACTATTCTCACCTCGCTTATTAACCGGGAATATCACAATTTAAAAATCCTACATGGTAAAATAACTGTCTGTGCAATTATTTTACCATGTAGGATTCAGATATGCAAGCAAGACAATCAAGCTTAATTCCGCTTTATTGCACCACCAAATTAGAATACCCCATCAGGCTCTCGTCCACTTCTCTTGCTACTTCGCGCCCCTCTCTGATCGCCCACACTACCAGTGACTGACCTCTGTGCATATCTCCCGTTACAAAGATATTGTCCACGCTGGTCTTATAGCCGCCGGGCGCCGTCTTTACATTGGTACGCTCGTTCAGTTCAATCTTAAAAGCATCAGCCACATACTGCTGTGTTCCCAGGAAACCTGCTGCGATGAGTACGATGTCAGCATCCAACAGCTGTTCGCTGCCGGGTACCTCTTTCATGCACATACGGCCTGTTTCGGGATCCTTTTCCCATGTCAGCTTCACGATCTTCACAGCCTTCAGATTGCCGTTCTTATCCTTTACGAATTCCTTTACAGTAGACTCGTAGATTCTGGGATCATGCCCGAAGAGAGCAATGGCTTCCTCCTGACCGTAATCGGTCTTGCAGACCTTGGGCCACTCGGGCCAAGGATTGTTCTCGGCGCGTTTGTCCGGCGCTTTGGGCATCATTTCAATCTGAGTCACGGACTTGCAGCCATGACGGATGGAAGTACCTACACAGTCGTTTCCGGTGTCACCGCCGCCGATAATGACAACGTGTTTGCCTTTGGTGTCCACATAAGCTCTATCTTTAAAATTGGTATCCAGAAGACTCTTGGTATTGGCCTTCAGGAAGTCCACAGCAAAATAGATTCCTTTGGCATCTCTTCCGGGCGCCTTGATATCTCTGGGATTGGAGGCACCACAGGCTAAGATGACTCTGTCAAAATCGTGTAGCAGCTTATCAGCCTTGATATCTTTGCCCACATCAGTGCCGGTCACGAAGGTGACGCCTTCCTCTTCCATTATCTTAATTTTGCGGTCAATGATCTGCTTTTCCAGCTTCATGTTGGGGATACCGTACATGAGCAGGCCTCCTATGCGGTCAGAACGCTCGAATACAGTGACCTGATGGCCTCTCTTGTTCAGCTGATCGGCTGCTGTCAGCCCGGAAGGGCCGCTTCCTACGATTGCCACACGCTTGCCGGTGCGTACCTTGGGAGGCTTAGGTCCGGCATAGCCTTCTTCGTAGGCATTTTCAATAATAGCATATTCATTTTCCTTCGTAGATACAGGATCTCCATTCAATCCGCAGGTGCAGGCAGCTTCGCACAGTGCCGGACATACTCTGGAGGTAAACTCCGGGAAGTTGTTAGTCTTCTTCAGACGGTTATATGCTCTTTCCCAGTTGCCGGTGTATACCAGGTCATTCCACTCCGGCACCAGGTTGTGCAGGGGACATCCGCTTGCCATACCGCAGATCATCATTCCTGCCTGACAGAAGGGGACGCCGCATTCCATGCAGCGCGCTCCCTGTAACTGTTGTTGTTCTTTGGGAAGGTGCTCCTTGAACTCCTTGAAGTGCATGACGCGCACTTCAGGATCCTGTGCTACACTGACTTCCCTTTTATAATCCATAAATCCAGTCGGCTTACCCATTTTCATTCATCCTTTCCAGTTTCGGTTCAGAGACAAATTAATTCTTTGTCTTTGTATTGGCATAAAAAGCTTCAATCTGTGCCTGTTCGGCGCTTAAGCCCTTCTCTTCCATCTGTACGATCGTCTTCAACACTCTCTCATAATCATGAGGGATGATCTTCTTGAACTTAGGCAGATATTCTCCAAAGTGCTCCAGAATCTCCTTACCTTTCTCTGAATTGGTCAGAGCCACATGCTCCTTGATCATTTCCTTCAGTTCCAGCACATCGTACTTGGAAGTAATCTCATGAGAAGATACCATTTCCTTGTTCAGACGGATATAAAGATCGTTCTCTTCATCCAGAACATAAGCAATACCGCCGCTCATACCTGCTGCAAAGTTCTTACCGGTACGACCAAGTACTACCACGCATCCACCGGTCATATATTCACAACCATGGTCGCCCACACCTTCTACGACTGCACGGGCACCGGAGTTACGCACGCAGAAGCGTTCACCTGCCACGCCATTGATGAATGCTTTACCGCTGGTGGCGCCGTAAAGCGCTACGTTTCCGATGATAATATTTTCTTCGGCCTTGAAGCGGCTTCCCTTAGGCGGATATACGATCAGCTTACCGCCGGATAAGCCTTTACCAAAGTAGTCGTTACTGTCACCTACCAGTTCCAGGGTCAGTCCCTTAGGGATAAATGCGCCGAAGGACTGTCCTCCTGCACCTTTACACAGTACTCTGTAAGTGTCTTCCTCTACATTGTCACCAAGACGCTTCGTAATCTCGCTTCCCAGAATGGTACCGAAAGCACGGTCGGTGTTGGATACATCCACTTCTATGCTGCGCTTCTGGTGTGCATCAATGGCTTTGCCAAGCTGCTTTAACAGAACTTTTTCATCCAGTGTTTTTTCCAGTTCAAAATCATATACCTGTTTGGGATCGAACGTAACCTTGGCCTTCGTGCCTGCATACGGGTTAGCCAGGATCTGTGACAGGTCGATTTCTTTCTGTCTCTCAGTAAGATCCTCTTTTACTTTCAAAAGATCAGTACGGCCTACCAGCTCTGCTACGGTGCGAACGCCCAGAGCAGCCATATATTCACGCAGCTCCTGCGCAATAAATTTCATGAAATTCTCAACATACTCAGGTTTTCCCTTAAAGTTCTTACGAAGCTCAGGATTCTGAGTTGCTACACCTACCGGACAAGTATCCAGGTTGCAGACTCTCATCATGACACAACCCATGGTTACCAACGGAGCGGTGGCAAAGCCGAACTCTTCTGCACCCAGGATTGCTGCAATGGCTACGTCACGGCCGCTCATCAGCTTACCGTCTGTCTCGATACGAACCTTATTACGCAGACCGTTCATAATCAGTGTCTGGTGTGTCTCAGCCAGACCCAGCTCCCAGGGAAGGCCTGCATTGTGGATGGAGCTTCTGGGGGCTGCACCGGTACCACCGTCATAACCGGATACCAGGATAACCTGTGCACCGGCTTTGGCTACACCGGCTGCTACGGTACCTACACCGGCTTCAGATACCAGTTTTACAGAAATTCTGGCATCTTTATTGGAATTCTTCAAATCATAAATCAACTGCGCCAAGTCCTCGATAGAGTAGATATCGTGATGAGGCGGCGGAGAAATCAATGACACACCGGGTGTGGAGTGTCTTGTTTTGGCAATCCATGGATATACCTTACCGCCGGGCAGGTGTCCGCCTTCACCGGGTTTTGCACCCTGTGCCATTTTAATCTGAATCTCCTGAGCGCTGACAAGGTAACGGCTTGTTACACCGAAACGCCCGCTTGCTACCTGCTTGATAGCGGAACAGCGGTTCAGCCCGTCAGGACCTATGGTAAGTCTCTCAAGGTCTTCACCACCCTCTCCGGAGTTGCTCTTACCATGGAGTCTGTTCATGGCAATTGCCATAGTCTCGTGGGCTTCTTTGGAAATAGAGCCGTAGGACATAGCACCTGTCTTAAAACGGGTCACGATAGAATCCACACTCTCCACTTCCTCAAGAGGCACGCTCTTCTTCGGATAGTTGAAATCCATAAGACCGCGGAGGTTCTTGATAGATGTTTCATCGTTTACCAAGGCGGTGTACTGCTTGAACATTTCATAGTCGCCACGCCTGGTGGATTCCTGAAGCAGATGGATGGTAGCAGGATTGTAGAGATGCTCTTCTCCGCCGCTTCTCATCTTGTGATGTCCAGGGCTGTCGAGGGTCAGGTCATTGCCCAATCCCAGAGGATCGAAGGCCATGGAATGCAGCTCATCTACCTGCTTTTCAATATCCTTCAAAGTAATACCGCCTACTCGGCATACTGTATTTCTAAAATATTTGCTGATGACTTCCGGTGCAATACCGATTGCCTCAAAAATTTGGGAACCCTGGTAGGACTGAATGGTGCTGATACCCATTTTGGAAGCAATCTTAACGATTCCGTGCAGCACTGCGTTGTTGTAATCATCCACTGCCGCATAATAATCTTTATCCAGCATGTTGTTGTCAATCAGCTCCTTGATGGTCTCCTGCGCCAGATAAGGGTTGATCGCACAGGCACCATAGCCCAGAAGGGTTGCAAAATGATGCACTTCTCTGGGTTCTCCGGACTCCAGAATCAATGCTACTCTCGTTCTCTTCTTGGTGCGTACCAGATACTGATTCAGCGCTGACACTGCCAACAGAGAAGGAATGGCTACGTGATTCTCATCCACGCCTCTGTCGGATAGAATCAGGATATTCACACCGTCACGGTAAGCACGATCCACTTCTACGAAGAGTCTGTCGATAGCACGCTCCAGGCTGGTATTCTTATAATAAGTGATGGGCACGACTTCTACTTTGAAGCCTTCTGCTTTCATATTTTTAATCTTTAAAAGGTCTGTATTGGTCAGAATCGGGTTGTTTACCTTCAGAACGTTACAGTTCTTGGGAGTTTCCTCCAGGAGGTTTCCTTCAGTACCGATGTAAACAGTGGTGGAAGTCACAATTTCCTCACGGATGGCATCGATAGGCGGGTTGGTAACCTGGGCAAAGAGCTGCTTAAAATAGTGGAACAGCGGATGACGAGTCTTGCTCAGTACCGGCAGCGGTGTGTCCACACCCATTGCCGCAATGGCTTCTCCACCGTTCTGAGCCATGGGCAGGATGCTGGTCTTCATCTCATCATAGGTGTATCCGAAAGCTTTCTGCATTCTCTGGCGCTCTTCATAAGAATACTCAGGTACACGCTTGTTGGGAATCTTCAGATCCTTTAACATTACCAGATTATTGTCCAGCCATTCACCGTAAGGCTGTCCGGAAGCATAACTTTCCTTCAGCCGGTCGTCATCAATGACTTCTCCTTTCACAGTGTCTACCAGAAGCATCTTACCGGGACGAAGTCTTTCTTTTACTTTGATCTTGGCAGGATCGATATCCAGCACACCTACTTCGGAAGAAAGTATCAACTGATCATCCTCAGTAATCATGTATCTGGAAGGACGCAGACCGTTACGATCCAACACGGCTCCCATGATATCACCGTCAGAGAACAGGATAGAAGCAGGACCGTCCCAAGGCTCCATCATGGTTGCATAATATTGATAGAAATCCTTTTTCTTCTGTGCCATGGTCTTGTTGTTGGCCCAGGGTTCGGGAATGGCGATCATGACTGCCAGAGGAAGATCCATACCGTTCATTACCAAAAATTCCAACGTATTATCCAGCATCGCAGAGTCGGAACCGGTCTTGTTGATGGCCGGCAGCACCTTGTGCAGCTGTCCTGTCAGATACTCAGATTCCATGTTCTCTTCACGAGCCAGCATCTTATCTGCATTGCCTCGGATCGTATTGATTTCACCGTTGTGCACGATAAAGCGGTTCGGATGGGCACGTTCCCAACTGGGGTTGGTATTGGTGGAGAAACGGGAGTGTACCATAGCGATGGCAGATTCAAAGTCCTCACTCTGAAGATCTGCAAAGAAGGTACGCAGCTGACCTACCAGGAACATTCCTTTATAAACGATAGTACGGCTGGATAGTGATACTACATAAGTATCATCTGTGGACTGCTCAAAGACACGTCTTGCAATGTAGAGTCTGCGGTCAAAAGCCAATCCCTTTTCCACATTGGCCGGCTTCTTCACAAATGCCTGCATGATATAAGGCATGCACTCTACAGCTTTATGACCCAATACGTTAGGGAAAGTCGGCACCTCTCTCCAGCCCAGGAATTTCAGTCCTTCTTTTTCTACAATAATCTCAAACATCTTCTTAGCCTGATTGCGACGCAGCTCCTCCTGTGGGAAGAAGAACATGCCAACACCATATTCTCTCTCCCCGCCAAGCTCGATGCCAAGAGGCTTTGTCACTCTTTCAAAAAATTTGTGGGGTACCTGGGTCAGGATACCCACACCGTCACCGGTCTTGCCTTCTGCATCTTTACCGGCTCTGTGCTCCAGATTCTCTACTATTTTCAGGGCATTTTCCACTGTCTCGTGGCTCTTTTGACCTTTGATATTCACACATGCACCGATACCGCAGTTATCATGCTCAAATTCTTCACGGTATAACGGAGCTGTTGGGAATTCTTTCTTTACTTCAAACATTTACTTCTCCTCCTATTACCTCACTGCCGCAGGTCTATCGGTTTGCATCACGTCACTCCACACCGGCCGGCATTTTCATTCATATACACAAAAAAGGTCGCAAAGAAGCTTTTGTGCGCTCCTTTGCGACCTTTTCATGTACTATACACCAAAATGCGTAAGTTGTAAATACCCTTTTTTATTTTTAATTGTCAGATAATTCGTCAATTGCTACTGGTAAGGTTGATTTGTCAGACTATAATACACTTTTGAGCGGCCATATGATAAACAAGATTAAGTATCCGGTTATCTTTTAATAAAATCTTCTATGATGTCAAACACTTGATTAGACCAAAATTCTCTACCACCATGATGAGCGTTATCTATCGCATAGAATGCTGCCGTTTTATTACATTGCATAAGTTTGTCATAAAGCATACAACTTTGACCAAATGGAACAAGCTCATCGTTTGTACCATGAAACATCAAAATAGGCGGTATTTCTCTGGCAGAATCTATATAATTCATAACAACAGTAGCCCCTGTAAGCTCAGGATGTTCAAGAACATTAAGCCTGCCTATTAAGCACCCCTCGGGGCTATCCGGCTCAATATGATTTTGCGAGGATAGCTCGTCGTTCATTTTAGTAATATCCGTTGGTCCGTACAAATCAATAATACCCTTTACACTAGAAGATACTTCGCTATATATTTCTTCTTCAAACCTCTCAATACCTATAGTAAGTCCTGCCATAAGAACAGTATGACCGCCTGATGAATCGCCCATAAGATACATATTGTCGGAATTGAGTCCATATTTATATGCGTTGATTTTCATAAAGCGAACAGCAGCTTTCGTATCAAGCATCTGTGCAGGGAAAGAATTAAAAGTCAATCATACTGCTGAGGAAGCTATTCGACAGATTAAAGAAAAGCAATATGCCCTCCGTTTTGCTCCTAAGCTTGGGAAAGCTCCCAAATATACAGGGCGGATTCTGGCGGTGGGTATTGCCTATGATAAAGAGACCAAGAAGCATGACTGTAAGATTGAGATATTATAACGTGTGGGCGCCCGGCACACCATGACAAAAAAGAAGCCCCGTTAAAATGGGGCTTCTTTCAATTCCACTATTTCTGCTGCTCTGTCTCAACTTGCTTCTTCTTAAAAATCCCTTTCTGCTTCTCCAGCAGCACAATCGCCACCACCGCAATGATCAACGCCACATAAGCCACCGGTTGACCCGCAGCAGTATTCTCTGCATTTCCGAATCTGCCTATCAGGTAAGATACAATCCCTGCTGCCACATGTAGAGCCATAGGCACATAGAAGTTGCCAAAATACTCATAAGCATAAGCCATGATCAGACCGATCACAAAGATGTACATGATCTGCGTGTTGTCACTGTTAAACGAGCTGTGAAGGAACGCAGACACTAAGACTGCCAGATTCAGGTTGTTCATGGCTTTCTTGATGCAGTTAAACACAATACCGCGGTACATAAGCTCTTCAGCTACAGGAACAATTATGCCGTAACACAAAAGTCCCAGCAGGATATTACCGGAATACTGCATTTCTCTGACAGCCTGAGAATTCTCAACAGTTTCCAGTATTCCTGACTGAATCGTCAGCAAATTGACTCCAATGGCAGCACCCAGAGCAGCCAAAGCAATCAGTACATAATTCTTCACAGGCTCTTTCTTTAAGTAGGAAAGCCTTGTCTCATCCGCGATCTTCTTAATAGCATTCACGGCATATGTGCGGATGGCAAAAGCGCCCGCAACAAATCCTATCATCTGGCACACCACATAGGCATTACCGGTAAACGCCACAGTCTGTGCTGCTTCATCCTTTACAAACAAGTACTTCTCCAACGCCGGTATATTTACACAAATTGTCTGAAGCATCATGGACATAAGTGAGGTGACCGCCATCTTCACAATAAAATATAAGGCAAAGGGAATCAGCATCCTCATGAGAATCTTATTGCCCTGTGGCTTGTTCTTTTGGGCAGCAGCACCGGGATTCTCCTCTTCCTGCTTACGGGCAATGGCTTCCACTTCCCGCACGAGAAGCTTCTTTAATTCCGTCACACTGGTGACTATGTAGTCCGCCTTGGCTTCTTTGAGTTCCTCCATGCTGCCGTAACCATAGGTAACACCGATAGTCTCAATGCGGAACAGCTTGGCGCCCTCAACATCAAATTTGCGGTCACCTACCATAAACACTTCATCATACCGTACCTGATGATTGGGGAAAAATCTGTGCATTACCTCCTGGATAACCTGAGGCTTTGCTGACCTGGTACCGTCCAGTTCACTTCCCACTACTACTTCAAAATATTTATCAATCTTAAAATGCTTTAAGATACGCTCCACATACACGGTAGGCTTACTGGAAGCTACTGCCAGATGCAGACCGCCTTTCTTCAACGTGCCTAACAGGTCATGGATACCACCATAAAGCTCATTTTCAAAAATACCTGTTTCATTAAAACGCTCACGATACTTTGCTACCGCGCGGTCAGCCTGCTCCTCTGTCATATTGTAAAAATTCATAAAGCTGTCTTTTAAGGGCGGTCCGATAAAAGGCTCCAGCTTATCTAAGTCCGGCTCATCAATTCCGAAATCTGCCAACGCATACTGCACGCAGGTAGTGATACCCTCCTTGGGGTCTGTCAAAGTTCCATCCAGGTCAAATAAAATATACTGCTTCATCTGTACTTCTCCATTCTAAAAGCTTCTGATTTTGTCTCCGTCATCTTCGGTATTTTCTATGCTTTTGATACATACGTCATACCCGATAGCATCATTCACCTGTACATGTACAGTATCTCCCGCTTTATGCCCCAGAAGCGCTTTTCCCAATGGAGACTCATTGCTGATCAACCCTTCCAGAGAGTTCCCTCTCACTGTAGTGACGATCTTGTAGGTTTCCTCCAGACCATCCTCTACAAATTCTACCGTTACCGTATTGTTGATGCCCACCTCGTCCGCAGCGGAATCCTCGGAAATCACTTTTGCGGTACGGATCATCCGCTCCAGATACCGGATTCGGCTCTCATTCTGGTTCTTCACTTTTTTGGCGGCATGGTATTCAAAATTCTCACTCAAGTCACCGTGGGCTCTGGCTTCTTTTACATCCTCAAGTGCCTTGGGTCGTACCACCAGCTTACGGTACTCGATTTCTTCCTCCATCTTCTTGATATCGCTTGGAGTCAATTCATCATACATTTCTTAATCTGCCTTTCTGTTGCCATTCAGCTTTTTTGCAAAAGGAGCCGGTACATTGCCACCGACTCATAACGCTTTCCTTTTTTATAAAACTACATCTGAATTCCGTAAATCACTGCCACAGCCAGAATAATCTGGATAATGGCAAAACGGAACACCGTCTGGGTATTGGACCAATCCCACACCTTGCGCACATGATCGTGCAGAGGCGTTCTCACATTTTTTAAAATATGTATCTTACAGAAACGAAGCAGCGCCACCTTCACAAGTCCCAGTCCACCGTCCAGAATCAGTACCAGCGCTACCGGAATATAGAGGAACGGGCAACCTGTCTTCAAAATGGCGATACTGATAAACAAGCCCATAGCTCTGGAACCCGCATCGCCCATCATCAGACGGCTTGGCGTAGCGTTGTACCAAAGATAGCCCAGGATACATACTGCGAACAGCAGAATCAGGAAAGAGACATCTCCTCCCACTCCTTTGATGAGGTCAATTGCATATATCGTCATAATGGTAATAATTGTCAGGGTACCTGACAGACCGTCCACGCCATCGGAACAGTTGGTCACATTCACGGAGGCCCATACCAGTATGACGATACCCAATGCAAACACCACGGGCGGCAGGGTGAATTTCAAGCCAAACAGCGCCAGCTCTATCACATTGGAATTGAATTTCAGATAAGTCAAAGCCACCATGGCAGCTACACACAGATCAAGAAATCCTTTCTTATACTCTCCCCATGGATTCTTGGAAGCATCATCCAGAAAACCGGTCATCATGCTGATTACGATCAAAATCAGATAAATCAGTATCTCCGCATTCACGGGTGCAAACAAAAGCGCGGCAGCCACAAAAGCAAGGACAAAAATAATACCTGCACCCCTCGGCTTCCCTGCTGATTTTTTTCCATCATGTGCAAAATCTCTTCCCGCATCCTTGGGAAGATACTTACTCAGCTTTGCAGTCGCAATTACCGTTGCTGCAAAAGCGAACAGAATGCCTAAAAAGGCGGCTACGGGCGACATAGATGCCGGTATCAGATTTAAAAGCATACACAATCTCCTATCCGGAAAAGGCTTACATGGCTTTCCCCATACAAAAAGTACCTGGCGCTTACAACCAAGTATCTTTATTTTAGCTTTGCCATATGGGAATGTCAAGAACAATCGCTGTATCTGTTCCGTAGTTGATGAGCCGTATCTCTTCCGCAGTTGACACATTCCCCCAAAAGTTCTATAGTTAATATAGTAATTTTCGGAGGTAACTGTTCCATGAGCAATCAGAAAGCTTCCGCCACCCTTCTCACCGAAGGGCCCATCGGAAGAAAAATACTTGCATTTGCATTCCCCTTGTTTTTGGGGAATCTGTTCCAACAGCTTTACAATACAGCAGACTCATTGATCGTAGGTAATTTCATCGGCAGCGATGCCCTGGCGGCAGTCAGCTCTTCCGGAAGCCTTATCTTTCTTCTGGTAGGGTTTTTTAATGGTATCTCGGTGGGCGCAGGTGTGGTCATTGCCAGGTATTTCGGAGCCAGAGACAAGGACGGTGTAGAGCGTTCCGTACATACCACTGTGGCTTTTGGACTGGCGGCAGGAGTGGCTCTGACCTTTATCGGCATCCTGTTTACGCCTTTTATCTTAAAGCTGATGGGGACACCGGCAGATGTACTGCCCTCCTCCATCCTTTATTTCCGCATTTATTTCTGCGGATCCCTTGCTTTTGTCATGTACAACATCTGCGTCGGTATCCTGCAGTCCGTGGGCGACAGCAGGCATCCCTTGTATTACCTGATTTTCTCTTCTGTGGTAAATGTGGTGCTGGATCTGCTGTTCGTGGCAGTGTTCAAGCTGGGCGTGGGAAGTGCCGCTTTGGCTACTGTAATTTCCCAATTCCTCAGTGCCGGACTCTGTTTCCTGCGTCTGACACGTACTAAGGAGGAATACCGTATCATCATCAAACATATCCGCTTCGACCTGCCCATGTTAAAGCAGGTCATTCAGAACGGTCTTCCTACCGGTCTGCAGAATTCCATCATTGCTTTCGCCAATGTGGTGGTGCAGTCCAATATCAATGCTTTCGGTAAGATGGCTGTGGCAGGCTGCGGCTCTTATTCTAAAATAGAAGGCTTCGGTTTCCTGCCCATCAACTGTTTTACCATGGCGCTGACTACTTTTATCAGTCAGAATCTTGGTGCAAGGCAGTATGACCGTGCCAAAAAAGGCGCCAGATTCGGGATTCTGTGCTCTATTACCATTGCGGAATTGGTGGGAATTCTGATTTATATTTTCTCTCCTGTTTTGATTTCGCTTTTTAATGATGACCCACAGGTAGTGGCGTACGGAGTAACACAAGCCAGGACTGTAACGCTGTTTTATTTCCTGCTTGCTTATTCTCACTGCCTGGCAGCGATTTTCCGTGGAGCCGGGCGCTCTGCCGTGCCGATGACGGTCATGCTGGTGTGCTGGTGTATTATCCGCGTGACTTATATTACGATCATTGTAAGGTTTGTACCGGTGATCAATGTAATTTTCTGGGCTTATCCGTTGACATGGTCTTTGAGTTCGATTATCTTTACGATTTATTTCTTTAAGTCAGACTGGGTGCATGCGTATGAAAGAAAATAGAGTTTAACTTCCTCAATTTATACTCTTGACATTTCATCCTCTCTATCGTATAGTAAGCAATGTAAAATAACTGCCCCCAAAGGCAGTTATCAACCAAATACACAGCTAGGGGAGCACATCGCTGAGATTGAATCCCACCGGATTCTAACCCTCATTACTTGACCCGGATAATACCGGCGTAAGGAAGCATTTCACATTCTACTCGGAACACTGACGAACTGACTGCAGGCAGTTTATCAGATTTACCTCTCTGCGTACTATCACGCAGAATCAGTTCCGGATTGAACGTGAATACCGATGTTGTCCCTCCTCGCACAAACGAAGGAGGATTTTTTATGTCTATTGTTACACCCGATGGAGGCCTGACTGCTTTAGGTTACGCCTTATGTATTGTTGCTGTTATCGTACTTATTCTGGCAGCCACATGGCTCTATAGTAAAGCCGCTGTCAAAGCCGGCTCCGGCGAAACAGGCTCAGGAAAGAAGCTGACCACCAAACAGTTGACCTTCTGTGCTGCCGCTCTGGCACTTGCCTTTGTGGCTTCTTATATCAAAATCGGTCCCGAGCTCCCCTGGGGCGGCTCCGTTACCCTTTTCAGCATGCTTTTTGTCTGCATGATCGGTTACTGGTACGGTCCCAGCGTAGGCATCCTTACCGGTCTGGCTTATGGTATTCTGCAATTTCTGCAGGGCCCTTATGTGCTTTCCTTTTTCCAGGTATGCTGCGATTATATCCTGGCATTTGCAGGCCTGGGTCTGGCGGGCTTTTTCAGCAAGAGGAAAAATGGGCTGCTGAAAGGTTATATTCTTGGTATCATAGTCCGCGGTGCTTTCCATACACTGGGCGGTTATCTGTACTGGATGGATTACATGCCTGAAAATTTCCCGCAGTCGCTGGCTGCCATTTATCCGATTGTGTATAACTATTCTTACATTCTGGCTGAAGGTGTACTGACCGTTATCATTCTCCTGCTGCCGCCGGTAAAGAAAGCTTTGGCACAGGTGAAGAAGATTACTGTTGAGTAAGTCAATGGTATCAGAATAAGCTATTGTATCGGTATAAGATGTACATTATGCGCAGTTTTGCTTGCTTATGCAGTCAAAGCTGCGCATTTCTTTTAGAACTTATTCTATGACCACCATCTGATGATTCTCTAACTCATCCACAGTAAATGTCACATAACCGTCCTTTATTTCATAATCAACATCCACATTCTGAGGTGCCAGATAGACTCTACTCACCGGCTCACTGCATTTTACAGCCACCTTCGTATCATAGACAGGTACAATGTCCTCAATGATCTCAGTGTTCTTTCCCCGTCTTACAGGAGAAGCATACAGTAAATGAACAATCTTACGATTATTCTGCTTTGTCAATGTTACGATTCCCTGGGCAGGAAGATCCGTCTTAACGCTCTTATCCGCAAGCAGTCGGTCCAGTGCATAGAGAACGATTTCCTTGTCTACAATCGTGCCATAGTTCGCATAATCTTTAAAAATATTCCAGGCGATATAGATTCCGTCCTTTCCCTCCACCATAGCCGGTGTACTGTCCTTCTTATTGTTAGGAGCATGCTTATGGGACGAAAAGTGCTCTACAGTTCTGTTAAAGTAAGGATTCTCACGGTCTGCCAGTACTTCACCCGTTATTTCCTCCACCTTATAGCCCTGAGAATACATGATATATGCAGAATTCTTAAGGCTGGACAGTTCAAACCGAGGTCTGCAATAGTCAGGCCGATATTCATTTTCACCGCCGAACCGGCATCCGAAATCTAAGAAGAAGCTGCCATTTCCGTCTGTTCCGGAGGTTCCGCTGGCCAGGATCTTGCCACCTGCTTCCACGTATTTCTTCAGTCTTTCCTTTAATGCTTCGTCCAGAATCACACCATCCGGCAGAATCAACAGCCTGTAGTTGCTAAAGTCTTCCTGAGTATCAATATAATTGAAGAGATATTTGCCCTCCAAAAGGATTCTGGCGCAGCCTGCATCCGACTCTGCGGTCTTGGTACTTCCCCCTGCCTGTGATGCACCTCTGCCCTCCAGATAATTATCAATCGCCTCCGTTCCCAGAACTGCTACATCTGCGATGTTCTCAGCACCTTTCAGGTAAGCCTCTTTTTCTTCTGCCTCTTTATAGGCGGCTCCAATCAGTTCATAGGTAGCCATATCCATGCTGCCGTCCGGATGAAGCTGGTCACCGATAGAGCATTTTGCACCGTTGGCAATAGACAATGCCACCTCATAGCGAAGCGCATTGGGATGTTTGAAACCACCGAATTCTCCCCATGAGGTGTGGAATTTACCGGTCATTCCAAGGAATTCCATTCCAAGTGTTCTGGAATAAGCTGCTGATACCGGGAAATGGTCGTATCCCCAGCCGCCGGTAGGAAGACTTTCCAGTTCGAGATGCGTGTTCATATGTGCCAGATCACGTCTTCCCTTACGTATATGACCGCCATTGTGGAACACGGGAAGTCCCGGCTTCACACTGTCTATAGTCTCTCTGACACGTCTTGTATAGTTGGCATACACTCTTTCAGCCAACCCCAACACATCCGCTGCATTGGCAGGATTCTTTCCTTCTGCAATCAGCTGATTCCGGCAAGTCTGACAATAACAGGGCTGTACATTTACAATATCCAGGAAGATTCCATCCGCGTCATAATTTTCACATACTTCCTTAATCTGGGCCAGAAGATAATCGAGATAAGGGGTATTAAGGCACAGCTTATGATAGCCCGGAGCTGTAAAATCCTTCACCCACATAGTAGACTCGTCACGGTTTCTTACCAGATGCTCGCTATGCTTTACTGCATATTTTTCATCGAGACCGGCTGATAAATATACCGGTGTCTTCACTCCGATTTCATGGGCTGCCTCAATCTGCGCTTTCAGTAAATCAAATTTCAGCTGAGGATGCATCTCATTTGCCTTGGAAGGGTGATACGCCCAACCATGGTGACATTTGGAAAACACAGTGATGGAATCCACATGCCCAACCTTCAAAGCCTCCTGAAACTGTTTCTTATCGAATTTTTCTCCGATGCCATTTACTTTTTCACTGGTGTGAAAATCAAGATGTACCTGTCTGTAATTCATCTTTGTCTCCTCTCTGCACAATCATCGTACGTACTTACAAATCACTGATTTCATTGTAAAGCAGTAAGGAATCTGCGAACATGGAAAAAATAAGAAAAAATATGTAAATTTGAAGAACTCTCTCCACAGAAATGTCATTCAGCAATTAAATAAAAGAGCCTACACTCAATTGAGTAATAGGCTACTTAAATTTTATCATTTTTCCAGAAACATCTTTAATTCCAACATTTTTTCTTCAGCCATATCATATCCATGTTGATAATATTTCATCAGTGTATCTACGTCGCTTTCACTGTTACCCACGGTAAGTGTGGTAGGACGTAAAACAAAAGCTCTGCCCTGTTCTTCCAGTTCAGAAATTTTGTCCAGAGAATCATTATACCTCTGGGCACGTTCTTCTACCAGTTTCAAAAATTTAGGATATTTACGATACACCAGACGGATTGCGGCCATGTAAAGATTGCCTCTTGGCTTCTTACGATAAGAAGCATCCCTTGTCAGAACAATTACTATCTTATTCCAGCCCTCTTCCAGCGCTTTTTTCACAGGTATCGCATCTGCCATACCACCGTCCAGCATAGGAACCCCATTGATTGTAAAAATTTTCGAAATCAGCGGCATGGAATTAGCTGCCTGACAAATATCAAAGAACTCCTCTTCATTCTGAAAGCTATCATGATAAACTGTCTCACCGGTCTCCACATTCACCGTACTGGTGATAAAACGCCCTGCATATTCCTTCATTTTCTTAAAATCATAGGGAGATTTGGACTTGGGTACTTCCTTGAACAGATAATCCATGTCAAAAAAGGTTCCTTTCTTCAGGAAAGTTCCTATTCCAAGATACTTATATTCCCGAAGGGGCGCGATCAACGCTTTCGTAATCCTGCCCTTCTGTCCGGATACATAATTCATACCCGCATACGCACCTGCTGACACTGCCAGCACGTTAGGAATCTGTATTCCTTCCTCCATCAGCCTGTCCAGCACCCCCGCACTGAACACGCTGCGCATGGCTCCCCCTTCCAATATTAAGCCTGTAACTTCCTCCATTGTAACTCAACTTCCTTCTCTTAGCGTTCCTTATAGTGTATCACAAATAGAGGGCCTATGCAAGGGAGAAGGCTTAATCCAGACAGATCAGCCATAGCAAGTCTCCCAAAATCGCATTTTCAATGCGATTTTGACTTCGCGGTATATGGTCGAGTGAACAGTGGTTCGCAGCCTATAGTAATCCCTTAATGCGTTCCATAAGCCTGTCCGCAATCTGCTGCACTCCATAAATATTAGGATGCACCTCGTCAGCAGACATGAATGACATTTCACTTTTATCTCTCTAACCTCAAAAGGCTCTTTTCTCCGCCCGCCCCAAAGGTACCGGGATCAATCTTTAAGATATCTTCAATTAGTGCGATAATCGGTGCGCAAGACCATGGATGACACAGACTTGTATTGCCTTTTTGCTCTTTTCCCCATGCCTCAAAACAGGTGGTTGCGCCTTCCTTGATCATGTTCACCCAGGAATGAATGCTTTCATTGGTCATTAGCTCCAGTTCTTCCTCATAAGCCCCCATGCTGCCCAATGCTTTTAGTACAAAGTAAGAAAACTGTGTTCCGCAGCACAGACCTTTTTCCATAATGATTTTCTTTATGGTATTCCAGGATTCCTCGGGTGCGATTCCGTAAAATACCGGAAGCACATTGGAATGCAGCGCAGAATGATTTCTCTCCAGTGTGTCGTAAAATATCCTTTTCTTCTTATCATAAAAGGCTTTTAAGAAAGACGCTTTTAACTTTTCTGCCTTATCATTTCCTTCGATGTCTAATATTTCCTGCAGCTTCTGCAAGCAAGTGACTCCACCTATGTAATGTGCATTGAGTACATTATGACAAGGTCTCATTTTGTCATGTTCTCCACCGGGCAGCTCATATCCGTCCCGCAGATTCACAGGCCAGTCTATCAGGTTCCACTTTTCATCTGCATGAAGCAGCAGACCATCCTCTCTTTCATATTGTGCAAAATATTCTATTACTCCGCAAACCACAGGATAAAGTTCTCTAAGAGTCTCTATATCCTTTGTATACTCATAATAGTGGAGAACCTGCATGGGGTACTGCAGGGAAAAATCAGCAATTTCCTGCATGAAGCTTCCCGGTGCCACACTTAAAAGCCCTTTGCATACTTTTACTGTCTCTGCAAAGTCGAACAGCGTTTTTCTATACATTTTAGCATCACCGGTTACATACAAATGTGCCAGTCCACTGACTGTAAAGTCTCCCAGATACTGCCCCTTCTCTCTGGATGGGCAGTCAAGGAAACCTTCCTGTACCCCCCATTTCAGGCTGTTCACACATAGCTTCCAGATATCCTCTGCCCAGGGCACATTAGACACAAAATCACATTTTGGCTCAAATTTATGATGCCGCACAACTGCACAGAAGGTATCCGGCTTCAGTTCAGCACAATCCGTAATAATATTCACATACCGGAATGCCTTGTAATCAAAGAATTCAAACTCATCCTCCTGCCCAGAAAGGATGCACGTTTCGTCATAAATACAATTACATCTCATCTGATATCTGGCACAGTATGACTTATCCTCCATAAGTTCTTCGCCGCATAAAATCCTGACCGTTTGTCCCTGTCTTCCCCGCACTTTCATATACAACTGGCCGGTGATCTCCGTTCCGAAATCAAGAAACCAGTTTCCTTTCTCCAACTCAATGACCTTTTTTGGATACATGCGATATATATCCAGGCATTCTGCCGGTTCTACCTTGAAGATATGATCATCTTTTTCAAAAACAACAGCAGGCAGATAACCGTCCTCTGAAAAGTCCAATTCTTTCCATCCGGCTTCCTTTTTATTAAAATCAATATTTTCCAGATACTGTGTAGTGTAACCGATGGTCTTTCCGCTGTATTCCTCAGCTTTATGATACACCCATGTCTCATCGGTACCGCAATTGTACTTTCCATCCACAAAAATGTCTGCAATCATTCCCTGTCTGTTATCACCGCTGTTCCAGACTCGGTTGATCTCGCCCTGGTAATATACATGCACAGCCAGGATATTCTCTCTGTCTTTCAGGAAAGGAGTGATATCTATCTCGTTGTAATTGTAAGAATCTGTGTAAGCCGGAGCTGGTCCCTGTGCCACAAACGTACCATTGATATATAGCTTGTAATAATCATCTGCGGATATCTTAAGGAGTACCTGCACCCCGCCTGGAACTGTAATCTTTTTTCTGAAATGGATGTGATAATTTTTAATCGGTCCGGGAACGAACTCAGCCCGTTCCAGTTCCTTATGAAAAATATCTATGGGGGGCAGTGATGCAAATTCTTGTGTTGTAATCCATTTTGATTGAAAATTCATATTGTGCTCCTTTTCTTTTACTCTCTCATTTCTGACTCACTTTGCAGTTTCCACGCATTTTTCCAGATAGAACGAATATAGTATCTTCTGCTTCATAGGCATATTCATCAATCTGCAAAGTGCTTCCTCATAATACTGCACCTGTGTCTCATATCTGTTCCAGAGTTCCTGTCCGGTCTGCACCACATCCGTCTTATAATCCACAAGCACCAGTTCCCCGTCTTCCACAAAAAAAGCATCAATAATACCCTGTATCAACACCTTTTCCTGCTTTGGATAATCTTCACCCAGCCTGTCTGCACTGATTCCGTAGACAAAGGGCTGCTCCCGATACAATTCTCCGCGGGCAGAAGCCCGGTACATACGAACAGCAAGCTCATCGGAGAGAAAATGTACCAGTTTCCTGTCATTTACCGCGTTACGGTATTCTTCACTAAGCCGCCTGCCTGCCACCTCTCCTGCAAGAAACTCTTTCAGATTGCAGTATAACGTTTTCTCGATGTTTCCATCCAATACCTTTTCCTTCAACGCGTTCACATCCACGCCTTTGTACACTGCTTCAAAATTTATAAGCTCCATCACTTTATGGAATGCATTACCGCGTATCGTACCGCTAATCTTCTCTTCTCCCCGTTTAAACTTTGGCTCATATGGAACGATTTCCTGCTCCTCGAAAGCATGATAAGCAGCCTCATCTTTTTCAGCCATAGCTGCTATCTTAAGTTCAGATACAGTGGTCTTGGTATAAAGCTTCTCCAGCGACCGGTAAGGATACTGCCAGGTAAACCGCTGCTTCAGTTCCTTCAGGGCCTCTGTGTCCGCATAATCTCCGGCATATTCCAGTCGGTTCCGCCTGTCCATCAGCTGAATCTGCTCCTTGCTTTGCCCACCTGCCAAATCATCACCGCCAATAATCTGAATCTCCACTCCGGCACGCTCCACCACCGGCATGAGAAAGTCCAGATAACTGCCGCTTTCCATAAATTCATGATAGGAAAGGCAGTCACGCTTCAGCTCTTTCTGCTTCTCCCATTTGGCAGCCGCATCCTCCAGCACCGCGGTCATAATCAGCTTTTCCTTGGGTCTTGTCAATGCTACATAGAGCACTCTCAGTTCCTCTGACAGGTTGTCCTCACGCATTTTACGGGCAATGACTCTGCGCCGCAGCGTCTTGTTGCGGATTCTGCGCTCCGGATCCACATAGTCTGTACCAATGCCCATATCGACGTCCAGAATCAGGGAACGGTTTACATCCTGCATATTGAACCGCTTAGAGAGCCCCGACACGAATGTCACCGGAAATTCCAGGCCTTTGCTCTTGTGGATGCTCATGATACGCACCACATCCGCATTTTCATCCAGCATCTCTGCTTCGCCGTAATCCACATCATATTTTTCCAGCTGATCCATATATCGGATGAAATGGAACAGGCCATGATAGCTGGTCTTCTCAAAATCAGTTGCTTTTGTAAAAAGCATCTCCACATTAGCCCTGCGTCTGCTGCCCATAGGCAGTGCGGTGACATAGGCCAGGTAGCCGTTGTCACGTACCAGCTCCTGCAGCAGATCGCGGATGGGCATGTAAGAGGTGTAGGTGCGGTAACGGGTGATTTTCTGCAGAAAATCTTTCGTTTTAGACTGTAACTCATGGGAGATTCGCCCCACTGCAACATCAGCCGCATCCCGGTCTGACATCGTCTGAGCCTCTGCCCCATTAGGCTTCCTCACGGTCTCCAGCGCACTCACAGCCTCCAGCGCCTCATACAAGCTCCTGTCCCTGTAAACACTGCGAATCAGCGCAATCTCTTCTTCCATGAATTCACCAAAAACAGACTTCATTACCCCAAAAAGAGGAATATCCTGCATCGGATTGTCCAGAACTCGAAGAAGCTGCAAGATTTCCTGTACTTCAGAAGATGCAAAGTAGCCTGTTTTGGAAGTAATGTAAACGGGAATGCCCTCTTCCTCCAGTACAGCTTTAAATTCTTCGTCCCAGCCGCTGTTGGTACGAAGCAGGATCACAATATCACTGTACTTGAGAGGACGCAGCTGTCCTGTCGCCTTATCCGTCACCTGAAAGGATGATTGCAGATCTTTGATTTTATGGGCAATAACCAGTGCTTCTGCCTGCTTATCTGTTAAACCTGAAGCTGCGCCGGTTGCTCGTGACGCTTGCCGGGCACCGGTAGTCTGCTCTATACCGCCTGCCTTCTCAGTTCCCGGTTTTTCAATCAGCAATAATTCACTGCCGCACCCCAAATTCTCCGGATAGTCTGCACCTACATACAGAGCTGCACTGTCATCATATGCGATGCCGCCCATCTGCTTGCTCATAATCCCCGAGAAGATACCGTTTACCGTATCCACCACTTCTCTGCGGCTTCGGAAGTTCTTTGACAAATCGATTCTCTGGCAGCTGCTGTCTTCTTGCGTGTAGGTATCATATTTTTCCAGGAACAGCTCCGGCCGGGCCAGACGGAATTTGTAAATACTCTGCTTCACATCACCTACCATGAACCGGTTGAACTGACCGTCCTCTTCTCCGGACACCGCCCTCAGCAGATATTCCTGCACCAGGTTACTGTCCTGATATTCATCGATTAAAATTTCTTTGAAATACTGGCGGTATTCCAATGCCACTTGACTTGGGAAAATTCTGCCGTCCCTGCGGTCTAAGAGGATTTCCAGGGCATAATGCTCCATATCGGCAAAGTCTACCACCTTATTTTCCTGTTTCTTTTCCTGAAGACGGCTGCGGAATTCCAGCGCCAGATCGATCAGCGTACTCACCGGCTCTCTGCAGGCCTCCATCTGACTGACCGCAAGGGGCAGCGGTGTAGCAAAGAACCGCTCGCTTAAGCCTTTCAGTACCTCTTTCAGTTCACCCCGAAGCTCTTTCGCCAGTTCCCGCTTGAAAGGATCCACGGAATCGTCTTTTTTAGAAGGCAGCCTGCCGAAGGTAACAGCAGGGATACGTGAAGCATACCCCTCCAGACTGTCAAGTTGAAGCAGACGTTCCAGCTGATCCAGCTCCTGGTCCACCAGTTCGCCATACATATAAGGACCGTCCGGCTCCTGACACAGCTGCTGAATTTCCCGGCAAAGTTCCAGGCAGCTTTCCAGCATGCCCTTGATATGCTTCACGAGATAGCTGCCGTAGTCGGTCTGCTCCAGGCTTTCCTCTGTCCCGTCATAATCTTTCTTCCTCTCCTCCAGCCATTCCTCAGGCCAGGGATGACTTTCCGCAAATTCATAGAGCTCCAGAATATAGTCTTCCAGAACCTTCTCCCTGCCCCCGGTGCAGAAATATTCTACACAGTAATGAAAAGCTTCGTCTCCCTGGGCAAACTTATCCTCCAGAAGTCCGGCAAGCACATCCTGAATGAGCAGCTTCTTCTCTCCCTCATCCATGACGCGAAAGGCAGGATCGATACCGATTTCATTGAAATGATTTTTCAGCAAAAACATGCAGAAGCTGTCAATGGTGGTAATCTGGGCATTATGAAGAAGAGCCGCCTGCTTCTGCAGATGCTCCGATTCCGGATGCAGTGCCAACTCCCTGTTGATTCCAAGGCTGATTCGTTCCCGCATTTCGGCTGCTGCCGCATTGGTAAATGTAACGATCAGCAGCCTGTCAATATCTACCGGATCCTCTTCCCGGCAGATCATTCTGATGATTCTTTCTACCAGTACCGCCGTCTTACCGCTTCCTGCTGCCGCAGATACCAGGATATTCCTGTTATGCAGGTCGATTACCTTCTGTTGTTGTGGTGTAAATGATATTCCCATAACGCCTCCGTAGGAAGCCGCTTTACCGCAGCCCATTCTTAAATCCTTTTCACACTTACCGTTCTGCTTCTTTCATTCGCTGCAAAGCTTCTTTTCCATCCAGTTCCTCCAGGATACGCTTTTCATATCCCGGAACAGATGGATCAAAACCGCATACCTTTCGATATACACAGTACGTACAGGCTGATGAACTTCCTTTTTCATAAGGATTCAATTCCATCCTGCCGGCAAGAATCTCTCTGCCGATTGCTTTCACTTTATAATTAACGTAATTTGATATCGTCTGTAATTCCTCTGAGGTCATGACACTTGAACGTGCTGAGAAGCTGCCGTCTTTCTTGCGTTCCACAGGAATAATACTGGATTTGCTGCCCATATACTTATCCAGCTTCTCAACAATGCCCTCTTCCCCGTTGACTACACCTTTCATCCGAAGCTTCTCCAGAATCTGCTCATTCAGCTCTTCTTCGGAAATCTCCGTAGGTGTTTCCACTGTAGGGTCATCGACGTGGTAGTATAAAAGAGCTGCCGGTACAATCTCCTTCTCCGGATGCTTCTTTGCCTCCAGTTCCATGGCCGCGTTCATATACACCACAAGCTGCAGCTGAAGCCCATAATAAAGGGCTGCCAAGTCAAACTGCCTGTTACCGGATTTATAGTCGATGACCTTCACATACACATGCTCCTCATCCTCTGCCGTATCGATACGGTCTATTCGACCTTTCAGGCGCATCTTTTCCTCAGGAGAAAGAGACACGTTGATGCTGTCCAGATGGTCCGCATAATGGAAAGACATCTCATAAGCATCCGGCGTAAATTCTCCTTTTTTCAGCTGCTCCTGCAATGTCAGTACCGTTCTGGTCAACACTCTGCCCATTCTGGTAATGGCATACTCGTTGCGGGCGCTGCTGTAAAGAATGGTCTCCCCGTACTGAGCCGCATACTGCTCCAATGCTTCCCGCACCTGACGTTTCCCGAATTCTTTCGGAAAATCAAACCAGGTATACTCGCTCACTGCCAGTCTCTCTGCAAAGGTCTCCAGCACTGCATGGAAAATATTTCCCATGTCCACGCTCTCAAACCCGAATTCTTCCCGTTCTTTTAAAGAAAGTCCATACTGCAGAAAATGATGATAAGCACAGGCCGCATAAGTCTCCAGCCTGGTCACGCTGTTTTCCAGAAGCTTACCGTACAGCGCTCTGGCCACTTGCCTAGACAGGCCGCTCTCCTGATAACGCTTGAAAGCAGCTTTGGTGAGATGTTCACGAAGTGCCTTCAACTCCGTGCTCCCACCATAGGCTTCATATAAAGTGAGGAAACGTTGTTCCTCCTCAGGCGAACTCATGCCCTGCACATAAAGACGCAGTCCCTGTGCCAGATAATCCACACCTTCCCCGGAAGTGACTACCATGTCAAGCATCGGCCTGTTCTGGGGATATTCCACCGTAAGTCCCCAAAAAAGCTTTTTCAGTACATCCACCAGATAGGCAGGCCGGATAGACCGCCCCTCTCTGTTTACTTTCGCATAAGAAAGATACAGGTAGTGGGATGGCTTAGTCATATTTAAGTATAAATACAGTCGCTGGATGAACATCTGCTGCCTGGGCGAGGGCGCCAGTTCCATGTCAGACTCCTTCAAAAATTCCCGGTCCATATCGGAAATAATACCTCCCTTGGAAGCACTCTTAGGAATATTTCCGTCATTTACCCCCAGGAAAAACAAGGCTTTCACCTGCTTTAATCTGGTTCGCTCCATATCGCCTACCAAAATACGGTCCACATTCTGCGGAATAGTCCCCACCTGAATTTCCCCAAATCCTGCCTCTAAAATGTCCGCAAATTCCTGTAAGGTAATAGTCTCTGCGCCCAGCAGCTCATAAATCTGGTTTAGCAGGTCCATGACCAGTCTGTAAATCTGGGCATATTCCCTGGCCTTTGCCAAATCTCCCTGTTCTGTGAACATTTTTTCCAGATTTACCAGCTTTTCCTGCACCTTGTTAGCCACCAGGAACTCATACAGCTGGTTCACATAATTTTCTACCGTATCCTTTGCTTTACCATGCAGGCAGGATATCTGGTTCATCAGCCGTTCTCTGATGTCATTGATAATAAGAAGGGATTCTTCCTCCTGTCCGTTTTCTTCCATTTTATGGGTAAAGAGCCTGCTCCATTTGCTGTAGCCGCGGACGCCGGTGCGAATCACATAGTTTTCCAGCAGATCCGCTTCTCTGGCAGTGATATCGGACAGTCCGCTTCTAAGATAATGAAAGACTGCTTCATAAGTAAAGTTCTTTAAATACAGCTCCAGCGCACTGTTAATATACTCCGTCATGGGATTCAACACGATGCCTCTGGTACGGTCGATATAGCAGGGAATGCCCATTTTAGAGAATTCCGTTTCCACATAGGGGGCATAGGATTCCAGATCTCCTGATACCAGTGCAATGTCGCGATAGGCCATGTTACCGCTGCGGATCAGTTCCAGAATCTTTAATCCCACCTGATGCACTTCTTCTGCCGGTGTGGTAGTCTCCATCAAGTGAATGCTGTCCTGGTCTTCCAAAAATGGCTTCACATCATATCGAAACAGATTCTGCTCCAGCGCCCGAAGTGCCGGGCTTTTGGCAAAACGATCCTTATCTCCCGGTCTTACAAAGACATCCTTTCCACGCTGCACACCTGCCTGGGACGCCAGTTTTTCCAAGTCGTGCACCGTCTTCTTGGTCAAATGGAACAGCTTCTGCTCCCCATCCGGCTGGTAGGGATTCTCCCCCTCTCCCAGGGTCAGGCTCACAATCGTCTCCTCACTGAGACACAGAATCTCCTGAATTACCCGGTTCTGCACCGGTGTAAAACCGGTAAATCCGTCAAATACCACTACGCTTCCTTTTATCAGTCCTGATTTACTCAAGCTTCGCCGCAGCACATCAAGGGTCTCTTCCGTGGTAATAAAATCTCCCTGAATATAATCTTTGAACCCCTGATACAGTACCGCCAGGTCTTTCAGCTTATGTACCAGCGCACCTCTTTTTTCAGAAAATGCAATCAGTTTAGGCATATCTGCCGGTGCGATTCCGTACTGCATGAATTCGGAGATAGCACTTTTCACCTCATGGATGTAGCCTTGCTTATGCAAGTGGCCTCCCAGGGTAGGCAGCTGATCCTTCATGCCAAGAGCCACCTTCTGCAGCACCAGGCTTTTTCCCGTATCGTCCAGCACAGGCGTGTCCAACTCTCCCACTTCGTCAAAGATTCTGTGAGAAAGACGGCCAAAGCTCAAAACGTCTATATTAAGGATGCCGCCCCGCTCATGAAGCATCGTCAAATCCTTCTGGGTCTGCATGGTGAACTGATCCGGTACGATGATCAGAAAATTCTTCTTTGGTGCTTTCAGCGAACGCTCCATGATTTCCTGATACAGCTGCCTGCTCTTTCCTGCACCGGACGGTCCGAAGTAGAAACGTAAACTCATAGATAAAACCTCCACAAGTAGTCAGCGGCTTCTTCTGCATAATCGATTCCGATTCGCTTGCCCTCCTGAATCTGTTCAGGCAGCACATTTATTCCTTCCGTCACATAAAAGGAAGGGCTTTTGACCATGTCTATGTCATTATCCTGCCTGGTGATTTCCATGGCAATACACATCTTGCCGGGTCCGTCTGCCAGATGGCGGCGGATAGACTCCGGATTTTGCCCGGGTTTCTTAGCTCTTCGCAGCTGCTCCATGCGTTCTCTTGATTCCTCGTCCGCAGGTTCTACCTTACGAAGCAGCACTGCCTGGGGAATCCCTTCCACCATGGCCGCAATATTCATGCAGCTATACATGCCGTATATCAGATACACATAAGAAGTCCCGCCCTGATGATACATGGGCTCCGTTCGCTCGGTACGTTTTCCGCCATAGGTGTGGGATCCTTTATCTTCTTCTCCCATATAGCTCTCAGTCTCTGTAATGATGCCCCGTACCGTTCCCAGAGAAGTCTCATGCACCAAGATTTTGCCCAGAAGTTCCCTTGCCACTGTAATGCCGTTTCTTGCAAAAAACTCTCTGGACAGGCGGCCGCCGCAAGCTGTTACGCTGCTTTGCCCTATATGATTATAATCTGTACTGCTTTTCGCCATCCTGTCAGCTCCTTTATAACATGCAAATCCTGCAAAATTGCACTTCGCTGCGTTTGAACCGCGCATTACCCCAGCGCCCGACCGCGGCCTCTGCCTATACCCCAGTACATCGTTTACGAAATAACTAGTGCTCATCCCGCAATGCCAGTTCCACCGGACAATGGTCAGAACCCATGACCTTCGTATGAATAGACGCATCTAACAGCCTGTCCTTCAGACATTCCGACACCACAAAATAGTCGATACGCCACCCTGCGTTCTTAGCCCTTGCCTGAAAACGGTAAGACCACCAGGAATAGATACCCTCCTGGTCCGGATAAAAATGCCGGAAGCTGTCAATAAACCCGCTTTCCAGAACCTTAGTAAAGCTTGCTCTCTCCTCATCGGTAAAACCGGCATTCTTGCGGTTGGTCTTAGGATTCTTAAGGTCGATCTCTTTATGTGCTACGTTCAGATCACCGCAGAAAATTACCGGCTTCGTCTCCTCCAGCTTCTTTAAATATGCCAAGAAGTCAGCTTCCCACTTCATGCGGTAGTCAAGGCGCTTCAGCTCATCCTGAGAATTGGGCGTATAGACAGTCACCACATAAAATTCCTCAAATTCCGCTGTGATCACTCTGCCCTCATGGTCGTGCTCCTCCACACCTATCCCATATGCAACGCTGATAGGCTCCTTCTTGGTAAAAAGTGCGGTTCCGGAGTATCCTTTTTTCTCCGCATAATTCCAGTATTGATGATACCCCGGCAGTTCCAGGTCAATCTGTCCCTCCTGCAGTTTGGTCTCCTGAAGACAGAATATATCCGCATCCGCCTCCTTGAAAAAATCCATAAATCCTTTATCTACGCAAGCTCTCAGGCCGTTTACATTCCAGGAAATCAATCTCATATGTTAGCTCCTTTCTGTTCTTTTCTATTAGATTAACATTATTCCGGGGAAATAGCAAGGTCTGCCCAAATATATGTTCACTCCCATTTCTTTATTTGTTGCTGTTCATCTGCTTCAGTGCAAGCTTGAGCATCTCAGCCCCGTCACACCAGTTCAATCCGCACAAATTTCTTTTTCCCAATTTTCAGAACATCACCGGTATGAACCACCTCTTCCATCCCATTTGCTTTCTCACCGTTCTTCTGCACTCCGCCCTGGGTCACCAGCCGTCTGAATTCGCTGCCGCTGGCAATAAAGCCGCCATTCACCAGCGGGCGGATTACATCCAGTAAAGTTACAATGTCATTCTCTTTTTCCATAACGATCTGAAGCACCGGGATCTCATGAGGAATTGCTTTTTGGGAAAATGCCTCCTGATAGAACTGTTCAGCGGCCTCTGTCTCCTCCGGCGTATGGTACAAAGCTGTGACTGTCCGGGCCAAAGTCAGCTTCACATCCCTTGGGTTGCATCCATCGGCAAGCGATTCCTTTATTTTATCCAGTTCTTCCGGCAATATATCAGTAGTCAGTTCAAAGTACCTGACAATAAGACTATCCGGCACCTCCATGATCTTCTTGAACATGACCTTGACATCCTCATTCACACCGATGTAATTGCCCAGGCTCTTGCTCATCTTTTCCACGCCGTCCAGCCCTTCCAGGATGGGCATGAACAGCGCAACCTGTGGTTCCATCCCTTTATCTTTCTGAAGGGAGCGCCCCATCAAGATATTGAACGTCTGATCCGTACCGCCCAGTTCCAAGTCCGCTTCTATGGCAACGGAATCGTATGCCTGCATCAGCGGGTAGAAAAATTCATGCAGACCAATCGGTACATTATGACTGTAACGATTCTGAAAATCATCTCTTTCCAGCATCCTGGCCACAGTGGTGGTGGCAGCCAACCGCAGCACCTCTTCCAGCGTCAGAAGCTCCAGCCATTCACCATTGTAGCGCACCTGGGTCTTCTCAGGATCCAGCACCCGGAAAATCTGCTCCTGGTAGGTCTGGGCATTTTCCAGTACTTCCTTGTCGGAAAGCGCTTTTCTGCCTTTTGACTTTCCTGTGGGGTCGCCGATTCTTCCTGTAAAATCCCCAATGATGATAATAGCCTGATGGCCAAGTTCCTGCATCTGTCTGATTTTGCGGAGTACTACTGCATGCCCCAGATGAATGTCCGGAGCGCTTGGGTCAAGACCCAGCTTAATTCGAAGAGGAGTGCCGGTGCGGATGGAACGTTCTACTTTGGCAGCCAGTTCTTCCTCGCTGACTACCTGGGCGGCACCTTGCAGGATGATACGCATTTGGCGGCGGACTTCCTGTTTAACGGCTTCCTCTGTCATTGGGATACCTGTTGCATGTGTCTCTTGTTTGCTTGTTTCATTGATTGTCATTGTCTTTTCCTCCAAAATATTTTATTACTTTAATATTCTTGCGGATTAAGACAATCAATGAAATTGGGGCGGCAACAGCGATAAGCAGCCAAAATAAAAGCTCCCGTCCTTCAAAAGGACGAGAGCTGATATCTCGCGTTACCACCTAATGTTTACAAACAGCTCGCGCTGTTTACCTCTTCGAGTACGGCTGAAATTTCCGGCTTATACTCTAGCACGTTAACGGGTGCAGGAACCGTCGCAGCCTACTATGTTCTCCGGTAGTGATTACCGCCTAAAGATTATTCGGTGCGAAGCTCAAAGATGTATTCACGTAAAGTTTCCCATGCGCCTCTCATCAACCGGCTGCTTTCTGTATGTTTCACTTTAAGCTACTTCTTCTTATCATTGCTTTTCTTAATCAATTGCTTGAATATTAAATTAGTGACATTATAAGCTGATGAGCGATATTTGTCAAGTCTCGCCCAAAAACATTTAAACCAACGTTTTTTCCCCAACCCAATTACTTACAAGTCCTACTTTCACTTCTACTGCTTCAGCAATTTTCTCAACGGGAAAGCCCATCTTAGCAAGATTAATCGCCGTCACTCTTGCCTGCTCCAGTTTGCCCTCACGCTTTCCTTCACGCTTTCCTTCACGCTTTCCCTCACGCTTTCCGACCTTTTTGCCTTCCTCCAAAATCCTATCTGTAATCTCACACATAATATCATCTCCTCCTTCCTCACACTTTAAAAATTGTACTCTCTTCGACAGATCTCCCTGGCTCATATCCTTTGAATCAGCAGTCTTAAAGTATTCCATCAATTTTGCAATGGCTGAACCATCATCCACTGCTCCATTTACATACGTCACATGTTTTCCGTCGTCGTATGGCATATTCTCATCACCAAGCGATTTCTGCACATGATAGATTGTTTTCCCCTGCTTCCAAATATCTGTTTCACTGATATAGATGATTTGAACCTCCGGCATAATCCTGAGCACATGCTGACATGCCGGAATATCCTTTAGTGCTACTGACATGAATACATTGCTCAACAGATTGAATTGCTTGGCCTGTGCTATCAGTTCCTCCCGCAGGCGTATACTTTGCATCTGCTTTTTTACATTGTCTTTCCTGCTCTTTTTCTGCTTGTTCTTTTTCCCCATAAACCTCCTGTTCTGTATCGAAAAGCAATAACAGGCAGCAATAAGCAGTTTATTTTTCGGGAAGTAGTTTTCTATTTATCATTATACCAACATTCTGTATACTCCGCAACTGTTTCTCGTAAAAACGTTCCTCCCATTCCACTTTCGACACAATTAATCATTTCCATATTCAGTTGTATTCCAAGTGAAAATGCGGACGAATTGTCCAGGATTTAGTCCTAAAAAGCAAGACTAAAAAGATTTTTCACTTCAGACTGACTGTTCTCAAGTATCTCCGATATTTCCTGAAATACCTGAGAACAGTTTTCTCTTCTGTATTGAAATCTCAATGTTTAAAGTATTGAGATTTTTAAATATTATACGACCGCCCTTGAGAGTTGTCAATATGATTTCACTCGAATTCCGGTCTGTATGATTTCACTCGAATTCCGGTCTGCTTTGTTACTGCTGAAGTTACTGCTCAGCCTACACCATTCATCAAATATGCCCCGCTGATATTCAGTGCAGGCGCCAGTTCTCTTACTGAAAAATTTGCATCTTCCGCATTCTTTTTCATTATCCTTGCAGCCAGCTTGGTGATAGAGTCTAACCGGTGAAGCTGCCGGTGTGGCCGCATCGCTTACGGATGATTTTAAAGCATTGGATGTAGCTCTGCTGCAGCAGAAACTGACGGATGCCGGAGTAAAATTGTTTTACGATCAGTTATAAGAGAAAAGCCGGGATTTTCAATGGAATGAACCAAAAAAGCCTTGCATCATGATTATGAATATGTTATATATTTTTCTATGAATGATAATTCCATCCTGGTGTAACAATAACAGGAAGGATAATAAATATCATACGTAACAGTTCAAATCAACATTGTGCTGCCACACAGAAAAGAGGCTGATTATGAAAATCTTATTTTACGATACCAAAAGCTATGACAAAAATTCCTTTGAAAAAGAACTTCAAAACTTTCCCGGAATTGAAATCGATTATTTAAAAACAGACCTGGTTCCCAGAACCGCATCGCTGGCAGAAGGGTTCGATGCCGTCTGTGCCTTCGTCAGTTCCGATGTAAACGCGGAGGCTCTGAGAATCCTCCATGAAAAAGGAGTAAAGCTGGTACTGATGCGCTGCGCCGGTTTCAACAATGTAGACCTGGAAGCTGCCAGACAGCTTGGCATCCGCATCATGCGTGTACCCGGTTACTCCCCGGAAGCAGTGGCTGAACATGCAATGGCTTTGGCCCTGGCATGTAACCGCCGACTTTATAAAGCTTATAATAAAGTACGGGAAAATGATTTCAGCTTAAGCGGACTCATGGGCTTTAACTTTTACCAAAAGACTGCCGGCATCATCGGTACCGGTAAAATCGGTGCAGCTATGTGCCGCATCTGCCGTGGCTTCGGCATGAAAGTGATTGCCTATGATGTGTATGAGAATGAATCACTGAAAGACTTCGTCACTTATGTCAGTCTGGAAGAGCTGCTTGCCCGGAGTGACCTGATTTCTCTGCACTGCCCGCTTATGGATAACACTTACCATATGGTCAACATCGAAACAATCCGCAAGATGAAAGACGGCGTAATTTTGGTAAATACTTCCAGAGGGGCGCTGGTAAAAACTGCGGACCTGATTGAAGGTATCCGCATGCACAAATTTGCAGGTGTAGGGCTGGATGTTTATGAAGAAGAGACCAATAATGTGTTTGAAGACAGGTCAGATGAGATTCTGGAGCATTCTACTACAGCAAGGCTTCTTTCTTTTCCAAATGTAATGATCACCTCCCATCAGGGATTCTTTACAGAGGAGGCGCTTGGCGCGATTGCCCAGACTACGCTGCAGAATGCGATGGATTATCTGGACGGAAAAACAAGCAATAATGATGTGTAAAAAATTCGCCTACTCTGTTTTATTGGAACAGAGTAGGCGAAAGCAGTCTATCCTTCCTGATTTATTACTGCAATATATTTCAACACCTGTTTCTAAAAAGTATTGACAAAGAAAGCTAAGTAAGAATATAATCTAAAACTAAGAGCGGATACGTCTCTTAATTTATTATTTTAAATTTAGAGCGCTCCAAATAATAGAAAGAGGTGTGTATATGGCAACGATTGAAGATGTGGCAAAGCGTGCAGGTGTATCGCGAAGTACAGTTTCGCTGGTTCTAAACAAAAGTCCGCTGGTAAAAGAAGCCACCCGTCTGATGGTGGAAGAAGTCATTGCGCAAATGAACTATGTGCCAAACAGTAATGCCCGTGGTCTTAGCGGCAGGGTGACCAATAATCTGGGAGTGATCTTTATGCAGGACTATCTGCCCGATACCACACAGATATCTTATGATAATGATCAGCATGTTGGTCTATGCTCTTTTAATATCAGCAACGGTATTATGGCCGGCCTTATGGGCACAGATTATGGTGTGATCACGGAACGATTCTGTTCTGTTGCTGCTCCGAACCGGCTGCCGAGAGTGATCCGTGAGAAGCGGGTCGACGGTGTTTTCATTGTAGGGCAGCCTTATTCGAAACAATTTATAGATAATATGAGAAAAACAGGCCTGCCTTTTGTAGTAGTAGGCGTAGGCAGTTATGAGGAAAATGTAGATTCTGTTTATGCAGATCCTGAAGAGGGCACAGCGTTGGCAGTTAAAGAGCTGTTAGAGTGCGGACATAGAAAGATATGCCTTTTAAACTGTTCACCTCAACTGCGCTCTCACGCCGCACGGCAGCGTGGCTACTTAAAGACGCTGGAAGCGTTCGGCCTTAAATATGAGGAAGCATGGAACATTAAGGTGAATAGTAATAATGGTGCCTGCTCTTATGAGGCATTTAAGATGTTTTGGGAATCAGGCTTTCGACCGGATGCTATTGTAACTGCCAACGGTCAGGGTGCATCAGGTGCCATGGCCTATTTGTATGAAAAAGGCATAAAAGTGCCGGATGATATTTCTGTTATTGCATACGAGGATTCTTCCATTTGTGGGTATGCCACACCGGCACTGACCGGCGTGAATATCAGGAAAGAGGAGTTGGGCTATGGTGCAGCCAAATGCCTGATTGCGCGAATTCAGAATCCGAAAAAGGAAGTGGAGCAAAAGACACTCAGTCCGTACCTGGTGCGGCGAAACAGTGTCATAAACAGAAAGGAAGGAATATGATGGAGTTTGATTTGGGTGTAATCAAGGAAGGATTACAGGCAGATGTAATCGTCGTGGGAGCAGGTCCGGCAGGCATGTGTGCCGCAATTGCAGCCGCCAGAGAAGGTGTCAGTGTCATTCTCGTGGAACAGGGAGGCTTTTGCGGCGGCATGGCAACCCGTGGCTTAGTAGGACCCTTTATGACCTGCTACGACAGTAAGGGTGAGAATATGATTATCCGAGGTTTATTTCAAGAAATTGTGAATCGCATGGTGGATAAGGGATTTGCCATTCACCCATCCCTGGTTCACGCTGGAACAGCTTTTACATCCTGGATCGTGGTGGGACATGAGCATGTCACACCTTTTGAGCCGGAAGGATTAAAGCTTGTTATGGATGAGATGTTAACAGAAGCCGGTGTAAAAATTTTATATCATACAGATTTTCTTCGTCCGCTTATGGAACATCATACAATAACAGGGATATTGGTAAGCTCTAAGCGTGGTCCGGAAGTAATAAAAGGAAAAGTTGTTATTGACTGTACCGGTGACGGAGATGTGGCTGCACGCTGTAATGTCCCCTATGAATATGGAAATGAAGCTTGTAATCTGGTACAGCCTGCCACTATGTTTTTCCAGATCAGCAATGTGGATTCACAGGCGGTGGAAGCTGATATTCAAGCGAACATAAATAACTTTTACAGAAAAGATGGTGTGAACTATCGTTCCCTGCACTGGAGAGTTTCAGAGGCTAAGGCAAATGGTGACTGGGACTTAAAGAGAGTCAGTATCGGATTGTTCCGTATGCCAAAGGCTGATGAGTGGTGTGTGAATACCTCAAGAATCATGGGGGTAGACTCCACAGACAATGAGAGCCTGACGAATGCAGAAATAGAAGGGCGCAAGCAGGCAGACATGATTTTTAAGTTTCTGCGCAAATATGTGCCGGGCTGTGAAAATGCAAGACTTAAGGCAACCGCTTCTTATATCGGCATCCGGGAAAGTCGTCATATTCAGGGAGATTATCGACTCACCGGAGAAGATCTGATCAGCGCAAAAGTACCGGTGGACAGCATACTCCTGGCAGCAAATTCCGTGGATGTACATGGAAGATTTGGTCCCACCAGTAATGAGTATGTACCGATCCAAGGAGACTATTACGGTGTGCCTTACCGCAGCTTGCTGCCAAAGGGAGTGGAACAGCTACTTATAGCAGGCCGTTGTGTCAGTGCAGATTCTACAGCTTCCGGAGCGATCAGAGTAATGCCGCCTTGTATGGGCATGGGGCAGGCTGCAGGAACCGCAGCAGCTTTGGCGGTAAAAGAAGGGTGCAGCGTGAGACAGATAAATACATCATTGCTTCAACATATATTAAAAGATAACAATGTTTATTTATAGTCTGTTTTTTATGCATAAATTGGAGCGTTCCAAATTATATAGAAAGAGGAGAACTTTATGAGCGCAGATAAACCAGTACAGATTTTATGCTACGGAGATTCCAATACCTGGGGTACCATTGGAGAGTGGGTAAAACCGACGCTCCCCACAAAACGTTATGCACCTGAAAATCGCTGGCCCTGTGTCCTGCAGGAAAGGCTTGGGGCAAAAGTAAATGTAATAGCCGAAGGTCTGGGCGGGCGTACAACGATATATAAAAGATACGGGGAGGAATGGAAATGTGGTGAAACCTATTTACTTCCCTGTCTTAGAAGCCACAGACCATTGGATCTTGTCATTATTATGTTGGGAACCAATGATCTCCAGGTAAAGAAGGATATTACAGCAGAGCAACTGGGAGATGGTATTACCCGTTTGATTGACATCATACAGACGGATCCCACCTGTGGCAGTGATTTTAAACCACCGAAAATCCTGATTCTTGCACCGATTGAGGTAAGCCCCTCTGCACCGGAAGGCCGCGTGGAGGTTTATGATAAATTCCGCAGAGAAATCGGAGCAGAATTAAGCAGGATGTTTCCGGAGGTTTATTGTCGGATTGCCAAAGAGAAAGGATGTTACTTTTTAAATGCGGCAGAATATGCCCAGGCCGGTCCGGCAGACGGCGTTCATTTTGACCCGGAATCCCATATGCGGCTTGGTAACGCGGTGGCAGATTTAATTGAAAAACATATTATGAAAGAGCTATAGGTTTGGAGGAGATGAAATATGAATCATACGGAACATTTGAAAAGCGGTTTCCTTGATGGAAGCAAAAGTACATTATATATGAAATTTCAAAAAGAAATGCCATCCGCCCAGGGAATGAGCATCTGGAATAATCGGGCATTTATTCTTTATGATACCGGCGGTTGTGGAGTATATGATCTGACATCCCGTAATCCGCAAGCCCTTGCATCTTTTCAATTGGGATCATATAATCCGGGCGTTCCTTCCAAGGATTATAAAAACCATGCAAATTCATGTATGTTCAGTAATATTCATATAAATGACAATCCCATTCCGCTTCTATATGTGACAATCGGAAGCGGTATCGGCAAAGATGAGGATGGTTTCTATTACCGATGTGCCGTTGAAAATATTACTTGTGATGTATTGCCGGATGGAAAAGAAGTGTATCATTCCAAAGTCCTTCAGGTTATTACTTATCAGCCGGACGGAATAGAAACTGTTCCGTTTGAAGCACCATGCTGGGGATGTCCTTCCTTTTTGATAGATAGTGAAGGCAGTTATCTCTATATCTTCTCGGCCCGCTACCGTACCACTCGCGGAAATGTGCCGGATGGAGAGAAAAACAGATACATCATCACAAAATTTCAATTACCGGAAGTGGCCAAAGAAGTGCAAGAAGGCTATACGAAAATTCAGTTAACACCAAAAGACATTCTGGATCAATTCACAGTGGAGTCTGATGTGCTTTTCACCCAAGGAGGCACATTACATAATAACCGGATTTATTACACTTTCGGTCTCCCCAATCATGATTATCCCATTCGGATCATGGTATTTGATTTGCAGCAAAAAAGACTGCTTGCACAAGTCGACAACATGGATGAGGCATTCGGTTTTGAAGAAATAGAATGCTGTGAATTCTATCAGGGAAAACTTCTGTGCAATACTAATTCCGGAAGCATTTTCGTTCTGGAAGACGGACTGATTCCATTATAATGCAAAAAAACAAGGCTCCGGCTGCTCTTATCCAACGTAAAGGGCACCGGAACCTGCGTTTCCATTTTCCTGTTTGCAGATAATGCCACAGTTCCTACCATTTAGGCATGAATCTAGTCTAAATGGAATACGTTTTTGAGATCCACGCTCACAGGGCTATTATCCGGATTGGTCTCCATGATATCCGCCATGAAATCCCACCACTTACGATTGATGTCAGTATCTGCTCCTTTTGCCCACAGTTCCTCGTCTTCGATTTCAATATAGCCGAACAGTGTCAAGGTCTCCTTATCCAGAAAAATGGTATAATTCTTTCCGCCATGTTCGTGGATCATGTCCTGCATCTCAGGCCATAATTCATTATGTCTCTTCTCGTACTCTGCTTCCTGTCCTGGATACAGCTTCATTTTAAAACCTTTAATCATTGGCTTGCCCTCCTGATCTTCTTGTTATGTTGCAGCTCTTTTGGGAATTCTTCAGGCTGCGGACTTCTGTTTTTATTGTAACATAACTATCGCTAAAATCAATGACAAATTAAGCCTGTTTTTCCTGGACAATGTTCTGAATCCAGACACCTTTTTTCACCAGGATAAATCCGATTACACACTTAATAATATCAATCAGCTGGCAGGCAAGATACAGCGGGATTACGTGTAACGTGGTATAGCGGCTGAGCACGTAAGCCAGCGGAATGCTGGCGCACCAGAGAAATACGCTGTCAAACAGGAATGTAACTATGGTCTTACCGCCTGAGCGCAAGGTAAAATAGGACGCATGGATGAAAGCCGCCATCGGCATGCAGCAGGCGACAATTCTGATGAAAGCAGTGGCAAGTCCCTTTACTTCCTCACTGGTGTTGTACATCATCGGGAAGAGCGGTGCAGTTAATGCCAGAATTCCACCGATGCCCACACAGCATGCTACGGAAAAGGCAATCAGCTTAGTATCCGTATCCTTAGCCTCATCCATCTTTCCGGCTCCCAGAAGCTGCCCTACGATGATGGCAATGGCACTTCCCATAGCTATGAATACTGTATTAAACAAATTGGAAATAGTGCTGGAAATATTCAGGGCTGCAATAGCCGACAGTCCTCTCACAGAGTAACACTGCATGAGATACGCCATACCTGTTGCCCAGAGAATCTCATTAACAATGAGAGGGGTACCCTTTTTCAGGATATTGCCTACCAGTCCCAAAGGAATCACAGGACTTGCATATGCTCCTGTAATAAACTTCATCCGATCAGCATGCTTATGGGTCCAGATAATGACGATGGCAGCCTGAACAAAGCGGGAAATCACGGTAGCTATGGCTGCACCTGCCACGCCCAGTTCAGGGAAACCAAATTTACCGAAAATCAACAGGTAGTTGAACACCAGGTTTACCAGCACTGCCGCAATACCGGCCTTCATGGGCACCATAGTCTCTCTGCACTCCCTCAGAGTACTTGTATAGACCTGCTCCAAGGCAAACGGAAATAAGCCCACCAGCATTACTGCAAGATATTCTTTTCCATAACCTAATGCAGCGTTCAGCTGCTCTTCCATACCTTCTCCATGCAGGTACAGTAGTATCAGCGGCTCCCCTGCAAAGATAAAAATCAAAAGCCCCACAATTACGATAAGCAGACAGGCATAGAGTTTAAACCGAAAGGTATCTCTGACACCCTTGTGGTCATCACATCCGAAAAACTGCGCACCAAAGATCCCGGCACCTGATATCGCTCCAAAGATACTAATATTAAATACCATCATCAGCTGGTTCACAATAGCGATTCCGGACATCTGCTCCGTACCGATACGCCCTACCATGATATTATCCAACAGACCTACGAAATTGGTGATACCGTTCTGAATCATAATGGGCACTGCCACTGCCAGTACCATCTTGTAAAATTCTCTGTTACCGATTAATTTCTTTTTCATTGCTCTCCCAATCCCTTTTTTCCGGCAACACGTCACAGGCATTGCCAACATGAAACAATATACTTACTCACCTACGATTACGCTTTTCATCAAGCAGCGCAGTATTACTATATTGCACTAAATTTAGCTCTTTGTCAATGTTTTTTCTTGTCCGTTTTCTGTTGACGCATGGCCTTTTATTTACTATAATGCATACTAGTACAAGCGTATGGAGGGCGATACTATGGCAGTTATTACAAGCATCCAGGAAAAGTACATGAAAGAAGCCTTAAAACAGGCTAAAAAAGCTCTTGCTCTGGGAGAGGTCCCTATCGGCTGTGTCATTGTCCACGAAGGAAAAATCATCGGAAGAGGCTACAATCGCCGCAATACGGATAAAAACACACTGTCTCACGCCGAGATCACAGCTATCAATAAGGCCAGCAAGAAAATCGGAGACTGGAGATTGGAGGATTGTACACTGTATGTCACACTGGAGCCCTGTCAGATGTGCGCAGGAGCCATCGTACAGGCAAGGATACCTGAAGTAGTTATGGGCTGTATGAATCCAAAAGCCGGATGCGGCGGTTCTATCCTGAATATTCTGGAAATGCCGGAATTTAACCATCAGGTCAATGTTACAAGGGGGACTATGGAACAGGAATGCAGCGACATGCTGAAATTATTCTTCTCAGAACTGCGGATTCGGAATAAGAAAGAGAAAGAGTTACGCAAAGCACAGCTTGAAAATGCCGAAACGTCACAAGAGTAGCTTTGGTGTCTGTCACACCGCAGCTACTCTGTTAATTTTAAGCATTTGGTTAACGCTTAGTCCTCTGCAATATAAGTAGGTGCATTCTTAGGGCTCTTCCCCTTGATGACATTGTGATAGTATGCATAAGTCATGGCATCGTCCTGCTTCAGAACATCTGCATCCACTACTTTGCCCAGGAATACAGTGTGGGTAGATGTCTCCATTTTGTCTACCACTTCGCACACAATATAAGCGCAGGCATCAGCCACCACCGGCATATATCCCTTTACAAGACTCTCCACCTCATCAAACTTATTATTGTCTCTTCCGCTCTTAAAACCAAAGGTACCAATGATGCCGGGATCAGAATGCTCACCCAGAACGGAAATTGCAAATCTGCCTGTATCCTGAATGCACTGATTGGTATAGTTGTCATGATTGATGCTGACTGCTATGGTGGCAGGGTCAGAGGTGATCTGCATGGCACTGTTGGCTGTACATCCTGTGGCTCTTCCGTTATCCCAGGTACTTACTACATATACTCCGTAAGATAGCTGTCTGAAAGCATTTTTATTCATCTGTTTTCTCCTCCTTGATAATGATTCCTATTTTTATAGTATCCTACTTTTTTCTTTTCTGCAAGGGTATTTTTATTTTATATTACGATTTTATTTTGGGGCTTGACAGTCACACCTAAAAACAGTACAATAATAAAGCCGTACATTGTCCGGGGTGCCCGGTCACAATGATGAAGTCTGGTCTTACGCAATGGAAATCTACGAACCGTGTCAGGATGGGAACATAGCAGCACTAAGTAGAACCTTCCATGTGCCGTAAGGGTGCCGGGTGGAGTTGTGGCCGGGTCCGGCGTGTACGGTCTTTGTATATTTATAATAGTTCAAGCAAAAGAATGAGGTTCTTTATGTCAGCACACTTACATCAGCTAATGAGTGACTGTACTTTGTGTCCCCGCAACTGTCACGTGGACAGATTATCCGGAAAATGGGGCTACTGTGGACAAACCGCCGAAATCCGCGCTGCCAGAGCCTCCCTCCATATGTGGGAGGAACCATGTATTTCCGGTTCTGCCGGATCAGGTACTGTTTTTTTCAGCGGATGCAATTTGAAATGCGTTTTTTGCCAGAATCACAACATTGCTGTCGGCAAAGCAGGACAGCCTGTAACTGTACAGCATTTGGCTGATATTTACCTGTCGCTACAGGATAAAGGTGCCAATAACATCAATCTGGTTACTCCCTCGCATTTTGTGCCCCAGATTTGCGATAGTCTTGCACTTGCAAAGTCGCAGGGTCTGACCCTCCCAGTGGTCTATAATACCGGCAGTTATGAACATGTGGATACTTTAAAGCTCCTGGATGGTCTGGTGGATGTCTACTTGCCGGATTTAAAATATTTTTCTCCGGAAATTTCTCTGCGGTATTCTTATGCTGCTGATTACTTTGAAAAAGCATGTGCCGCTATCGCTGAAATGTTCCGGCAAGTTGGAACTCCTGTTTTCCACCATGGAACAGTTTACCGTGACGATTTGGCGGAGGCTGCTGATGCCCTTTCTGAATCCTATGCTCCCAAGGGAAATGTTCGTTCCGAGCCCGGCATCATGACCCGTGGTGTCATCGTCCGGCACTTAATTCTCCCCGGACAGACCAAGGACTCCAAGAAAATCCTTCGTTACCTTCATACCACTTACGGCAATGACATTTACATCAGTATCATGAACCAGTACACACCTTTGCCACATGTGGCTGATATCCCGGAACTGAATCGTAAAGTAACTTCTCAGGAATATGAGCGCATCCTCGATTTTGCATTGCGTATCGGCATCGAAAACGGCTTCTTCCAGGAAGGAGAAGCCGCCAGTGAAAGTTTTATACCGGAATTCGACGGAAGCGGGCTGTGAGACACTCCTCACAGCTCTATTTTTATCATAAAGTATCCGAAATCACCATCCATGGCAGGTTCTTTTTTGCATTCAAAACTCTCAAAGCCAAACATAATCGCAACCTGCTTTTCTCTCTCAAAAAAGTTTCCCGGCACTCCCAGATAGAACATTTCCTCGCCTCTTTTCACGGTCCTTGCCAGAATCAGATGCCCATAATTGTAAAATCCATGAAGCAGGAAACTGTTGGAAATCAGTCGATAATGCTTCTTTGGCAACACCACAAAGTCATTAGGCCCGATAGAAAGGTAATCCCTTTCATCATGAAATGGTGAGATATGGGGATAGATATCTGCTAATTGCTTCCACTTATCTTCACTAAGCCTTGGAGGCATGGACGGACCTGTAGGACGCTGCGGCTCTGATGGTGGCTCTGATGGCGGCTCTGATGGTGACTCTGATGGTTGCTCTGATGGTGGCTCTGTCTCGGGTGACTCTAAGACAGATGGCTTTGTGACAGGCGACTCTGAGCCAGACCTTTCTATGGACGATGAAAATGTTTCTTCTGCTGCAATTACCTGAGACTCTGTCGGCTTCACTGCTTCTTCCTGTTCTACCGGCCCGGACTGCTCTATTGGCTTGGACTGTTCTATTGACTTTGACAGATCTATCTGTCTTTCATCCTCCCGCCATCTGCAGACCAACTCCCGATTCTTACCAAGGCTGATTCGAATACTCCTCAGTTCTTCATACCCGATTTTCTCACATAATTTATCTGCCGGTATATGCCTGCAGCCTAGGCTTCCTTTACCGGAAAGAAACGTAATGCTGCCTAATACTCCCTGATCCTGCATGCCCAACAGATGCACTTCTCTGGTGCAGCTTTCGGAAGGATGCAGTCCCGTAACACTGATCTGAATATTACAGACCTTGTCGATGACTTCTATTTTCACAAATCCGGCACTGCGGATTTTTTCTCCATTCTCTAAATATTCCAGATATCTGATTTGCTTATCGTAAAACATAAAATACCCCCTGCACATATACTGGCAGTCAATTCTGTCGCTGACCACTTTCACTGCTTATTGCAGTATATGCAGGGGGTTGTCTTTCATATTACAAATTTTGGTTCTGAGCAATTTAAAATTCCTGGCTATCCAGATATTTCATATAGTTTACGACCATCAGTGCAATCTTGAAGGTCAAAGCATCTTCGAAGTTACGCAAATCAAGACCGGTACTCTTTTGAATCTTCTCAATTCTATATACCAATGTGTTACGATGTACGAACAACTGTCTGGAAGTCTCCGACACATTCAGGTTATTATCGAAGAATTTATTAATGGTAGTCAATGTCTCATCATCAAAGTCAAGCGCCACATTCTCTCCGAAAATTTCTTCGATAAAGATTCTGCATAAGTTGATAGGAAGCTGATAAATCAGACGTCCAATACCGAGGGTGCTGTATGCCACCACGTTCTTCTCTGCGTAAAAAATCTTTCCAACATCTAATGCCAGTTTAGCTTCCTTGTAAGATTTAGACACATCTTTCAATTCCGGAATAATTGAACCGAAAGACACTCTCACATTCAGCATAGCTTCTGCATTCATCATTGCTACAATGGTATTAGCAATCTCCTCCAATTGTTCGTGTGCAGCATCTGCTTCAACCGCTTTGATAAGGATAACACTGCTTTCATCGACTGCTGTTATGTAGTCACCACCCTGAGTGGAGAACATTCCCTTCAAAAGCTCTGTCACAATTCCATCTTTCTCCAGTTTAGTCTCTACAAGAAAAACTGCACGGGGTGCAGACACTTCAATGTGAAGCTTCTTAGCCCTATTGTAGATATCCACCAGAAGCAGGTTATCCAGAAGCAGGTTCTGGAAGAAATTATTGCGGTCAAACCTCTCTTTATATGCAACTGCAAGGTTCTGAATCTGACATACCGCAATCTTACCAATCATATAAGCATCATCGCTCAGCCCTCGTGCCACAAGCACATATAAAAGTTCTCCTTCATCGAGAATCTTCAGCAGATGGTGAGGTCCTATCACCTGACTGTCTGCCGGTGAGTTAGCAAATCCTGACACCAGGCTGGGTGTAATATCCGACATATCTGTCGTAGATGCTATCGTGCCTCCCGATAAATCGTATACATTTAAATCTACTTTAGTAATAGCCTTTAGCTCATCAATGCTTGTTTGAATCGTCTGGCTTGAAATCATAGTTCCTCCAATCTGCTCTGCTGTAAAACAAGACTTGTATTATATTTATTGATAAAAATCCAGTTTATCTAAAATTATACATTAATCATACAATATTTCATAATTCTATGCAAGAAAAATCTCAATGAAAAAAGGTATGAACTGTTATTTTTAAAAAAGGGCTGTGCCTTTGCACAGCCCCAAAATATCTTATGAAAAGAGTTCTGACTAGTTGGTGATAACCTGCTCGGTCTCTTTGTCGAATACATGAATCTTCTCAACATCAAAAGCAAACTTAACAGTATCGCCAGGTCTTGCAGTTGTTCTGGGATCAACTCTTGCAGTGATAGGGAACTGATCCAGATCAAAGTATAAGTAAACTTCTGCACCAAGCAGCTCGTATACTCTTACAGTAGAGGTAAATACGCTGTTAGGTGAAGACTCGATAAACATCTGAGAATCATAAATATCTTCAGGGCGGATACCGAATATAACGGTCTTTCCATTGTAACCACCATCAATCAGCTTCTTGGACTTCTCAGGAGGAAGAGGAATGCTGTGGCCTGCGATTTCAAGGCTGGCAACATCACCATCTACCTTAACAGTAGCATCCAGGAAGTTCATCTGAGGAGATCCCATGAATCCTGCTACGAACAGATTCTGAGGCTTCTCATACAGGTTCTGAGGAGTATCTACCTGCTGGATAACACCATCTTTCATAACTACGATTCTGGTACCAAGGGTCATAGCCTCTGTCTGGTCATGTGTAACGTAGATGATAGTGGTTCCCAGTCTCTCGTGCAGTTTAGCGATCTCAACACGCATCTGTACACGCAGCTTAGCATCCAGGTTGGACAGAGGTTCGTCCATCAGGAATACCTTAGGATTACGTACGATAGCACGTCCCATAGCTACACGCTGTCTCTGACCACCGGACAGAGCCTTAGGTTTACGATCAAGAAGAGGAGTCAGATCCAGGATCTTAGCAGCCTCTTTAACCATCTTATCAATCTGATCCTTCGGAACTTTTCTTAACTTCAGACCGAAAGCCATGTTGTCATATACAGACATATGAGGATACAGAGCGTAGTTCTGGAATACCATTGCGATATCTCTGTCCTTAGGCTCTACGTCGTTAACGATCTTGTCACCGATCTTCAGCTCACCGGAAGAAATGTCTTCCAGACCAGCGATCATACGAAGTGTGGTGGACTTACCGCATCCAGAAGGTCCTACGAAGATGATGAACTCTTTGTCAGCGATTTCGAGGTTGAAGTCTTTTAC
>JAZQAT010000034.1:0-11383 GCA_045545375.1 Acetatifactor sp.
ACCGGAACTCTATGAGCAGTGTGAAACAAACGGTGTGTCCTATGTTATCCGCCTGAAAGAAAACAGCACTCTCCGGGAACTTGCCACAGACATCGATCAAAGTCTTACCGAAGCAACCAGAAATGACATGGTGTCTTATGCAGTGTGCTATGGAGAATTCCTGTATCAGGCAGGATCATGGAAGTATCCCCGGCGTGTTGTATGCAAAGTAGAGAAACCCGCGGATCAATTGATCCATATGTATACGTTTATCGTTACGAACATGGACTCTGCACCGGAAGAACTCATTCGGTTCTACTGCAAAAGAGGCAGCATGGAGAACTTTATTAAGGAAAGCAAAAACGGCTTCAATTTTACAGCCGTAAGCAGTTCCTCAAAGATCGTCAATGCAAGCCGTTTACAGGTGCATGCTCTTGCCTACAACATATTTAATTGGTTCAAACGACTGGTATTGCCTGTAAAAATGCGTAAGCAACAGATAGATACCATTCGCCTGAAACTGTTGAAAATTGCCGCAAAGGCAGTGCATTCAGCAAGATATATAACATTCAGGCTATGTAGCAGCTGTCCTTATAAGGATGAATTCTACGAAACACTGGAAAACATCCGGGGATTGCAGCCACAGCTGGAATGACAAGTAACAAAGAACTTTGACAGCAAAAGAAGCGATATTTTTACATCTATAGGAATACTATGCCCATTTTTAGGTAAATTCGCTACTCGCTGACTTAGCTTATCGGTTCAAAAACAAGATAACGAATTATTATGGGAGAATTAGGGTCTCATGAATAATTCAGGCTTTATACTTTGACTTGTCAACACGCAGGAGGGATGGCAGAAATGAGAAGAGATGACAGCAAGGAACTGAATATCATAGAAGTGTCTCATACAGACAAAGCGCGCTCAACGCAGCCGCAAACGAAGGTGCAGAGAGCTTCAGCACAGGCAGAACACCGCAAGCGTAACCAGCGTATCCGCCAGATACGCAAGAAGAAAAAATTGGCAAGAATCAGATTGTTCAAACGATTGTGCAGTATTGCCGTAATAGTCCTGCTAGCTGTAGGAATCATGAAATTAGTTAATTTTTCATACAAATTACAGGAAGAACGTGAGCAGAAAGCGTCGGGGCAGAGTCAGTCAGCGTTCGAGTGGACTGGTACATCGGAAGCGGTTATTCAACAGGCACTTAATGAGCTCCTTGAAAAAAATGAAGAGGCGGAAGATTTTGTTAAAAGCTACAAAGACAGAGACAAGTATCTGGATCAGCCTATAGACTTAAGCACAGATTATGAAGAGGGCCAGGTTCCGCTTCTTATTCAGTGGGACAAGCGCTGGGGCTATGATGCATACGGTGACAGTATCATAGGACTGGCAGGCTGTGGTCCTACCTGCCTGACCATGGCGTATCTGTATTTTACAGGAGACACCTCAGTGAATCCGCGTATCGTGGCACAATTTGCAGATAGTAACGGTTACCACACGGTGGAGGGTACCAGCTGGAGCCTGTGGACGGACGGCGCCGGAAAGCTGGGACTCACCGGCAGTGAACTTCCTTTGGATGAAAACCGTATAAAAAGTGCGCTGGACAACGGTGGGGTAATCGTTTGTAGTATGCGTCAGGGAGATTTTACCACCACAGGACACTATATTCTGCTTCGGGGTTATGATGAAAATGGTTTCTTTGTCAACGACCCGAACCGCAGGCAGAACAGTGAGAAGCAGTGGAGTTACGAGACGTTAAAGGGGCAGATTAAGAATCTTTGGGCACTTTATGAATAAGAAGCCGCTCACAAGCTTGCGTTTCTGTGAGTTAAGTAGTATGATACTACTAAAAAGAAATACGGAAGCGACAGGAGTGTGAAGACATGAGAGAACTCAGCACCAGAACAGCTAACTTTACCGATTCCGTCATCCGACGGATGACCAGAATCGCCAATAGATACGGAGCAGTAAATCTGTCCCAGGGATTCCCCGACTTTGATCCGCCGGTGGAGATCACAGATCGTCTCGCTGAAATTGCAGGAAAAGGCCCCCACCAGTATGCCCTGACCTGGGGCGCCCAGAATTTCAGGGAAGCTCTGGCTAAGAAGCAGGAACATTTCAGCGGAATGAAGGTGGATCCTGACACAGAAATTGTAGTTACCTGCGGCAGCACAGAGGCCATGATGGCAGCCATGATGTCGGTGACCAATCCCGGGGATAAGGTAGTGATTTTTTCGCCCTTTTATGAAAATTATGGCGCGGACACCATACTTTCCGGAGCAGAGCCCATCTATGTACCGCTGGTACCTCCTTCCTTCTCCTTTGATGCCGCGCAGTTGGAAGCAGCTTTTAAAGAGGGAGCCAAGGCACTGGTACTGTGCAATCCTTCCAATCCCTGCGGTAAAGTATTCACTTTAGAAGAGATGCAGACCATTGCAGATCTGGCAATCAAGTACGATGCTTATGTGATTACAGATGAGGTCTATGAGCATATTATTTATGAGCCTTATAAACATGTGTACATGGCGACTTTACCCGGCATGCGGGAGCGGACCATTATCTGCAATTCCCTGTCCAAGACCTATTCTATTACAGGATGGCGTTTGGGATACGTCATTGCAAGTCGTGCCATTATTGATCGTGTAAAGAAAGTCCATGATTTTCTGACGGTAGGTGCGGCTGCACCACTAATGGAAGCAGCAGTTACAGGATTGTGCTTTGATGACAGTTATTATAAGGGGCTGCAGGCTCACTATACCCATATGCGAGATCTGTTTGTAGGAGGCCTGAAAGAACTTGGCTTTACCATCACAGAGCCCCAGGGCGCGTACTATGTGCTGATGGATGTATCGGAATTTGGTGTGAAAGATGATGTGTCATTCTGCGAATGGATGGCAGAGCATGTTGGTGTGGCAGCGGTGCCCGGTTCCAGCTTTTTCAGAGAGGATGTGCATCACCTGGTACGCTTCCATTTTGCAAAGAAGGACGAGACGCTGGAGGAAGCGCTTGGCAGACTTGCTTTTTTGAAAGAGAAAGCAAAATCAGCAGAGAATGTAATCTGGAAGTAATACGGCAGCTTCATACGGGCTATGGCTGAACTGTAACCGGATTTTACCGGAATGTTCCGATATATCTTGACACGTCTGTTAGATATGATATAATTAAATCAGTAATGATTCCTATTATAAAACATATGGAGGTAAAGTAAATGGACTTATTAAAAGGTAAAGTGGCAATGGTAACAGGAGGAACAAGGGGAATTGGTTACGCTATTGTAAAGACTTATCTGGACAATGGTGCATCCGTAGCGCTGTGCGGTTCCAGACAGGAGACAGTGGACAAGGCTCTAGCACAGCTGAAAGCAGAGAATCCTGATTATCCTGTAATCGGTCTTTGCCCTGATCTGGGGAATCCGGAGGAAGTGGCCGCAGCAGTAGCCCAGACCAAAGAAGCCTTCGGAAGATTTGATATTCTGGTAAACAATGCAGGCATTTCTGCAAGAGAAAGCATCTACGACTACAAGCCGGAAGATTTTACGAAGATCATGAATCTGAACGTAACTGCAGTATTCAACTGTGCGCAGGCAGCAGCGAAAGTGATGAAGGAGCAGGGCGGCGGAGTTATCTTGAATACCAGCTCCATGGTAAGTCTGTATGGACAGCCCTCCGGTGTAGGCTATCCTGCTTCCAAGTTCGCAGTAAACGGTCTTACCAAGTCTCTGGCAAGAGAACTGGGCAAGGACAATATCCGTGTGAACGCAGTTGCTCCCGGTATCACCAGAACTGATATGGTAGCAGCACTTCCGGAAGCAATGATTAAGCCTCTGATCGCAACCATTCCTCTGGGACGTGTTGGGGAACCTGAGGATGTGGCAAATGCTTTCCTCTTCCTGGCAAGTGATTTGGCAAGCTATGTGACCGGTGAGATCCTGTCTGTGGACGGTGCAGCAAGAAGCTAAAATAGTAGAATAAAGATTAGAGAAAGTGTAACAGTTCAGACGCGCCATTCGCAAAACCGCACCTCATGGTGCTTTCCGCTGCTTCGCAGCTCATTTTTGCTCATAAGCTGGCGCTCAGTACAACCCCGTGTGTAAGCACAAAATCATGCAAGCATGATTTGTGCACTTACACACGGGTTGTCTGAACTGTTACGAGAAACTATGGGAGGGTACGAAGTTATCCTCCCTTTTCGATTGCATGAATGTAAAAGGTATGGTAAACTTTATCCATGTAAGGCCATGAAGCAGGCAAAGTGGCAAAAGCAGAAAGGAAGCTTACCAATGAAATTTTCCATTATAGTAGTCTGCCTGAATCCCGGTGAGAAACTGAATCAGACATTAGACAGTATATTAATGCAAACTTACCAAGATTATGAAATCGTAGTAAAGGATGGCGGCAGTAAAGACGGCTCCATTGAGCAGATGCGGTCAGATGAGCGTATCCGGCTCTTTCAGGAGAAAGATACTGGTATCTATGATGCCATGAATCAGGCGGTCAGTCATGCAGCAGGTGATTTTGTATTGTTCCTTAATTGTGGTGACATTTTTTATGATAACACGGTACTGGAAAAAGCAGCCGCATATGCTTTGAAACAGCCACAGCAGAAGCGTTTGGTATTATACGGAGATACATTTGATGCCAAGAATCAGGTAACGATTGCATCTGCCCCCAAGATAACAGGCTTTACCTGCTATCGCAACATCCCCTGTCACCAGGTATGCTTTTATTCCGAAGATTTGTGCGTGGACAAGCCATATGATCTGAAATACGCTATCCGTGCGGATTATGATCATTTCCTTTGGTGCTTTTATGAAGCAGAAGCCCAAATGGTGCATATGGATGTGACAGTGGCGTCCTATGAGGGCGGCGGTTTTTCGGAAAAAAAGGAAAATCAGAAGCGAGATCTTGCAGAGCATAAACAGATTACTGAGAACTATATGAGCCAAAAAGAACTGCTTAAATATAAGGGAATCATGGCAGCTACGCTGGTACCATTCCGCAGATTTCTGGCTAATAACCGGCTGTTCAGCGGAATCTATCACTGGTTAAAGGAATGTGTTTATCACAGAAAAAAGTGGTTTGCACTGGCACTGGTGTTATTTTTCACAGAACTTGCACTACTGGTCTGGCCGGTGGGCTGGGCAGGTGAAGATACCGTCAATTTTCTGACGGGAGAAGGTGCCTGGACAATGGCCTCTACGGAAGAAAATCCGGGCTTCTGCCAGGAATTTATTCCCCAATATGATACCGGATGCTTCAATATAATTTGCTGTTTGATACCGATACAGTAGAGTGGGGTTACTAAAAAGTAAGAACGAAAGGTCAAAGTATTTATGGCAGGACAGAAAGAAAAACCGGTAATCGGCATATTGGCTCACGTGGACGCCGGCAAGACTACACTGGCAGAGGGAATCCTCTATCTGTGCGGAAAGCTGCGAAAGCTCGGGAGAGTAGATCATAAAGACGCGTTTTTGGACACATATGAGCTGGAACGCGCAAGGGGAATCACCATCTTTTCCAAGCAGGCGCTGGTAACATTAGGTGAGAAAGAAATCACCCTTCTGGATACGCCGGGACATGTGGACTTTTCAGCGGAAATGGAGCGAACGCTGCAGGTACTGGATGCGGCAATCCTGGTCATCAGCGGCGCAGATGGTGTACAGGGGCACGTAGAGACGTTGTGGAGGCTTCTGAAACGCTATGAGATACCGGTCTTTCTTTTTGTAAATAAAATGGATCAGCCGGGAACGGACAGAGCAAAGCTGATGGAAGAACTGAAAGCACGGTTGGATGGCAGGTGCGTGGACTTCGGGAAAGACCAGGACAGGGAGCAATATCTGGAAAATATTGCGGTCTGTGAGGAAGCCTTAATGGAGGAATACCTGGAAAGCGGGGAACTGCGGACAGAAGGAATCAGCAGGGCCATTGCTGCAAGAGAGATTTTCCCCTGCTTTTTCGGCTCGGCATTAAAGCTGACCGGAGTGGAGGAATTCCTGGAGGGAATCAGAACTTTTGCCGGGGCATCTCTGAAGCAAGCGGAAGGCTTTGGTGCCAGAGTATTTAAGATTTCCAGAGATAGCCAGGGTAATCGGTTGACCCATATGAAGATTACCGGTGGAAGCCTGCGGGTGAAGACAACAGTAAATGGAGAAAAGGCAGACCAGGTCAGGATTTATTCCGGGGCCGGATATGAACTGGCGGAAGAAGCCTTTCCCGGAACAGTCTGTGCGGTCACGGGACTGAAAAGTACTTATTGCGGTCAGGGGCTTGGATGTGAGGAAGAAGGCGCATTACCGTTGCTGGAGCCGGTACTTACTTACAAAATTGAACTTCCGGAGGACTGCGACGTACATAAAATGCTGGGGCAGTTAAAACAGCTGGAGGAAGAAATCCCGGAACTGCATATTGTGTGGAAAGAAGCAGTAGGAGAGATTCATGCCCAGGTAATGGGGGAGGTACAGATAGAGATATTGAAAAGCCTGATTCGGGAACGCTTTGGTGCAGAGGTAGGCTTTGGTACCGGAAGCATTGTCTATAAAGAGACTATTGCTGCGCCTGTAGAGGGAGTGGGACATTTTGAACCTTTGCGTCACTATGCGGAGGTGCATCTGCTCATGGAGCCGGGAGAACCCGGCAGCGGACTGCAGTTTTTAAGCCGCGTCAGTGAAGATGTACTGGATCGTAACTGGCAGAGGCTGATTATGACTCACCTGGAAGAACGGCAGCATCCGGGAGTCCTTACCGGTTCGGAGATAACGGATATGCGGATTACACTGATCGCCGGAAAAGCCCATTTGAAGCATACGGAGGGCGGTGACTTCAGGCAGGCTACCTATCGGGCTGTGCGCCAGGGGCTTAGAAAAGCAGCCTGTGTTCTTCTGGAACCGGTGTATGAATTTACTCTGGAGCTGCCTACAGACATGATTGGCCGGGCAATGACCGACATTCAGAAGATGCAGGGAAGCTTTGAGACGCCTGTGACAGAAGGAGAGCTTTCCGTTTTGAAAGGAAAAGCGCCTGTACTTACCATGCGGGATTATCAGATGGAAGTCACTTCCTACACAAGGGGACGAGGACGACTGACCTGCAGTTTAAAAGGATATGAGCCCTGTCATAATGCCCAGGAAGTCATAGAACAGACGGGGTATGACCCGGAGGCTGACCTGGAGAATCCTACGGGCAGCGTATTCTGTGCTCACGGCGCAGGATTTGTAGTCGATTGGGATCAGGTGGATGAATATGCTCATCTGGAACTTTTAGGGGAAAGCTATTTTTCAGATGATGAGGATCTGGACTATTATGATGCGGAGGCGGTGTGCAATGCCGTTTCTGCAGGTTTTCAAAGCGGTGCGGGAAAAGGAGAAAGAAGCGGGGGAACCGACTATATTACAGAAGAGGAACTGGAAGAGATTTTCAGCAGAACTTATGGCCCGGTCAAGCGAGAAAGGAACCGTTTTCATCGCAATAAAGGGCAGGAGCGAATAGAAGCTTCCGCCGCATACAGGCCAAGACCAAGGGTAAAACAGGAAGAATATCTTCTGGTGGATGGGTATAATATTATTTTTGCATGGGAAGATCTGCGGGCGTTGGCTCAGACCAATATCGACAGTGCCAGAGACAAGCTGATGGATATCCTGTGCAACTATCAGGGCTATCGTCAGAATACCTTGATTCTTGTCTTTGATGCTTATAAAGTGAAAGGAAATCCCGGCAGTGTCAGCAAATACCATAACATTTATGTGGTATATACTAAGGAAGCGGAGACTGCGGACCAGTATATCGAAAAGACAGTTCATGATATCGGCAGAAAATATCAGGTGACGGTAGCCACTTCCGATGCACTGGAACAGATAATCATTTGGGGTCAGGGCGCCACCAGACTTTCGGCGTTGGGGCTCAAAGAAGAGGTGGAGAAAGCATCCGGAGAAATCAGGGATACATGTCAGGAGAAGCTGCCGGGAGAGCGGAACAGACCGTTTCAGGAGCTTCTTCAGAACATAGTAGATAGAGAAGAACAGAACCGAAAATAGAAGAAAGGGGCATTTTGCATGTTGGATTTGGCAGCAGTCGTACAGCAGGTAGATACTTTTTATGCGCAGAACAGAGGAAAAGATGCAGAAAGTCTGTTGAAAGAAAGTATCGTGCAGGCAGTACAGGAGGAAGATGATAATGCACTTCTTACGCTTTTAAATGAACTAATTGGATATTACAGGGAGACCAGTAAAACAGAAGAGTCCTTCGCACTGGCAGATCAGGCGCTTGTTCTGATGAAACAGATGGGGTTGGAAGGAACGCTCCCTTATGCTACTACGCTGCTCAATATTGCCAATGCTTACCGTGCGGGGGGCAGACTGAAAGATTCCCTGCACTGTTATGAGAAGACCATGGCGGTGTATGATAAGCTGTTATCTTCTGATGATATGCTGGTGGCCAGCCTTCACAATAATATGAGCCTTTTGTATCAGGAAATGGGGCAGTTTGAGGCAGCGAAGCAAAGCTTGTTGCATGCGCTCAAGATTGTGTCCTGCCATGAGGAAGCTTATTTCGAAATGGCAGTTACCTGCGCTAATCTGGCAAATACTTGCCTGACCCTGAATGAGGATGAGGAGGCAAGGGGCTATTTTCAGAATGCAATCCGGTTGTTTGAAAAGTATAGAATCCAAGATGCCCATTATAGTGCAGCCCTTTCTTCTCTGGGAACCTATTATTTTAAACAGGGAGATTATGAAGCGGCAGCCGGAAATTTCCGCAAAGCAATGCAATGCATGCGGAAAAATCTGGGAGAAAACGAGTATTATCATCGGTTGAAGGAGAATCTGGAAATTTGTGAAGAAAGGTTACAGCAAGGCGCAGTTCAGGCAGATTCAGGAAGCATGACAGGCCTTGCCCTCAGCCGGGCATATTATGAGGCTTACGGAAAGCCCATGATACAGGAGCAGTTTTCAGATTATGAAGATAAAATAGCGGTGGGGCTGGCAGGAGAAGGTTCAGATTGCTTTGGCTTTGATGATGAGATATCCAGAGACCACGACTGGGGACCTGACTTTTGCATGTGGATAACGGAAGAGACAGAAAGACAGATTGGGGATAAGCTGAGAGAAGCTTACGCAGCCCTTCCACAGAAATTCATGGGATATACGAGGGCGGTCAGCGCCCGAGGAAACCAAAGGCGCGGTGTACAGACCATCAATAGCTTCTATGGAAGACTTCTGGGAACAAGAGACTGGGAGAAAATGCAGGAGCACACTTTCTGGCGGAGCGTATCCGATGCTTCTTTGGCGGCCGCTGTAAACGGCGAAATTTTCTACGACCCACAGGGTATTTTCAGCAGTGTACGAAAGCAGCTCGCAGCCGGTTATCCCCAACAGATACAATATCTGAAGCTGGCAGAAAGTGCAGCCCGTTTTGCCCAGACAGGACAGTATAATTATGCGCGTATGCTTAACAGAGGGGATAATATCACAGCAATGATGATGCTGGGTGATTGCCTGAAAGAAGCCGCAAAACTGTGTTACTATATGGAAAATCAATATCCGCCCCACGATAAATGGCTGGTGAAGGGCTTGGGGCAGTTAGCGGAAGGCAAAGAAATACAGAAGCTTCTGCAGGTGGTGACTGACAGCATACAAAATATTTCCAATCCTAAAGAAGGAGAAAGTTATGCAGGTAAAAGCGGAGAAGCGGTACGTGCTGAAATGAGCAGTCAAAACCGCGTAACGCAGGCAATCGAAGATTTGGCTGCAAAACTGGTACAGATGATGTACAGTAAGGGCTTTATCAGTGATACAGACCCCTATCTGGATGCCCATACCGGTGAGCTTCTGGCAAAATCACAATATGCTTCCAAAACCAATGAGGAATTGGCCAATGACATTGCCCAAATAGAGTTTACTGCCTTTGATAAAGTACGCAATGTAGGAGGAAGAGCCTCCTGCCAGGACGATTGGTTTACTTTCTCTATCATGCGAAAAAGCCAGTATCTGACCTGGAACCGCACGATGCTTTTGCAATACCTGTATGATTTTGAAAGAGAGCTTTCCGGAGGACACAATCTCATCGAGGAAAAATACGGTCGAATGATGGAAAGTACAGCACCACAGGAATATGAACGGATCAAAGAGCATTTTCCCAAGCTGAGTGAGCAGAAAAAACAGATCATTGAAGCTGTAGTGCAGATGCAGGTAGGATGGATGGAGGAATTTGAGAAATGCTACCCCACTCTGGCAGGCAATGCCAGAAGTATCCATACCTCGGAAGATAACTTGTACAATACCTCCTATGAAACTTACCTGAGAGGAGAAATCAGTACTTACTCCGATAAAATGCTGGAGCTGTATGGAAGATATGTGGTGGAATATGCCCGAAACGGTGAAAATCTGACTGATGCGATTATGAAAAACAGTGTGGAGATGTATGGATATCGCAGCCTGGAGGAAGCGGAAGAGCAGATGAGCAGGCTGCGGATATAGCGGCAGCCTACTGATGATGATGATGATGGATGCGGAGTAATGGCAGAAAATCAATGGTTTTGTTTCCGGTACTGATTCGGTGTGAGCCCCCTGTACTTCCGGAATACCTTTACAAAATAGCTGCTGTCATTGAAACCGCATTCCAGGCTGATGGCGGTCACCGGAAGGTCGGTGGCATGCAGCATCTGGGCAGCCTGTTCAATACGGTAGCTGTTCACGTAATCTAAAGGCGTCTGGTGGGTGATGGAGTGAAAGAAGCGGCAGAAATACCTTGGATTCATGCCTGCTTCTTTCGCCAGGATCTCCAGCGTAATGGGAGACGCATAATGCTTTTCAATATATTCCAGAACAGACTTTACCTGGTCAATGCGGTGGGAACTGCCGGAAGAGCTTTCCCGATTGGGCGCATAATACCCCCTTTGTAAAATAGTAGTAAAGAGTCTCCCAATGTCGGAGATAGTAATTAATTCATGACAATCTCCCGGTTCAGAAGGGACAGATCCTGCTTTGTGAAGCTGCCTTCTGTAAACAGTCATTAATTCTGAAACAATATCTGCAATTTCCGGATACTCACCCCCATCATAATGAATCTGAGGCAGCAGGAGCAAGCGGTAGATTGGCCTGAGATATTTTTTTACCATTTCCAGATTGCGGAACAGTCCGTGCAGGTCGAATAAAAAGCATTCATAGATACAGTCCTCCGGAATACCGCCGTGGAGCATACCGTCCCGAATGAGCAACACATCCCCGGCCTTTGCTGTATGCAGCACATCATCCGTATAAATGGGAAAGATACCCTGCAGTACGTAGATGAGTTCCCATTCCTTATGCCAATGTACAGGCATATGGTACCGTGGGTGGTCACAGTCGATATAAAAGTATTCTATAGGGAATTCAGGAAGTCGGAGGCCAAGCGGTCTTAGGAAGACAAAA
>JAZQAT010000035.1:0-2458 GCA_045545375.1 Acetatifactor sp.
CAAATAAATAAGCTCTGGTATAGATCAATCAAATCTATACCAGAGCAAAAATAACTATAGAACTTAAGTATCTTCGACTTTCATAATCACCTTCAAACGGTGGACCAGCTGGCCGCTTTCCAGTTCATCACGGTCGATTACGGCGATTCCCAGCTGTGCGGCACGGTGCCGGGATGCGGCATTGCAGCGTCCGGCAGAGACGATGGCTGCTTTGGCTCCCTTGCCACCAAACCGGTCCCGCAGGATCGCCAGTTCATTGAGGGCTTCTGTCTTGATATCACTGACTTTGCAGCTGATGAAAAGCGGTACCACGCCTCTGGTTGCCATGACATCGATCTCATTGATCACACTGGCGTGACCCAGAACTTCATCCCACCGAACCACAGCGCTGCTGATAATATCGTTAAAGATATCGGCATCCAGGCAGGCTTTATATACATAAAGCTCCAAAACACTGCCAACATCCCGAAGCCAGGAGCGTGTATTTACATCCCGGAAACGGAAAGAGACTGACTCGCCGGATACGATATTAAGATCATGAATAAAGCCGATGTGTTCAAAGGCCCGCAGTGCTTCTTCCTTTGCCGCTATCCTGCCGCCCCGTTCGCCCTTGACAATGTATTTTCCCTGAATGGACATGGGAGGAACCTGCCCATACTCAGCCGGGGATATTCTCTGCATATAAGTAATGATGTCCGTCCAATCCCGGCGGTGCTGTAGGAAACAGTCAAAGAAAGGATCGATATCTTTCAGGTATGCCTTAAGCGTTCCGTTATCTACCCGACCGGGGAGCAGCGTGCCACCTGCCATTAAGAAAAAGTCTTCTACCGAATACAGAATATCACAAGGCAGATCATCCGCAAACTCCGCGCCAGAAATATTATAGAACCGGTTCTTTTTCCGGGAGTATGTGAATGCAGAAACATTAGCCTTGGCCGCAAACATACCTGCTGCAAACAGTTCCGCATCACTGCCGCCGGTAACATCGAGCGCACAGTCAGGATACTTCTCGCTGATGGTCAGAAGCTGCCTTAAGATGCGATCCGCCTTATATAGGCTTGTTTCCACAAAAATCAATTCAGGATCCCAGCCCCGATGGCGGAAAAAGTCACCGATCTGCTCCTGGCGTTGCTGGTTTTGGGCTACCTCTGTAGGACATAAAAAGATAATTCGTTTAGGGCGAAACATATCTGCAGCCAAAACGTTTTCAATGGCCCGTTCGTCGTAGAGTTCAATTAAAGTATTCATGATTGTCTCGCCTTTCTTTGATACGGAAGAAACAGGATGTAAGCTATATTTATAGTATACCGCAAAATAAAATGTCACACAAGAGGATTGACTGATCTTACACCCCTATTATAAGCTTCATGACAATTCTTCTTGTCACGATCTAAAGTTGCGAACCAATTTGTAGAATGTACTCTTCTTAACCGAAAGTAGCTGCATAGCTGCTACTGCAGTTATTTCTCCCCTAACCCATTTTGAATACACTTCATCCCAGTTATCCGGATACTCTGCCTTAGGCCTTCCGAGATGTTTCCCCTTAACCTTGGCTGCTGCAATGCCTTCCTGCTGACGTGCATGAGTGGTCAAGCGCTCCTGCTCTGCCATACTGGCCAGAACCTCAATCAAAATTGTATTGATCATCTCAATGATCCATTCCTGACCTTCCGGAGGATCGATTAGAGTAGTCTGAATATCCAGTACCATTACACGGATATTCCTGTTCTTGAAATATTCCAACTCTTGCTTGATATGGTTCTTATTTCTGCTGAGTCGGTCCAGGGACTTTACGACCAGCACATCACCATCGCGGAGTAATCTATTCTTTAAGAACGTATAACCGTCACGCTCTAGAGTCTTTCCGCTTTCCTTATCCGTTACGATGTCCCGATCCGAAATGCCGTATTGCTGCAATGCAATGATCTGACGATCCAGATTCTGCTCCCTGGTTGATACGCGGGCATATCCATATATTTTTCTCATGCCACTTCCCTATTGTGTCTGTAAAGCACCAATGTATTTACGGCTATGTCTGCAAACTATTTTGGATACTTTTCGGACACTTTTTCCTTTCATTTAGTGTAATCAAACATGAGTCTAAAAAGGTAGACCTTTTCGAACTTATAATATTACACGTAATAATGTCTGGAACTGCAAAGTCCTTTTTTATTCTCTCGAATTAATACATTTTTTGCAGAATCAATTCTGCTATCACTTTTTGTGCCTTGATCATAGCAGAAAAGGAGCCTGCTATACTCAGAGAAAAGAGAAAGCAGGCTCTCTTTATTTTTCAAGGGATTTTTCTTGCTTTTGCGGTTGTATGGAATCGTGCTTCTATTGTAAGGCTGCTCTTAGAAGCTTTTCAAATGCAGCATCTTCTTCATGGGTGGGAACATCTACTAGAGATTCCATCTTATCAAGGACTTTGTTACAGTTTTCACAGGTCGCCAGATAT
>JAZQAT010000036.1:0-2120 GCA_045545375.1 Acetatifactor sp.
GCAGATGATAGCGGGTCAGAACACCGACTACTTTTTCGTCCGCATCCAAAATAGGATAGCAGGATTCTCTGTGTTTCAGCACCAATTCTTTGACTTCATCAACCCGATCTTCAAGATGGAAGCAGGTCAAATCTTCAGTACGGCAGATTCGTCCGATGGGTGTGGACTGAAAAATCAAGCCAGACGGTCTCGACCCATGATAAGGTGTGGAAATGATACAGGTAGTGGTAGGAATATCATAGAAGTCTTTGTCCAGCTCAGTCCTGCAGAGAATCAGACAGTTTACGTTCATCTCCAAAGCATTACGGATAATGTCAGGCTGATTGCCGCAGATGGCGATGGTGTTTTTTCCAGGGAACAGGGAGGAGGTGCGGCTTTCCGGCATTGCGATAATCACTTCACCAGCAATGGTATCGGTATATTCACCAACATCGTTTAGAACCTTGCCTTCAATTACAGATAGAAAAAATATAGAGAAATTTGTAAAAAGGGGACTGGAGTCCTGTTAATAGTTCATTCATATTGTTATTATTAGGTCAAAGAAATGAGACCGCGAATAAAAACAGAAGATAAAATGAGGTGTATATCGTGGATAACATGGAATTACTGAAAGAGGCAAAGAAAGCTCGAGATAAGGCCTATGCACCTTATTCCAATCACAAGGTTGGCGCAGCGCTGCTTACAAAAAGCGGCAAGGTCTATCATGGCTGCAATATTGAAAATGCTGGTTTTTCCCCAACCGTTTGTGCTGAAAGAACTGCTTTCTTTAAGGCAATCTACGATGGTGAACGAGAGTTCGACAGAATTGCTGTCGTAGGCGCAGTCGATGATGCAAAGGCAGATAATCTTTGTGCACCCTGCGGCGTATGCCGACAGGTCATGATGGAATTCTGTGATCCCAATACATTTTGCGTTGTGATGGCAAACGGAAAAGATGCATGTGTAGAAATTTTATTAAAGGACCTGCTTCCTTACGGATTCGGCCCCAGTAACCTGTAATAATTCGTTGTAAGAAGGTGACCAAATGAAAGAGGAAATCCTGTTTGATAAATTACCTTTCCTGGATGCTATTCAGCCGGATAGACGGCAGCAGATCCTGAAATATTTCCGCACGGCTCCCGATTCCTTAGCGGACCATCTGATTATTGAAAACCTGGTTCCCAACAGAGTATTTGTTCGTGAAGGTGCACCAGTTGAGTATGTCTATTTGATTGCCACCGGTATCATTAAGGCAACCGATTACCGGGTGTTCGGAACAGAGTTCGACTTTATCCGGTTTGATAAGGCCTACGCAATGGGTGCCATGGAAGTGCTTATGAAACTCTCCAATTTCCTGACAACTTTGACGACGGTCACAAAATGCACAATTATCAAGATCCCGATTGAGCCGTACTCACGTTGGCTTCTTTCTGATGTGGATGCGCTGCAGCTGGAAGCGCAACTGATGGGAGAATACTTGCTGGAGCAGAGCAGACTCGCAAGAGCATATTTATTCCTGCAGGGTGCGGACCGGCTGATGTACCTGCTGATCAGAAAGTATGAAAAATATGGCAACAACGGTGTGTATCATTTCCATGTAAACCAGCAGAACCTGGCCAACGAAACAGGTCTTGTTGTGAAAACAGTGAGCCGTGCGATCAAAAAGATGGAAGAAGAGGAATTGATTTCCCGCTCCCAGAAATTCATTCTGATTAACCATGAGCAGTATCTCAGAATGAAAGAATACGTAGATCGTCTCATTTATCTGAACGACGATAAGTAATACGCAACAGTTTTGTTGAATGAAAAAGTACGAAAAGCTGAAGGCAGCTAAATTATAAAAAATAAGGAGCTAATATTTATGACTATCAATGAGATTCTCGCCAAGTGCGATCATACTCTGTTGGGCCAGACCGCTACCTGGGCTGACATCAAGGCAATCTGCGACGACGGCATGAAGTACCAGACTGCTTCCGTCTGCATCCCTCAGTCCTTTGTGAAGCAGGCTAAGGAGTATGTCGGTGACAAACTGGCTATCTGCACCGTTATCGGCTTCCCCAATGGCTATGCAACCACTGCTGCCAAGTGCTTTATGGCTTCTGACACTGTAGATAACGGTGCTGACGAAGTGGATATGGTCA
>JAZQAT010000037.1:0-33288 GCA_045545375.1 Acetatifactor sp.
TGCTTGACAGGAAGGGGGACGGGCAGGCGCAGCATATGATGGAGGGGCTTGACTGGGTACTGGAGAATCGGGAAAGGTTTGGGATAAGGGTGCTAAATATTTCGGTGGGGATTGGGGAAATGAATGATAAATGGAAGGAGAAGATGCTTCGGGAGAAAATTGAGGAGGTGTGGGATGCAGGGATTGTGGTAGTATGTGCGGCGGGGAATAAGGGGCCGGGAGATGGGAGTATCTCTTCGGTGTGTGCCAGTGAGAAGGTGATCACGGTGGGGTGCCATGACGGGAGCTTTTGCCAGGAGAATCCGAAACGGTGTGAGACGTATTCTGGAAGGGGGAAGCTGCTTGATAGAGTGAGAAAGCCGGATCTGGTGGCGCCTGGGACGAATATCGTGTCCTGTAGTGTGGATTATTATAGGAAAGGTGCTTATACGAAGAAGAGTGGGACGTCCATGGCGACACCGGTGGTGACGGGGGCAATTGCGCTTCTTTTGCAGCGATTTCCGGGGATGAGTAATGAAGAAGTGAAGAGGAAGCTGACTTATACGGCGGATGACCTGGGACTGCCATGGAATCAGCAGGGGTGGGGAATGGTAAATGTAAAAAAACTATTAGAAAACTATTGACACAAACGGTATGATTGTATACAATGATACGAGATGCGAAAGCTAATTATTTACTGTTGCCTTTTTACGGCAGAATGCGAGGAGACTTATGTTTGAGAACGATACCTTTCAGAACCGCCCGGTCACGATGAATCAGAAGAATAATCTGTTGGAAATAGAAGAACATATGTACATCCTGGATGACGTTAAGAAGCCTAACGTCTTCCGTAATATGTTTCCTTATTCGGAAATCCCAAAGATTCCTTTTAATGACCGAATCGTGCCCCATAATATGCCTAAGAATATCTGGATCACAGATACTACGTTCCGTGACGGACAGCAGTCCAGGGCGCCTTATACCACAGAGCAGATTGTGACGATTTATGACTATCTGCACAAATTGGGCGGTCCAAACGGAATGATCAGAGCCAGCGAATTTTTCCTTTACAGTAAGAAGGACAGAGACGCTGTATATAAATGTATGGAGAGAGGGTATCAGTTCCCGGAGGTTACCAGCTGGATCCGTGCAAGTAAGGAGGATTTCAAACTGGTAAAGGAAATCGGTATGAAAGAGACCGGTATCCTGGTAAGCTGTTCCGACTATCATATTTTCCTGAAGCTGAAGATGACCAGAAAACAGGCAATGGAACATTACCTCAGTGTCATCAAGGAATGTCTGGAAGAGGGTATTAGCCCCAGATGTCATCTGGAGGATATTACAAGAGCAGATATTTATGGCTATGTGGTACCGTTCTGTCTGGAACTGATGAAGCTTATGAGAGAATATCAGATTCCCATTAAGATTCGTGCCTGCGATACCATGGGTTATGGTGTCAATTTCCCCGGTGCCGTTATTCCCAGAAGTGTACAGGGTATCATTTATGCGATTCATACCCATGCAGGTGTGCCTCATGAGCTGATTGAGTGGCATGGGCATAACGACTTCTACAAGGCAGTATCCAACTCAACCACTGCATGGCTTTACGGCTGTTCCGGTATCAATACTTCTTTGTTTGGTATCGGTGAGAGAACCGGTAATACACCTTTGAAAGCCATGGTATTTGAGTATGCTCAGCTGAAAGGCGATCTGAACGGTATGGATACCACCGTGATCACAGAGCTGGCTGAATATTATGAGAAGGAGATCGGTTATGAGATTCCTCCTCGTACACCTTTTGTAGGAAAGAACTTTAACGTGACAAGAGCCGGTATTCATGCAGACGGCCTCTTGAAAAATGAGGAGATTTATAATATATTTGATACAGAGAAGTTCCTGAATCGTCCGGTACTTTGTGCGATTTCCAATACCTCAGGTCTGGCAGGCATAGCTCACTGGATCAATACTTACTTTAAATTAAAAGGTGACAAGCAGGTGAACAAGACTTCCGAACTTGTGAAAGAAATCAAGAAGTGGGTAGATGCAGAATATGCCAGCGGTCGTGTGACAGTACTGACAGATGAGGAGATTCTGGCAGAACTGAACAAGGTATGTGCAGAGCTGCAGATTCAGCTGGATTAAGGAATTTCGCTTGATGCAGTGAAATGCCGTGCCGAATGTTGGCCGGTTTGCCGGGGAGCCCCTGGCAGGAAATGGAGAGCGTGAAGTGGCTAATTATGATGTAAAGCAGGAAGTGACTGACAAGTACTCCCTGCGTGGAAGGGTGTTCCACAAGCTGAGAGAGGATATCTTAAGCGGAAAATATGAGGATTATGAAGAATTGAGAGAGGTTGCAATCGGAGAAGAGCTGGGGGTCAGCAGGACTCCGGTAAGAGAAGCCTTTCGTCAGCTTGAACTTGAGGGGCTGATTCAGATCATTCCCAATAAAGGCGCTTATGTGACTGGCATTACGGAAAAGGATGTTAAGGATATTTATATGATCCGTTCGCTGCTTGAGGGGCTTTGTGCCAGATGGGCTACAGAGCACATCACCAAGGAGCAGATGGAAGAGATGGAAGAGAATGTGTATCTGGCAAGCTTTCATGCCCAGAAAGGACATCTGGACCAGCTGGCAGAGTTGGACAACCGTTTTCATGATATTTTGTATGAAGCATGTGACAGTAAGATTCTCGAGCATCAGCTGAAGGATTTTCATCAGTATGTATTGAGAGTGCGCAAGAAGACGCTGGCTAATGTGAATCGTGGACCCAAGTCCAATGAGGAGCACGCGCAGATCATGGAAGCAATCAAGGCAGGAGATGCTGATAAAGCTGAGCGCCTTGCCAACAGACACATGATCAATGCTTATGAAAATATGGTAAAGAACGGTCTTCATGAGGCTTATCAGAAAGAAAATAAAGAATAAAGATTGAAAACAGGAGGACATTACCCCATGGATAAGATTAAAATGACGACTCCCCTTGTAGAGATGGATGGAGATGAAATGACCAGAATTCTCTGGCAGATGATTAAGGATGAACTTTTACTTCCTTTTATCGATCTGAAGACAGAGTACTATGATCTTGGTTTGGAGCATCGTAATGAAACCGATGATCAGGTAACGGTAGATTCTGCCAATGCAACTTTGAAGTATGGTGTGGCTGTAAAGTGTGCTACCATCACTCCCAATGCAGCCAGAATGACAGAATATAATTTGAAGGAAATGTGGAAGAGCCCTAACGGTACCATACGCGCCATTCTGGACGGAACTGTATTCCGTGCACCGATTCTGGTAAAGGGTATCGTACCTTACGTTTCCAACTGGACCAAGCCTATCACTATCGCACGTCACGCTTACGGTGATGTGTACAAAAATACTGAAATCAAGGTACCAGGTCCCGGTAAGGCTGAACTTGTATTTACTGCTGAAGACGGAACCGAAATCCGTGAAACCATCCATAACTTTACGGGAGCAGGAATTATCCAGGGTATTCATAACACGAGAGCCTCTATCGAAAGCTTTGCAAGAGCATGCTTTGGCTATGCAGTAGATACCAGGCAGGATCTGTGGTTTGCAACTAAGGATACCATTTCCAAGAAATATGACCATACTTTCAAAGATATCTTCCAGGAAATCTACGATGCAGAGTACAAGGAGAAATTCGAAGAACTTGGTATCGAATATTTCTACACCCTGATTGATGATGCTGTGGCAAGAGTCATCCGTTCTGAAGGCGGCTTTATCTGGGCCTGCAAGAACTATGACGGTGATGTAATGTCAGACATGGTGGCTACAGCTTACGGTGACTTGTCCATGATGACCTCCGTTCTGGTATCTCCCAGTGGCGTATATGAGTACGAAGCAGCACACGGAACTGTTCAGAGACATTACTACAAGCACCTGAAAGGAGAGGAGACCTCTACCAACTCCATCGCAACTATTTTTGCATGGACCGGCGCGCTTAGAAAACGTGGTGAACTTGACAACATTCCTGAGTTGATGGAATTTGCTGATAAGCTGGAAGCTGCTTGTATCAAGACTGTGGAAGACGGTAAGATGACAAAGAGTCTGTCTCTGATTTCTACCTGTGAGAATCCCGTGATCCTGAATAGTCTGGACTTTATTAAGGCTATCAGAGAGACGTTTGAGGCGATGTAAGTCGGAGAAAAGCCTCTGATAATCGGAGGTCTTTCATCGCTGCTTGGGAGCAAAGGGCAAACAAAGGCAGATAACTGAAGTTATCTGCCTGATGCATTCGAATGAAATAGGTGGGCGACAATCCACATCTCCTAACAATGGGCGACGGCCTTTTCGAACTATGCCAGAGTCTCCCACAACTCATAAAGCTCTTCCAGTTGCGCCGCAATAGCATCCTGCTCCCTCGTTAGCTCCTGAAGCCGTGCTACATTGGTAGCTACCTCCGGTCGTGCCATTTCTTCTTCGATAGCAGTCTGCCTCTCTTCCAGAGTATCAATTTTATCTTCGCATTTTTTCAAATCATTCTCACGTTTCCGTATACGTGCCTGTTCTTCCTTCTGGGCTTTCCAGTCCAGCTTCACTTCGGATTCGTTTACTGTGGCCTGTGCAGAAGCAACTTCCACCTGTGAAGCCCCTATCACAGCCGCCATCACAGTATCATGCTTTTCCAGATAATAATCATAATTTCCGATATAATTAACAAACTGATGAGCCGTCAGGTCCAGAATACGGTGAGCCGTCTTGTTGATAAAATAACGGTCATGGGAAACGTAAAGCACAGTTCCCTCATAAGCGTTAATGGCATCTTCCAAAATCTCTTTGGACATGATATCCAAATGGTTGGTAGGTTCGTCCAGGATCAGGAAGTTGGAATCGGAGAGCATGAGCTTTGCCAGAGAGACACGGCCACGTTCGCCGCCGCTCAAGTCGCTGATTCGTTTAAATACATCGTCACCGGTAAAGAGAAAGGCAGCCAGCACATTGCGAATCTGGGTATTGGTGAGATAAGGATAATCATCAGATATCTCATCAAACAAAGTCTTCTCACTATGTAAAACATGATGTTCCTGATCATAATAACCGATAACGACATTGGTGCCCAGTGTAAAAGTACCACAGTCTGCAGGTAGCAGATCATTTAAAATTTTCAGTAGGGTAGTCTTGCCGGTACCGTTATCTCCGATGATGGCAACATGTTCTCCACGCTTAATTTCAAAATTTATACGTTCAAATAGAAGCTTTTGGTCAAAGGATTTTGAAAGCTCTTTTACGGTCAGTACGTCATTGCCGCTGGTCATGTGAGGAGTCAGCTTTAACTTCATATCAGTGCGCACTTCGGTTGGCTTCTCCAGAACTTCGATTTTATCCAGCATTTTTTCGCGGCTCTCGGCGCGCTTAATGGATTTCTCACGATTAAAGGAGCGAAGCTTTTCAATGACTTCTTCCTGATGCTTGATTTCCCGCTGTTGATTCATATAGGCGTTCCAGGCGGCCACGCGCAGCTGTTCTTTTTTATAAGCATAATCAGAATAGTTGCCTATGAAAGTAGTGGCTTTTGTCTGGTCGATTTCAATGACTTTTCCGGCTATTTTGTCCAGAAAATAGCGGTCATGGGATACGATGATGACAGCGCCCTTGTAATTAAGCAGGTATGTCTCCAGCCAGGCGATGGAGTTCATGTCCAGATGGTTGGTAGGCTCGTCCAAGATGATCAGATCGGGCTTTAATAAAAGCAGCTTACCAAGGGCAACACGGGTTTTCTGACCGCCTGACAGGGTAGAGACAGACTTATCGAATTCGGCCTCTGTAAAACCAAGGCCCTTCAGGACACCCACCAGTTCGCTCTTATAAGAGTAACCACCCCCAATCTCAAAAGCATGGGTCAGTGCGGTGTACTGCTTCATCAGGTTTTCAAGTTCGTTGTCGTCCGCATGTTTCATGGATAATTCACACTGACGCATCTTTTGCTCCAGATCGATGAGCTCCTGCTTTACACCAAGCAATTCTTCATAGATGGTATTGGAGGTGTCGACAACTGCATTCTGTGCCAGATAGCCGAAAGTCTTATCCTTGGCAAAGGTAACAAGGCCTTCATCAGGAGTCATTTCTCCTACGATAATGCGAAGCAGGGTTGTCTTGCCTGCACCGTTGATGCCCACGATGGCTGCTTTTTCGTTGTCTTCTATATGAAAAGATACGTTCTTAAGGACTTCCTTTTCCACAAAAGCTTTGGATATATTTTGACAAGATAGTATCATGTTTGTTCACTCCTAAAGTTCATTACGTATTATTTTATCAAAGAGTGTGGAGAAAGGCAACAAAGAATCATGATTAGCATTTGACTTTTTTTTGATGCATGGGTATAATGTAACGTAGAATAATAGCGGGAGGTGTACCCCAATGGAAGAAAAAGAGATATCACAGGCAGTCATTGGGCGCTTGCCCAGGTATTTCCGTTATCTGGGAGACCTGAAGGATGAGGGTGTTGAGAGAATCTCCTCACAGGAGTTAAGTGAACTGATGAAGGTGACAGCGTCACAGATTCGTCAGGATTTTAATAATTTTGGAGGTTTTGGTCAGCAGGGCTATGGTTATAACGTAGAATTTCTATATAATGAAATCGGCAGGATACTTGGACTGGATCAGACCCATCACTTCATCATTATCGGTGCAGGTAATCTGGGGCAGGCATTGGGAAATTATCTGAATTTTGAACGGCGCGGTTTCATTTTCAGCGGAATTTTTGATAAGAATCCTGAATTGGTGGGCAAGGATGTCAGAGGCATTAAGGTTCAGCCAATGGAGAATATGGAGCAGTTCGTCAGAGAGAATGATATTGATATTGCAGTGCTGACGATTCCTAAGACAAGTGCTGTGGAGGTTTCTGAGAAACTGGTTCAGAATGGTATCAAGGCGTTCTGGAATTTTGCACATGTGGATCTGCCTGTTCCGGAAGGTGTTCAGGTGGAAAATGTCCACTTGTCGGACAGTTTGATGAAGCTTTCTTATAATATAGGTAGCTATAAGAAAGAGAGAGAAGGAAAATAGTTGCGAAGCCTGGACTGTTCTTAGGAGCAGTCTTTTCCTTACTTGTAAGGAGCAGAAGGAGGAAAATATGGAATATCTGGTAACAGCTGAGGAAATGAAGCGATATGACGCCGTCACGATTGAGAAAATAGGAATTCCTTCCCTTGTGTTGATGGAAAGGGCAGCATTATCAGTATTTGAAGAAATTCTGGCAGCTAAAATGCCGGATAAGAATAAGAAGGTGCTGATTCTGGCTGGCTGCGGGAACAACGGCGCAGATGGCCTGGCACTTGCCAGGATGCTTTCATCCGGATTTGAGGTAGAAGTTGTTATTCTGGGGAATCAGGAGAAAGCAACTGCAGAGTGGAAGACCCAGTACGAAATATTACAGCATTTTCCTGTGAGGACAGGACGCAAACCTAAGGCAGCGGAATATGATATTTTAGTAGATTCTATATTCGGAGTAGGGCTGTCCAGAGAAGTGTCCGGTGAATATGCGGAAATGATCAATTGGTTCAATCGGGCAGAGGGCTGGAAAATTGCAGTAGATGTACCAAGCGGAATCAATTCCGATACGGGCAGGCTCATGGGATGTGGTGTGAAAGCCGATCTCACGGTATGCTTTGCTTTCGGCAAGAGAGGTCTTTTCTTTTATCCGGGATGCGAATATGCAGGGAAAGTAGTGATAAAAGACATCGGAATTGAGAAAAATGTATTTGACGAAAAAGCCCCTGGGATATTCCGATATACAGAAAAAATCAGCAAACTGCTTCCTGTCAGGGAGAATAGTGGAAACAAAGGGACATTCGGAAAGGTGCTTCTGGCTGCAGGAACCCGGGATATGGCAGGTGCTGCTGTGCTTTCGGGAAAGAGCTGCTATCGGGTGGGGGCAGGCATGGTGAAGGTGCTTACACCGGAGTATAACAGAGTGATTCTGCAGACAGCTGTGCCGGAGGCTCTGCTTACTACCTTGATTCCGGAAGCAGGTTCGTTAGAAAGGAAAAATTTCCTTCAGTGGCCGAATGTGTTGGCCATTGGTCCCGGTCTTGGAACCGATGAACGAGCTTATCAGATACTTTATACGTTTTTGGAAGAGAGCAGACTGCCGATGGTGATAGATGCCGACGCTCTGAATCTGCTTTCTTTGCATGAAGAACTGATGGAGCCGGTCAGGGAACAAGGCGCCGCAGGAAGAGAGATCATTCTGACACCACACGCGGGAGAGCTTGCCAGATTGTGCAGAACTACGATAAAGAAAGTGAAGGAATCACCGGTCGAAATCGCTTCAGTTCTTGCACAGAAGCTGAATTGTGTTATAGTAAGTAAGGATGCAAGGACTCTGATATGTAAAAATGGGGAGCCTGTGTGCTTGAATATTTCGGGTAACAACGGTATGGCTGTGGCTGGAAGCGGTGACGTCCTGACAGGAATTATCGCAGGCTTGTTGGCACAGGGAATGAAGGCATGGGAAGCAGCTACTGTGGGAGTCTATCTGCACGGGTTGGCAGGAGATTCGGCTGCCGACAGACTGGGGCGATATGGCATGACAGCCTCTGATTTGGCGGATGCTGTGGCAGAAGTGACCAAACAATAGTTGCACCCAAGGTGGAAATGCAACACAAAAAGGCTTGTCACGTAAAAAGGGAGAAGAAACAGAATATGGAGTCAGAAGACATAAGAGAACGTGAATTTCAAAGAGTATATGCTCAGGTAGATTTGGATATTATCACGGAAAATCTAGTAAATATAAAGGGAAATACCAGCCCTCATACAAAGCTGTTAGCAGTCATTAAAACAGATGGATATGGACACGGCAGTGTGCCGATTGCCAGATGTCTGGAGAAGTTTGACTTTGTGTACGGTTATGCGGTGGCTACCGTGGAGGAAGCTTTTATTTTACGGAAAGCGGGCATTTCATTGCCGATTTTAATATTGGGATATACTTTCCCTTACAGTTATGAAGAACTGATTCTGGAAGATATCAGGCCTGCTGTATTTCGAAGTGACATGCTTAAGGAACTGTCTGAAGCTGCCCGGAAAGCCGGTAAAGCTGCAAAGGTGCATATCAAAGTCGATACAGGTATGGGCAGAATCGGTATTGCACCGGACGATGCAGGTATTGATTTCGTAAAAGAAGCAATTAAGACACCCGGCATCGAAATAGAAGGCATCTTTACCCATTTTGCCAGGGCGGATGAAACGGATAAGACCAGTGCTTTAAAGCAGTTTGAGAAGTTTAGTGCATTTATAGAACGGATTGAAAAGGAATTGGGACTTGTGATTCCTGTAAAGCATTGTTCCAACAGTGCCGGAATCGTGGAGATGCCCCAGGCAAACATGGATGTGGTGAGGCCGGGAATTATTTTGTATGGTCTGCGTCCATCGGACGAAGTGAGTCAGGAAATTATTTCTCTGCGTCCGGCACTGTCTCTGTATAGCCATGTGGTGTATGTAAAAGATATTTATCCCGGGCAGAGTGTCAGTTACGGAGGCACTTTTACAGCACAGCACAAGATGCGGATAGCTACGATTCCTGTGGGATACGGCGACGGATATCCCAGAATGCTTTCCGGAAAAGGCTATGTACTGATCCGTGGGAAAAAAGCGACCATTCTTGGCCGGGTATGCATGGATCAGTTCATGGTGGATGTTACGGATATAGAAGGCGTAAAAGAAGGCGACTTAGTAACGCTGATAGGTAAGGATGGCGAAGAGACAATTACGGCCGAACTTCTGGGAGAACTGTCCGGAAGATTTAATTATGAACTGGTGTGTGACTTAGGGAGGCGGATTCCCAGAGTCTATGTACAGGCTGGAAAAATTGCGGAAATCAGAGCACCTTATGCGTAGTAAATTGAATACCTTCAGATAAACTGGCTATACTATTACCAGATTTTGAAGAAGGAGATTGTTATGAGAAGAGGAGATGTATATTACGCAGATTTGAGACCGGTTATCGGTTCAGAACAGGGAGGCATCAGACCGGTATTGATCATCCAGAATGATGTCGGCAACAGGCACAGTCCCACCGTAATCTGCGCAGCTATTACCTCCAAGATGAATAAGGCTAAGCTGCCTACCCATATTGAATTAAATGCCATGCTCTATGACATGGATAAGGATTCTGTTGTGCTCTTAGAGCAGCTCAGAACCATAGACAAGAAACGTCTGAAAGATAAGGTTTGCCATCTGGACGGAGAAATTATGGAGAAGGTAAACAAAGCCTTGAAGATCAGTCTGGAACTGGATACATAACGACAGTTCTTGACGTTTTCTGTATGAAATGTTATATTTAGGTAATAAAGAAATAAATTGTAAAAAGTGTTGTCGGTTGGACAACGGAAACGGAGGATAAAATGGACGATGACAGTGGGCCTACTGCCAGTATTATTTTCTTTATCGTATTAGTATTGATTGATATGTTTTTCTATGGATTCAGTTCGGCGATTACCTCGCTGAATGAGAAAGAGATAGAAAGAAAAGCGGAAGAGGAGAAGGATAGGAAATCTCAGAAGCTTGTGAAGATAATCGGCAATCCGGCCAGATATGTCAACACGTTGCAAGTGGTTATATCCCTGATTCATATTATCGTGGGAGCATTTTATGTGGGAATCTGGAGTAAGAGCATTGACGATTCCCTAAATTTACTGGTTGCAAACAAGCTGAAGAATCTGAATATTCACGGAGAGGTGATATCGGGAGTCGCGATGGTGATTACCGTGGTGATTATTCTGTACATATTGCTTACTTTTGGAGTTTTGCTGTCGAAGAAGATTGCAGCGCGTTTCCCTGAGAAATGGGCTTACTCCTGTGTGAATCAGGTCTATTTCATCATTACTGCATTATCACCTTTAACCGGGCTTATCTCAGCGACTGTCAATCTGGTACTTCGCCTGTTCGGTGCCCATGGAGGTGATGATGAGAATGATGTGACGGAAGAAGAAATCATCAGCATGGTCAATGAAGGTCATGAGCAGGGTGTCATCCAGGCCAGTGAAGCCCGGATGATCAATAATATCTTTGAATATGGTGATAAAGAAGCCCAGGATATTATGACGCACCGCAACAGTATCATCGGGGTAGACGGCAATATGCTGTTAAAAGATGTGATTCCCTTTATTTTATCGGAAAATAACAGCCGATATCCGGTCTATGAAGAGAACATAGATCACATCATAGGTATCCTGCATCTGAAGGATGCTATGAGGTTCCACCGTAAGGAGGGGAATATGGAGCTCCCCATTAAGGATATTACAGGTCTCTTAAGGGAACCGCAGTTTGTGCCCCAGACTAAGAATATCGATGAACTTTTCAAGGAAATGCAGTCCAATAAACTGCAGATGGTCATTGTTATCGATGAATACGGTCAGACCGATGGTCTGGTAGCCATGGAGGATATTCTGGAAGAAATCGTCGGTAATATTATGGATGAATATGACGAGGATACAGAATATATCGAAGAAAAGAGCGAGAATGAGTTCATTATCGAAGGTAAGATGCCATTAGAAGAACTGGAAGAGAAATTTGATATTTCTTTTGCGGAAGAAGAGTTTGAGACACTGAACGGTTTTCTGATCTCGAAGCTGGATCGTATTCCTGAGGAGGACGAGCAGTTTGATGTGGATGTTCAGGGTTATAATTTCAAGATTCTGAAGGTGGAAAATAAAATGATCGCCAGCGTACTGGTGACGAAGCTTCCGGAAGAACTGAAGGAAGAGGCAGGTGAGACTGATGAGAAAGTCTCTCTTGAAGAAAAGAACAAATAGTGCTATGATACTTAAGATATTTTATTGTTTCGACAGTTGTCGGGCAGTATAGGAATTAGAAGAAAAAAGGAGTAATCATTATGTCAGGACATTCAAAATTTGCTAATATTAAGCATAAAAAGGAAAAGAACGATGCCGCTAAGGGTAAAATCTTTACCATTATCGGAAGAGAAATCGCAGTTGCTGTAAAAGAGGGCGGTCCCGATCCGTCTAATAACTTTAAATTAGCTACCGTTATCGCCAAGGCTAAGGCTAATAACATGCCCAATGATACCATTGAGCGTGGTATCAAGAAAGCTGCCGGAGATGTAGGAAATGTAAACTATGAATATGTTACTTATGAAGGCTACGGTCCTAACGGTATCGCTATTATCGTTGATGCTCTGACCGATAATAAGAATCGTACCGCAGCTAACGTAAGAAGCGCATTTACCAAAGGACAGGGTAATGTAGGTACCCCGGGCTGTGTATCCTTTATGTTCGATAAGAAGGGTCAAATCATCATTGACAAAGAAGAATGCGATATGGAAGCAGACGATCTGATGATGATGGCACTGGATGCAGGAGCAGAAGATTTTTCTGAGGAAGAGGACAGCTTTGAAGTGCTGACTGATCCTGACAGCTTTGATATGGTAAGAGAGGCTTTGGAGAAGGAAGGCATTCCCATGATGAGTGCTGAGGTGACTATGATTCCTCAGAATTATGTATCACTTACCGATGAGACTGCTGTTAAGAATCTGCAGAGGACTCTGGATCTTCTGGATGATGATGATGATGTACAGGCAGTATACCATAACTGGGATGAATAAGTAATTTTACAATTGTGATAAACCAAAAAAGGAGAATAGAGAGAATGGTAAATCGGTGGAAACAGGAAACAATCTGTATCCAGTCAGGATGGAAGCCGGAAAACGGACAGCCCAGAGTGCTTCCGATTATTCAGAGCACAACCTATAAGTATGAAACTTCAGAGCAGATGGGAAGATTGTTCGATCTAGAGGAAAGCGGATATTTTTATACCAGACTGCAGAATCCAACCAATGATTATGTAGCACAGAAAATTTGTGAACTGGAGGGCGGCGTGGCAGCAATGCTGACAAGCTCCGGACAGGCTGCTAACTATTATGCAGTGTTCAATATCTGTGAAGCAGGCGGACATGTAATTATGTCCTCTACCGTATATGGCGGTACTTTTAATCTGCTGACCGTTACCATGAAGAAAATGGGTATCGAGTGCACTGTTGTGGATCCGGATATGTCTGAGGAAGAATTGAATAAGGCTTTCCGACCCAATACTAAGTGTGTAGTGGCTGAGACAATTGCGAATCCTGCTCTTGTGGTACTTGATATCGAGAAGTTTGCAAAGGCTGCTCATGCGCATGGCGTACCTTTGATCGTGGATAATACTTTTGCGACTCCTATCAACTGCAGACCTTTTGAGTGGGGAGCAGATATCGTGACTCATTCCACCACCAAGTACATGGACGGACATGCTATGTGCGTAGGCGGAGCTATTATAGACTCCGGAAATTTTGACTGGGAGAAGTATGCCGATAAATTCCCCGGACTTACCACTCCTGATGAATCCTATCATGGGATTACTTATACTAAGAAGTTCGGCAAGGCTGCCTATATTACCAAGGCAACTTCACAGCTGATGAGAGATCTGGGCTCCATCCAGTCTCCTCAGAATGCATTCCTTCTGAATGTAGGTCTTGAGACATTACCTCTTCGTATGGAGAGACATTGTTACAATGCACAGAAGGTAGCTGAATATCTGGAAGCTCATGACAAGGTTGCCTGGGTATTTTATCCGGGTCTTAAGAGTAATAAATATTATGATCTGGCTCAGAAATATATGCCCAAAGGTACCTGTGGCGTTATCTCCTTTGGCCTTAAGGGCGGAAGAGCAGCTGCAGAGGTGTTGATGGATAAACTGAAGCTGGCAGCTATCGTAACTCACGTGGCTGATGCCAGGACATGTGTACTTCACCCTGCAAGCCATACTCACAGGCAGATGTCTGATGAGCAGCTGGTAGAAGCAGGTGTTGCACCTGATTTGATCCGTTTCTCGGTAGGAATAGAGCATGTAGACGATATCATTGCCGATCTGGAGCAGGCATTGGAAAGTATTTAAAATAGGAGGAGCTTCATGGATAGACTTGCAATCGTAGTTCCCTGTTATAATGAAGAAGAGGTTTTGAAGATAGCATCAGAAGCCTTAAGAGGCACTCTCGATGACCTGATTGCCAAGAAAAAAATTGCAGAGGACAGCTTTATCCTGTTCGTGAATGACGGCAGTAAGGATCGTACCTGGGAGTTGATTGAAGAAGAGCATCAGGCACATCCTGTGCAGGTAAGAGGGGTAAAGCTGGCTGGTAATGTAGGCCACCAGTTCGCTTTGACAGCAGGCTTAATTACCGCTAAGGATATGAGCGATGTGACGGTGTCCATCGATGCAGACCTTCAGGATGATGTGACAGTAATCGAAGAGATGATCGACAAGTTCCATGATGGGAGCGATATTGTCTATGGTGTCCGTAAGGAACGTAAGACAGACACTTTCTTTAAGAGAACCACAGCTCAGGGTTTTTATAAGATAATGGCTGCCATGGGAGTTAAGACTGTATATAATCATGCGGATTTCCGCCTGATGTCGAAACGGGCAGTGGAACAGTTCTCCCAGTATAAGGAAACCAATCTGTTCTTGCGTGGCATGATGCCGCTCATCGGATATCAGACAGACAGCGTTTACTACGACCGTAAGGAGAGGGTAGCAGGAGAATCCAAATATCCTCTGAAAAAGATGCTTGCACTGGCATTTAACGGGATTTCTTCTTTTAGTGTCAAGCCGATCAGTCTGATTCTGGGATTGGGATTGTTTATTATCGTATGCTCCATACTGGCTGCTGTATATGCATTGATTTCTTATTTTACCGGACATGTGGTGCAGGGATGGACATCATTGATTCTGTCAATCTGGTTCCTGGGAGGTTTGCAATTGTTGGCTATTGGCCTTGTGGGGCAGTATATTGGAAAGATTTACATTGAAGTGAAACACAGACCGAGATACAACATTGAGAAAGTGCTGTAATTAAATGTAAAATCTTTAATAGTGACGAGTTTCAGGGCTTTGCCTTTTGATTACCGACATGTTATCTTATGAGAGCAGGAAAAGATGAGTTGGAAGAAAAATGGATTAAGTATTATTTTATGGGCTGCATTTCTGCTGGGGAGCAGTGCAGCCCTCATATATTTTTTGTGTGATACTTTTCTGACGTGGGGATACAAAGGATGGGTATGTATTTTGCCGGGAATAGGAATGTGGCTGATTCTTCTATTCCTGTTTCTGTTTATCCGGGGCGTGGGAAAAATTCTTGCTGAGCGGGTAAAACCGGCTTCACCGGTTTTATTGGCCGTATTGGAAGATATATTGCACGTGGGAATTCTGGCAGCCGGTATAGGTATCAGGATATTCAGTATGCAATATGCCGGAGAAGAAGCTGCCTATTTTGATATGGCGCTTGTGACGGAGGACAGCACCATACCTCAAACGGTTCATGGTGCTACTTACATATATCTGCATTTGCTGAGAGGCCTGTTTTTGTTGGTGGGAAATAAATGGATGGCAGGTATCTGGGCACAGATTGTGATGCAGATGATAGCAGCTGTCTTGATGTATCTTGCAATTGGTCAGATTGGCGGAAAGATGGCAGGTCTTACTTTTATGGCAGCCATTATGTTTTTGCCTGCAGAAATTTTGCGGGGATTGACTTATTCACCTGATATGATGTATTTGTGTGTTTATGCAATCGGATTGGTCTGTGTGGCATCTTTTCTGAATAAATATGCTGAAGGAGAGATGGTATCAATTTATGATGTCATCATACTGGCGTTTTCGGGAGCCTGGATTGCATTTGTATGCTATCTTGATATCAGCGGTATTACACTTCCTGTTATAGCTGTCAGTGCATTATGGCTTCGCAGACAGAAGAGTGAGAAGAAGTGCGCCAATGTGTGGATTGGTTTGTGCGTGTTGATTGGGGCGGCAGGGCTTTTTTATACCGGATACCTGGCATTATATGGATATTCCTGTGGGAAAGGCATTGTTGATGTTTGGAATAGTTTGATTCGTTTATACTCTATAAAAGGATATGACGAATTATTCTGGATGGAGGAAAACGAAATAACAGTTTCTGCTGTACTGTATAGTGGAATGATATTCGCAGCATTTGCTTATTGGACTCATGGAAAGTCGGAGAAGCTTTCACCATGGATTTGTGCCGGATTAGCGCTTTGTATCCTGGAATATTTTCATATTCCGTCTGCTCAGTTATATTCTTTTGGGCTGATGACATATACAGCAGCCATCCTTGGCGGGATCGGTATTTCTGAAAGTATTTCATTCAGGAAAGAAACAACGGATAGACAGGCAATTTCCGGTGAAATGGAATCAATTCGGGAGGAAGAAAGGATGCAGGTTGAAGAGGAAATAGTTTCCGGTGATATGGAATATGTGGATCTGGGAGAAAGGAAAAAGCCACAGTTAATAGAAAATCCGCTTCCTTTACCCAGGAAGCATGTTAGAAAAGCTATGGAATATGGTTTTATTCCGGAAGAGGACATGATGCATTATGATATCGAAGTGGATGAGAATGACGACTACGATATTTGATAGCATAAGAAATTCCGATAATTCTCAGAATGAAATAATTGATTTTGGTAACAATATGAAGGCCTGCATTGCAGGCCTTTTAGATTCTGAGAAAACAGGAGAGATGACATGGCAGACAAGGAAAATAAACAAGAAAAAATCGATGAGCAGGAACAGGCAGATAAGAGAATAGAAAAGACGGGGCAGTTAACGCTTGATAATAACAGCCAAAAGCAGAATATTCATTTGCTTACGATTATCGGTGAAATTGAAGGTCACGATAATCTTTCCAATAATTCCAAAACCACAAAATACGAGCATGTCCTTCCTCAGCTGGCAGCCATAGAAGACAGCAGTGAAATAAAAGGTGTATTGGTACTGTTAAACACCATGGGCGGAGATGTGGAAGCAGGGCTGGCTATTGCGGAGATGTTGGCATCTTTAAGCAAACCAACGGTATCCCTCGTGTTGGGAGGCAGTCATTCCATCGGTGTCCCAATAGCAGTCAGTACCGATTATTCGTATATCGTACCTACAGGGACGATGGTGATTCATCCGGTGAGGATGAATGGTATGGTTATCGGTGTGCCTCAGACATTTGATTATTTTAAGCAGATACAGGACCGTATTACCGGATTTGTATGCAGTCATTGCAGAATCAGTCAGGAACATTTGGAAGGACTGATGATGGAAACAGGTGTATTGACCAAGGATGTAGGAACCATTCTGGTAGGGGAAGAGACTGTAAAACATGGAATTATTGATGAAGTGGGAGGAATTGATAAAGCGCTTTCAAAGCTCCATCTAATGATAGATGAAAAATGATGGTGACAAGTTGCAGGAAAAATGTTATACTAATATTTGACATAAATTTATCAAGAGGATAAGGGGTAGGATGGTATGGCATCAACATCAGGCAAAAAGACATCGTCTTCCAAAAAGAATACGACGCAGAGAAAGCCTGCAAAGCGCAGTACTTCAGGAAAATCATCTGCCGCAAAAAAGAAGAATACAGCGAAACAGGCTGCCAGAGACAGTGAAATGTTTCATGAGATTGGTTTAATTGTACTATTTGTGGCAATGGTATTCCTGTTCCTTTGTAATTTTGGTATAATCGGCCCTGTGGGGAAAGCAATCAGCGGAGTGATGTTCGGACTGTTTGGTTTTACCGCTTATATTGTTCCTGTGATATTGTTTGCAGGGACAGCGTTCTGGTTTGCCAATGAAGGAAATCCAACGGCAATTCGCAAGATAGTAGCAGGTGCAGTACTTTTTATTATGATGGGTATTGTATTCGATCTGATAGCAGGCACTGCTTCGGAGATGAAAGAATATGATATTAAGCAGTTGTATGATATTAGTCTTGGGTTCAGGAATGGCGGTGGCTGCATTGCAGGAAGTGTAAGTTACTTATTGCAGCAATATCTGGAGACTATAGGAACGATATTGATTGTGGCGCTTTTCTCTCTGATCAGTATCATTCTTTTGACAGAGAGATCTTTGCTAAAGGGCATGAAAGAAAGCGGTTCCCGAATTAGGGAAAGATCCAGGGAAGACGCTGAGTACAGACGTGAGATGGCGCAGGTTCGGCGGGAAGAACAGGAGGAACGTGCCCAGATTCGCCGGGAAGAACAGGAGATTCGAGCCAAACAGCGCCGGGAAGAACTGGAAGAATCCAGAATCCGGCGTGCAGAGGAGTTAAAGAAACGCGAGGAAGAACGCAAGCTAAAAGCAGAAATAAAAGAAAATGATAAAATTCTGAGGATGGATAAAAAAGCCAGTGGTGTGATGTTCAACACTCAACTGGAGAGACCCAGGCCGAAGCACAGAGATGACATCCATGAGATAACGCTGGAAGACCTGCAGGGAGCAAGACGCGAAGAATATGAACTTCATTCTGTCAGTGAGGAAGAGATAGAGGAAGAAGTCCCTGCTTATCAGGAGCCCGATTTTGATTTTGACAAGATTCAGATCCGGTCTGCCCGCCAAATGACTATAGTTGAGGCTGAAGAGAAGACGGAAGAAGTCAGACCGGTGGAGCGGCTTAGAACGGAAGAAATCAGCAAACAGACAGAGTTCGGCAGTCAGGCAGAGGATAATAGGCAGACAGATAACGATAAGAACCGGCAGCGTGATGAGGTCCTTCTGGATCATGATGCTCAGGCTATCAGAGTACATAGTGAGGCGACTGAAAAGTCCCGTCCTTTGGCAAGGCCTGCAGGTAACCCGGGTGCAGAATCCGGTTCATCAGAACATGATTCAGGTGAAAACGAGATCCGCAAAGAGATACAGAATAAGGTACCCAGGAAATATATTTTCCCACCTTTGTCCAGATTACAAAGAGGGGTAGCCGCCAATGCGGATTCTACAAGGGAACTGAAAGAGACTGCCATGAGGCTGCAGCAGACATTGAATACTTTTGGTGTCAGAGTAACGATTACAGACATCAGTCAGGGACCTAGTGTTACAAGATACGAGCTTCAGCCGGAACAGGGCGTGAAGGTCAGTAAAATTGTGAATCTGGCAGATGATATTAAGCTGAATCTTGCTGCTACGGATATTCGTATTGAAGCACCGATTCCCGGTAAAGCTGCCATTGGTATCGAAGTACCGAATAAAGAAAATACACCGGTAGCTTTAAGGGATCTGTTAGAGAGCAGTCAGTTCCGTGATTTCCCATCGAATCTGGCTTTTGCGGTTGGTAAGGATATTGCAGGTCAGGTAGTAGTGGCTGATATTGCCAAGATGCCCCATATGTTGATTGCAGGAGCTACAGGATCCGGTAAATCAGTGTGCATCAATACATTGATTATGAGTATCCTGTATAAGGCGCATCCTGATGATGTAAAATTGATCATGGTGGATCCTAAGGTGGTGGAACTGAGTGTTTATAACGGTATCCCGCATCTGCTGATTCCTGTAGTGACGGATCCTAAGAAGGCATCTGCCGCCCTTCACTGGGGTGTGTCTGAAATGACAGACCGTTACAAGAGATTTGCGGATTACAATGTACGGGATCTGAAAGGATATAACAAGAAAGTCGAAGAGATGAGGGAGAAAGGGCAGGAGGATGCTCCGGCTAAGATGCCTCAGATCGTCATTATTGTAGACGAGTTAGCAGACTTGATGATGGTATCGCCCGGAGAAGTTGAAGAATCTATCTGTCGTCTGGCTCAGTTGGCAAGAGCGGCAGGTATTCACCTGATCATTGCGACTCAGCGCCCCAGCGTGGATGTAATCACCGGCCTGATTAAGGCAAATATGCCCAGTCGTGTGGCATTCTCAGTATCCAGCGGTGTGGACTCCCGTACCATCCTGGATATGAACGGTGCCGAAAAGCTTTTAGGTAAAGGTGATATGCTGTCTTACCCTCAGGGATATTCCAAGCCGGCCCGTATTCAAGGGGCTTTTGTGTCAGATAAAGAAGTATCGGATGTGGTGGATTTCCTGAAAAATCAGGCTATCGGCAATGTCTATGCAGAAGACATAGAAGAGAAAATCAAGAGTTTGGGCAGCGGCAGTTCAGGTGGTTCCGGCAGCTCTGCTGATGAAAGAGATGAATATTTTGCAGAAGCCGGCAAGTTTATTATCGATAAGGACAAAGCCTCCATTGGTATGCTGCAGAGGGTATTAAAGATTGGATTTAACCGTGCAGCCAGAATTATGGATCAACTTGCAGAATATGGTGTTGTAGGGGAAGAGGAAGGAACGAAGCCCCGTAAGGTATTGATGAGTATGGAACAATTTGAACAGTTGTTGGAGGAAATCTGATACTTTTAAATGATATATCAGGAAACATAAAAGCGATAAAGAATAAGAGGCGATAAAAGCCGGTATACAGGAGGAGATAAGAATGAAGACAGATATTCAAATCGCGCAGGAAGCTGTGATGGAACCGATTACTGAGGTGGCTGCCAGAATTGGAATTGCACCCGACGAGTTGGAGTTATACGGAAGATATAAGGCTAAGATTTCTGACGAATATATGGAGAAGATTAAGGATAACCCGAACGGAAAACTGATTCTTGTAACAGCCATTAACCCCACTCCGGCAGGAGAAGGAAAGACTACCACAAGTGTAGGACTCGGACAGGCTTTTGGCAAACTGGGCAAGAAAGCTGTGATTGCTTTAAGAGAGCCTTCTCTGGGACCCTGCTTCGGTATCAAGGGTGGTGCAGCCGGAGGCGGATATGCTCAGGTTGTACCTATGGAAGATTTGAATCTTCACTTTACAGGTGATTTCCATGCGATTACTTCCGCTAATAATTTGCTTGCAGCACTTTTGGACAACCACATCCAACAGGGCAATGAGCTGCAGATTGATACAAGACAGATCGTGTGGAAGCGCTGTATGGATATGAACGACAGAGTACTGCGCAACATTGTGGTAGGACTTGGAAATAAACTGGATGGGGTTGTAAGAGAAGATCACTTTGTTATTACTGTCGCAAGTGAAATCATGGCGATTCTTTGTCTGGCAGACGATATGAAGGATTTAAAAGAAAGATTATCCAGAATCGTTGTTGCTTATAACTATGCCGGAGAGCCTGTTACCGCCGGTGATCTGAAAGCCGTAGGTGCTATGGCTGCGCTGTTAAAGGATGCGCTGAAGCCTAATCTGATTCAGACACTGGAACATACCCCTGCTCTGGTTCATGGGGGACCTTTTGCTAATATCGCACATGGCTGTAATTCCGTAAGAGCTACCAAGACTGCTTTGAAAATGGCTGATTACTGCATTACTGAAGCAGGTTTTGGCGCTGATCTGGGTGCTGAGAAATTTTACGATATCAAGTGCCGTATGGCAGGACTTAAGCCTGCAGCAACAGTGCTTGTAGCGACTATCAGAGCCCTGAAATATAATGGCGGTGTAGCTAAAGCAGAACTTTCTGCTCCCAATTTGGATGCACTGAAGAAAGGTATCGTGAACTTAGAGAAGCATATCGAAAACCTGCAGAAATTTGGGGTGCCTGTAGTCGTCACCTTAAATTCTTTTATTACTGATACAGAGGAAGAGGTTTCATTTGTGAAGCAGTTCTGTGAAGAAAGAAACTGTGAATTTGCGCTTTCCGAAGTATGGGAAAAAGGTGGAGAGGGCGGTATTGCACTGGCTGAAAAGGTACTTGAGACCATTGAAAAGAAGGAAAGCAATTTCCATGTTCTGTATGAAAATGAGATGAGCCTGAAGGAGAAGATTACTACCGTTGCAAAGGAAATCTATGGTGCAGACAGTGTGAATTTTGCTCCTGCAGCTGCTAAACAGCTTGCCAAGATTGAACAGATGGGCTTTGGTAATTTCCCTGTATGTATGGCTAAGACGCAGTATTCTCTGTCTGATGATCCGGCACTGTTAGGAAGACCGGAAGGTTTTGAGATGAATGTCAGAGAGGTATATGTATCTGCAGGTGCAGGTTTTGTAGTAGTGCTTACCGGTACTGTTATGACCATGCCGGGACTGTCCAAGCAGCCGGCAGCTTTCGGCATTGATGTAGATGACGATGGAAAGATTGTGGGATTGTTCTAATTGGCGAAGTAGGATCGATGAAAAGTTTAAAAGCTTTATGGCATTTGAATAAAAGAAAAGGAGACAGATATGACACAAGTGATTGACGGAAAGCAGATATCTGCTCGTATAAAAGATGAATTAAAGGAAAAAGTAGCATCACTGAAGGAACAGGGAACAGAGGTTACACTTGCTGTGATTCAGGTTGGTAATGACCCAGCTTCAAGCGTATACGTGAACAATAAGAAGAAAGCCTGTGAATACATTGGTATCAGGTCTTTGAGTTATGAGATTGGGGAGGAAACTTCTGAGGAGGAGCTTCTGGGACTGATTGATGAACTCAACAACAGACAGGATGTAAACGGGATTCTTGTGCAGCTTCCTTTGCCCGGGCATATTGACGAGGAAAAGGTACTGGATAGAATTAGTCCGTTAAAAGATGTTGACGGCTTTCATCCACAGAATGTAGGTGCACTATGTATTGGTAAGCCGGGCTTTGTATCCTGTACACCGGCAGGAATCATTCAGCTCCTGAAGCGTTCGGGAATCGAAATTGCAGGGAAAGAATGTGTAGTTATCGGACGAAGCAATATTGTGGGAAAGCCTATGGCACTTTTGCTGCTTCGTGAAAATGGGACAGTGACGATAGCGCACAGCAGAACAAAGGATTTGAAAGAGATAACCAGAAGAGCAGATATTCTGGTAGCTGCCGTAGGAAAGCCTAAGATGATTACGGCAGATTATGTAAAAGAGGGTGCGGTTGTAATTGATGTGGGAATTCATCGTAACGAAAATAATAAGTTGTGTGGAGACGTTGATTACGACAGTGTGGCACCCAAATGTAGTGCAATTACTCCGGTTCCCGGAGGTGTAGGTCCTATGACTATCGCCATGCTGATGCATAATTGTGTAGAAAGCGTATCTCTGCAGAAAATGTAGGAGTTTTTATGAAATGTCCAAATTGTGAAGCAGATTTACCGGAAGACTCATGGTATTGTGAGAAATGCGGCTGCGATATCCATATTGTACCTGATTATGACTTGGAACTGGAAAGCAACATTTTAGAATCAATTGAATACATAGCGGCTGATGCCAACGGAGAAAAATCCTGGCATAATCAGATTGATGAGGAAAGCAGCAATGCTTATGATAAATCTGACAAATCTAAAGTCGGGACAAGACACAATAAAAAGTATTTTGTAAAAATGGCATTCAATGTATGCTGTTTAGGGTTTATTTTGTCATTTTTGGTTGCAGGTATTTGTCTGTGGCATTACTATTCCTATAATTACCAGATCCGGCGGGCAGTATCTTGCATGTCAAAGGAACAGTATACTGAAGCGATAACATATTATCTACGAGCCCTGGAGCTGGAGAAAACTGATGTAGAAGTAGTTTTTTCGCTGGCGGAAGCCTATAAGCAAAAAGGCAATAAAATAGAATATGAATATTTACTGAGACAGATTATCCGCAATCCATCCTGCAGCCAGGAACAGTTAGAACGGGCATATGGGAAGCTTATTGCAATTTATAAAGCTCGTGAGGAATATGACTCTATTAATGAAATTCTGCTGCTAAGTGAGAATACTGCGATCAGGACTGCTTATCAGTCATATCTTGCTGCTCCGCCCAGATTCAGTTACGAAGAAGGTGATTATGATAAGGCGGTACCTCTTAAACTATCTTCAGATACTATCGGGAGGATCTATTATACTACAGATGGCAGTGAGCCGGATAATAGTAGCAGTCTGTATACTGCACCGATCCTGATCGATTCACCGGATACTGTAATAAAAGCGGTTGCAGTTAATGAATATGGTATTTACAGTGAGGTAGTTACTAAGGCTTACAATGTCAAGATAGATATGGAAGAGGCTCCCCAAATCAGTGTTATCAGTGGGACATATTATGTACCTATGATGATAGAAGTGCTGGAAGCCGACAGCAGAGATGTTTATTACACTACAGACGGCACTCAGCCAAATCTGCATTCTACACTGTATACCGGACCGATTCCGATGCCTTTGGGCAGGAGTGTCTATAACTTTGCTTATGTAGATGAAGACGGGAATCGCGGAAAGGTGGCAGAAAGAAGATATTACCTGAAACTGGAGACAGCCGTGCCCGTAGAGGAAGCCGAAGCACTGGTGGTGGAATGTATGTTAATGCAGCAGAAAATATACAATGCAGAAGGCAATTATTCTGCAGAATCTTCAGCCAGATATCTATATGAATGCCAGTATGTCATCAGTATAAAAGAACAGGGCGATTTTTATGTGATTGCCGAAAGCTTCATGGATGAGAAAGGTGTAAAGAATAAAACAGGAAGCTATTATGCAGTGAGTGTTAATGAGAAGAGATGTTTTAAATTAACAATGGATGAAAATAACAACTATTCTATAGTTGAAATTTTAATAGACTCCCCACAAGAGGGATAAGAGAGGTGTGTAATGTATAAGATTGTAAAAGCAAAAGAGCTGACCACGAACATTTATCTGATGGATGTGGAAGCCCCAAGAGTAGCAAAACACTGTGAACCCGGACAATTTGTAATTGTTCGAATGGATGAAGAAGGTGAAAGAATCCCCCTGACGATCTGTGATTATGACAGAGAGAAGGGAACAGTTACCATCGTGTTCCAGACCGTTGGTGCCGGAACTATGATGATGGCTCATCTGAAAGAAGGCGATAGCTTCCACGATTTTGTAGGACCTTTAGGATGTCCTTCTGAACTTGTGAAGGAAGAGCCGGAAGCTTTAAAACAGAAGAAGATTCTGTTTGTAGCGGGTGGTGTAGGTGCTGCACCTGTATATCCTCAGGTGAAATGGCTGCATGAGCATGGCGTAGCTGCAGATGTTATTGTGGGAAGTAAAACCAAAGATCTGCTGATTCTGGAAAAGGAAATGGAAGCTGTAGCAGGCAATCTGTATGTAACTACCGATGATGGTTCTTATGGCAGAAGCGGTATGGTAACTCAGGTTATCAAGGATTTGATTGGGGAAGGTAAGCAGTACGATGTATGTATCGCAATCGGACCTATGATCATGATGAAATTTGTATGCTTGTTGACAAAAGAACTTGAGATTCCTACCATTGTCAGTCTGAATCCTATTATGGTAGATGGAACCGGTATGTGTGGTGCATGTCGTGTATCTGTAGGCGGTGAAGTGAAATTTGCCTGCGTAGATGGTCCTGAATTCGATGGTCATAAGGTAAACTTTGATGAAGCTATGAGACGTCAGCAGATGTATAAGACTCAGGAGGGAAGAGATATCCTGAAGCTGGAAGAGGGCGACACCCATCATGGCGGCTGCGGTCAATGTGAATAATTATGTTCGAATTTCAGAATGAGATAATTGGAGGATAAGATGGACGTTTTAAAGAAAGTACCGGTTCGTGAACAGGACCCTCAGGTACGTGCAAAGAATTTTGAAGAAGTATGTCTAGGATATAATCTGGAGGAGGCAATGTGTGAAGCATCCAGATGTATCAACTGTAAAAATGCCCAGTGTGTAAAGGGCTGTCCCGTGTCAATTGATATTCCGGGATTTATCGCTAAAGTAAAAGAAGGAAATATTGAAGAGGCATATCAGATTATTAGCCAATCAAGTGCTTTGCCGGCTGTCTGTGGCCGCGTATGTCCTCAGGAAAGCCAGTGTGAAGGCAAATGTATCCGTGGTATAAAAGGTGAACCGGTATCCATCGGTAAGCTGGAAAGATTCGTAGCTGATTGGGCAAGAGAGAATGGTATCGTTCCTCAGGGTGCTACTGAGAAGAAAGGCAAAAAGGTGGCAGTTATCGGTTCCGGCCCTGCAGGTCTGACCTGTGCAGGTGACCTGGCTAAGATGGGATATGATGTAACTATTTTTGAGGCACTGCATGAAGCCGGAGGAGTGCTTGTATACGGTATTCCTGAATTCCGTCTGCCCAAGAAAGCTGTTGTAGCAAAAGAAATCGAGAATGTTAAATCTCTCGGTGTTAAGATTGAGAATAACGTAGTAATTGGTAAATCTGTAACAATCGATCAGCTGATTGATGAGGAAGGATTTGATGCTGTATTTATCGGTTCCGGTGCAGGCCTTCCCAAGTTTATGGGAATTCCGGGAGAGAACTCCAATGGAGTATTCTCTGCAAATGAGTACCTGACAAGAAGTAACCTGATGAAATCCTTTGACGCTGACTCTCATACTCCTATCATGCACGGTAAGAAGGTAGCTGTCGTAGGCGGCGGTAACGTAGCTATGGATGCAGCAAGAACCGCACTGAGACTGGGCGCCGAGGTACATATCGTATACAGAAGAAGTGAAGAAGAGCTTCCTGCAAGAGTAGAAGAAGTTCATCATGCAAAAGAAGAAGGTATCATCTTCGACCTGTTGACCAACCCTACCGAAATCCTTGCTGATGAGAAGGGCTGGGTAACCGGCATGAAATGTATCAAGATGGAACTGGGCGAGCCGGATGCTTCCGGAAGAAGACGTCCTGTAGAGATTCCTGACTCCGAATTCGTAATGGAGCTTGACACTGTCATCATGTCCCTTGGTACTTCTCCTAATCCGTTGATTTCTTCTACTACAGAAGGTCTGGAAGTCAACAAGTGGAAATGTATCGTAGCTGATGAAGCAAACGGCAAGACCTCCAAAGAAGGGGTTTATGCCGGCGGAGATGCCGTAACCGGTGCTGCAACTGTTATCCTGGCTATGGGAGCAGGTAAAGCAGCAGCTAAGGGAATTGACGAATTCCTGAGCAGCAAGTAAGCAGAGACCTCATTTTCTGAGATATTATTTGTAGAATACAATGAGAATTTCAATTATCTGTGTAGGCAAAATCAAAGAAAAATTTTACCGGGACGCGATTGACGAGTACGCCAAGCGTCTCGGCAAATATTGTAAGCTGGAAATCGTGGAAGTGGCAGATGAAAAAACTCCGGATAAGGCATCGGCAGCAGAAGAGGAACAGATCAAATTAAAAGAGGCGGAGCGTATTTTAGCGAAGATCAAGGATGATGCGTATGTATGTACATTGGAAATACTTGGAAAGAAATATACTTCTGAAAGCTTTGCAGGGATGCTGGAGCAGGCTGCTGTCAACGGGAAAAGCCATATTGTGTTTGTGATAGGCGGGTCTCTGGGGCTTCATTCTTCTGTACTGAAACGATCCAATCAGGGTATCAGCTTTTCTGATATGACATTTCCCCATCAGTTGATGAGGGTGATTCTTTGTGAGCAGATTTACAGAGCATATCGCATTATTAGCGGGGAGCCGTATCATAAATAGGGATTATCGAATTTTCTGTAACTGAAAATTTATTATGAATAAAACAAAAAAGCAGAGCACTATCTATATATAAGATGATGTTTTGCTTTTTTGTTGTTACGATTACAGCTGGCATTGGACATTGAGAGCCTGTTTTTCTACATACATCCAAAGACGAAGGGGTATTTTTCTTTAAGGTAGTTCGCACTAATTTTTCAAATATATGGTAAAAAGTATTGACAAAGAAAGACTACAGATGTAGTATGAATGTGAAAACTACATTTGTAGTCTGACAGGGGGTAAAGCTTACACAGTGAATTCCGTAGAATATTTTAGCAAACAGGTATGTAAAGTGGAGGTAATGGTATGGAAAAATGCGGCAGGATTACAGAGAGTGAATGGCAGGTTATGGAAGTGATTTGGGAAAAAGAGATGGGGATGACGCAGCCGGAATTGATGTATAAGCTCGGAAACAGATGGAATAAGAATACCGTCCACACATTTTTGAAAAGGCTCTGTGAGAAAGGTGTTTTGGCGGTGGAGAAGGAGGAAACACCTCACAGGTATCGGGCTCTGATTGACAGGGAATCATGCGTAAAGGAAGAGAGGCAGAGTTTTGTAGAGAGGGTATATCAAGGGAGTGTAGGACGTATGGTTGCTTCATTTGTACGCGATGGTGAGCTTTCCGGGAAAGAGGTAGCTGAACTTCGTAAGCTATTGGATGAATTGGAGGTGAAGGAATGACAATTTGGCAGATAGCAGAATATTCTTTGGCGATATCTATTGTGGCACTTTTGATATTATTTATGAAGAGATTATTTCATGATAAGCTGGATGCAAGATGGCACTATTTCATCTGGTTGGTGTTGGCTGTCAGGATTCTGGTTCCTATGGGTATGAAATGGATGAAAGCGCCGATATCACTTTTTCAGGCAATACCGGTGGGTTATTGGGTTGATTTGTGGGAACTTATGGTACAGAAAGCAGGAATGGAGTCAGTGTTGAAGATAGTGGTGAATATTTATGTGAGTGGAGTATTGGCACTGACTGCATATTATCTGCTCATTTCCATTGTACTTCGAGTGAAGATTTTTAGGCTGCCTGCTGCCGGTGAACAGACTGTGGAACGTGTAGCGGTCATTGCAGAAAAATACAATCTTAAGACTTGTAATAGAATAAAGCTGACACCCACAGGGACACCTTTTGTGTGCGGACTGATCAGTCCGACTCTCGTCCTGCCGGCCGGGGAAGAATGCCGGGAAGAAGTGATATTACATGAACTTTTGCATAAAAAGTATGGGGATGTACTGGTGAATTATCTGCTTCATGTAGTGCGCATTTTCAACTGGTTCAATCCGCTGATCTGGTACGTGACCGGTGTTGTTCAGAATGACAGTGAAGCTCTTTGCGACCAGCGGGTATTGGAGGCGGTTAATAGTGCAGAAGCAGATTGTGGAGCTAACAGTTGGGAGAAAAGTAACCAAGAGGAAAGTCATAAGGAATGTAAGCAAAAAGAATATGGCACCATGCTTCTTAATATGGCGGAGAATAAGCATTTTGGAAGAAATACAATCGGTACCTCCAATATGGCGAATTCCTATCGGAGCATGAAAATCAGGATTAAACGAATCGTTGATTTTGGAAAAGTGCCTGCAGGTATCGGTTTTGCGGCATTATGCATTACTATCATCCTAAGCATATCCAGTATTGCTAATTATGATGCAAGAAAAAGTATCATTGTGAAAGATATTGAGAATGAAACGGACTTAAACCATGCTATGCTGCGGGCACAGGTTTTTGAGGCTGATACGGCAGAAGAAGCAGCGTATCTTTACCTGAAAGCGATGAAGGATATGAATCCCATGTATTTAATGGCAGTGCTTCCAAAGGAGGAGATACCTGCGCTGGAGAAATGGATTCTTAAAACTTACAGGGCAGAAGGCTTCTATCATGATGAAAAAGGAAAGCTGATGCAGGAGAACTGGATTTATTATAAAGAGATGCTTCCAAATCCCTGGTTTATTCAGGATGGCAACAGAATGGTGACATGCTTCTTTTATAATATGGTTGCAGATGAAAACAGAGGAAGTGCTGTGGCTGAAGTGGTATTTAAGTACGATGGGGAAGAAACATCCTTTTGGTGGGACCTGGAATTTATCAAGGAAGATGGATGGAAGGTGCGAAGACTGGACGAAAAAGAAATTACCGATCCGAAAGAAATGGCGCCGGCACTTTTATCAGTCAGTGAGGAAAAGAATGGCTGGATGGTTGAAGTGGAGGCAAGGAATGAAGGATCCTTTATGGCGGTATTTGTTCAGTCGGGTTGGAATTTTGTCCCCAGCACGGTAACAGGAGGGATAACAGAGTCACAGGTAGTTAACTATCCGAGTCAATTTGAAGATTCGATTAAGTGGAGATATGCCTATCTATCCTATCAAGGTGAAAAATCTCTCGAGGATAGCATGATAAACGTACTCATACGGATGTATGATGAAGAAGAACTGAAACAAAATCCTGAGCTTGCAAATACAGAATTACATGAAGGAAAACAACTTACAAAAGAAGAGTTGGATATTCTTTCAGGTAATACAATGATTGTCGGGAAGAAACAGGAAGAAATGGTGGCAGAACTGAAAAATCGATATTCTTCTTCGGATGGATACAGCTATCATACTTTTGATGGTGCTGAGCTGGCGAATGGAAAACGAAAGCTGATTGACGGAAGCGGCGGTGGTTACGACAGCTGGAATGGAGATGAAAAGCTTCATTTTACAGCATGGATCTATTGCGACGGAGAATGTGTGGAGGTGATACAGAAGTGACAGCCAAATCATTACGTTATATTAAATGGGGCTTTGTGCTGATGTTTTTCAATATTAATATTGGACGGTTTGATTTACTGCCGAATTTTGCGGGCGTGCTTTTGCTGATCATGGCTCTGCGCAGTCAATGGGAAGAAACGGAGACAGAAAAAAGGTTAGAACCACTGTTGACTGCCTTGGTCATTGACTATTTCCTACACTGGATATTTGCATTTGACAATGGTGTAGAAAATTTAATGATTACAATTATCAGCATCTATACCATTTATGTGTATCTGGGAGAAGTGATGGTACGCGTAGAAGACAGGCAACCGGAGATTGCAGGAACGCTTCAGAAGGTAAGGCTTGGTTATGCGCTTTTACAGGTCCTGAATTATGTCTGTGGGGCTTATAATATGGCTGCCATTGTAATGATAATCGCTATCGGTTTCTTAGTACTTTTAGTTGTAATGTTGTTTGCATTATTTGGTATTGCGCCGAACGAGGAATCAGAAGGTCCATCACACGAATAAACAGCGAAATTCTGATAAAAGCAGTTGACGAATATTTTCAGAACTGATAGGCTATAAGTAGGATGATTCTGACAACGGAAAGGATGGGCTGAAAATATGAGAATGTACGATATCATTATGAAGAAAAGGAACGGTGGAGAACTGAGCAAAGAAGAAATCCGTTTCTTCATCAAAGGCTATACCAGCGGAGAAATCAAGGATTATCAGGCTTCCGCACTCATGATGGCTATTTATTTTCAGAAGATGACGAGAAAAGAGACAGCTGAGCTTACCCAGGCAATGGCGGAGAGCGGTGATATGCTGGATCTGTCAGCCATTTCCGGAATCAAAGTCGATAAGCACAGTACCGGAGGGGTGGGTGATAAGACATCACTGGCGCTGACACCTATGGTGGCTGCCTGCGGAATTCACGTAGCGAAAATGAGCGGCAGGGGACTTGGACATACGGGAGGTACGATCGATAAGCTGGAAAGCTTTCCGGGATTCAGTACCTGTTTGACCTCTGAGCAGTTTATCAGCCAAGTGAACCGAATCGGCATTGCAATCATGGGTCAGACAGCCGACCTGGCTCCGGCCGATAAGAAGCTGTATGCATTGCGTGATGTGACTGCTACGGTAGACAACATGTCACTGATTGCAAGTTCCATCATGAGCAAGAAGCTTGCGGCAGGTGCAGATGCAATTGTTTTGGATGTAAAGACGGGCAGCGGTGCCTTCATGAAAGCAGAAAGTGATGCCCTTGCGCTTGCTGATGAAATGGTGCGTATCGGTACCCATGCAGGCAGACGTACTATTGCTGTGGTATCCGACATGGACCAGCCGCTTGGGTATGCTGTGGGAAATGCCCTGGAAGTGAAGGAAGCAATCGATACTCTGGCAGGAAAAGGTCCGGAAGATTTTCTTGAACTGTGCCTGACGTTGGGCAGTTGTATGTTGACGGCAGGCGGAAAGGCTGAAAATCAGGAAGACGCCAGAAAATTATTGATGAGAACCATTGAGGATGGCAGTGCATTAAAGAAAATGGCTGAATTTGTGGAAGCCCAGGGCGGCGATGCAAGAGCGGTCTATGACACGGAACTGCTGCCAAAAGCATCTATTGTGCGTCCTGTTACAGCACCTTGCGATGGCTATATTTCTCACATTACTTGTGATGAAGTGGGTATTGCATCTTTGATTCTCGGCGGCGGAAGAGAGACTAAGGAATCTGTAATTGATCTTTCGGTTGGGCTGGTGCTGACTTGTAAAGTAGGGGATTATGTACATAGAGGAGAGCCATTGGCATGGCTGCATGCTAATGATGAGAAGAAGGCGGAGGAAGCAGAGAAGAGATTTTTGGGGGCTTACACTTTCTCGCAGGATGTGGTTCAGAAGTCAACATTGATTAAGAAAATTTGTAACTGTTCAGAGCCAAGCGGATGTATGTGAAAAATCACGACGGATGCTTGCATACGGGAGTGATTTTCCATATACATCCATTTGGCGAGAGCCACACATCTCGAAAACACTGTGTGTTTTCGAGATTGGCCCTGAACAGTTACGAAAATTTTAGAATAGTCCCATCCCCAGTCATTTCTCACCCACCAACCACATAAAATAGAGTATGAAAAAATCAACTGTAAACAGGAAAAAAGAATCAATCGTGGAATCGCTGCAGCTTCCCAAGGACGTCTGTCTGGGTGCATTGCGTGTGACATTGACAGGAAACAGTGAAGCCTGGATCGAGAATTACAGAGGTATTCTGGAATATACAGGCACTACTATACTTTTACAGGCAAAAACCTGTCAGGTCTGTTTTGAGGGAAGCCGGCTCTCCATCGATTATTACACCAATGAAGATATGAAGATAAGCGGATGTATCACCTGTGTCAGATATGTATGAAAGGAGCAGGCATGGTAGCATTATTAAAATATATCAGGGGATATGTCCGCATCAGGGTATGGGGTGCGTCTCCGGAACGATTTATGAACCTGTGCAGTAACAGAGAGATCCTGTTGTGGGATATCGTGAAAGATGGAGACATCTATACCATGTGCATCAGCCTGAAGGCTTTCTATCAGCTGAAGCCCATCGCCAGAAAGACGGGAACCAGGGTAGTCATTATACAAAGAGTAGGACTGCCTTTTTTTGTGCCTGTAATATTGGGCAGGAAGGTGTTTTGCCTGGGGCTGTTCGTAAGTGTGGCTTTCTGGATTGTGTCGTCCCTGTTTGTATGGGACATTCAGTGTAACGGAAATTATCAGATTACGGATGATATGATACTGTCTTTTCTGGAAAGTAATTTCGTCCGGGTAGGAATGAAGAAAAGTGAACTGGATATAGAAGAACTGGAGAAGGCAATCAGAAAAGAGTTCAACGTGGTCACGTGGACCTCGGTCAAGCTGGATGGAACGAAGCTGATTGTGGATATCAAAGAAAATGATGTGGCACTTGTACCTGTGATTATCGAGGATGAGGGAGGCAAAGATTTGATTTCCCAATATGACGGAACAGTTGTGTCCATGATTGTCAGGAAAGGGGTACCTAAGGTAGACATCGGAGATGTGGTGACAAAAGACACAATTCTGGTAGAGGGAAAAGTACCAATCTATAATGAAGATGCAACTGTCAGGGAATATCAATATGTGACCTCTGATGCAGATATCTATATCAGGCATGAGATGACCCATCAGGAGGCGCTTTCCTTTGATTATATTCAAAAAGAGTATACCGGAAGGGAGAAAACAAGATATTTTGTAAGGTTTGGTGATAAAGAACTGAAGATTACGGAAGAAAAGCCTTTTCTGGTGTATGAC
>JAZQAT010000038.1:0-2889 GCA_045545375.1 Acetatifactor sp.
TCTCCAAAACAGACTCTGCCCTGGCATTGAAGATGGTTTTCTGGCTGCCAAATCCCGGGAAGCCCCATTTCTTGGTATCAGCGACCATGCCCTCCTGTCCAGTTGAAATCACCGCTGCATATTCCGTCGGGTGAATATCCCCGGTGCATCTTTTGCGTCTGAGCTTTTCATCTATCTTTTGTACTGTTCTCTCTCGCTCAAACACCCGGCATGCTGAAAGATAAATCTCTTCTGTCACATCAGTGGGAGACATTAATTGCATCTGTTTACCACAGTGCTCAAATTCAAAAGTAGTGACATGAACAGATACTACGCTGATTTTCACCTCATCAGCCCTAAGTCTTGCTCCCACTGTCTCACATAGAGAGAGCAATAAGTGCCTGGCATATTCTACTGTAACAATATCCTGAGGTGCTGTCAAGCTGTTCCCGTACCCCTTATTTGCATCATGAATAAACAGATATGGCTGTAGGTCCCCGCCTCTTGCATACCCCTGTAGAAGCAGTCCCGGAGTCTTCAAATGTGCTTTGATCATCTGTTCATCCGCTGCCGCCAAATCTCCAATAGTCTTGATTCCCAGGGAGAAAAGCTTGTTCGCAGTCGCTTTCCCTACGAAGAACAGCTCCGATACCGCCAAAGGCCAAAGCTTTGCTTCTATCTCTTCCGGGAAAAGTGTGTGAACCTTGTCCGGCTTGGAAAAATCGCCTGCCATTTTAGATAGCAGAAAGTTATTCGAAATACCGATATTGACAGTAAAACCCAGTTCCTCCCTGATTTCATCCTTTAGCCTATAAGCAAAATTCACCATTTCTTAGCCGGTACACTTTTAGCCAGGACAATGCCATGCCTTTTCTCCCGGTCACCTCCCACAATGCTGGGAATCTGCCGCAGATCCGTCTGTTCTCCCAGGATATTTACCTTATAAGCTGCACTCCAGCTTAAGAATGCGCTGTTGGCATCCACATGGAATACATATCTGTCCGCCTTGCTCATGACAGGAACTGAAAGATGCGCCACTGCTGGTTAGCCACATGATAGCGTATTTCCATGACTCTGCGCATCTTACCTACAACAGCTGTACAAATGAACCGCTTCTCCCGAACCCCCGCATAGTTGCTCTCGTCCCGGCATTCCGTCTTCTCAATCATCACCGTTTCAATATGGTGGTCTGCAGCTTCAAAACGAAAACGTAAGGGATTCATTTTGCCGGAGGTATCCGTGACCGTCATCATTTGTATCGGAATATTCACTGGCCGCAATTCTCCCATGTTCACATTAATACACCTCTTCTCTCCAAACCCAGAACATTTGTTCGATTCTATAATATCAGAATTATTTTGTGATGTAAAGAGGAAAAATATACAAATTACTATGTACCTTATGGGACAAATCCGCGGAAGGGGCAATTTCACAGATTAAGAAAACGCATGAATGTGTGATCGAGAAGTATCGTACTTAAATATTTTATGCAGGGACTGTCGTTTGGCAGTCCCCATTTATTCAGAGCATGCCCTTCAAACCCTCTTTATTCTATCTATCATCTTATCCCTAAGCTTCTCCAGAAATTCTTTATTTCTCGGATAATCATCAAATCGTAAATCACACCCTGCTGTCTCATCGATCATTTTCACAACTTCCTCTCTGCCCACCAGTTCTTCCAACGCAAAGCAGATATCCATGTCCTGAATGGCCTCGTAAGTAACCTCGCCTCTTATGGACGGATACACGCAGTCATTGCCGGGATAAACAATAAATGGATCGCCGGAAGGAAACGCCTTATCACCGGAAGTTGTCATGTAAGGATCAATTGGATACAAAGACCGGCATGCATTATAGAAATTGAGTCCCCAATGCAAAAAGCCCTTGATATTATATTTATAAAGTAAAAATCCCAAAATACGTGTCCGATAGGAAGGCATCGCCATAAAACTGTTAGTAAACACAATCTGGGGACCACAGCAGTAATAGGTCCACTGATTTGGAATATCATGCTCCAGAAATTCATGAATATGGGCTACACTTGTAACCGGACATCCAACCAGCCCCTTTTCATAAAACTCATAATTGGATAACGCATCAAAGGTCTTACTGTTACCAATCAGCGGGCGGATGATTTCGGAAGCAGTCTTATAAGTTTCTACTGATTCAAGAGAAGGTTCATCGGAAATATGAAAATAGGTATTCCGGCTGATTCCTTCTTTCTCCAATTCTTCTGAGAGCGCCTTAATATATTGCTTGAGGAAAGAAACATAATCGTCGGAATCAGCAGCTACGTGCCAACCGAACATATAATCTCTCTTGCCGTTTTCCGTCACCATGATATTAGGTGCGCATTTTGCTCCCCACTGCGAGAACATATGAGCTATCTCAAAATATTGGATACCGTGCTTTTTGCAGATATCAATAAAGCGCTTGAATTTTTCAAAAGAAAATTCATAGCAGTCACCCTTTTTCTCAATATCCACAAGCTGGACGCAAGGTCTCACCGTACCGATCTGGGTATCAAGCGGAGGTGTGTGGGTGGGCACCAGAATCATATTGATTCCCACATCGGCTGCAGCGGCTATGTACTTGTCCATCAGCTCCCAGTGCTTTTCTGAAAAAACATCCACGCCATGTGCCACAGCAACACAATCTGCGTAAAACCATCTTGTATAGATCAGTTTCTGCTCCGGCATCACTGCCGAGATGACCTCTATCGTCATATCCTGATAATAAACACATACAAGCTCTCCACCCTGCTTATTACCTGAAAGCCTGATTCTGATGGGATACGTGCCCGGCGTGGTATCTTTCGGAATATCTGCCTTTACCCAGATGGTACAGATATCCTTTCCAACCGTCATCTGATAACCGGTCTCTTCCAGAGGAACAAGAATGTCAGGCATA
>JAZQAT010000039.1:0-30773 GCA_045545375.1 Acetatifactor sp.
ATGCTCCCTCATATATTCAACAATTTGCCTTGGCACATCATTTTTGTTTTCTTCTTTTCTCTTAACTACCAGACTGCACAGTTCTTTTACAAAGCCGACGATTCTTACCTCGATAGACGCTATATTATCATCAACGGAAAGGCATTCGGTTCGCTCTATACCAGGCGATGGAAAGCCATACACTGACTCCTTTGCCCTCAAGTCCCGCATAATTCATTCCGTCATTCCAGTCGCCGCCCCAGATTTTAATCAGACCATGCATCCCTTTAAATTCATAGAGATATTCCACCGCACGGCGCAAATGTTCAAACACACCGGCTTTTGTTCCATCATTAAAAGGTACCTCTTCGTCCAGTAAAGTGATATCTCCCAACTCCATAATGATAGCATAAGCTGTAAAAGTAAGCCAAACTGCACAGTCAGAGAAATTGTTGGCTTTGATCTGACCGTCAATAAAAGTTCTCGGAGCATATCCATTGGAATATTGATAGGAAAGAATCCGTACAAAACGCTTCCAGGCTTCTTCCGGTTGGAAAGCAGAAAAACATTCCGTATCACTTGCCAGATCGCGATAACCATTATGGCGTACTCTTGCCCAGCGGGAACCCATATTGGTGGAATACTTATAGAAACCATTGAAAGCAAGATTCAGCTTTTCGTCCGGTGTCTGTATGGTTACGCCATCTATCTGGTTCATTCGAAGCTTTCGAACCTCTTGTAAGAGTTTCTGAGGAATTCCTTCTTCCAAAGAGCGCAGACTTTGTTTTAAATCTTCCTTATCCTTTGCATGTCCTACCTGAAAACAAATCGTTTTGCTTTCATCCGACGCCAGTTCACAGGCACATTCCAATGCGTAGCAAAGTTTTTCCACGCATGCCTCTGAATTGGTGCATCCGCCCTGATTACAAAGAGCCTCCGGTGCATCCTTGCTGCCATAAGTTCCGATAAAAGCATTTTTGCGGCCGTCAAAACCGATGATTTCACCGTCACTGCTCATATAGCCATAGGTAAGCCCCGGCTTTTTCGGACCGATTTTGCCGATAACCCTGGCACACAGGGCGTTATTCTCTTTGTCAAACTCTGCCGAATCACTGTTATATCCCTGGGGACGGTAAACATGATCCGTTTCTGTAGCACAGTAGCCGATCACACTTAATTTTGCCGGATACTTACGCTTATTCTTTACTTTAACGATCCACTGTTCAAAATCTCCCTCTGCCGGAACAAAGATGGTATATTCACTTTCAATCCCGTCTTTTTCACAGGTGATCACCGAATATCCAAGTCCATGTCTGCATTCATAGGCATCATACTGCAAGCTCATGGGCAGACCGTTTGCTGTATGCCAGGTGCCTGCCTGCTTATCACAGATATATACACATCTGTCAGAAACAAGAAATACCCTGTTTCCCATATGATCCTGACAGATTCCCTCACCATAAGCCACCTGGGAAGCAAACCCATTGTAAGTATCATTGAAATAATAGTTGTACCAATGTCTTGGTGTTTTTCGCTCCGTAATCACATATTCCCTGCCATCCTCAGAAAAATGACCATATTCCTTATATTCCATATTCTTTCTCTCTCCTGAATACATATTTTTTGCGGTTGCTCATGACCCAATTTATAATCCTGTAACTCTCCTGGTTCGTTCCAGCAAATCCCCAATATCCATTTTTTGTCTCCCACATGCCAGCCCTGCCAGTATCCCTGTTCCAGAACCTTTCTTTCTTCCAGGATGGTTTCCAGGCACCCTATTGCATCCTGGGCGCTTTTTATTGTCTGTCCATTGCTCATATATTCATGACAGGCAAGACACCAACGTGTCAGCTGAAGCATATAAGAGGTCTGTAATTTCAAGAATTTACTCAAGTAATCCACAGTTTCGGGCGCCATAAACGCTTCTGCCTCATCCATTTCCTTCAGCAGTTGTGCAAAACGCTTTTCGCTTTCCTTTAAGCGCGGTATCTTTTCTTCAACGTTTTCAATATAAAACATTTCCTTCAAACTGCTGAGTCCGATTCTTCTCAGCACACCATCGGTAGCCGGATATTCCGGGTAAGGAATCTTACCATAATCATGATAGTAAAAACCATGCTTTTTACACAATTTTAGTTCTTCTTCTATTCCCATATCCCAGATTGCCGAATAATACTCTTTATACAATTTTTCTGCAGCAATGGCTGATTCCCCGAAATTTGCCTGCAGCACGCGCTGAACAATTTTCTCCTGCTCAAAGCCTTCCGGATTTTTCAATATCTCTGCATTCACCCATGCCGAGAAATGAAGGGGACGCAAATTGGATACATTGAGAATGGAATAATAAAGGGAATCATATTCCACTGCTTTTTTATAAGAAAATTCCATTTTCCGCAAATCACAGCCTTCTGCAAGGTGAGGACCCTCTCCCCAGAATCCCACATGGTAGTAAATACCATACTTCCGGTCCGGCTTACGTTTTACACGATAGAAATCATCGCCAAACATCTGTGTACAGCCGATATCGCTGAAGATAACGATCGTTTTCTCCGGGATCTTGAGACAATCCAATCCATATAACTCAGCACCTTCCATCCAGAGCGTTGCTGTGGAAAAGAATTCTTCTCCATTCAGCGTTTCACTGACAATTCTGTACTGGGTTGCTATGGCATCTGTCAGAATTCTGCCTCTGTCCTCCGGACGGATAGATATACTGCTGTCGGTCTTCCATACTGCCTGATCAGCCTTTCCGCGCAGGCCAAACTGCCAAATCACATGGTCTTTATAGGCAGCCCACTTCTCTGCATAATAGCGCCAGATTTCTTCCATGCGGATCCTGTTTTGGATAAAGGATACTACTTCTCCTTCTGTTCCGTGTTTTTTCATATAAGCATCTGCTGCAAAGTATGATACTCCCATAGGTTCCACATGGTGCTGGGAAATATATAAACCTCGCCTGCATACCGCCTTGATCAGTTCTTCCTCTGCAGGATTGGCAATGTCTACAAAGGACGAGGGAATGATGAGATTTATTTCCAGACGAAGTGCCGTTTCCAGAATCGTATCAAGAACATCCGGCTTCATGACATTCTGATAAAAACGATAGTCAATATTTCTCTGACCATGGTCTTCCTTAAAATCTGACAACAGATCCTCATCATTTAAAAACCAGCCTCGGAAACGAATTTTATGGGGTTCGGAGAATAGACACGTATCTTCTATATTTAATTGTGCCTTCTTTCGTGGTACCAGATCATTCATACGATACATGGGGTTCACTCCAAGCACTTTTCCCGAAAAAGCATAAATGCCAAATACCGTTCCCAGAGTATCATATCCGGCAATAGTGACCTCTCCATCCTCCACTCGAATCATATAGGCTTCCGGTTCCCACGCCGCATTGTCCGTATGTAACCCGGTAGGGTCTTTCAGTTCCTGTTCCGCATCGGTAAAAGACCGGGATTTACCGTCAAAATTCAATATGTGAATTGTTGCTCCACAGAAAACTTGTGTTCTTGTTTCATTTTGCGCAATCAAATCAACCTCTGTCTTTCCGGTTAATATCCTCAGATCCTTCTGCAAATCCTTCGCCGCCAGAACAATCGGCTCATCTGCATTCTTTTCCAGCATAATGGTAATGCCTTTCTCCCATTTGCTTTTTAACTTTTCCATGTTCTTCCTCCTTTTTTTGCTCTCCACGTCTTCCGCAACCTTCCAAGGGCATTGGGGGCTATTCATAAATTATAGCATCCTCATAACAGGGGCAACAACGTGATAAAACAGACCATTCATGACATTTCCGAACTTTTTATGTGGAAGATATGGATTTTTCTTAATTGGGGCTTGCCAAAAATGTGAAAGTACTATAAAATAATGAAGTTAGTACTAATGGAGATGTACTCAAGTGGCTGAAGAGGTCGCACTCGAAATGCGATAGACCTTCACGGGTGCGTGGGTTCAAATCCCACCATCTCCGTTATCAAAAGAGGACCGGTTCAAAATGATTAACTTCATTTTGAACCGGTCCCCTTTTGTAATCAGGTTATAATATAGCTTCTATAATCGTCCTTCCACCTTTATGAAGAAGCTCAATGCTAATCTCTATGTCCGACCGGACAGCGCCATCCTGCGATATTCCCTGGGTGACATCCTAAGCATCCGTCTGAACACCTGTTGAAAAAATTTCGCATCCTCATATCCCACACTATGTGCAATCTCCTGTACCGACAGTTCGCTGCCCGCAAGAAGTTCACAGCATTTTTCGATACGGATCTTCTGAAGATATTCCAGTGCTGTAAGCCCGGTCTCCTGCTTAAACCTCCTGCTGACATACTGTTGGCTGTAATGGTGTTTACTACAGAAGCTTCCCAGTACTGCTTTATCACTGTAATGAATCTCCAGGTATTTTATCGCCTCCTGAACCATGTCACTTCGGTTGCTCTGGTCGTTTCCGGAATCGTGTTCCTCCACCACTTTTCGCATTGTCAGAATCAGGATTTCTAAAAGTCTCCCCCTAAAAATCTCACGATAACCGGTATTCTTGGCAAGATATTCTTCCTGCATCCCCTGAAGCAGATTTAAGATACGCCCGTCTTCATCATGAAAAATACGGTTAACAGGTGTTTTGCCAAGATACTGTCTGCGATAACGGATCAGGCACACTCGCAACAGTTCGTCAAAAGAACGGCATCCTGCCATAGTATCATCAATAATCTCCGACAGGAACAGACAGTTAATCAAAGTAAAATTTCGAGTATTCTGATAACTGTGTTCACTGCCGTAATCAATAATGAAGTAGTCACCCTTGTATACAATCTCAGATACCCCATTCAATGTCTGCACGGCTGTCCCGCCTGTTACATAGGCCAGTTCAAAGCAGTCGTGATCATGAGCGGTAATATCTGCCTGAATAAAAGGTTTTACCATCAATTTATCATCAGGCTCTGCAGCGTTTTTGCTTAATGCTACTGTTCTCGTTTTCTGTGACATATTCACTCCTGACCGGTGCCCGTACAAATTCGAAATCTTCTCCGGTGCACTTGTTTTAGTTCCTCAAATAATACTTGGTTTCCTATTTTTAAGGAGTTAAATTTCCCCCCTATTTAAGTTAAAAAAAGGAGTTTTCCTACATTCTACAATCTGCTACATTTAATGTCAAGAATACCGTACCAAATTCTATCACTATGCGGCAAAAGGAGTTATTTACCATGGAATGGAATGCTAAATGGATCAAACCAACTGTAGACACCGGCGATGTGGCACCCATATTTTTGAAGGACTTTTCCTTAAAGGGTATTGTGAGCAAAGCTACATTTGCCATCACCACACTGGGCGTCTACGAAGCAGAACTGAACGGAAAAAGAATCGGGGAATTTATCCTGGCTCCTGGCTGGACTTCCTATCCGAAGAGGCTTCAGTATCAGGAGTATGATGTAACCGAACTGCTCTCCACAAAGAATCAACTGACAGTACTGGTCGGAAAGGGCTGGTATCGCAGCTATATGCCAGGCTCCTGGATAACTTCTGCCTATCAGGATCAGCTTCGCGCTAATCCCGGGGGGCTACTGGCACAGCTGACTATAACCTATGAAGACGGCTCACAGGAAATCATTACTACTGATGAAGGCTGGAAGGTATCCGAAAGTCAGGTGCGCTTCTCTGAAATTTATGACGGGGAAATCGTGGACGCAACCTTTGAAACTGCTTATGATCAGGCGGTGACCGTCTTTGACGGACCTTCTCATACCCTGATTCCTCAGCAAGGCGAAGAAATCCGGGAGCAGGAGCGCGTGGCTGCTGCCCGTACCTTTACTACCCCCAAGGGCGAAATGGTCATCGACTTCGGTCAAGAAGTTACCGGATATGTGGAAACTGTGGTGACAGCCAAATCAGGCGATATCGTGGACTTGTCTTTTGCAGAGGTCATGGACAAAGACGGTAACTTCTACACAGAAAATTACCGCAGTGCCAAGGCACAGTATCACTACATTTGCCGGGATGGCAGGCAGACCTACAAGCCGAAGCTGACTTTCTGGGGTTTCCGCTACATTCGGATCAATCAGTTCCCCGGCGGTGCTGATAAGGCATCTCTCGACAACTTCACTGCGATTACTGTTCATTCTGACATGAAGAGAATCGGCTACTTAAGCTGCTCCAATCCACTGTTGAACAAACTGTTTTCCAATATCATCTGGGGTCAGAAAGACAACTTTCTGGATGTCCCCACTGATTGTCCTCAGCGTGATGAGAGACTTGGCTGGACCGGCGATGCACAGGTATTCGTACGCACCGCATGTACCAATTATGATGCCGAGAAATTCTTTACCAAGTGGCTGGCTGACATGGCTGCAGACCAGCATGAGGACGGTTATGTAGGTCACGTGATTCCAGACCTGCTGCAGAAGATGCCGGCAAGTGCTGCCTGGAGCGATGCCGCCACCATCTGCCCATGGGAAGTATATATGGCTTACGGCAACCCTCAGATTCTGGAAAATCAATTTACCTGTATGCACAAGTGGGTAGACTATATTACTTCCGTAACTACCACCCCGTATCTGTGGACCGGCGGCAAGCATTACGGCGACTGGCTGGGACTGGACGCCCCTTCCGGAAGTAATAAAGGCTCCACCAGAGCAGACTTTATTGCCTCCGCATTTTATGCTTACTCTGCTTCACTGGTTATCAAAGCAGGTAAAGTACTGGGGAAAGATATCTCTGCATATGAATCACTTTATGAAAAAATTGTGGCTGCTTTCCGTAATGCCTACCCCGTCTACACCACCCAGACGGAATGTGTACTGGCTGCGCATTTCAAGTTAGCAGAAGACTGGCAGGCAGCAGCCGACCAGCTGGCAGAAATGGTAAAAGAATGTGGCGTACGGCTTAAGACCGGATTTGTGGGTACACCTTATCTGCTTCACGTACTCAGTACCTATGGTTATGCGAATCTGGCGTACTCCCTGCTCCTGCGTGAACAGTATCCTTCCTGGCTCTATCCCGTAACGAAGGGAGCTACTACCATCTGGGAGCACTGGGACGGTATCATGGAAGACGGCAGCTTCTGGAGTGCCAATATGAACTCTTTTAACCATTATGCTTACGGTTCCGTAGCAGACTGGGTATACAGTGTAGCTGCAGGTATCAATCCGGTGGAGGAAGCACCGGGTTATGCGAAAGTGCGTATTGCTCCGATTCCCGATGCACGCCTGGACTGGCTGAAAGGCTCTTTGGAAACAAGACATGGTCTGGTGACCTCCGAATGGAAGAAGGAGGACGGCTTCTGGCGTTATGAGATTACGACACCGGTGGAAAGTGTGATTGTAATTGATGGCAAAGAACATTCGGTGAAAGCCGGTACTTATTACTTCTATAGTACAATCAAATAAATCTCCATTACAGCAGAGAAGGGGGAGATCTTGTTTTTGTCTCCCCCCTTCTCTGCTGCCCTTTCCATTTAAATATTCAACTCATTATACCATTCCGGTCGGTTGTCCGCCAAATTACAAAGCTTGCCTTCTTTTACTGGCACTTCGCCCTCAGTTCTTCCCATCTCCTATCCACTTCCGCCTGGAACTGTGCAATCAGTTCTTCATTACCGGCCTTGAACAGATGCTTGAATCTCTTCTGTGGCTTCAGGAAATCTTCAATCGGAAGCTTCTTCTTGGGCTCATAGCTCAACATCCACTTCCCGTCAACGACCTCATACAGCGGCCAATAACAGGTATCCACTGCCAACTTGCAGATGTTCATCATCTCGGAAGGGTCATATCCCCAGCCTCTTGGACAGGGAGACATGACATTCAAAAATGCTGCACCGGGCGTGTAGATAGCTTTTTCTGCCTTAGTATGAATGTCTTTAAAATTACCGGTAAAGGTGGTCTGTCCCACATAAGGGATGTGATGCTCTGCCATAATAGCAGCCAGATCCTTACGGATCTGAACCTTACCGTTAGATACTTTTCCGGCAGGAGTGGTGGTGGTATCTGCGTACTGAGGGGTAGCAGAGGAACGCTGGGTTCCTGTATTCATGTAAGCACCGTTATCGTAGCAGACATAGACCATGTCGTGCCCCCGCTCCATTGCTCCGGACAGTGACTGGAAGCCGATATCGTAAGTACCGCCGTCTCCACCGAAGGTAATAAATTTATAGTTGTCGGTCAGTTTTCCTTTTTTCTTAAGTACTCTGTAAGCAGTTTCCACGCCGGACAGGGTGGCACCTGCATTTTCAAAAGCATTGTGGATATAACTGTCTTCGTAAGCAGTATAAGGATACATAAAGGTAGATACCTCCAGACAACCGGTGGCATTACCAATAACTGCTTTATCTTCCGGGTGCAAAGCTCTTAACACCGCACGTACGGTAACCGTTCCGCCGCAACCTGCACACATTCTATGACCCGGAGCCAGACGTTCAGGCCTGCTCATGACTTCTTTTAACTGATATGCTTTTTCCATTATTTTTCCTCCCCCTTGCTGCGCAGTCCGATGTAGTCGTACATGTCGGGAATCTCATGTGTCTCGGCAATCTTTTCCAGACGCTCGTATACCTGTTCAAAATCTTCCACGGTAATATCTCTGCCGCCCAGTCCGTAGAAATAGTTTACCAGCTCAGCCTGAGATTTTGTACTAAAAAGTGCTGCACGTACTTCTGCTCCCAGGGGACCGCTTGTAGCAGAGAACATCTCAGAACGATCCATAATTGCAATGGCTTTCATACCTTTCAGTGCCTCAGCCAGTTCTTCCTCAGGGAAAGGACGGAAGACTCTGATCTTCACCAGACCTACCTTTTTGCCGGTAGTCTCTCTGATCTTGTTTATAGCAGCTTTACAAGTACCTGCTGCAGAACCGATGATGACAACTGCATACTCTGCATCGTCCATGCAATAGCTTTCAAAGAAGCCGTACTTTCTGCCGGTCATCGCTTCATATTTAGCAGCCACATCCAGAATTACCTTCTTGGCATTTAACATGGCCTGTCTCTGGGCACGCTTTGTTTCCATATAATAATTGGACACCGCATACGGTCCCACTGCCATAGGTTCTTTTGTATTCAAAAGATAATGCTCAGGGCAGTACTCTCCTACCAGCTCCTTAACCTTTTCATCCTCAGTCAGCAAAATATTTTCCACACCATGGCTGGTGATGAAACCGTCCTGACAGATCATGACGGGCAGGCGCACGTCCTTATGTTCTGCAATGGGGAAAGCCTGGAGGAAATTATCATAGGCCTCCTGGTTGGACTCTGCATAAATCTGAATCCAGCCGGCGTCTCTGGCACCCATACTGTCGGAATGGTCTGCATTAATATTGATAGGACCGGTAAGGGCTCTGTTTACCAGTGCCAGCACAATAGGCAATCGGTCGGAAGCTGCCACATACAGTTCCTCCCACATCAGAGCCATACCGCAGGAGGAGGTAGCCGTCAATGTTCTGGCACCTGCTGCCGATGCACCAAGCGCTGCACTCATGGCACTGTGCTCACTTTCTACATGAATGAACTCGGTATCGATCTCTCCGTTTGCTATATAATTGGCCACATACTGTGGAATTTCCGTGGAAGGAGTAATGGGGAAAGCAGGCATAACATCAGGATTAATCTGCTTGATTGCATATGCTACTGCCTCGTTACCTGATAAACGCTCTCTGATTGCCATTTATTTGCCCTCCTTCATAGTAATTGCACCGAAAGGGCACACCTTTACACAGATGCCGCAGCCCTTGCAGTGATCATAGTCAAATTCCTGACGCTTGCCCTCGCAGACCGGAATGGATGAATCCGGGCAGACAGGTGCGCACAGCAGGCACTGCTTACATTTTTCCCAATTCATTACCGGGGTGGATGTACGCCATTCACCGGTACAGAAATTTCTTGAAGTTGCCGGTTCGTAAATCTTGTTGCCCTCTGTGATGTCCTGCCAGGGGCTTTTTTCATTGATATCTATTGCTTTCATGGAATGTTCCTCTCTTATTGTAATGTGTACTTTTGTAATATGTACTTATGCTCTGTTGCTATCGTCAGATTTCAATCCGTCTGAATGGCCTCAAAGGTCAATTCCAGTGCCTTCATGTTACCCTCGATAACCTCCGGCTTCTTAGCAAATTTATGTTCAAAGGAAGCTTTCATTTCTTTTAAGAAAGTTTCTTTCTCCATGACACCGGATACTGACACCATAGCTGCCAGCATAGGAGAATTGGGGTAATATTTTCCAAGTGCCTCCACTGATATCTTTCTGGCATCCAGAGTTACCACTTTTCCTTCGTAGCCTCTCAAATGCTTTAGCACTTCTTCCTTCGGAAGCTGTGTATTGATGACGATTGCTCCCTCGCTTTTCAGTCCGTGGGTCACATCAATGGCCTCCAGCAGGCTGTCATCTACCACTGCCACATAATCAGGATAATAAATATTGGAATGAATTGTAATAGGGTTTGTACTGACTCTGTTATACGCAGTAATAGGGGCACCCATTCGCTCCGGACCGTACTCCGGGAATCCCTGCACATATTTTCCTGTCTTAAAGGCTACGTCCGCCAGTAAAAGCGCTGCCGTCTTGGCGCCCTGGCCTCCTCTTCCGTGCCATCTGATTTCAATCGTATCTTTCATCTGCTACTCCTCTTTCTGCAAAATGCCTGTTCTATCCATAAGAATCCAAAAGAACACAAAACAGCCGCTCTGTACGCATACAGCCGGCTGTCAGTTACTCTTTGTCCCATTCCGGAATCCTTATCCCAAAGCACTTCTTTCAGGTATCAAAAAAGCTCCTACCGTAAACGGCAGAAGCTACTAATTACTTTCGTCCCATTTACGACATACCAGCATATGCGTCCTCTGTTACGGGAGGAACCCGTCAGCATCTACCGGCCCGAATGTTCCTAATCTATCGGACTTTGGTGCTGCGACTCGGGAGGGATCTTACACAAATTCTACCGGTACCGCATCTCAGCTTGCGCGGCTCTCTGTAACTTTGGAATAAATGTACTGTCTCCGTCATTGTCTTTGTGACTTGTTTTAATTTACTTTATTATAGTGGTGCATTAAACTGTTGTCAAGTGTTTTTTGCATCTTTATAACGCCAATCCCTACTCAGCAAGTACCTGCTGTGCTGTAAGAACATTCTCTCCAAACACCTCCCGGCTCCAGGTCTGCAGGTCGCTTAAATAAAGCTCCACGCCTCCGTAGCTTCTGATTCCATGGGAAGCGGCTTTTTCTTCCGTATAATTCTCCAACAGATACACGCTTTCCAGACGAACCGGATCGGCTGTATAATGGCAGACCATAGGAATCACCCCTGTCTTTTCCTCATCGATATTGATGCCATCCTCTGTCACGCGAAAGTTGATCCAGGCCATAGCTTCCAACATGCACAAAGGTTCTTTCTGGGTAGAAACATAATTACCCAGTGAATAAAAACAGAGCGCCCTGTTCCCGTTTTCAGTTTCTATCCACTCCACAGGCTGCACCACATGAGGATGGGTACCGATGATAATATCTGCGCCTGCCTCTACCATCTGCAGTGCAAACTTCCGCTGATAGGAAGATGGCTCAGTAGTATATTCCGTGCCCCAGTGAGGACACACGATGACAATATCAGCCATCTGCTTTGCTTCGGCAATATCCGTCAACACATCAGGATGTAAGCCGGTATAATTCATTCTTCCGGTTGTCTCATCATAATTACAAAGCACGTCAAGATAGCCTCGTATGTCTTCCGGTATGGTTTCCACATTAGGTCCATAAGTATAATTCAATATGGCAAAGTCAATCTCGCCAATCGTCAATATTTGAATGGGGGACTCTCCCTTTTCGTGAATACCTGCCATAGTCATCTCCGGATACTGTTCCCAGAATTCTATACAATGCTTCAGCCCTTCCAGCTGCCTATCTGCCGCATGATTAGAGGCATGCAGTACCACATTAAACCCGGCCTCCACTATGGCATCACCTACTTCGGTAGGCGAATTAAAATAGGGAAAACCGGAAAATCCCAGATGATTGCCGCCCAAAATAGTCTCCTGGTTGATCATCTTAATCTCTGCTTCCGCCAGGAAATCCTCTATGCCTGTAAACAGAAAATCATAATTATAGCTTCCATCCTCCTGCTTTCCGGTCCGAACAATCCCCATGTGCATCAGGTTATCTCCGACCATCATCAGCTGGATCTCCGATTCTTTCGGCTCTTCCTCCGCTTCTTTTAGTGTTTCCGTCTCTTTCTCTGCAATTATAGACTCTTCCTGCACCAACGTTCCAATGGCTGACTCCACCTCTGATTCGGTAAGCAACTCAATATCCGGCTCATATTGATAGATAGTTTCTTCCGTCTTTCCACATCCTGTCAGCAAAAAAACTGTCAGCAAAAGCGCAGTGCACATCCCCTTCTGTCTCTTGTCCATTTTCTCCTCATTCACATTCCAAATTAAACTGTAATCATTTCAGTTGATAGGTGTCATGCTTCATGCTTATTTTATACCTTTTTCATCCATTTTGCCAGTGCCTATATTATCCAGAATATCCATCCCATTACAGTTTAGTTTGAAACTGGACTGGTAAAAAAGTTCTGTTCTGGCACTTTCAAGCATACCAATACTATGATATCTTCTTACCAACACAAAAAAGCATTCCGTCTTACCTTTTAGTACGGATGCTGTCATTCAAAGGAGAGTTGAATTATGCAAAAAAAGAAACGCTACGGACTGCTGATTGTCGGTCTGGTATTATTAGTAGTAAGTATTATCTGGTCAGTATATGCCCACAATACTACATATGCCCAATCAACCGAGGTAGGAACACTGTTATCTGAAGTGAAAGCACAGATTACTGCCATCGAAGAGAAGACGGCTACCGGAGATCTGGATGCCCTGAAAGCGCAGAAAACTGAGTTATCTGACAAAAAGCTTGAGCTGGAGAAACCTTATTCTTATGGCCTGACCTTACTGTTCATCTCAGTAATGCTGGCCATAAAAGGACTGTATAATGCAGTTGTTGGGCAGGTTTCTGCTCAAAAAGCAGATATCAAACGTCTGACACTGGCCGGACTCATGGCAGCCCTTTGCTACATTGGTTTTGCTTTTTTCAAAATTGATATACCGGTAGGTCCTGAAAAAACAGCCTTCCACTTCGGCAATGTATTCTGTGTACTGGCTGCTCTCTTGCTGGGTGGTTACTGGGGCGGTCTGGCAGGTGCCGTTGGTATGACCATTGGTGATCTGACCACTGCCTATGTAACAAGTGCTCCTAAGACCTTCCTGCTCAAGCTTTTCATTGGCCTTATCGTAGGACTGGTAGCTCATAAGATCTGCAAGCTGAGCCGCGCCCACAGTCCGAAATATGTTGCCACATCTACTGTGTTAGCCAGCATCGCCGGAATGGCCTTTAACATTATTGCAGACCCGCTGGTAGGATATTTTTACAAGATGTACCTGCTGGGCGTTCCGCAGGAAATCTCTTCTCTGCTTGCAAAATGGAGTTCCGTAACTACTACTGTCAATGCTATCGTGGCAGTTATCGCCGCTTCAATATTTTATCTGGCACTGCGCCCGGCACTGAAAAAGTCCGGTCTGTTCATCCAGGTGACACCTGAGGTAGAAAAAGTATGATTCAAAATACAAAACAGGCAAAAGCCGGGGGAATCCCCCGGCTTGCTATGATCAACAGCTTTGCCGGATACGGACGCTGTTCTACAACAGTTGCCCTTCCGGTCATCAGTATGATGAAGGTACAGGCATGCCCTGTGCCTACTTCTGTTTTATCCAATCATCTCGGCTTTCCGGTCTGCCATTTCGATGATTATACCGGACAAATGCGGGAATATCTGCATGCCTGGGAACAGGTAGGAGCAACCTTTGATGGTTTGTACTGCGGCTTTCTTGGCAGTGTGGCGCAGATAGAAATCGTCAGGGACTTTTTACGAAGCCCCATGATGAAAGCAGAAAACGCCCAGCCACTTTTCCTCTTAGATCCTGTGATGGGTGACAACGGAAAAGCTTATTCTACCATAACGCCTGAACACTGCGAGAAAATGAAAGAACTGGCTGCTCTGGCAGATATACTGACCCCCAACATTACAGAAGCCTGTCTGCTCACTGATACCCCTTATAAAGAAGGACGCTTTGCAGATTACGAACTCACCGCCATCTGCCGGAAACTGGACTCCGGACATGCACAAACCACCGGAAGTGACGGACAACGCATTGTAATTACGGGGCTTGTCGACCACAAGCGCTTCCTCAATTATGTATGGGAAAACGGAAAACGATCTGTCTATTCTACTGAAATTGTGGGAAAATGCTGGCATGGTACCGGTGACATCTTCGCATCTATTCTGGCCGCCGGCGCTCTCCATGAAGTCCCGCTGATTCAGTCCGTACAGAAGGCTGCTGACTTCATCTCCCTCTGTATTCGCGGTTCCGAAGAGGCGAATGTTCCTGAAAAAGAAGGCGTTCTTTTTGAAAAATATTTATATAGGCTGGCGGATATGTAACATATCATGCCAGCCCTCCTTTTGCTTTATTTGTCAAATTTCACTTGGATATTTCCCATCGAGCACTCAAGACTTATCTTTCGACCGGCTCCATTATCAATGGTTCTCTCTCCTGACGTTTTGCTGTATTTTTTATCACCGAGATTGATATTTCCCACAACACACTCAATTTCATAATCATAGTCTGTCTGGGCGGCAGCAAGCTGCAGGGTTAGATTCCCCATGGAGCACTCTGCATCGACTTTTCCCTCCACAATACCTGCAGCCGCAAAATTTCCCATGCCTACACTGACATCTAAATCACGTATCTTCATATTATCCAGTCTGGCTTCTCCGGCACCAACTGAGATATCCAGGTCTCCTGCTTCCATATATTCTGCAAGTATCTGTCCTGCCCCCACTTCCAGATTTATTTCCTTAGCTGCCAGATTTTGAATGCGAATGACTCCGGCTCCCACTTCTGCATCAATTTTCTCCCAGGCATACCCTTCGGGAAGATAGAGCATGATCTTGCAGTTCTGTGAATCTTCCTTTGCATTCCTGGTAGCCTTGATATTCAGCTCATCATCCCTTTGATAAGCCTGAAATTTCCCTATATCTTCCGTGATGATGCGAATATTTTGGTCATCAGAAGGCTGGATATCCAGTTCACATCCCCCCAGTTCAATATTCAGCTTAGTGGCTCTCAAATCCTTAAATTCCCGTTCCAGGCTGCCGCTTTCTATGGCATGATCGTTATCAAACATGGTGGAATCTTCAATATCATATCCTTCAAAATTCTCATATCCTGTAATAACACTTTCTACCAGATTACCTGCTCCTTCTCCTACACCCTCAAGCAGCTCTTTTCCTCCGTCCTGCCATTCTTCGGCGTTTTCCATCCAGGTAATAAAGGTAACGATCTTACCATCCGTCACATTACGAAGAAAATCATTGAGGTACTCCGTCCCCTTGGTTACACTCACCACTGCAGCCAGCAGGAATCCGATGATGATCATGGAAACTGCTGCAACGGCACAGAATTTCATAAACTTTTTCATACGCTTGCTCTTCTCCCTGTTATCTAACTGCTGTATTCGTTCTTTGGACACTACCGCCAACACGATTGCATCCAATAATGCCGCGCCCGTATTAAAAATCGCCCTTTCGCACTAGTTTAAGTACGACAGAGCGATTAGCATACCTCAGTAATCCTAAGCCAATTTTACATGCTCACTCTTTCTCTTTTTATCCCGGGCAAATTCAAGATAAAATGTCTGAATCCGCAGTTTGTTCTTCTCATACAATTCCAATGACTGATAAAGATCCTTATAATAATCAAACAAAAGCTTCTTGGTTCTGACGGTACAATGTAAATCAATCCTGGTATCTACCAGACTTCCTTTGGTCTTTACGTAGTAGTAGATGGGCTTTTGCAGCACATAAATTCTGTTCACATACTGCAGATATTCCAGATTAAATAGAAAATCCTCACACCAGTCAAGCTCTGTAGAACATAACAGTTTCTGTTAGTCCACATTATCCACATCTTCCACAATAGGAAATCCACATATTTACATAACAACTATTGTCCTGCCATAATCACTTCACATAACTTTGAAACTACCTGCGGCTATTTTTGCAACTTGTCCTGCAAGTCAAAACAGGCCTTTCAAAAGTATCCACTGTCGGTTTTTGTCGATGGACTCTGAGGAAATCCACCATTTCCACAGAGTTATCCACATATATTTGTGCATTTCAAAAAACTGCTTTATCACTCTCATTCCTGCATTTTTTAGCGTCAAATCTGTTTTTTTACGTCTATTTACAACATTTGTTCGGAATACATAAAAAGGTTACAGTCAAAACATTATGTGAACCCTGTCTTTCCACTTTCCGACATGCCTTTCCACCATCAATTGTGGATAACTCGATTCCAAAAGTCCTCTACCTGCTTACCTACTGTATCCACCGTAACGACTTCAAAGCGCTCCCATTCCCTGGGAAACATCTTCTGGTAGGAATACTGGAGAAATCTCTCGTCTAAAAGTGCAATAACACCCACATCTTCAGCAGTACGGATAACCCGGCCAGCAGCCTGCAGCACCTTATTCATTCCAGGATATCGATAGGAATAATCGAATCCGTTTTCACCGTTTTTATTGAAGTGATTCTTTAGAAGTTCCCTCTCTTGGCACACTTGTGGAATCCCTGTCCCAACAATCATGACACCGATGAGCCTGTCGTTCTTCAAATCAATTCCCTCACTGAAGATACCGCCCAGCACACAGAAACCAATGAGTATATGATCTGTCTCCTCCTGAAAATATTCCAGAAACTCTTCCCTGGCCTGTTCGTTCATATAGTCCTGCTGAATGATGCACTCTTTCCCTTCCGATGCAAACTGTTCCGTATAAATATCATAGATATTCTGCAGAAATGTATAAGAAGGACAAAACACCATATAATTGCCACGGCGCTTCGTTACAATCTCCTCTATATACCTGGCAATCGCCAGAAACTCTTCCTCAGAACGCCTGGTATACTTACTGGTAACATCCCTTGCTACCAGAAGCGCCCGTTTTTCGGGCTGAAATACCGACTTGGCATACACTTCGTAGTCTTCTTTCTCCCCTCCCAGAAGTCCCTTATAATACTGTATCGGCAGAAATGTAGCCGAAAAGAGGATACTACTCCGCCCCCTTCCCATACACTCTTTCAGATTGTTGGATGGGTCTACACAGAACAATTTCAACAGAAAACTTCCATCTTCCATAATCTGGGTATATTTCACATAATTCTCATCTACCCGCTCATAAATATCCAGGAAATGACAGATCTTAAAATAAAATTCCATCAATTGGTCTTTTATCTCCGGCTGCCCTTCCTCCTGCTCGTCCAGATAACTGTCAATGGCTGCGTGCAGCCGAAGCAGCGAATTCACGAAAGGATCGATTTGGGTCACCACCTGATAGTCTTCACATTCTCGCTTCAACGCCAGCATCTGCTTGTTGCACGCTTCCAGCTGCTTCATAATCCATCCTCTGTAGCCTTCCTTCACCAGGACACAATCTGTCTCTTCCTTATCAAGCCCCCGCTTCAGTTCCAAAAACTCCTCTTTAATCAGGGAAGCACTGTACATCTCCCGTCCCCGTTCCAGCAAGTTATGAGCTTCATCTATGAGAAAAATATGATTTCCCTGTGAATTATCTCCAAAGAACCGCTTTAAGTACACATGGGGATCAAACAGATAGTTATAGTCGCATATGACACCATCTGCAAACAGACTCATATCAAGACACAATTCAAACGGGCACACTGTATACTTCCTGGCATACTCTTCTACCTTTTCCCTGGAAAAGCTCTCCTCATGAACCAGGAAATCATACACAGCGTCATTGATTCTGTCGTAATGTCCTTTGGCATAAGGACATTGCTGCGGGTTACACTCTACCTGCTCCATGAAGCAGATCTTATCCTTGGCTGTAAGAATCACACTTTTGAACCGCAATCCATGGTCTCTCAGAATCTTAAAAGCATCGTCTGCTACCGTCCTGGTAATAGTCTTAGCCGTCAGATAGAAAATTCTGTCAGCCAGCCCTTTCCCCACCGCTTTTACTGCCGGGAATACCGTGGATATAGTCTTTCCCACTCCGGTAGGTGCCTCCAGGAACAGCTTCCTCTGGTGATAAATCGTCTGATACACATAAGTCACCAGCTCTTTCTGCCCTTCTCTGTAAGGAAAAGGAAATGCCAGCTTTTCAATGGACTCCTTCTTCACCTTACGCCATTCCCACTCAAAATCAGACCACTTCTTATATTCTTCTACCAGCCACAGAAACCACTCTTCCAATACCTCCATGGTATGTTCTTCGTAAAAGTAGCGAATATCCTCCGAATCAATATTACAATAAGTCATTCTGATTTTGACGGATTGCAGTTCTTCTTTCACACCATACATATAAGCGTAGCATCTGGCCTGTGCAAGATGAACAAAGACCGGCTCCTTCATTCGGGCTACATCACGGTAAGTACCCTTGATTTCGTCTATGGTCACATCCCTGCCGGAATCATTTCCGGTATCTTTCCCGGAAATGTCTATAACACCGTCAGCCCGTCCTTCCACAACCAGCATATAATTATCTGTAGGATATGAGTACCGCAAAAATACTTCTGCCTGATAATCTCCGCCCATGCGTTTCTGAATCATCCGATGAATCCTGCTTCCCTCCTGCATGGCATCTTCCGGCGCACCAAGATGACGATTATCGATATCTCCCTGTCTCAGCAAAAATTCCACCAACCTGCGCACCGATATTTTCATTTCCTCCATAGAAACCAGTTCCTTCCACTCCGATAAAACTTCTGCTTCCATAGTACACTATCCTGCGCAGGTAGTCAATTTCCCTTTTCCGCCTGACACAAGCAAGTCCCCTACCCACCGTTTAGGGTTCCATGCCCTTGAAACGGGGGGCTTGCTTGATTCGGTTAAACTCCGGCATGTATTCCTGAAACCTGAGAGGCAGCATATTTTGCTGCAGCTTCTTATTCTCCCTCTCCTTAATCGCTATAGTGCGGCAAAAATGGCAGAAAAGTTCCTGCACCCTGCTTTCTCCTTCAGAAATATTCAGCATCTCGCCGGCAAGATCGGTTTCCATCCCATAGGCCAGATACCACTCCTTTCCGGCAGGATGAATCCCAAAGATACCGCGATTATCATCATACATGACAAAATTTTCCATTGGAAATCTGTCTGCAAAATGAGGCATGAGAAAGATCATCAGATTGTTCTTGGGTCCAATCCTGGCATACAAAATCCCGCCCTGCACCTCCTGAAAGCGCAGAAATCCATATAAATGGCTCATTTCCCGTCCGGCAGATCTGGCCAGTGAAAATGTCCTGCTGCAGTCATTATCCGCCAGATTGTCCAGCAGGTGCCCGGGACGCACCTTTCCCTTTAACCCCTTTACAATGGTCTGATAGACAACATGAGCCTTATCTCCATCCGGAGAGGACAGCGCATGGCAAATTGAAAGATAGTCCTCTTCTCCGAACCGTTTTTTCAAAGTCCGTATGACTTTTGCCGCCTTTTCTATATCTGTTTTCACCGGAATATATTCTGCAAACAAATAGTATTCTTCATCCAGACTGATTCTGGTATCGTTATGGTCACGATGCTCTTCGTAGGCATTATAGACTGCCGTGAAAATACTTTCCAACGAATCCTGACATTGATATACAATCATCAAATCCTCCTCTTGCAGTACCATTACAACTGCCCCGATGCAACCTGCAGTCTGTCATCGATAGCCGGAAGTCCCGTAAAGCAGTTATCGTCAAACAACGACATCTGCCGATAAGTCATCCCATCATTGCCGAACCGTATCCTGTCCTTCTCATCGGTTAAATTCCTTACAATATAATCTTCCTCCAATTTAGTGGGATACATCATTCTCCCGCTGCAGGTAATAAAGTAAAGAGCTCTTTTCAGTACCACACCAATCTTTTTCAAGTCCGCAAAGGTCAGATTCGTACTCCTCCTGGCCGCCACAATCCTTTGTGCGCTTTTCACTCCCACACCAGGCACTCTCAAAAGCATATTCATAGGTGCCCTGTTGATTTCCACCGGAAAATACTCCAGATGACGCACCGCCCAGTCTTCCTTGGGATCCAGCATTACATTAAAGAACGGTCGTTTCTCATTCAGCAGTTCTCCTGCCGAAAATCCGTAAAATCGAAGCAGCCAGTCAGCCTGATACAGCCTATGCTCCCGAAGAAGCGGCGGACCACCTTGCAGCGCGGGCAGAGATGCATCACGGTTCACATTAACAAACGCAGAATAGAACACTCGCTTCAATTCAAACTTCTGATACAGGTTCTCGGCCACCGACAAAATCTGATAATCATTCTCCGGTGTAGCCCCGATAATCATCTGGGTAGACTGCCCGCCTGACACGAAATGAGGTGCATGGCGATACACCACCAACTCATTTTTGTTCTCACGGATACCATTCTGAATCTGCCGCATTGGTGTCAGGATATTCTTCCGATGCTTGCTTGGCGCCAGTTCCCTGAGCCCTTCCGCCGTCGGAAGTTCCAGATTCACACTCATCCTATCCGCCAGAAATCCCACACTTTGAATCAACCTCGCATCAGCTCCCGGTATGGCTTTCACATGCACATATCCGTTAAAGCGGTACTTGCGGCGCAGCAACAATAAAGTATGGTAAATCAGTTCCATTGTATAGGTCGGATTCTGAATAATTCCCGAACTCAAAAACAAACCCTCAATATAGTTCCTGCGATAGAATTCCATGGTCAGCATACAGACCTCCTCCGGCGTAAAAGTTGCCCTTGGGACATCATTACTCTTCCTGTTCAGACAATACTTGCAGTCATAAATACATTCGTTGGTAAATAAAATCTTAAGCAGGGAAATACATCTTCCATCGCTGCTGAAGGTGTGGCAGATTCCGGCCTTCAGGCAGTTCCCCATATCCCTGCCGTTCCCTTTACGTTCCACTCCGCTGGAGGTGCATGCCACATCATATTTGGCCGCATCCGTCAGAATCTCCAGCTTCTCCATTAATGTCATCTCATAACCTGCCGCAGGATATTGCATGCTCTCTCATTCCTTTCTTATACTAATATAGCAAATGCAGAACAAATGTTCTGTTTATAGATTAGAACATTTGTTCCGGTTTGTCAAGTCTCAATATTCATCTTCCGTCACAATGGTCTTTATTTACAACCACATTTTCCTGAACTGATAAAGCGTAACTCCGGTCTGCTTCTTAAACATTGCAATAAAATGGCTGGAGTCCTCAAACCCCACCTGCCCGGCTATACTTTGAATTTCCATCCGGTGTCTGCCCTGCAGCAATTCCTTCGCCTTGGATATTCTGTAAAAAGACGGCTTAAACAGACATCGTCCATTTAAGCCGTCTTCTTCTTTTCTTTCTCTATAATTGATCGTAAAATAATCTCACTCCGCCATCCGTCAGTTTCTTCTGCAACAAACTTACATCCAGCGCCCCGAAATCATCTGTAAGTGATGCAGCAACACCTGCCGCCTCTCCAGTCACAGCGCAGACAGGAATAACACGGGTCACATCCCACATGGCATCGGTAGCAGAAATGTTTCTTCCTGCGGTAATCAGATTCTTTACTTTAGAACCGTACAATGCCCGATAAGGCACCTCGTATACAGGCCCTCTCTTCTTCCAGTTACTGATCATTCCGACACTGTCCTCAAATTCTTTCCTGTCATCAGCAGTATCCATAGCATACCTGCCCACGATTCTTCTGGTCATCCTGATCTGGGGAATCGTAGCAATAGTAACCGGCATATAAGCAGGATTCTCCTGCTGCTTCTTCACCACTTCCTTCAGAATTCTTTCATGAGAAAGCTGCACCATTTCACTGAGTTCCTCACCATCAACTCCCTGGAATCTTCTGTCAATCAGAGGCTTTGTCTCCTCTTTCCTGTCCTCCTCCGGAATCTCTGAAAAGCCCAGCATGCTGAGGTCATAGCCATTTCCATGCTCGTAATAGTGCCATGCAGCCAGAATATTTCCCGGTCCGAAAAGCGCTGTTTCTTCTTCTGCCATTGCACAGATATCTGCATCACCGGTGGCATCGACTACTGATTGCACCTTGATTGCTGTCCTGCCGGACTTATTCTCTACGATGACAGCTGAAATTTTATCGTTGTCCAAAGCTACATTGCAGGCAGAGGTTCCGTACAGGATAGTCACGCCCTCCTCTAACAACAGCCGCTCTGCTGCAATGGCAAATAACTGGGCATTATATCTGACTTCAAATCTCTGCTTTGCCTTTTCCTCTATGCTGCCGCCTTCCAGCCATGCTTTCGGGTATCTATCCTCGTGTCCATATTTTATGGACAGATGAAACAATTCTTCTGCGATACCGAAGCTGACCTGATGTCCTTTGCCATCACACAAAGGCAGGTAGATGGTAACCAGACCTGCGGTGGCCAATCCCCCTAACATAAACTGCTTCTCCAACAAAATGACTTTAGATCCCTGTCTGACGGCTGCAAGTGCAGCAGCAATTCCGGCTACACCGCCTCCTGCCACCAGCACGTCACATTCGTGGGTGATCGGGGTGCTTAAATTTTCTGTGATTCTTTCCATAACGTCCTCCTCTCAACATTATCAGCTTTCCTGAATTTGCATCGGTGCATAAATAGATTTATAATTAATATAAATCAATATAGCCGGAAATGTCAACACACAAAAAAAGCTGTCACACGTTTTCATTTCGTGTGACAGCACCTGCTGCTTAACCAATCAGTACCTGTTTTCCTTCAAAAGCAAATCCATACTTTCTGATGCGTTCCTTCGGTATTCCTCTTGCCTGCAAATCTGCTTCATAATGCCGGTTCTCAATCTGCAAAAGCGCAGTTGCCAGGGTATCCTCAAGCGTTTCCTCCTTCAGCGGATTGCGCACCTTAAATTCAATGATGATAGCATCCAGATCTTCCGCTAACGGTTCCAGCATGATATCATATCGCCCCAAACCGCTTTCACGATTCGATGTAATTACGTACTTTTCCCGTAATTCCACCATCAGTCCTAATACGAAACCATGATAAAACCGTTCCGGTTTGGCCTTTTCAGAAGGCCTCTTCCCGGTATCAAAAGAACTGAACGTTGCAAGCGCAACCTCATTCATATAATAGTTCATACTTTCAACATCATTTCTAAGCAAAGCACGGATAAATTCGTTATATTCCTCATCCGCCTGTGAGAACCATCTGCTTACCAGCTCCTCAAACATAGCTCTCACTTCATTATTCGTAATTGCAAGCTCGTAGACAGGTTTCTGACCTACCGGTATATCGAGATAGTCTTCATAACCAATTACCTTCAAATAGCCGCTGGCCACGAACAGACTCCACACTGCCCTTTCATTTCCGTCAAGCTGGCTATATACAATCTGCTCATCAATGGCTATATGCAGGTGTTCTCCTTTCAGCAGTTTCTCAAAGGACTGCTTGACTCCCGGCTTACCTTCCCGTACAAGCTTCCCTGCCAGGCTGTTAGAGCTGGTATTAGCCCAGTAAGTGCCAATTTTTCCTTTATTAAGATAATTCAAAATGGACCATGGATTATAAATATCCTTTTTCTCGCCAAACACAAAACCGTCATACCATTTTTTCACTTCATCTTTATTCGTATAGCCGCACTCATCCATACCCGCAAATACTTCTTCTTCTGTAAAGCCAAAACACTCTGCATATTTATCAGAGGTCGTCGTCACTACTTCAAGATGATTCAAATCCGAAAAAATGGATTCCTTACTAATCCTTGTAATTCCCGTCATGATAGCACGTTCCAGCCAGGGATTCGTTTTAAAAGTGGAATTAAACAGGCTTCTGGTGAATTCCACCAATTCCGTCCAATATCCGTGTACATAAGCCTCCTGCATCGGAGTATCGTATTCATCCAACAGAATGATCACTTTTTTTCCATAATGGCGGCACAAAAAATCGGAAAGCTGATAAAGTGCAAGCGGTGCTTCCACTTCATTCATATCCGAAGCCATACGCTCAAAGTAAGCTTTCTCCGCCTTTGATAGCTTTTCGCATTCCCGCAGATAAGAATGCTGTTCATACTGCTTCATCAGCAACTGACAGATCCGGTAAACTGCCATCTCATAGCTTTTCTCTTTTACATTTGCAAAGGAAAGGCTGATGACAGGATAAGTCCCCTGCAAACCACGGAACTTCTCTTCTTTCCAAATGGACAGACCATCAAACAAATCATGTCGTCCTTTATAATTCAGCGAAAAGAACTGCTCCACCATACTCATGGTCAGGGTCTTGCCGAAACGACGCGGACGGGTAATCAGTGTAACCGAATCTCCGCTTTCCCACCACTCTTTTATGAAAAAAGTTTTATCTACATAAAAGTAATTATTTTCTATGATTTCATTATAATTCTGTATACCGATGGCTACCTTTCTTCCCATATCAACCTCCCGGCATTCCTGCACTTTCAGCCATGCTTCCACCCATTGGTGTCGTTACACTTTAATTTTGCATAACCTGCTTAAAAATGTCAAGTGAATGCCGCAAAAAGTTTTTCAGGAAAAATGTGTAAAAACTATTGCAAATTCTTTCAAAACGCGGTTAAATATTAGCAGAATAAAAGTTACAGTTCACACGGTAACGAAAAGAAAGAAAGCAGGTAACATTTATGCCTAAGTTATGCACCCCTAAGGATTATAAATCCGAACTGAACCTTTACGAAACACAGGTGGCCATCAAAACAGTAAAGGATTTCTTCCAGTCTCTTCTGGCTGAAAGACTTCATCTGCTGCGTGTATCAGCCCCTTTATTTGTAGATCCCACTTCCGGTCTGAATGATAATCTGAACGGTGTGGAGCGCCCCGTTACTTTTGACATCAAGTACCAGAATGCCCGCGAAGCGGAAATTGTTCACTCCCTGGCTAAGTGGAAACGTTTTGCTCTGAAAAAATATGGTTTCCATCCCGGTGAAGGTCTGTATACAGACATGAACGCTATCCGCAGAGATGAGGAAGTTGACAATATTCATTCCATTTATGTGGATCAGTGGGACTGGGAAAAGATCATTACCAAACAAGAGCGCACCATAGATACGCTGAAGAAAGTAGTTAAGACGGTATACAAGGTTCTGCGTAAGACCGAGAAGTATATGTCTATCCACTACGATTACATAGAAGAGATCCTTCCTCATGATATCTTCTTTATCACTACGAAAGAACTGGAGGAAATGTTCCCCGACTATACTCCCAAGGAGAGAGAGTATTACATTACCAAGGCTAAGGGAGCTGTCTGCATCATGCAGATCGGGGATGTGCTTGAAAACGGCGAGCCTCATGACGGCCGTGCACCGGACTATGATGACTGGGCACTAAATGCAGATATTATTGTATATTATCCTGTTCTGGATATCGCGTTGGAACTGTCCAGTATGGGTATCCGCGTAGATAAGGATGCACTTCTGTCCCAGCTTGAGAAAGCAGGCTGTCCGGAACGCGCAGAGCTGCCTTTCCAGAAGTCTGTTATTAACGAAGAACTGCCTTACACCATCGGCGGCGGTATCGGTCAGTCACGTATCTGTATGTTCCTGTTGAGAAAAGCTCATATCGGGGAGGTGCAGTGCTCATTGTGGCCTGAAGAGACCATGAAGGAAGCCGAGGAATATGGATTGCAGTTATTGTAATCGAAGTGTTTTCATCTAATATTATAAATTTTAAAAAGCAGGAGACATTTTTGCCCGTTGTTCTTAACGGAGTAAATGGTGCGGTATGTAACCGGAAGGCATAATGCCTTCCGGTTACTGCTGTTTTCAGGCATTTAATGCTGCCATTTGCAGTTCCATCGGTATCACCGCGATTGTGGATACCGCCGTCTTGGAGGTTGTGCGAGGCTTTGGTTGGAAGGTATAGTGAATTTCTATAGGGTTTCCGCATTTGCGTGAGAATTTCTCCGCTTTCTCATATACGTCGATGCGGAGGACAAATGCCCGAAGGATTTTCGGAGTCAGTTTATCCATATCCACAATTTCCTTTGCGTTCGCAATGAACTCTCTAACGCAGATATCTCGCATATCCATTTCGGCAATTCTTGCCGTGATACTTTCAAGCTCTTGCTTGATTTCCGTCTGCTCCAACTCGTATCCGCATGCCAGCTCATCGTATCGTTCTGGAGTGATGCGACCAACCACTCTGTCCTCATACAGACAGCGGATAATCTTATCGATCTCCTTGACACGACTCTCCAAGCTGTTACGCTGCCGTTCTGCCATAGCATAGAATTTTTTAGCCTCAGCTTCGCCGTTTTCGGTTGCCATCGCATAAAATTCATCGGGGTTCTCTCTTGCGAAGGCAGTCATTTTCTGTACTCTGCCAAGCACGATCTCATCCAATACCTGCTCTCGGATATAGTGTGCGGTACAATGTGTACCGCCTTTGGTCTGATATCCACCGCATTGAACTTCGGACCATACTCAAAAGCCGTAGATATCATTCAAGAAATTGCAGATAGCATCAAAGTCGAAGGTAAACGCAAGTTATCAAAAGAGGCTCGCGGCAATTATGAGCGACTTGTTTCGGTGATCGATACCCTGATCAACGAATTAAAAGAAAATTCTTTGATTGCTTCATTGCTCACGGGGACTATGATTGAGGATGCCGTTCCTATCTTTGATGATTCGATTGTAAGCATCGAGATCACAAAAACTATGCTCCCGACACTGCTTCGAGCAATCGTAGATTTCAATTTGTTTGTTAATGATACTTTTTATAATATTTATACCGGCAACACCATCGATGAAGAAGGTGAGCACTATTTCCTTTCGCAAATCATGTTGAGACAAGAACTGACTTTTGAAGGAGAAATTACAGCACGGTATTTCTTTCGTAATCTGCCGGATTATTATATTTTTCTGCTGATGCAGTTTTTGTCTGCCAAACCTCAGATCGTTCGTTGTGAATGTTGCGGCAAATATTTTGTTCCTAAAACCAACAAGGTAACCAAGTACTGCGACCGTGTTCTTAAAGATGGTAAGACCTGTAAGGAACTTGCACCGAGTCTGAAACATAAAAAGATGGTTCTGACTGATAAGGTTGTTGAAGCATTCGACAGAGCTAAACGAAAAATGTACCGCCGTTATGAGCGTAATGACGGTAAGATTTATATGTCGCCCAAAGGCATAACCTATGATGATTTTTATGTTTGGAACGATACGGCTACTGAGGCACGGGATAAATATCTTAAAGGGGAATTAACGGCGGAGGAAGCATTAAAAATCATTGAGGTAAACGATTAATCCCCGTACAATCGAACAGAAATAGTTTTATCGACCCGTAGGCCGTTTCAGTTAAAACAAACGGCTACAAAGGCAAATAAAAAAATTACCCACCAGATGTTGTGGCAAAATTCTATGTTGAACCGCCGCATCCAGTGGGTATTTTTATGCTTATTTTAAGTCTGTATTTTCAGAGTCCATACATACGCAGACGTACCAGTAATATCCGTCATACATCACGCCGACCGCCATATAGGTGTACTTCGAGCTGCCAACATACGACCAGTGTCCTTTGCTGTTTCGAAAGCCGTTTGCTATAGAGTAGGCTATCTCGTTAGCCGTGCCACCCCAATTGCCTTTGCCGATGGCTTCGCGCACATTGGCGGTATAATAATTTTCTTCGCCTTCGATACCGTATAGTTACCAGTCAACATATTCGCCGTATTGTAAGACTTCGGCGGCTGCTCGTTGGTCAGCGGTGTCGTGGGCAAAATTTGTTTTAAGCTGAGTGCATCGGTATTTACAGTATTCGGTCAGTCCGGGGATGACCGTTGCGGTGACATCGCCCTGCTCGTTGCGGAACTTATTTATGTATTCTGCAACCTTCTGTGCCACTATGTCAGCACTCGGCTTGGGTGGGATTATAATTTCTTCCGTAGGCGGATCGTCTGTTTCCACTATAGTGATGCATCCGTTATCCTTTGGATTTTCCGCCGTCGATGACTCGGTCGGTTTTGTTGTTACCGTAGATTTAGGTTCTTCCGTTGCCTTTGCCGTTGTTGTCGGCTCTGTGGCAGTCACAGTCGGCTCGGTTGCCTGAGCTTTACTCTCGGTCGAGAGAGGCTCTTTTTCTTTCTCTGTCGGTTCTCCCGCCGTTATAGGCGGTATTGTTTCGGTGGGCGGTTCAGTTATTACCGTTTCCGATATCGTTGTTGGCGAACTTTCGGTAGGCGGCGGTGCGGTGTTGCCACCGCAACCCACCATACTCACGAGCACCCCACAGCAGAGAAGAAGGATTATGATTTTTCTCATATATCCTCGACCTCCTCCAAGCCTTGCATCACTTCTACCATTATGCGAGCGGCTAAGATAAATCCCGAACTGAACGCTTCACGCTCGGTAATGCAGGACAGCTCACTTGTGCAGTCCTTGAACTTTTCAAAGGTTTCTTTTTGCTTCTCTGTGAGGCTAGAATTTAATTCTTCTTTGTTCTTGCATATCAGCCTGACGAGTTTGTCCACTCTCGTTCCTCGCTTGATGTACCTTTCATGCGGACTGATGTTGCCGTAGTATAAATCTTCAAGTGTTGTCATGTGCGTTGCACCTCCTTTTTGCAACACAAATACATACCACAACACTTTTCACAAGTCCAGAGTTTTTCGATATAAAATTCAAAAAGCGCCGCATTTCTGCGACACTTATGAATTCAAAAAATCCCCTTATTATACTTAATCATCGCATAGAAACTGAGGACAAGTCCAACGACGATTCCCACAACCGTGATAACACAGCCGATGATCAGCCATAGCTCCGTTGCAGTTACCTCCGAGATCCAAAACAGAATCCCGGATATAACCAATGCAATTCCTATAATCAGCGTTCCAAGTCCTACGAGCTTACCGAAGGGTTTTCTGTCCTCCTCGGTAACACGCTGTCTATGATACCAATGAAGCGAGGAGATGTTGCCCTTCATATTCATAATGCCTAATACAATCAATATAACGCCCAATATGCCAGGCACAAAGAAATTGTCCATACGCAACCTCCTGTTACTTGATAAAGAACACAGCTATTGCACAGGCAAACACAAACACAGCGCAGCCAAGACTGAAATGTGCAGTCTTGCGGCTTGTGTTCCATTGCATATAGGTCTGACAGAGCAGATTGACTCCCATCAGAGGAATGCATAGATTGATCGCCTGTGTCCATATATCAAATATTTGTAATACTGCCAACGTTACGACTGCAAGGCTAACGATAACCGAAAATACGGTAATCACCTTATGTAGCGTCGGTGTATCTTTCCATTTCGTTTTCATCGCTTATTGTGCCTTTCTGCTTCCATCCTTATCAAAAGTCTTTTTGAGTGCCTTTTCCGTTGGGAAAATAGGTGCTATGAGAATTATCAAATCAATAACCATCACGACCATTCCGACCGTAGCAACAATATCCTCACCCTTGCCAATGACAAGGAGCATACCAAGTATCTTTATTTTTCATTGACATATTAGTTCGATATCCAAATATGTAGTTGATTTCTTTCGGTGATGTTTTCATAAAATATCTCCCCATCACTATCATTATGACAGGAAACAGTAAATCCATCACAAGCATAAAAATCCAAAATCCCATTATAATTCCTCACATTACTTTATAACCGCTTGAGGTCAAGGTCATATAAAATAATTGAAAATCTTCTTTGTCCCTAAACTCTTTTTTTCATATCCGGGTTCCTGGTGAAAGGATAAAACCCTTTCTTCCTCGTTTACCCAGCATACATACCCCTCTGTATCTATACTCATATCATTCCACTCTCATCATACGATAGCCAACGCCGATATGAGTCTGAATATACTGGGGCGAATCCGGTGCCGCCTCCAATTTCTTACGAAGGGTCGCCATAAACACACGGAGCGATGCTACGTCATTATCCCAACTGCTGCCCCATACCTTTTGGGTGATAAAAGTGTGTGTCAGCACCTTACCAACGTTCTGTGACATAAGGCAAAGCAGCTTATACTCAATCGGTGTCAGATGTAGTTCTTCCTCGCCGATGAAGGCACAGCCGGCGGCATAGTCGATCTTGAGCTTACCGTTTGTGAATACCGACTCATTGGTACCGGCATTGGCTTGCATCATAGCAAGTCTTCTGCTTGTTACACGAAGACGTGCAAGCAATTCTTCCACAGAGAAAGGCTTAGTTAAGTAATCGTCGGCACCAGTGTCAAGGGCATCAATCTTGTCGCTGTCCTCGCTTCGAGCACTGATAACAATGATCGGCATATTGGACCAGGTGCGGATCTTCTTGATGACCTCAACACCGTCCATGTCGGGAAGCCCAAGGTCAAGAAGCACGATATCCGGATTGCAGGTGGATGCCTGACGGATCGCTTCCTCACCGTTTTCGGCTATGATATGTTTATAATCGTGTGCTTTTAACGTGGTGGTAATGAGATTGCGCACAGGAGCGTCGTCCTCCACCACAAGTATTTGTAATTTATTCATTGATGTTCACCTCACCTGACGGAATAGTAAACGTAAAGATGCTTCCGTGAGGCAAATTATCCGTCAGGGTTATTTCTCCGCCGTGCGCGTTGACAATTGACTTACATAATGCTAAGCCAAGGCCGAGACTACGGCGGCTGTCTGCGATTTTGTTATCCCCGGTATAAAACATTTCAAACACACGGAGCTTTATATGATCTGGAATACCGTTTCCGTTATCGGCAACGCTCACCGAAACAAAGCCGTCTATATTCTCAGCCGTAATCCTGATATCAGAACCGGCAGGCGTATATTT
>JAZQAT010000040.1:0-2639 GCA_045545375.1 Acetatifactor sp.
ATTATACACCCTTTCCCGGCATAGCGACAACCGTTATGTCTATTTCTCATATCCTTTTTTATCTTTTTAGGATAATATTCACTTTTCAATGTTCATTGTCAGCGGTGCTGACCATAATCACTCAGGATTCCGAGAGATTATATGCTGCTAATTACCATCTCTGAGCAAGTAATTCCTCTCTTGGTTCCACCACATCCGGTGATAGCCCCGGAATATACTTACATGCCTCTAAAAGAATCTCACCGCATTTTCCGTATATGCCGGAAACATGATGAATATATGGACCTTCTACCAGCTTATGTTCCCATGTCTTCCAGTTTTCCACTTCTATCCACACATAACTGCCCACATTCTTAGGACCTTCCGTTGTGTGAGCCTCTCCGATCAGCAACTGATAATTTCCATGATCTCCATCAAATCTTGCAATAGTAATATCTCCTTCTTTCAGTTCCCACTCACAGATACCATATTGATTGCCATGATAAACACTGCCGCCTACCGTCGCCTTCGTTTTATCTTTTGCAAGGGAATATGGGAAATTGCCACAGTGCCACAATAGCTCTGCATTGTCATTGTATGGATGTCTTACTGTAATATCTGCAAAGAATGGGGTAGACTCACCCATACCGGCCGCCTGCATCATCACTGCTGTGATTGCTCCATGGATATCTGTTTCGCATACAGTAGGCAATCCTTCATCTGTCAGCAGTGAGTTGGCGTGGCAAGGCATGATACCAACCATATCCTGCAGGGACGTCCAACACTGGATTGCAATGGCTCTGCATCCGTAAGCAAGTGCTTTCCTCTTCATTGCAACCTTAAGGGCAGCCACCTTTTTTATCTGTTCTTCATTGCCAACTCTGTCCAGATTCTTGATAAATGCACAGGTTTCCTTCCATTCAGCAGGCTCTTCTGCTTCCACCTGCTTCATTTCCAGAACCAGATCATTTAAGGTAATGGGATACAGATGTACATTAAATCTTTCAATCAATTCATTTTCATTGCAGATCACACTGCAGAAGGGTTCCGGTCTGGTAGATACCTGAAGGATATTCAGATTCTTTACCGCCTTTATCACATTTGCAACCGCTATGAACCGATTCATGCCATCCTTAAATTCCTGACTGCCGATCCAGGAATTTGTCAAATATGTAAATGGTACATTATACCTGCGAAGAACCTTTCCGGTAGCAAACATACCACACTGGGAATCCCTGCTCCTTAAACCACTCTCATCCGGTGCATCATCTCTTGGTCCCCAGATCAGTACGGGAACATTTAATGCTTTGGCTACCTGGGCAACCCTATTCTCAGAACCAAAGTTGCAATGAGGGAAGAATACCGCATCCACCTTGGCTTTCATAAAACGATCTATCACAGTTTGAATATCACTATCCTGAAACAATAACTTTTCTTCGTTAATTCCTTCCAAATCCACTACATCCACGGGAAATTCATCCATCTGACGCCGGATTTCTTCATTGAACTTTATGGCTTCTTCGCGGCTGAACACATCCCTGCGAGTGGGACAATAGGCCAGCTTAATCCTATTTTTCTCCATCTTACATTCCCCACTTCTTCATCATATTCTTCTCAAATGCCAGCATAAACTTTGCTTCTTCATCCAGAGCCTTTTCTGATACATCATCCACCAGATTTCTCCACACATAAATGTCTCTTCCCACTTCTCCTCCGGTCATAACAAACGGCTCCGCAACGATGCGACCTGTATAACCAACGGATTTTAATGCACCAAAGATTTCATCCCAGTCAAGATGTCCTCTTCCCGGTACGCTTCTGTTATTCTCACCCACATGGAAACCAACTAATTTATCTCCTGCGGTGCGGATAGCATCCCCGATGGAGAACTCTTCGATATTCATATGATAGGTGTCTAAAAGCACACCCATGTTCTTACTGCCAACCATATTTACATAATTAACGGCTTCTTTGGCAGTGTTTAAAACCACACCTTCAAAACGGTTCACCGCTTCCACAGCGTAGATAATTCCCAGCTGATCCGCAGTCTTGGTCAGTTCTTTCATACAGTTTACGCTGTTTTCTGTGAGGCGTTCTTTATTGATATCCGCAATAGCGGGAACTCCCCAGCCGGCATAGCTCACACCGGAGATCAGCTTTCCGTCCATTACCGCTACCTTCTTCATAATATTGGTCAAGTATACCTTACCACCGTCTCTAACCGCAGCATCATCCGAAGAAATGTCATATGCCTTGTCCAGCCCCAAGCTATAAGTCAATTCAATGCCATACTCATCTGCATATTTTTTTAATTCACGCAGCGTATCATCTGCAATCTCCAAAAGAGGCTGTGCCTGGAATTCCAGTACATCAAAGCCCAGATCTGCTGCCTTTCTGATGTACTTTCTGTAATCCGCATTCCAATTTTGTTCCCAAAAGTTCATAAAAATACCAAGTTTGTTCATAAGATTCCTCCTGTCAATTATATAATCTCTCGGAATCTTTAAGCCAGTAAAACGAAGGCTTTCAGATTCCTTTTTTATTAAAATCCCCCACTTTTTTGTCAAAAACACTTGACAAATCCTTCGAAAAATGCGGCGCTTCGCGCCCTTAATTAAAAGCATATTTTTCGATTGGAGGCGATTTTATTTGTTACCTGT
>JAZQAT010000041.1:0-19382 GCA_045545375.1 Acetatifactor sp.
TTCCTAAGACCGCTTGGCCTCCGACTTTGGTGTCACCGACGATACGGGCGCTCTTACGATAAGGACGGTCATAGCGGATACCCAGCTCGTGCATGTCATAGAGAGTACGTCTCTGAACAGGTTTTAAGCCGTCACGCACATCGGGAAGGGCACGGGCGATGATTACGCTCATGGCATAGTCCACAAAAGACTTCTGCATGACCTCCGAATATTCTGTTTTGATTATTCTGTCGTCCATCTATTTTAACTCCTTATACATCCAGTTCTGCATCGGTAGCATGTTCGTAGAGAAATGCCCTTCTGGGCGGTACATCCGTACCCATGAGCAGTTCAGTCACTTCAGAAGCCATACGGGCATCTTCTATCTCCACCAGTTTCATCATACGCGTCTCGGGATTCAGTGTCGTCTCCCACAGCTGTTGTGCATCCATTTCACCCAGACCTTTGTAGCGCTGCAGGGTGAAAGATCCCTTATGGGTCTTACGGTATTTTTCCAGTGCCTTGTCATCGTAAAGATACTCTTCCGGCCCCTTGTTGGGCATAGCTTTATAAAGAGGCGGCATGGCAATATAGACATGTCCCTCAAAAATAAGCTCCGGCATGAAGCGGTAGAACAAGGTCAAAAGCAATGTGGAAATGTGAGCACCGTCCACATCCGCATCCGCCATGATGATAATCTTGTCATAGCGAAGCTTACTGATATCAAAATCATTGCCATAACCTTCTGAAAAACCACAGCCAAAAGCATTGATCATGGTCTTAATCTCTGCGTTGGCTAGTACTTTGTCAATACTTGCTTTTTCAACATTTAAAATCTTACCACGAATAGGCAGGATGGCCTGATAGCTTCTGTCACGGGCAGTCTTGGCGCTGCCGCCTGCTGAATCACCCTCTACAATGAAAATCTCACACTTGGAAGGATCCTTAGACTCACAGTTGGCAAGCTTTCCGTTGGAATCAAATGAAAACTTTTGCTTGGTTAACAGGTTGGTTTTGGCTTTTTCTTCTGTCTTTCGGATTTTGGCTGCTTTTTCAGCACAGCCAATAATACTCTTTAAGGTCTCTAAGTTTCGGTCAAAGAAACGTACAATTTCATCACCTGTGACCTTGCTTACAACCTTAGCTGCATCCTGATTATCCAGTTTGGTCTTGGTCTGACCCTCAAAACGAGGATCCGGATGCTTGATAGATACGACTGCTGTCATTCCGTTACGGACATCAGCACCGGTAAAGTTGGCATCCTTCTCTTTTAAAATATTCAGCTCTCTGGCATAATTGTTGATCACGTTAGTAAACATGGTTTTAAAGCCGGTCAGATGAGTTCCGCCTTCTGAGTTATAAATATTGTTACAGAATCCCAGGACGATTTCATGAAATTCATTTACGTACTGAAGAGCCACTTCTACGGAAATTCCATCACTTTCTCCGCAAAAATAAATGACATCATGTACAGCTTCCTTTGACTTATTCATGTCCTTGATGAATCCGATGATCCCTTCAGGCTCGTGGAAAGTAACTTTCTCAGCTGTTTCTTTTCTCTTATCCTCAAAAAGGATGGTCAGGTTGGGATTCAGATAAGCAGTCTCATGGAGCCTGCTTTTCACCTCATCTTCCTTAAATCTAGTCTTGTCGAAAATCGTATCATCCGGTAAAAAGTTTATAGTGGTACCGGTTTCTCTGGTCTTTCCCACTACCGGAAGCAGTCCGTTTTCCAGTTCAATGACCGGATTACCTCTCTCATATTTATCTTCGTAAATCAATCCGCCGGATTTCACACGTACCGTAAGTCTTGTGGAAAGCGCGTTTACTACAGAAGAACCCACACCATGGAGACCACCGCTGGTTTTGTAGGCGCTGTTATCAAACTTACCTCCGGCGTGCAATGTCGTAAAAACAAGACGTTCTGCACTGATTCCTTTTTCATGCATCCCAACAGGGATACCCCGCCCGTTATCACTGACTGTAGCAGAACCGTCAGCCTCCAATGTTACTTTGATTTCACTGCAGTAACCCGCAAGATGTTCGTCTACAGAGTTGTCCACTATCTCATAAATCAAATGATTCAAGCCTTTTGTGGAGACGCTTCCTATGTACATTCCGGGACGCTTTCTTACCGCCTCAAGGCCCTCCAGTACAGTAATGCTGGAGGCATCATAAGTATTCCCATTCGCCATTTTATTTCCTTACCTTTCACATACATACTTATTCTTATTTTACTGTTATATGCTTCGAAAGTCAACAGAGTTCGAAAAAGCGGTGATAAGATGATGCTGTAAAAGCTGATTCTCCTTGCTTTTCAGGTCAGGATCTCTTTCTAATAACTGTTCTGCTGCTTCAGCAGCATCTTTTAATATAGAAGCATCAGAATAAATATCACCAATACGAAAAGAAAATTCTCCGCTTTGCCGTATACCGAATAAATCGCCCGGACCGCGCAGTTTTAAATCCTCAGAAGCGATAAAAAAGCCGTCATTTGATTTGTTGAGAATTTCCAGGCGCTGCATGGTTTCTTTTTTTTCATTGGAACTGATGAAAATACAATAGCTTTGAAAAGCCCCTCTTCCTACGCGTCCTCTCAGCTGGTGCAGCTGTGCAAGTCCAAAGCGTTCTGCGTTTTCCACCATCATAACGGCTGCATTTGGTACATTGATTCCAACTTCAATAACTGTAGTAGATACCAACACATGAATCAGCCCCTTTCCAAACGCTTCCATGATGCGGTTCTTTTCAGCAGGCTTCATTTTACCGTGAAGCGGCTCTATTACCAGGGAAGACGGAAGTGCTGCACGCAGCTTCTGAGCATACTCCATAACATTTTCGGCTTCTTCCAGTTCCCCTTCTTCTACCATGGGACAAATGACATAAGCCTGACGCCCCATAGAAACCTGTTTTGCAATAAATTCATATGCTTTGGGACGATATGAGGTATTGACCACGCAATTCTTTATTGGGAGCCTTTCTGCAGGGAGTTCATCGATAACAGAAATATGCAGATCTCCATAAAGAATGATTGCTAGAGTTCTGGGTATGGGTGTGGCACTCATGACGAGAACATGAGGTGTCATACCTTTTTGGGCCAGCTTTTCTCTCTGTCTGACACCAAAACGGTGCTGCTCATCCGTGATTACCAGTGCTAATGAATGATAATTTACTTTATCCTGAATCAAAGCATGAGTGCCGATAATCAGATTTACTTCTCCGGATTCAATTTTCTCATAAACACTGCGCTTCTCTTTTGCTGTCATAGAACCCACCAGGAGTACCGGCCTGAAAGACAGATCATATTTTTCCACGTATCCGCAGATAGTCTCATAATGTTGGGTTGCAAGAACTTCTGTGGGGGCCATCATAGCTCCCTGGTATCCGTTGCATACGCACTTTAAAAGCGCCAGAACAGCCACGATAGTTTTACCGGAGCCAACGTCTCCCTGCACTAACCGGTTCATGCTGTAATCTCCCGAGAGATCTCTGTTAATTTCTTCCCAAACCTTACTTTGTGCCTTCGTCAACTGAAAAGGCATGCTGTTTAAAAATCTGTTTATTTCCTCAACATCTTTCATGGGAAAAAGATTCGGAATATTGGCATTTACATCTTTATTTTTCTGAAGCAAAAGTAAAAAAGAAAAAAATTCGTCGAACACGATCCGCTTGCGTGCCTGAAGCATAGTGTCATAATCCAACGGAAAATGCAAATTACAGATGGCTTCCCTGTAAGACATCAGATGATAGCGGTTCATGATTTCTTCCGGATAATATTCCTGTTCAAATTCATAAAAGGTAAGGGCCTGTTTCACTGCTTTTTGGATGGCTTGATTGGTAAGCCCTTTGGTCAGGGCATATCTGGGCTGGATAAATTGCATCTGTCTGGTATAGTCTTCCTGAGAATACAGTTTTGGCTGCTCCATGATTTTGATCGGACCTCTTGTCTGCACCAGACCACGAAAAATGTAAAAACCTCCGCTTTTTAGAAGATTTTTCATGAAGGGCATATTAAAAAAAGTAAGCTGCATGCCGCCGGATGCATCCCTGACGTTTACGTTCAGAATATTCAGGCTTCGTATTTTTTTTAGGTTGGGAATTCCTACAACACATACTCTGACAGCACATATTTCACCGGGAACTGCATCCTGTATCATTACCGGTTCTTTAAAGGTCTCGTAGTCTCGGGGATAATGAGCCAACAAGTCTCCGACTGTATAGATGTTCAGTTTTTGAAAAAGCTTCTCTGTCTTTTCTCCAATACCTTTTATTTCAATTACAGGAGTCTGGTTGTTCACGTTTTCACCTCAATTACAACAACGATTTCTTAGATCATAAATAAAACAGGACCGGCACTCAAAGGCATCCGGCCCTGGATCTGTTTTCAGATGATAACTATTATTCTACGCTGATAACATAATAGTAAATCGGCTGACCGCCAAACTGCAGTTCAACATCACAGGAAGGATAAGCTGTTTCGATATCGGTACGAAGCTGTTCAGCATCCTCTTCGGTGATATCTGCACCGTAATAGATGCTGATCAATTCAGAATCCTCATCTACCATTTCAGATACCATTTCCTCTGTGACAAACAGCATATCCCTACCTACGGAAAGGATACCTTTATCTCCGATACCCATAAAGTCACCCTGCTTGATTTCTTTATCATCAATCATGGTGTCACGGACAGCATAAGTTACCTGACCTGTCTTTACATTTCCGATTTCCTGAAGCATGGCTTCTTCATTTTCATCCACAGACAACTCTGGCACATAGTTGATCACGGCAGTAATTCCCTGAGGAATGGTCTTTGAAGGGATGACAAGCAGATTCTTGTCGGTCATCAGTTCTGCAGCCTGATTGGCAGCAAGAATGATATTCTTATTGTTGGGCAACACAAAAATAGTCTCTGCGTTTACCCTGTCAACTGCATCCAGAATATCCGCGGTAGAAGGATTCATGGTCTGTCCGCCCTCAATAATATAGTCTACACCAAGACTTTTGAAAATTTCATTTACGCCTTCACCGATGGAAACAGCAATGAATCCTACCGGCTTAGGCGGCTCCTGTTCTTTGGCAGGCTCTTCAACCGCCGTTTTTGGCTTTTCAGCAGGAGCGGCTGCTTCTTGTGCCTTTCCTTCTGCAGCCTGCTTTTCGCTCATTTTAAAGAGCTTTTCCTGATGTTCCAAGCGCATATTGTCAATCTTCATGTTGGATAAAGCACCATACTTCAATGCCTTCTGGATAGCCAGACCGGGATCATTGGTATGTACGTGTACTTTAACAACATCATCATCTGCCACACATACAATAGAATCACCGATTGATTCAAGATATGCCTTGAAATCCATTTCATGCTTAATATTGAACGTCTTATTTAAAAGAATAATAAATTCTGTACAGTATCCGAACTTGATATCAGCTTCAGCCTGCGCATTCATAGACTCATTGCTTACTGAAGAAATCGGGCGAGAAGCAGGCTGTGCATCAAAGTCAAGATTGATCTCTTTACCAAGAAAAGCATCGTAAGCACCGCTTAAGACTTCTACAAGTCCCTGTCCGCCGGAATCCACTACACCGGCCTGCTTCAGTACGGGAAGCATTTCAGGTGTTTTACTTAATACATAGCGTGCATGCTCTATCACTGCACCTAAGAACTCCTCCATATTATCAGCACCGTTGTCAGCAAGTTCTCTTGCTTTGTCTGCAGCACCTTTAGCAACGGTAAGGATGGTTCCCTCCTTAGGCTTCATAACAGCCTTATAAGCAGTCTCTACAGCCTTATCAAAGGCATCTGCAAGGACAGCTATGGTAATGGTATCTGCTTCCTTAATTCCTCTGGTAAAGCCACGGAACAGCTGAGAAAGGATTACTCCGGAGTTACCTCTCGCTCCTCTTAAAGAGCCGCTGGAAATTGCCTTACACAGGGATTCCATAGTAATACCTTCTCCCAGTGCATTGACTTCTCTTGCTGCGGACATGATGGTCATGGTCATATTGGTACCGGTATCACCATCGGGAACAGGGAATACGTTCAGTTCATTGATCCATTCTTTCTTAACTTCCAGATTCTTAGCACCGGCTAAAAACATTTTGGCCAGCATCTTAGCGTCGATAGTATTTAAAGCCACGGGTAGTTCCTCCTTAATCAATCACTCTAACACCTTCGACAAAGATGTTGATTTTTTCAATTTCAATACCGGTAAATTCTTCCACTTTGTATTTTACGTTGCTGATCAGGTTATCAGAAACTGCTATGATGCTGACACCATAAGCTACGATTACATGGAAATCAAGGGTAAGTTTGTTGTTTTTCAGGGAGACATTGATGCCTCTTGTAATACTTTCTTTTTTGAGAAGACGAACAATACCGTCTTTCATACTGATGCCAGCCATACCTACGATGCCAAAGCATTCTACGGCCACGCTGCCGGCATACTGGGCGATTACTTCATTATCTATGACGATACTGCCCATGTGGGTGTTCATTGAAGAACCTTTCATATTGCGGGTACCTCCTGGTTTAATTTTATTAGGAATTATTGTGGTACTGTAGTTTGGGTGTTTACAAATTTTAGGATAAAGCAAGGACATACAGTATACCAGTAACACTGCCCCAAAACTGCTTTCCAAAAGCTGACCTTCAGGTCAGCCGGGCAGACCGGGGTTGTTTTCCTGCCGCTATGTTACATTATACATTGTTTCCCGGAAAAAAGAAACTATAAATTGAAAAAATAGAAAAAAAAGAAATATTAGGGCTTGCTTTTCTTGGGGATTTCTGTTAATATATCAATGTTGCGAGTGTATCTCGCTGTTTTGGATGTGTATATTAAGCGTAAATCGCAGACGTTGAGGAGGTGTCAAGATGGCTAAATGTGATATTTGTGGTAAGGGCGTTCATTTCGGTAATAACGTAAGCCATTCTCATAGAAGAACTAACGCAATTTGGAATTCCAATGTTAAGAGCGTTAAGTGCAAGGTTAACGGCGCTGCTAAAAGAATGCACGTTTGCACTGGCTGCTTAAAGTCCGGTAAAGTAGAAAGAGCTTAATATTGTACTTACGGCATTTTTAAAAGACTGTAACCGTTTTGGTTGACAGTCTTTTTTGTGGTATCAATCCATAAAACAACAATAACCCAATAACAGCAGCAAAGCAATAATCATCAAAATTGCCAGTCTGCTGGAAATGATGATAACTATCACCATACCTATCGCTGTAAAAAATGCCATCAGTCCTATCAGCTTCCTGTTCTTCATCTGAGCCTGCCCGCTGCTGTTCTTACCATTATTTTATGATGTTTAGACGCAAAATGTGTTACGAATAGCTGCGTGTCTTCTTACATACATGGCTGAAGGGAAGGCAATTTAGGCCTGCGTCTTCTCTTCTGCTTCTTCTTTCTTAGGGAAAGCAATATCTGCTGCTTCCTGATCTGTTACAGTTGAATCTTTTTTTGTTGTAAAACGGTCTACCAAATCGGGAATCATATCCAGAATCTTTGTCATAGAATCCTGGTTTTTAATGTTGACCAGCCTGGTCGTACCATCTTTTATGACCAGTACTGCGCTGGGAGTCATTTTCCCGCCCAATCCGCCTGCACCGGAAGCGGTACCTTTCTGGTTGTTATTGCCTGCACCTGCTCCTACTCCGAAGCTGACATCCACAAGCGGAACGATGATGGTATCTCCTATCTGAGTGGGTGCTCCCACAACTGTCTTGGCTGACAGGACCGTATCCATTCCACGAAGGAGAGAGTCTACCACTCCCTGAAACTGATTCTCTTTCTCTGCCATTTATTTGACCTCCCTTTTCATCATTTTGATAAAGTGACGCAATCTGCGGTCCAGGATAACTCTGAGACCATGATATACTAAAACTGCAAGGATAACGTGCCCTTTCATTTGGAGCTTTCCTTCCAGAACCTTTTCTTCAAAATCCGGTGTTACTGTAAGATTCTTCCCCAAATACGGGGAAACAATACCATAAAGGGCCATTCCGTATCCGGTTGTGTCCGGTGATCCGGTGCCATAATGAATCTCACCTGAAATCTTTCGTGGACAGATACTCTTAAAAATCTGCCTTAACCGGATCATAACATGCGTGAAAAGAAGTTTTGTATCTTCTTCCTGTATCAATGCAAGATAATAATCCAGTGACTCATAAATTTTTCTTATTTTATCACATATCTGCCTGATTGTGTATATAATCTTTTCCCATAGAGTCCGTAAACGCTCTGAAATTGCTGAATCTTCCTCTCCGGCATCCTGTTGGTTGGAAGACTGAACGGATAAAGGATCAGAATGTGGCTTATCATCAGTCTGAGAACCGGCATCCGATTGAGGAGTATCTGTCGGACAGGGATGCATATCACCGGCTGCCGTTTCACACTCTTTCTTTTTATCTGCCCTCTTTCCGGACGTTTTCCCGGAATCAAAGACAGTAAAGAAACATACTCTTACAATTACCTTTCCCGGAGAAGGATATTCATATCTTACACGAACCAAGCCAAACAGCCACGTCGCACAAGCCTTCAAGAACAGGTTTTTCTCATCCTTTCGTCCCTCTACCCGGTATGCTACAGGATAAAAAACTACCAGAAGAAGCACCACGACCAGAAAAACCAAAAGAAAAAGCAGGCACCAGCCAAATATGCATAATATCTTTAAAAGGCTTCCTAACATGATAAGTACTCCCTGAGCGCACAATCGCCTCTTTCATCCAGGCATTCCTGAACGATTATTTTGACCATAAGAACGGCTTCCCTGTAAGTTCTTGTAATTCCAATAACATGTAACTTACGTTCCCGATAATAAGGCTGCGCAAGCTGCCTGCTGTGAACAAATTCTATCATATCCTTTTGATTGCCCGCAGGGATAACAATATACACATTTGTGAAAAAAGGCTTCTTTTCCAAATCACTTTTGATTTGTTCTAAATCATCCTCTGTGATACTGTCACTGCGATATAGATCATTGCGAAAACTGATCTTTAGAGACATGGATACCTCCTGCTTTCGCTTATTCAAAAAATATGGAAAAAAGCTGCGGCAAATTTCCTGCAGCTTCTGTACCATTCGAGTTAATAATACTTCCGGTTCCCCCAGAGATTATTCTTCTTGAGTTCCAAATACTCATTATAAGCCTTCTCCAAAATCTGTTTTTCATTTGCAAATTTCAACAGATGATAGGCTTCATGATATTTGTAGAAACCGGAATCTACAAAGAATTCTTCTCTTTGTGGTTTGCTGTAATAACTGTCCGCCATCATAAGATACCAGTGAACCTCTTTAGCTACGGTATCCTCCGGAACCGAAAAGGAATATTCACTCTTACCGATGTATTTTATGATAGAAGCTTTGGCTCCTGACTCTTCCAAAACCTCCCGCAGGGCTGTCTCTTTATACTCTTCTCCCTGCTCTACGGTACCTTTAGGTAATACCCAGCCTTCGTACTTATTCTTATAATTCTTGTACAAAAGGAGTATCTTCCCACGAAAAATTACCACACCACCACAGCTTGTTGCTTCAATCATTGCAATTCCTCCTGATTTGGTGTGTCACTATTGACTAACATAAAGTATAGTCCAATTTCCTGCATAGCGCAACTGTTTTCTTTCATTTTGATAAGTTAAATAATAAACAGTAACTAATTATTTCCATATGCCCTACCTGTAAAATAAGCATTAAAAATACGCTTTGCTATAGGCGCTGCATAATCTCCTCCGGAACCGGCTCCTTCAATGATAATTGTCACTGCAATTTCAGGATTTTCTACCGGAGCAAAGCCTGTAAACCAGGCATGGCTGTCACCATTGCTGTTGTATTCTGCTGAACCGGTCTTACCGGCAGCCGTATAAATATCATTTTTAAGTGTAGTGGCTGTTCCGCTTTGCACTACCCCGGCCATCAGCTGCGTTAAAACAGAAACCTCTTCCTGACTCATTACCTGCCCACAACTCTCCGGTTGAAAAGCTTTGATGACCATTCCCGCCGAACTGACTACGCGGTCCATCACATAAGGCTTCATCATCACGCCCTGATTTGCAATCGCTGCAGTGATCATATTCAAATGTATGGGGGTAATCAATGTGCTGCCCTGTCCAATGGACACCTGCATCATCTCTGCATCAGAAGTATCCGAGGATACCACGACAGAACTTTTGGAGTGTGTGAGACCAAGTGGCAGACTGCTGTTAAAATAGAAGGTATCCAACGTTTCCCCAAACCGGTCACGGTCAAGTGTCATCCCAATATTGGCAAATGAGGAATTGCAGGATTTTGCAAAAGATTTTGCAAGATCTACACTTCCGTGCTTCATTGCGTGGTAACAGCTTATCTTACGATCAGTTATTTTATATGCGCCAGTGCATTCATAGTGATACTGATCATAGTCTGTGGGATTTTCCCGAATATATTCCAGTGCTGTCAAAATCTTAAAAGTAGATCCCGGAGGATACAACCCCTGAGTGGCTCTGTTTACCAGGACAGAACTCTGAGAATCATTGACAAGCTTTTCCCAGATATCAGTTATCTTATTAGGATCAAAATCAGGCTGCGATACAAGGGCCAGTATTTTGCCGGTCTTAACTTCTGTTACTACTACAGCACCTTTATAAATCCCCATTTCATCGCTGGCAACTTCCTGAAGCTTGACATCCAGGGTCGTGTAAATTGTATCACCCGGATTCTTCTTTCCGGCGAGATCATTGGAGGCCTTTTCTGATAACGGTGAATTGCTGTTAATCAGATAATAATTTCCAAGTGCTTCAACGCCCATCTTTCCATTCGCAGCATATCCGACGATATGGGAAAACAAACTGCCGTAAGGATAACTTCTGGTCTCATTTTCTTCCTCATCCAGAATAGTTTCAGCAAGTACTTCGCCTTCTTTAGAAAGGATCGTTCCTCTGTAATTTCGGGACAGTAATATTTCCTGCCGGGAATTATAACTGTTGTTGATCATCTCCTGTTTACTCGTGGCAGTAAAATAACCCAGGTATCCGATCATTGCCACGAAAAGCAGTGAAAAGAGCCAGGTGAAATAGACGATGACATTATTGTGATGGTTTTTCTTTTGAGGCTTTTGTGTTTTTTTCGACAATATGCTTCTCTCCTTCTTTTTTGGATCCTTTCATGGACAACGCCTGAACAATGAAGAACATAATCATAGTAGTCATGACTGAACTTCCGCCATAACTGACAAAGGGAAGTGTGACACCGGTCAGCGGAATGAACTTGATTCCACCGCCTACCGTCAGGAACATCTGAAAGATATACATGATGCCCAGTCCGCTTACAAGCAGCTGATGGAAACGATCCTTTTGCCGGATGGCATTATCCATCATTCTGACAAAACAGCTAAGACACACAAGGATCAGACAGATACCGAAAACAACTCCCAGTTCCTCACAAATAGACGAAAAGATAAAATCTGCCTCCACATACGGAATTGCTGATGGATTGCCCTGATATAGCCCCATTCCAAACCAGCTGCCGCTTCCGATGGCAAATAATGACTGTGTAATCTGGTATCCCTGATTATCAATATATGACCAGGGATCCTGCCAGGCCAGTACTCTTACCTTGACATGGTCGAAAATGAAATAAGCTCCTATTGCGGCTAAACATCCCCCTGCAAGGCCTGTCAGCAGATACCGATAGTCTTTGGAAGCAGCAAATACCAAAAACAGATAAGCTACAAAGAAAATCAGAGCACTGCCCAGGTCTTTGGATACTACAAGAATCATTACCTGAATCCCGGCCAACACGGTGGTGACAGCAATCCTCCCAAAGGATATATCTTCCCAAAGAGCCGCAGCCACAAAGAAAACAAATACTATCTTTACAAATTCTGATGGCTGGAAAGTCACTTCATGAACTGTAAAGGAAATCTTAGAGCCGTGTGTAACTTCTCCCAGTATGAGTACGCCTCCCAGGAGAAGAATTCCAACTGCAGCGTAGAGCCAGGTCAGCTTCTTCCAAAAAGAAAGCCGATTTAACAATAGTGGTATGAACATTGCCAAAGCAAAGGAAATGATTACAATCACATATTGTTTCAGCGCTTTCTGAAAAGATAATCTGGAAATCATACAAAATCCCACACCAAGAAGCATGCACATATGATTCAGCAGGAGTCTGTCACAATTCTCGTAAATGAGCGGAACAATGTTCACAGCCACAAAAATAAATACTTGTACAAAAGCATAGAAAAACACATAATCCCGATTCCGTGATACAAGTGCAAGGTCAACGAACATTAGAAATTGTATGATAAAAATGTACAGACCCTGCCTGATATAGATTCCGTTCTTTCGTTTTATTCTATGACTGAATACAAGGAAGCTTTCCAGCGTATAAAGAGCCATGAAAAATGCAATGGTATATCTGGACAGTTCTGTCACATATTCTTGAATATAAGTCAGCATAATCATTCCACTCCGCGTTTCTCGTGACCTGTTGTATATTCCGTGTAAGGAAGATTTCCGTTTTTTCCATTGATGACTTCCAAAAAGTATTCCATTATCGCAAGACTCATCTTGTAATCTTCCACCGTAAAATCGATGCGATAAGCAGCTGAATCCTTCCACTTATCAAGTGACATATGGAGAGAAAGCGGGACACTGTTATATATGATATTCATGCAGTGCATACAGTTGGCAGCTACCGTAAACTTCTTCCGGTATCTGTCAGATATTCTTGTCAAATCGGAACCTCCTGTCTGTTTCAGGCACTTTCCGGTAGTCTTAAATACACAGTTGGCAGTGACCATCATGGGAATGTGTCCGTAGACAATCTTCTCCGGAATAATAGAGCTATTTCCTGAAAGTATGGAGAGCAGCATCTTTTGCTCTCCTGCATTCAGCTCCCATGGCAGACAAAAGGAATCCAACCTGTCACTCCAAAAGCTAAGCGTTTTCTGATTCCAAATATAAAATCCGGCGTCAGAGGCAATTTTACCGGTATAATGATTCTGTACAAGATAAGCATAACCCTCAAGAGAACGAACCATGCATCCTGTTAAAATCCTCTCCTCTGTAAGAAGCTTCAGAATTCTTTCCATGTAAAGATTATCTGCTTTTCTTATGATATAGGGAAGCACCGCAAAAATTTCTGTCTGCCCGGAAAGACCGGCTAGAATTTCCAAAGATTCCCTGTTTTGTGAAAGCAAGGTATCTCCCTCTACATACAATCTTCTGATACATCTGTTTTGACCATGGCGGTCAACTAATTCTACAGCTGCTTTCAACTGTTCCGGCGTTCGAACTGCCAACGTTATCTGACCTTCATAGTCTTTGCTGTAACCACTCTCATACTTTTCATTTATGGTAGTGTTTGATGAGTTCCTCCGGGGAGCTGCCGTTCTTCTAAAACACAGTCCATATCCTTCTATCAGACAATTCTCAAGTGCATTTACGGCCTTTCTTCTAAGCTCGTTCAATGCTTTTAAAGGATAAAAAGCCTCTTCATCAAGCTGTATAAAGATGCTATGCGCGGTAAAAGATGTCTCTCCCAGCTTCTTTAACTGTTTTTCCACATTTTCCTTTGTAACAGGCTGCTTTTGGGCTGGTTCAACAATATCTCCGCTTACGGTCACAGAATATTCTCCGCATGCAAGCGTGATGACTGCAGGGTTTCCTACGTGAAACTCTCCGTAAATATCGATCATGTGACGCGGCTTCTGTTCCAGATACTCCTGACGAACTCGCTTCAGGAGGTCCTCGTCGCTGCCGCTATAGGCAGGACTCATTAATGTAATCATATCAGGGCCATTGTGCTTATGATAATAGCCGTCCTGACGTTCACTTCTGATATAGAGACCGGACAAGTCTTTCAGCTCAGAGGCAGTCACCTGAAACTTCTGTGGATTTTTATAGTATCTGTCGATTACCCTGCGATAAATAGCTGTGACACCGGCTGCATATTCTGCCTTTTTCATTCTTCCTTCAATCTTGAAAGAATCGATGCCTGCCCGGATTAATTCCGGAATATGTTCGATCGTACACATATCTTTAAGACTCAAGGGATAACATTCTTCTGCAGCTTGTCTCTTCTTTCTCCCATTATCTACTGTATAGGGCAGTCTGCAGGGTTGCGCACATCTTCCCCTGTTACCGCTTCTTCCTCCAAGAATGCTGCTGAAGAGGCATTGTCCGGAATAACAGTAGCACATTGCCCCGTGGATAAAGGCTTCAATTTCCAATCCGGTATCCTGCTTAATGGTTTCGATTTCCTCAAGACTCAGCTCTCTAGCCGGTACGATACGGCTAGCCCCTAGTTCTTTCATCCAGGCAGCACCATAAGATCCTGTCAAAGTCATCTGTGTACTTACATGAAGCTCCATCCCCGGGAAATGTTCTTTCAGATACAGGAATACACCCAGATCTTGAATAATGACTCCATCCAGTCCGACTTCATAAAAGGGCAGGATGTAATCATACAATTGGTCCCACTCCTTATCTTTCACAAGAGTGTTTACTGTCAAATAGACTTTTCTCCCCCAGATATGAGCATATCGAATACACTCGACCAATTCCTCTGTAGTAAAGTTATCTGCATAAGCCCGGGCACCAAATTTATCGCCGCCCAGATATACAGCATCTGCGCCGGCATGTATGGCACCGTAGAAAGCGTCCTTATTTCCGGCCGGTGCCAACAATTCTACTTTCTTTTTCAAAGTTTCTTTCAAACTGTTTTCTTTCATATAAATTCCTCTATTGGAAAGGCTGCCCGCATGACGGACAGCCTTGTTCATAGTTATTTGACTGTATGGTTATTCTTAGAATCATTACCCTTTGCTTTCTTTCTTCGCTTGTTTTGCCGCATTCTCAGCATTTTCAAGACGAATCTGACTGGAAATCAACTCATGCTTCAAGTCATAAAGTTCTTTCTCCTTTGTCTGGAGTTCCTCCTCCAATAAGGAAATCTGCTTCTTTGCCTTGAAATAATCATCAGCTACATTCAGCTGGAGCAATACATTCTGAGTATCCAGAGGCAATCTTCGGAAACTGTCGATTTTACTGTATTCATTTACTTTGTTATTGATATAAGACGCTACCTTCTGCAGGTACTCTTCACTTTCATAACCACTTAAAGTATAAACTTTACCATTGATGATTACTTCCGTATCTGTTTTCGAAGACATACTGGTCACTCCTATCCGCCCGAAAGGCTTCGGGGCTTAATTGTGCTCTTTTATAGATTATATCCCAGATACTGATAGGTGGCAAGCTTTATTTTCTTTGATTTGAAAATTAACTGCCGGTGATACTCTCCGTACAGGGAGTCAGTTTATGGAATCCATCCCCAAGTGAGTGTATGCCAGTTGAGTAACTACCCGGCCTCTGGGTGTGCGGTTGATCAGTCCGTTTTTGATTAAATAGGGTTCATATACATCTTCTATGGTTCCGGCATCTTCGCCGATGGCAGCAGCAAGGGTGTCCAGGCCTACAGGCCCACCGCTGAACTTCTGAATCATGGTGATCAGGATGTTTCTGTCAATGCGGTCCAGACCAAGCTTGTCTACATCCATCATATCGAGGGCTGTTTTGGCAACCTCCTCTGTGATCATGCCGTCATATTTTACCTGTGCAAAATCCCGGACACGCTTCAGAATGCGATTGGCCAGTCGTGGGGTGCCACGGCTTCTTTTGGCCATTTCCAGGGCACCTTTCTCATCGACCTCTACTCCAAGAATCTTAGCGGAATGGATGATGATCAGTTTCAGTTCCTGAAGTGTGTAGAAATCCATATGATAAAGCATACCGAACCGGTCACGAAGGGGGGCAGTCAAAAGTCCTGCTCTTGTCGTGGCCCCTACCAGCGTAAACTTAGGAAGATCAAGACGTACAGAACGAGCTGTAGGCCCTTTTCCTATCATAACATCAATACAAAAGTCTTCCATTGCAGGATATAGTACTTCTTCTACCTGACGGTTCAGACGGTGAATCTCGTCTACGAACAGTAAATCACCCTCTTCCAGATTATTCAGGATAGCAGCCATTTCTCCCGGCTTCTCAATGGCAGGCCCACTGGTCACTTTCAAGTGTACGCCCATTTCGTTGGCAATGATGCCTGCCAGGGTAGTCTTGCCCAGTCCGGGCGGACCGTAGAAAAGAACATGATCCAAGGCATCCTTTCTTAACTTGGCAGCTTCTATATATATCTTCAGGTTCTCCTTTACCTTAGATTGACCAATATAGTCATCAAGTATCTGCGGTCTGAGAGAACCCTCTATCTTCACATCTTCTTCCGTAAAATTAGTTTCTATCATTCTTCTGGCCATGATCAATAATCCTTAAAAAATTTTCTTTAAAGCTGCCTTTAAAATAGTACCTGAATCCATTTCCTCAATATTTTCAATAGAATTAACGGCTTTTAGACTTTCGGCCTGTCCGTATCCGAGGGAAACAAGAGCTTCCACCGCTTCTCTCTTCTGATCAGTATCAGCAACAACACTTCCACCCTGGGATATGATTTCTTTCCCGATAGAAGTATCTTCCATGGTAATTTTGCCCTTCAGTTCCAGAATCAGGCGCTCAGCGGTCCTCTTACCGACACCGGGCGCTTTGGATATAGCTTTCACATCTCCCGATATAATCGCAAATCTCAAAGAATCCGTATCCATAACAGACAAGATAGCCTGTGCTCCTTTTGGTCCGATGCCGCTTACAGTTATGCACAGCTTGAACAATTCCAGTTCGTCTCTGGTGAGAAATCCATATAGCTGAAAAGCATCTTCCTTAACCAATGTATAAGTGTAAAGCTTCGCAAGCTCTCCTGTGCCGGGAAGCCTGCCTGCTGTATCTGCTGATATCTTAACATTATATCCTATGTCATGGACATCTAATACCACATTGTCTTCTGAAATATCTTCTACAATCCCTTTAATGTATGCAATCATTTTTTATTAGGCAGTCTATGTAGTCTGCATCTCCTTTAAGTAGCTTTTATTATCATACCAGAACAAATGTTTTTATGCAACCTTTTTCCATGACTTTTCAAATCCCATTGCCTGAAGTTTCAATTTACAGCATCCAGGTTAACGTTAATTTTCCACTGAATTGCTGCCGCCTTTCTTGAGCAGCTTCCTGTACACGATGAGAAAGCATATGAGATGTACAGAAAAAGTAAGCGTCCAGCTGATGGGATATGACAAGTAAAGACACTCGAGCGTGTTAATACTGCGGAAGATCGTTGCAATCCATATCACACGAAACGCACATGCACCGGTCAAAGACACCAGCATAGGCATAATGGCATACCCCATACCGCGAAGGGAACCTACTATGGAATCCATCATACCACACAAAAAATAAGCTACAGCTATAATACCAAGACGTCTCATACCGATTTGGATTACTTCGGGATCGGAAGAATATAATAATAACAGCTTATCACTAAACAGATATACCGCATTTCCGAAGACCAATCCTACAACAATTACGATTCCTTGAGATATCATCATTATTTTTCCGATTCTCTTGTATTTCATAGCACCATAATTCTGTCCTGTAAAGCTGATGGAGGTCTGATATAAAGAGTTCATTGCAGTATATACAAATCCTTCCAAATTGGAAGCCGCCGTATTGCCTGCCATAGCAATGGAACCAAAAGAATTCACCGAGGATTGGATCAAAACGTTGGATATGGAAAAAAGAGCTCCCTGCAGCCCGGCCGGAATGCCAATCTGTATCATCTTAATCAGCTTGTCCGGATGAATTCTAAGTTCCTTGAGATTCAGCCTGTAATCGCTCTCTGTCTTAACAAGGCATCTGATAACCAGTGCTGCTGATATAGCCTGTGAAATAACAGTAGCTAAGGCTACACCTGCCACACTCATATGGAATACAATTACAAAAAACAGGTTCAGTATGACATTTACTACACCGGCAACCATCAGATAATATAAAGGACGTTTGGTATCTCCAACTGCCCTTAAAATGGCACTTCCAAAGTTATAAGTCATCATTACAGGCATGCCGCAGAAATAGATTCTCATATATAGTATGGACATATTGATGACATCATCAGGCGTTCCCATCAACTGTAAAGCCGGCTTTGCCAGAACACATCCTGCAATCACCAGAATCAGTCCGCTTACAATCGCTGTAGCAATGGCAGTGTGTACCATTCCATTCAAATCTTTCTTATGACCGGCACCATAGAATCTTGCAACCAGTACATTGGCACCTACGGATAAGCCCATAAACATATTTATAAGCAGGTTAATGAGAGAACTGGTACTTCCTACCGCTGCCAGCGCCTCGTTTCCGGCAAACCGTCCCACAACGACGATGTCTGCAGCGTTAAAAAACAGCTGCAGGATACCTGACAACATCAGCGGAATGGCAAAGACAAGCATCTTTCCCAGCAATGGGCCATTACACATGTCAATTTCATACTTGTTCTTTTTCGTTGTCACTTTACTATCCATGGTATTAAAAGCCTCCTTCTTTTGTATCGGACTTAATAATCAAGTTATGTTCATGCTACCACAAAAAGAAGCCTTCCGCTATGTTTCTTACATACAAATTTAACAGATTTTCATTGTTCAAATTAGATATATCTTACAAAATATTAAGAAGGCAGCGGGAATCTTCTCGCTGCCGCTAAGACATTATTTCAATGATTATTGCGGGCACCTGTGGGAGGCTTTTTAGCTGGCTCAGGAGTAGCGAAGCAAACACTGTATATAAAAAAATGCCGGCGCAAGCAAGCTTGACCGGCATTTCTTTATATACTTAGGTTTGATCTTACATTAGTTATTAATCAGCTTATCTTCTTCATTATTCCAACTGTAAAGCTTACGAACTTCTTCGCCGACTTTCTCAGCGGGATGCTCGGAAGCGAGCTTTCTCATAGCCTTGAAGTGAACCTGCTTACCGGCATCGGACATATCCAGTAAGAAGTCTTTTGCGAAGGTACCGTCCTGGATATCGGACAGGATCTTCTTCATAGCCTTCTTGGTATCCTCAGTGATGATCTTAGGTCCGGTGATGTAATCGCCGTACTCTGCAGTGTTGGAAATGGAATATCTCATACCTGCGAAACCGCTCTGGTAGATCAGGTCTACGATCAGCTTCATCTCATGGATACACTCAAAGTATGCGTTTCTGGGATCGTATCCGGCTTCAACCAGAGTCTCGAAACCAGCCTGCATCAGAGCACATACACCACCACAAAGAACTGCCTGCTCACCGAAGAGGTCAGTCTCAGTCTCGGTACGGAAGTTGGCCTCCAGAACGCCTGCTCTTGCGCCGCCGATACCAAGTGCATATGCAAGTGCGATATCCTGTGCTTTGCCGGTAGCATCCTGCTCAACAGCGATCAGACAAGGTACACCCTTACCTACCTGATACTCGCTGCGAACGGTATGTCCGGGTCCCTTAGGTGCGATCATGGTAAC
>JAZQAT010000042.1:0-49898 GCA_045545375.1 Acetatifactor sp.
TTTTTGAAAATGTAACTATTAACTGTATAGAAGGGAATTGGATGAGGGGAGTGCCTCTTAGATGTCCTTACCTCTATACCATAAAAAGAATAAGTCTGTAAGCGGTTTTATCTTGCTTATAAACTTATTATACGAGGAGAAGTCCCATGTATAATTGAGGGTAACAAAAATAAAAAACGGAACAGTAAGGATTTACCATGAAACGAGGTCTAAATGCTGTTTGTTATGAACAGGAAATGTACATTTATTTTGAAAGGGAGGCTTCCCTTACGGAAGCAGATTTTTATGAAATTACCCTTTCAGATGGTCAGTGCATACAAACAAAAAATACAAATGTGTCCTTTTATAATTTAAAAGAAAATACAAGCTACGAAGCAGTACTGCATTTGTGTATGAGTGGTAAAAAAGTGTTGCTGGATAAAGCAGTCTTTACTACAACAGGTTTTTGCTCTCGGCTTGATGTTACCCAGGTGCCATATTTTGCAGTGGGTGATGGTAAAACTTTGAATACAAAAGCCTTGCAAAAAGCATTGGATGAGGCAGATGGAAGAGTGGTTTACTTCCCAAATGGAAGATACCTAACAGGGGCATTGACTTTACCAAGTGGAACAGAGTTGTATCTGGAAGAGGATGCAGTCATTATGGGAAGTACTGACCCTAATGATTACTTACCTTTGGTGCCATCCAGGTCAGAAGGACTTCATATGCTTTGCTATCAGTCCCTCATTAATGTGGGAGACATTGATAAGGATGGTGCATGCAATACCAGGAATATTATTATTCGTGGAGGCAGCATCATCGGCGGCGGTATCACCTTGATGGAGCGGATGGAGGAAAGTGCCATAGAATTTACTAAGGACTATATTGATAGTCTGAGTGAGGAAGAGCTGTCTACCTTTGACAGAGGCGTTGCCACCATTAACGGAAGACTCCGGGGAAGATTGATTGAGATGCGCAATACAGAAAACATAGTTATTTCTAATGTTTCTTTAGGCAAAGGTCCGTATTGGAATGTACACTTTATTTATTGTGATAATGTACTTGTACACGGCTGTGACATCAATACCCGTGGCATTCACAATGGAGACGGCCTGAATCCGGACTCTTCTATCAATGTAACTATATTTGACTGTACTTTTGATACAGGGGATAACTGTATAGCGATAAAGTCCGGCAGAAATCCAGAAGGCAATGTGGTGAATCGTCCTACCAAGCATGTGAGAATCTTTGATGTAAAGGGCTCCGGTGGCGGTATTGCCATAGGAAGTGAGCTTTCCGGCGGATGCGAGGATGTGGTGGCATGGAATTTAGATTTGAGTATGAGTAGTCTAGGGTTTGGAATCAAAACAACCAGAAAGCGCGGTGGCCTTATTAAGGATATTCATGTATATGACAGTATTATGCCGAATGTCCGTATCAGTGCAGTCTATACATGCAATAATGATGGGGAGAGTGCGAATGAGCTGACTAAATTTGAGGATATCAGTTATGAAAACTGTGTTCTTTTAGGTCAGGGCTATACCATTTTTTACGGGGAAGAGAATATCCATAAAGTAGAAAAAACAGACAAGCCATCTATCCTTATAATTGGATTTGATGAGGAGCAAACCTTTGAAAATATTGCTTTTTCTAATATGAAGTTGAAAAAGAAGGAGCAGAATATGCGTCATATTTTTGAGGTGGACAATCTGTCGGGGATAGACTTTGGCTCTATAAAAACCATAGAATAACCGGATCGCCGGGAGAGTATCGCAGTAGTTAAAGACAAACAGGGAAAATGAGTATATGAAGATTTTAGCAATAGGAAATAGTTTTTCAGAAGACGGTACCAGATATTTATATCAGATAGCGAAAGCAGATAACTATGATATGAAGGTAGTGAATTTGTTCATTGGGGGTTGTCCGTTAAGATTGCATTTTGCAAATTCCATAGAAAATAACAGAAACTATAGTATGCAGTTAAATGGTATGGCTTCCGGATTTAAGGTATCCATCAGGGAAGCACTACTTAGCGATGAGTGGGACGTGGTTACCATCCAGCAGGTAAGCAGCGCCAGTCCACGGTATGAAACCTTTCAGCCGTATTTAAATTATATGGCAGACTACATCCGGATGCATGCGCCAAAAGCGAAGCTGTATTTACAGCAGACCTGGGCCTATGAAGACGGAAGTAAGCGTTTGTGTGAAGAATTAAGATATGAAAAGGCAGAGGATATGCTGAAGGATATTCAGGCATCCTATCAGCAGGCAGCGAAAGAAATTCATGCAGACGGTATTATTCCTTCCGGTGAAGTGATGTATGAAATGATAAAGCGAGGCGTAGAGAAGGTACATAGAGATACCTTCCATGCCAAGTTTGGAATCGGAAGGTATGCACTGGGACTTACCTGGTATGCGACATTGACCGGAAACGATGTGATTAACAATCCGTTTATGGCTCTGGTAGAAGAGGCTTCTGAGGAAGATATGCGGATTGCAAGAGAATGTGTCAGAGATATCGTATTCGGTTCCAATAAGCAGTAGATCTTGCCTGGATACTTGACGAGGGGAGTATGAAAGCAATGAACGAGAATTTAATTACTTACACTACACCGGAAGCGGTTGGTGTTCCTTCAGAAATAATAGAAAAGTTTATTAAAGGACTGGAAGAAAAGCAGCTTGCTACCCATAGTTTGATTCTGGCCAGAGGCAACCGGATTTTCTTTGAGCATTACTGGGAGCCGTTTCACAGGGAATTTCAGCATAGAATGTACTCTGTGAGCAAGAGCTTTGTATCGCTGGCAATTGGTTTTCTGGAGCAGGACGGCAAAATCAATTTGGATGACCCTATCAGCAAGTATTTTGCAAAGGAACTGGAACATCAGAAGGATGCAAACATGCGTAACCAGACTATCCGACATATGCTGATGATGAGCACAGCCAAATCAGACTGGGGGTGGTTTCGGGCGAAAGCGCCGGATCGTGTGCAGCGTTATTTTGACAATCCGAACGAGTTTTCCAGACCATCCGGTACGGTTTTTGAATACGATTCCTCAGGAAGCTTTGTGCTAGGTGCGTTGGTGGAGCGAATTACCGGCATGCCGTTTATGGAGTATCTGCGTGAAAAGATGTTCCGCGAGATTGGGGCATCCGAGGAAGCGTATTGTCTGAGGTGTCCGGGTGGACACTCCTGGGGTGATTCTGCGGTGCTTTGCAGACCGATAGATTTATTCCTGGTGGCTCGTTTTGTGTTAAACGGCGGCAAATGGAACGACAAGCAGATTTTGAACGAAGCTTACATAAAAGCGGCTACCTCCAAGCAGGTGGATAATAATTATTTTAATATGAATACCTGGAATACTCAAGGATACGGGTATCTGTTTTGGAGAACCTATCAGGATTCCTTTTTCTTTAACGGTATGGGCAGTCAGTTTGCAGTATGTGTACCTCATAAGGATTTGATCATGGTAATCAATTCCGATAATCAGGGTAAGGATACGCTGAGAAGTCTGATTATGGATAGCTTCTTTGAGCTGATTGTGGATGGGGCGAGTGAGAATGCCTTGCCGGAAAATATTGTTGCTCAAAATAGCCTTAAAGAATATGCGAAAGGGCTGAAGCTTTTGGTGCAGCCGGGACAGGTACACTCTGATTGGGAGAACCAGGTAAATGGTGTGACCTGGCACATGAACAAAAATCCTATGGGTATCACAAAATTCCGCATTACCTTTGAAGGTGATAAGGGATGCTTTGCGTATACTAATGAACAGGGAGACAAGGAAATTTGTTTTGGACTAGGATACAATGAGTTTGGAATATTCCCGCAGGAGGGATACTCTGCGGATGTGGGGAGCGAATATGCACTGGGTAATTTTTATAAATGTGCGGCTTCTGCAGCCTGGACAGAGGAAAGTAAGCTGCAGATTGCAGTACAGATTATAGACCGATACTTTGGTAATATGACCATGACCTTTGGCTTTAAGGATAGAGAAGTAGGTGTATTTATGCACAAGAACGCTGAGTGCTTCCTGGACGAGTATCAGGGATATGGACATGCGTGGATTGAAAGGTAAGGAACAACAGTGATGAATATAAAACAATCAGAATTTGGTATCACAAGAGATGGGGAAAAAGCCAGCAGGTATCTTATAACAAATCACTCCGGGATGGAAGTAGAACTATCTGATTTTGGAGCACAGTTTTTGGCTATACGAGTGTTGGATAAAGGTGGCATAAAAAGAGATGTCTTACTGGGATATGATACGTTAGAGGAATATTATGATAATTCCTGTGGTTTTGGTGCTTATATAGGACGAAATTGTAATAGAATTGCAAATGCTTGTGTAACAATAGAGGGCGTGGAGTATCAGTTAGAAGCAAATAATCATGGCAATAATCTGCACAGCGGTAATGAACGTTCTCATTATAAATTTTATCAGGCTGTTACAGGAGTAAGTGCAGAGGGAGGTTTTGTAGAACTTCATCGTACCAGTCTACATTTAGAACAGGGCTTTCCGGGTAATTTAAAGCAAAAGATTCGTTATACACTGACTGAACAAAATGAACTTATCATTGATTACGAAATGGAAAGTGATAAGACAACGGTAGTAAATCCTACCAATCACTCTTACTTTAATCTGTCAGGTCATAATAGCGGAGATGTGCTTAATCATGAACTGGAAGTATTTTCTGAAGAATTTCTTTTGACAGACGCGCATTTGCTTCCGACAGGTGAAATCGCTTCTGTGGAAGGTACACCTATGGACTTTCGGACGAAAAAGAAGGTTGGACAGGATATTGATGCAGAATATTTGCCTTTGCGTTTGGCAGGAGGTTATTCCTAGCTGTATACTCGAAGCAGGCAAGAAATTCAGGTCTAGAACGATATATAAATTTGGATTAGAAACCTAAGAGGTGAATGACATGCGCAAAAAAATATTATTTGATGATGACTGGTTGTTTCATGAAGGAGATATAGAGGTAGCTTTGCCAAAGGTGAAGGGACCTATATATATGCAGGCCAAAACAGAAAGTAAAAAGCAAGGGCCGGCTTCCATTTATTATAATGATGCATTGGATGATTTTAGAAATGATGTGGAGTATAGCGCGGATAAATGGGTACAAGTATCCTTGCCTCATGACTATGTTGTGTCTGGTGAAATGAGCGAGGAAAACAATCCTGCTCTGGGTTTTTTTAAATATGAAAATGGCTGGTACCGAAAGCATTTTACAGTAAGTGCTGAGGATCAAAATAAGCGTCTGACCCTTTATTTTGAAGGTGTAGCAACCAGATGCACGGTTTATTTGAATGGTTGTGAACTTCAAAGTAATCATTGTGGTTATTCTCCTTTTGAAGTAGACATAACGGATTATGTGAGATATGGTGCAGATAATGTACTGGCTGTATATACACGGTTTGATAGTCCGGAAGGTTGGTGGTATCAGGGCGGTGGTATATATCGTCATGTATGGCTGATTAAAACAGAAAACGTGTCAATAGACCTCTATGGTGTATATGCTGCACCTGTTTATGAAAACGGAAAATGGACACTGAAATTAGAAACCACTGTAAGAAATGATTTCTATGAAGATAAGGAAGTATCTATTGAAACCAAACTGATTGATAGAAGCGGTAATATTGTAACGACTTGTGGTGCTCATGCAAACATTTTACTTAGAGATAAATATACATTTGTTTATGAATGTGATGTGAAAGAGCCCGTGCTTTGGGATTTAGACAATCCGTACCTATATCGGGTAATGACCGATGTTTATGTATCAGATTTGAAAGATGATGCATATGAACAAACCTTGCTTGACTGCTATGAAGTAAAGACGGGTTTCCGATATATACACTTTGATGCAGATAAGGGATTTTTCTTAAATGGAAAACATGTTTTTATTAATGGTGTTTGCGGACATGGTGATTTTGGACTGACAGGAAAGGCGGTACCTGACAATATATTACGTCACAAAGCTCGATTGATTAAAGAAATGGGAGCCAATGGTTATCGTTGTTCTCATTATCCTCAGGCAGAAGCAATGATGGATGCTTTCGATGAATTAGGTATTGTGGTAATGTGTGAAGCACGTTGGTTCCATTCAACCGAAGAGGGCAAGAAACAGCTGACGGATCACGTAAAACGTGATAGGAACCGTCCTAGTGTAATTATGTGGTCGCTTGGTAATGAAGAACCTTTTCATATTACAGATAACGGAAATCGAATTAATAAAAATCTGTACTATGAGGTAAAGAAACTGGATAAGTATCGTGCTATTACGTCTGCTGTAGATAAGGCACCGGATAAGTCTGCAGTATACGAATATGCAGATGTAATAGGCATTAATTATAATCATCAATTGTATGAGGTTGTAAGAGCAGCATATCCCGATAAACCAATTTATGCCAGCGAGTGTTGTGCTACCAGTACGACCAAAGGGTGGTATTTTGATGAGGATAAGGCGAAGGCTTACTGTCCGGCTTACGACAAAGATACAAATAATTGGTTTATTGGCAGGGAGCATTTCAGAAAGCACATTGCGGAAAGACCATATATTTTTGGTTTCTTCCAATGGATTGCATTTGAGCATCGAGGAGAGGCGATATGGCCTAGAATTTGTTCGCAGGCAGGCGCAATTGATTTGTTCTTACAGAAAAAAGATGCTTTTTATCAAAATCAATCCCATTTTATGGAAAAACCGATGATTCATTTGATGCCACACTGGAACTTTAAAGGCTTGGAGGGCGAGGAAATTCGTGTTTCTGCTTATACCAACTGCGAAGAGGCAGAACTAAGATTAAATGGCAGGGTGATTGCAAGGCAGAAACTGGATAAGTACTCTAGATTGGATTGCATGGTACCTTATGAGCAGGGAACCCTGGAATGTACGGGATACATGAACGGAGAGCCAATAGTAAGCGATAGGGTGGAAACTACCGGAAGACCAGTACGTCTGAAGCTTCGTCTGGATAATAAACAAGATGTTGTTGCTAACGGTCAAGATATTGCCATGATAACCTGTTATTGTGAAGATAGTGAAGGCAGAATGGTGCCGGATGCATCAGCATTCGTACGATTTCATAGCAATTATATGGGTAAAGTAGTAGGTACCGGGTCTGATGTTTCAGATCACATACCGGTTACAAGAGCGGAGAGAAGAATGCGTGCAGGTGCTATTAGCGTTGCGGTAAAGGTTGGTAAGGTAAGTGGTATTTTGAAGGTATATGCTCAGGCAGAGGGGCTTGAGGCGGCAGTGCTTTCTGTTCCATTATAAACCGCTAATGGCAGCTGCAAAGCCGGGCAGCTTTTTATCTGCCTGGTTGCCCGCTTTACCGCTGCGATGGCGCGCTTTTCTCCCAGCTTGTTTACGATGGTTTCTGCAATTTTTTCAGCAGAACCTGTTTTGATCAGTGCGCCGATGGTTTAAAATCGTAAGTCATTTCTCCTTCTTACTTTATCAGCTGGCCGTAACGGATCAGGCGGAATACCTGCTCTACCGTTGCAATCATGTTTTTCTCAGCAATATCATGTTTCATAGCTTCTTCAAGTGTAACAACACCTCTCAGGATGGGGAAGAAGGCGTCAATGCCTCCGACGTTGCAGGCAATCGCATCTTCAGTTACGCAGCCGCTGAAAGCCAGGACAAGTTTTCCGTATTTCTTGGCGATATTGGCTACACCGATGGGAGCTTTGCCCATAACGGTCTGACCGTCCAGGCGTCCTTCTCCGGTTACTACGATATCAGCTCCTTTAATGTAATCTTCCAGACGGGTTTCCTCAAGAATGATCTTGATGCCGGATTCCAGTACCGCATTGGTGAAGGTCAGGAAGGCAAAGCCCATTCCGCCGGCTGCACCCGTCCCGGGGGTTAAAGGATCTGCTTTTGGGAATTTTTCGGCAGCAAGGCAAGCATAATCTCCCAGCCACTTATCCATGTGTATGATCATGGAAGGAGTGGCGCCCTTCTGGGGACCATAAATAGCACTGCAGCCCTGCTCGCCGCACAGAGGATTGGTTACATCACAGGCAACACGAAAAGTACATTCCTTTAACTGCGGCAATACGTTGGTATCTGTGATTTCAGCCAGATCTTTCAGGCCTTTTGCACCGAAGGATACCTGATTGCCGTTCTTGTCCAGGAAGCCGTAGCCCAGTGCCTGCAGCATGCCGATACCGCCGTCATTGGTGGCACTGCCGCCGATGCCTACGATAAAGTGGCGGCATCCCTTGCCAATTGCATCTTTGATGACTTCTCCCACACCGTAAGTAGTGGTATGTAACGGATTTCTCTCCTGCTCCGATACCAGGGTGATTCCTGCCGCACCGGACATTTCTACGATGGCCGTCTTGCTTTCTTCCAAAATACCATACACACACTCTACCGGTTTGCCGAGAGGACCTGATACGGTAACCTTTTCCGTTCTGCCGTTCATACCGAGGGTCAGGGCCTCTACGGTACCCTCACCGCCGTCAGCCAGAGGACGGACTGAGACATCTGCTTCGGGAATGGCACGGCCGATTCCCTGCTTGATGGCCATACCGGCTTCCAGAGAGGTAAGACTTCCTTTTAAAGAATCAATTGCTACCACAATTTTCATGATGATGACATCCTTTCTTTTGGATTACGGTTACAACTCTTGCGCGCAAGTTGTAACAGTTCGGGAACGTTCCTTTTGATATTTCCAGTCTACCATTATATGGAAAGAAAAGATATGTTATATATAATAAAAGTAGTTGAAAAATATAAAATAATATGTTAAACATGACATATTAATGGAAATTTAGATACAAGTTATGAAATTGGGGAAGGGAGAGGCGTTTATGCCACAGGTAATCAGCAAAAGAGTCGCGCAGCAGATCGTTGAGACCGTAAAAGATGTTTGTAACCATAATATTAATTTTATTGATACCAAGGGAATCATTTTTGCAAGTACAGATGCGTCGAGAGTAGGAGATTTTCATGAAATTGGTAAGCAAGTCATTGTAACAGGTCAGACCATTGAGGTGGAGAGTGACAATAGTTACTTCGGAACGCAGAAAGGTGTGAATATGCCGTTTGTATACAAAGGAGAGACCATTGCTGTCATCGGCATCAGCGGAGCACCGAAGGAAGTGCGTCAATATGCGTATCTGGCCCAAAAGATTACTAACCTCATCTTGAGGGAGCATGAAATGGAAGCACAGAGCAACAGCCGAAAAGAGCAGATGCACTATGTGGTGCGGACTTTGATTACCGGAGAACAGGTAAGTCACAATTATTTTCTGGAGGTTCTGGAAAATTATCATGCAGACCCGTCAGCAAATTATCATACGGTATTGGTGCAGCTGGATGCACGGTATAATCCGTCTAACCTTTCCCTGATTGAACAGCACATTTACCGGGCCTTTGACAAGACGGGCTCAGCTCTTAGTACTTTCCAGTATCCGAACGAGTATGTGATGCTTCTGGAAGCAGATAAGCTGGAAAAATATCGTTACGTTCTTCAGAATCTTGCAGATAATTACCGTGATATCCTGAAAATCGGTATCGGCAATGCATATCCTCTAAAAAAACAGAGTCAGTCGTACCTGGCAGCTCAGATCGCATTACGCAGTCTGTCGGCCGGTCAGAACATGGCTCTGTTCGAGAGTTTAAGTCTGGAGATATTACTGGGAAGTATCACTGCGGATGCCCAAAGCCGATTTCTGCAAAAGACCATAGCAAAACTGGATGAGAAAGAGCAGCAGCTTTTGAAGGTCTATTTCGATAATGATCTTTCCTTGCAAAAGACGTGCGAGCAGCTTTTTATCCATAAAAATACGGTGCAGTACCAGTTGGATAAGATTTGGAAGATCAGTGGGTATAATCCACGTTGTTTCAGGGAGGCAGTTATTTTGTATCTGGGTCTGCGGCTGAGCTAAGCGGATAAAAAATTCCTCCACCAGCATCCATTTTCAGTGTTGCATCTAATAATTTGTCAGACTGCAATATTATTTCAACCAGTTCTTTTCGTTTGCCATGCTTGACTGCACGAATAAAATTTTTGGCTTCCCGGAACAAGGCATCCCATTCATCAATGACGATGAAAAATTTTTTCCCGGTTTTGGCATTGATTTGTAAAAGAGCCTTGAACAGCGACGTCGTATTTTCCCGGATACAGTCAGGGAATGCATCTCTTAGTTCATCAAACTGGAGAGTTACCAGTGTACTGGCATATTTTGTGAACGAAAAAGGTATTGGCTATATTGATGCAAGAATAACAGAGCAACTAATGACTGTTATATTGGTGAAAACGGCTTGAAAAAGGATGTACTAGGGTGTAAACTTTATTTGATATATGTAGATAGCAAGCGGCTGTTACAGATTGGCTACAGATCAAACTGTCACATTGTAACAGCCGCAGCACACGAGGAGAAGAGAAATGAAGAAGAATATTGCAGTCATCGGATATGGCGGACAGGGCGCATGGCACTGCAAGCAGATCTTGAACAGTGATGTAGCCCGGTTAGTCGGGATATACGATATTAAGGAAACAAGGCGCCAGGCAGCCGCAGACAGCGGAATTCACGTATACGGCAGCACGCAGGAGCTGCTTGCGGACGAGCAGGTGGAAGCTGTGGTGGTAGCAACCCCTAATGACAGCCATAAACAGCTTGTAATCGATGCATTGAATGCAGGAAAGAATGTCATCTGTGAGAAACCGGTGGAAATGAGCGTAGAAGCGTTCGACAGTATGTGTGAAGTTGCCAAAGCGAATCACAAGCTGTTTACCGTTCACCAGAACCGTCGTTGGGACGTAGATTACCTGGCTATCAAGCAGATTGTGGAAAGTAAGGAAATCGGAGATGTCATCCGCATTGAATCCAGAATTCACGGTTCCAGAGGGAGTCCAAGTGACTGGAGATGCACTAAGGCTCAGGGTGGCGGTATGCTTTTGGATTGGGGCGTACATCTGATCGATCAGCTGCTGCAGATTTTTGCAGAGGAAGAGATCACCGGTGTTCACTGCGATATGACCAATATTACCGGTACTGAGGTAGACGACGGTATCCGTCTGACCATCTATTTTGCTAGCGGAAAGACTGCTTATGTGGAAGTAGGAACCTATAATTTCCTGGCATTGCCCAGATTTTATATGCAGTGCAGCCAGGGAACAGCCCTGATCAGCGACTGGACCAAGAAAGCTCACGTGGCAAGATTAAAGGCATGGAATGAGAAGGATGTGCTTCCGGTACAGACTGCTGCCGGTATTACCAAGACCATGGCGCCCAGAGATGAACTGACTTTGGACGAGTATGATGTGGAAAGACCGGCCAGCGATGTCCATGATTTCTACCGCAACTTCTGTGCTGCATTGGATGGCAGGGAAGAGCCTAAGATTACCCAGCCACAGGTGAGAAGAGTGCTTCAGGTGATGGAAGCAGGTATTAAGTCCGCAAAGGAAAGACAGACGATCTGGTTCTGATTATTTAAAGGATGTACATTAAAAGAAATTTTCTGGAGGCCACAGAAGGGTTGGGCGGAAGGTATGACATCGTTCAAAGCTAGTATCGGTTTGAACAGGCGAGAGAGAACGATGCCAGACAGATTTTGAATTTCGGGGAGAGGCCTACAGCGATTGTCTGCCCATATGATAATAATGCCTTTGGCGTCATCCGGTATCTGAATGAGCAGGGGTATTCCGTGCCGGGAAAATTGATTATTCGGGAAACCACAGATAAGCCGAAAAGCACATAGGGAAAGGATAAATACATGGCGAACATAACCTCAGCCTCCAAACTTGTTTTTTTCAAAGCAGAAAAATATAAATATAACCGAAAGCATGTTTTTGACACCAGTAGTTGCCCACGCCCACACTTTTGCATGGGCTTTATCCTGGAAGGGGAAGGCATCTTTTGGAACTGTGAATCAGATGAATACATACATGTGGCGCCGGGAGATATTATCTTTGTCCCCATTACCTCCAGATATATTTCCGAGTGGAGTGGCAATCCGGAAGTCTCTTATATCAGTATGCACTTTATCTTTGACTGGCCCGCTATTTTCTCAAGGCACAGAGACTTCATGCTGCAGAAGGTGACCGTTGAGGATGTGGAATATGTCAGGCAGATTTTCGAATATGTGCATGCAAATTACGACCGGGATGAGGTCTCACAGCTGACGGTTTTAAGCAGGTTCTACGATATTTTAAGTATGATTTTGCCGAAGTTACAGACCGGGCATCGAAAGGAAATCGATGCCAGAATAAGCAAAGCGATTGCTTATGTGGAAGAGCACTTTACAGATGATATTTCCATAGAAAATCTTGCGGATGTAAGCAGTATGAGCATCTCGCGTTTCTTTCCGAATTTTAAAAAAGCTATGGGTGTGACACCGGTAGAATATCTGAACCACTATCGTGTGTCTAAGGCAATTATTTTGCTGATGAATGACAGTGATCTGTCCATCGAGAATATCAGTGAACAGGTGGGATTTGAGTCTGCAGCGTATTTCCGCAGGGTATTTAAGAAAGTAACGGGCAAGTCACCACGCGAATATCGTAAAACTTCCATGGAACTGTAGCGATAGAATAGTTCTGTTTTGCGGTATCATTCTGTCTGTTTTTTCCTCTGGGTAATATGGTAACATAATAGTAAAGGAGTTACGGTTCGGCTTGGGCTGAAGCGTAGCGTAAAGTAACTGCAGACCATATTGGCAGCAAAGAAATGGAGAAAACATATGAAAGCGATTTTAGTAGGTGAAAACAGAAGCTTACATTGGAGCGAAGTCCCCGATCCTGTTATGGGAACGGAGGACGTGTTGGTAAAAATCGAGGCAGCAGCACTGAATCGTGCAGATCTGATGCAGCGAGAAGGAGATTATCCACCCCCTCCCGGATGCCCGGAGTGGATGGGACTGGAAATTGCCGGAACCATTGTGGATATCGGTGAGGAAGCGGCAGCTAAGTCAGCCTGGAAGATAGGTGATAAGGTATGTGCCCTTTTAGGAGGCGGCGGATATGCAGAGTATGTGAATGTAAAATATGATATGATCATGCCGGTTCCGAAGAACTGTTCTATGGTTGAGGCGGCAGCGATTCCGGAAGCCTTTGCAACCGCTTATCTGAACCTTTTTATTGAAGGAAAAATTCAAAAAGGCGATACCCTTCTCATGAATGCAGGTGCCAGCGGTCTTGCCAGTGTCATCATTCCTATGGCGAAAGCATTTGGTATCCGTGTCATTACCACGGTTCTGTCAGATGAGATTGCACAGTCCATCAAGCATCTGAATGCAGATGTGGTAGTAAATACCGGAAAGCAGGATATTGTGGAAGTGCTGAAGGAGCAGCTGGCAGAAGGCCATCCCGTAGACGTAGCCATTGATTGTCTGGGCGGTGAAGTCATGGGAAAATGTCTGCCTTACTTAAAGCATGGCGCACGTTGGATCATGATTGCAGCCTTGGCAGGTCAGATTACTGAGATTGACTTAAAGAACATTTATGTGCGCAACGTCCGTATCATCGGAAGCACTCTGCGTTCCCGTACCCCACAGGTAAAAGCACAGATCCTAGCCAGTCTGGTACGTGACGTATGGCCTAAGGTGGAGACAGGCGAGGTAAAACCTACTATTTATAAAGTACTGCCTATTACTGAGGCAGAGGCTGCTCACGATATCCTGTATCGTGGGGAAAATGTAGGTAAGGTAGTGCTGACGGTATAGTTGTGAGGCAGAAAATGAGGTATAAGATAAGCAGTGTGACTGCGATAAAATATGGGGAATCGGTTTAAAAGGAAAGTGTCACGGATAGGCAGGTGATAAATACCTGCCTATTTTCTTTTTTCTTTATCATCGCAATAGAAGGCTAATTTTTGCAGTAAATATCATTAAAAATGGAGGAAAATTGCAATTAAGGGCGAAAAAGCATGATAAAACCATAAAAAAGTACAATATTTGAGGAAAAGCTGATTCCTGCTCGAATTAAAGTGCCTTGAAAGCGAGAGGTGAGACGGTTATGATGGGTACAAAAGTAAGTTCGAACCCCGGCCGGGATGAAAAGGACCAAAGAGGAGAGGATAGGGTATAATGACGAGACGCAGAAAAAAAGAAAATAAGAGAAGGACAGGAGCCGGATTAGTTGTAAAGCAGATGCTGCGCAAATGGCAGCTTTATGTATTGATATTTCCGGCACTACTTTACACGGTGTTATTTTGCTATAAACCAATGTACGGAATCCTGATTGCTTTCAAAGACTTCAGTATCAGAAAAGGTATCTGGGGAAGCAAGTGGGTAGGGTTTGCTAACTTTGAAAGACTCTTCCATTCCTACTGGTTTCCTATTATCCTGAAAAATACGCTCACCATAAGCGGGCTCAGTCTGTTGGTCAGCTTTCCCATGCCGATTATTCTGGCATTGCTTTTAAACGAGTTGAGAAATGAGAGATTTCGCAAGACCGTACAGACGGTATCCTATGCACCGCATTTTATCTCTACTGTAGTTATGTGCGGTATGATAACTATGTTTTTAAGTCCAAGAGCAGGTGTCATTAACAAAATCATTACCATGCTTGGCTTTGAAGCCGTGTATTTCATGCAGTCTACATCTATGTTCAAATGGATTTATGTCAGTGGGCAACGGCGTCTGTCCATGGTGTATTGCTGATTGAAAAGTCTATTGGCCTGGGAGGCCTGGCCACTGCCGGGTTAATTAATTTATTTGTACCCATGTGTAATGGCAGAGGCATACAGATTATCACAGAGTTGCTGCAGCGAAAGGATATGCCTGGGATGTCTTAAGGGTAATACCGCCGGCTATACTCACCGGTCAGGCAGCCGGAATTGCTGCTGCGATGGCGGCTGAAACAAATACAGATATCTGTGACATTAATATCAACACGCTTCAGCAGAAGCTGGCGGATGCAAACGTTATGATTCATTTTGATGATGCGCTTGTTCCAAAGGAGGAACAGATTGATACCATTGCTGAGGTAGAAGGACATTTTTAGTCAGCCTGTTGATACTCAGTTCCCGTACTTCTCAGGTCAAGACGCAGATTCTTGCCGGTTATGGCAAAGAAGGTTTATACATAAATAATATGGTTAAAAACCCCCTGTTTTTTCTGTAAAACAGGTTAAATTCACTGCTTGAAGAACCTCACAGTTCTGGTACACTTTAGTAAGATGTTGTTAGACAGAATTGTAACCGAAAGTGTATTTTGGATAAATAACTAGGAGGACAGGCAATGGATTTTAAGAATGTAGCAAAGGTTTACAGACCAATTCCTTTCTGGAGCTGGAATGAGAAGCTTACCACAGAGGAAACGAAAGACCAGATACATAAAATGGATCAGGCCGGCATCGGCGGTTTCTTCATGCATGCCAGAGGCGGTTTGCAGACCGAGTATATGGGAGAAGAGTGGTTCGATAATGTGGCTGCATCCATAGAGGCAGCAGGAGAGTGCGGCATGCGTCCCTGGGCATATGATGAGAACGGCTGGCCCAGCGGATTCGGAAGCGGCATGGTAAACGGCCTTGGTATGGAATATCAGCAGAAGTATCTTCGCATGGAAGCTGAGAAGAATCATGAAGAGACAGCTATCTGTAAGAGTGGGGAGCATTATTTTTACTATGATGTAAATCCTTTTTACGTAGATACGCTGGATAAAAAAGTCATTGCGAAATTTATTGAATGCACCTATCAGCCCTATTATGAAAAATTCGGCAACCGGATTGAAGGTTTCTTTACAGACGAGCCGCAGATTTCCCGTAACGGTATTCCATGGAGCTTTGTATTTGAAACAGAGTATCAGGAAAGATACGGAGAAAATATTCTGGAATATCTGGAGCAGTTGTTCCTTCCGGTGGGGGATTATAAGAATACCAGAGTGAAATTCTGGAAGATGGTGACAGAATTGTTCTCCGACGCGTTCATGAAGCAGATTCATGACTGGTGCGACGAGAGAGGGCTGAAGCTGACAGGACATCTCGTTATAGAAGAGAGCTTGCTGGGCCAGTTGACCTGCAACGGTGCCTGCATGCCCCATTATGAGTATTTTCATATCCCGGGCATGGACTGGTTGGGAAGAGACATCAGAAAGTGTCTTACGCCGATACAGGTTTCCTCTGTTGCAGAGCAGACAGGGAAAGAATCTGTATTGTCTGAAACTTTTGCATTGTGCGGACATAATGTAAGCTTTGCAGAGTTAAAGGGAATCTATGAGTGGCAGATGGTTCACGGAATCAACCTGCTTTGCCAGCATCTGGAAGGATATTCCAACCGTGGAATCAGAAAGAGAGATTACCCGCCTGCAATGTACATCCAGCAGCCCTGGTGGGGGGAATATGACAAGTTCAATGATGCAATGTCAAGAGAAGGCATGATTTTAAGAGAGGGCAAGCATATAGTGGATGTGCTGGTGCTTCATCCCCAGACTACTGCATGGACGCTCTTTGATTGTGACAAGAATGAGGGAATCATGGAGCTAAATGAGAAATTCCTGCAGACTCTGGAAGTGTTGGAGAAGAAACACATCGAGTACCATCTGGGTGACGAGATCATCATGGAGCGCCATGCAGAGGTAAAAGACGGTAAGATCGTAATCGGTAAACAGAGTTATTCCTACGTGGTAGACCCCGGATGTGAGTTGCTGCTTGAAAACACGAAGAAGATTCTGGATGCATTCACAAGCACCGGAGGAAAAATGGTATCTGCACAGGAGCTGGCTGCCAATAATGTAACCGATAACGAGGCAATTACATACACCAGCCGTCAGTATGAGAGCTTTATAGTACATTATTTTGTGAATACATCAGCTAATCGTGAATTTGCAGAAATTGCAGTGCACGGTCAGAAGCTGGATATCTTCTCAGGAGAATTGCAGGATTTTGCCGGAAAGCATGAGTTTGAGCCTTGGGGAAGCCTGATGATAGTGGAAGAGGCAGTGCCGGCCGAAGTGGCTGCAGGAGAAAAGTGCAGCAATATTGCAAGCCCGGACATCTGTGCTCCAGCCACCCTTATCAAACCTGAGGGTACATTCAAAGTCACCGGCTGTACCGGCAATACCATCACCCTGGACAAATGTGACTATTACTTTGACGGAGAATTGCAGGAAAAGGACGGCTTTGTACTCAATATCTGCGAGCGTGCCAACCTGTTAGGCAGAGCAGTCAAGATTCATCAGGACTATCATGTGAAAGCAGATTACGTTCCCGAGGAGCTGTATCTTGTGTGTGAGACTCCTGAGAAGTTCACGATAACCGTCAACGGGACCGTGATTGAACAGAAAGTAGAAGGATATTTTGCAGATAAGAGCTTCAAGAAGATTGAGATTGCAAAGCATCTGGTAAAGGGTGAGAATATTATCTCCTTTGACTGTGACTTTAAGCAGTCCGATGAATTTTATGAGAACCTAAAGAAAGCATTTATCTTTGAAAGTGAAAAGAACAAGTTGGCATACGACATGGAGATTGAAGCCATTTATCTGCTGGGTGATTTCAGCGTGAGAACAGACGGCGAGTGGACCGAATTGGAAAGAACCGGTATGCGATATGTAGGTGAATTTGTGATCGATGTACCGAAGGATAAGATAACTGTCAAGGATATCCAGAAACAGGGCTATCCGTTCTTCCGCGGAAGCCTGGAGCTTACAGGAGTACTTGATATCCGGGGAGAGAATCCGGTGCTGGATATTGACTGGAAAGGCATCAATGCACTGAAAGTAGCGATTAACGGTAAGCAAAAAGTAATGCTTACAGATAATAGATTGTCCCTGAAGGAATTTGGGGTACAGGGTCCTACAAAGGTTACCTTTACTTTAACCAATAACCTGAGAAATCTTCTGGGACCGCATCATCTGCAGGGAGGAGAGAGTTATAGCGTAGGCCCCGGTGCTTTCTTTAAGGAGCCTTGCGTATGGAATAAGAATCCGGAACCGAACTGGAATGAAGATTACTGTTTCGTGAAGATGGGTATTTAACTGTAAAATTAAATTGATGCTGTTATGGTTATGAAAATGTGATGGAATGCAATTTGCAGGATTTGATCAATCAAAATATGTGGAAATCGATACACCGGATTCCGACTTTATCTTGAGCGATAATCACTTTCATATGAATGGCGGTAAGAAGACAGTTAAGATCCTGGAGGGAACACCAGGAACGATTTCACTACGGTCAGTATATGATATCAGATAAAAAGAATAAGGCACAACTGCAGAAATAATTCGGCAGTTGTGCTGTCTGTTATTCAGGGAACATCACTTTTTCCACCTCTGCACACAAATAGTGATATACCGGCAGATGATACTCTTGTACTTTATAAGTTTCGGTTTCCGGAACCTGTATTGACACGTCTGAAAGTTCGGACATCCGGCTCTCTTTCTGACCTGTAAGAGAAATCGTCTTAATGCCCAGGCAGCGACCCGCTTCTATGGCATTCACCACATTTTTGGAATTGCCGGAGGTGGAGAGACCGATGAGAAGGTCCTCCTTTTTGGCATAACCGTATACCAGCTGGGCATACATCCACCAGAGCAGGCACGATTTGACAGACGGAATGTGCTGCGGTTAAGGCTTCTTTGTCTATGATTTCCTGCATGGAAGTCCTTAGCAGGTGACCGCTTCTCTGGAAGATACTGCCCAGTACAATGCGTTCCGGATTCAGAACATCAATCAGAATAGACAGGCCGTACCCAAGCATTTTGCCGCATACCTGATAGACTGCCAGAGCATCTTCATGACCCTGGTTGGCGTATTCTGCAATAGACTTTGCGGTGATTTGATTCAGCTCAGCCAGATTCGCGCAATACGATACTTTTTTGCCCATCTGCAGCTTCTCACGAGCCATCATCCGGCCGGTCTGGGCGAGGCCGCTGCCGGAGCAGAAGCCCTCGAAAGATCCTGCTTTTCCGAAGCCTACCGGCCCGAAATCCTGCATGCGCACATGACCGATTTCACCGGCATTGTCATTGGTTCCGGCATAGAGCTGCCCATTCAAAATCAGACCGGCACCCATGCCGGTGCCGAAGGTCAGGAAGATCATATTCTGACATCCTTTACCGGCGCCGTACAGCCATTCTGCCACAGCACAGGCATTGGCATCATTTTGCAGATAAGCTCTTGTATGGTAGCGTTTTTCCAGATATTCTGCAATGAGCACATCATCCCAGCCCGGCAGATTGGGCGGGGAAAGGATGACTCCGGAACGGGAGTCTAAGGGACCACCGCAGCTGATTCCGATACTGTCTGCAATTTTGTCTGTAATACTGTCTGTTTGTTCAGGCGTTTCAGATAGCATTTCGGTCATCATTTCATCTGCCAGACTGCACATCCTGTCTATCATTTCATAAGGAGATATTTTGTGGTCTGTCGGGATACTTTTCTTTGCCAGAATCTTAAGTTCTCCATCCATTTCACGACCAATAGATACGGCACATTTTGTGCCACCGATATCAAATCCAATCATTTAAAATTCCTCTTCAAATCCCTCGAATTCATCCATTCCGCACTGCTTTAAAGCGCCCAGGTAAGAGTGGTAATCGATGTCGATAATGTTGGTAAAATAGTGGTTTTTATAGCGTTGTCCATTGCATTCCCATTCGATCAGATAGAATGCTTTTTCTCCATCGGCAATGGGGATGCAGGCTATTTTCTGTGCAGAATCTGCTGCTACAAGAGCGCGGCCGGACAGCACGGTTTTGCTGGTATCAGGTGTGCCGGACAGCTTCGTTACAGTGTAAGTGACAGCAGCATTTCGGGGCAGATCATTCACCCCTGTCAGGGCAATCTGACCGTTCTCGGGTTCATCAAACATCAGGCAGACAGGCTCCTGGGAACGCTTGATATAGTGGTAAGCAAGCTTTTTTACATAATAGTAATCTACGATGGCGTCTGAAATCTGTTGCGGTTGGGATCACGTTTAAAACCACTCCAGCTGTGTGCCTGATCGCATTCGTTATCACCTGCCCAAAGGGCAAGAGAAGCATGGTTACGAGAGAAAGTGCCTGCGGCAGACGGTTACTGTCGTTAGAATGGAAGGCATCCAGCGGAACCCGGTTGGTGCCCAGAACGAAGATTTTCTTTCCGTTTACTTTGAAACAGAACTCGCCGTTTCCATCCTTATCCGTACTGTCTGTCAGGTCCAGTTCGACTGTCCGGACGCCTGCTTTTAAGTGGTAAATATCGCATATTTCCCCTTTTTTTAAGAGCGTAACAGTAGTGTCGTAGAGACTGGGTTCTCCGGCATTTTTAGGCCACCAAAGCTTACAGTTATCAATGGTAAAACCGAGGGGGTGGGTATTGTGCCAAAGTCTGTCTTCTTTTATAAAGTAGCTTTCACCACAGTGTCCCTCTATTTTTACCGTATAATCTGTAGCAAAGGAACTGCTTAAGTTCGTGCTAAGATACACACGTATAGAAGCCTGAATGCCCTTGCCGGACGCATTGCTGCCGGTTATATCACTTCCGGATAATGCAGGATCTGTGATGATTTTATTTGTTACAAAGTAGACTTCTTTAATCTCATCTGCTTTTCTTTCCAGAAGCTGTACCTCTTTCCAAATCCCTGCAGACACGATTCTGGGCATGATATCCCAACCGAACATGTGCGGAGCCTTGCGGACATAAAGAGAAGGATAGCTGTATTTCTGGGCATTGCAGGCTGCCGGCGAGGTAAACTTGCGGGCTTCCAGGACAGTGGGCCTGATATGTACAACAACCTCATTTTCTCCCATCTTCCAGTCGGCTGTCACATCGCAGGGCAGGTACATATTGTCGGTGGAAGCGCACAGGTTTCCGTTAACATAGATGTCTGCAAAGGTATTGATTCCTACAAAGTGAAGGTATTGATTGGGATTTGTGATCGTCACGACCGTATAATACCAGACGTGAACATCTTCCAAGCGCTGGGCGTTCAGGTGTTGGTGGAAAAGTATAAATCTTCGATTTTGCCGGCTTTCATTAAGTCCAGTTCGAAATTCCCCGGTACGCTTGCGGGGAGAATTTCAAAGCCCGATGTCTCCACGTCGGCAATGGTACATAAGTGTTTGTGGCTGCATACATCATGGTGTGCATATGCTATTTTCCAATCCATAGTGGCCTTCTTGTATTGTGAACAGTTCACACCGCGCCATTGGCAAAGCATTGAAGATACTTTTGGTTGCATCCTTCTGCGCGTATTCTGTCAGTCAGTGTCATTAATTTAAGCAGATATCTATAGAAAATCAGATTTCAGCTTTTTTCTACCCTTAGCTCTCACACTGTAATTATACAAGTCAAAAGAAGGTTTTGTATATTTTAATAATAAGGGGTATAATTAAGAAAATCAACGATTTGAGGAGAAGGAAAAACCAACTTGCTAATTAATATCCTCTGTGTTAAACTGAAAGAAACAAAGCACTTCAAAAATGAGATTATGAGCAAGTAGCAAAATTCAATAGAGTTGAATTCGCGGATTGCGAATATCCGCTTGATGAAGAATTAGGAAGGAGTGTGTGTAAATGGGTGCATATCTGAACAGCAAGAAGCCGCATATGATTTATAAAGATGTGGCTCACTCCACATATTTTGTTGATAAAACTGCGATGCTGGAAGAATTGATTCCTCTGGTTGAGGCAGATGAGCAGATTGCGGTACAGAGTAGTGAAGGTGTTGGTAAAGATAATAAATATATCTGTATTACACGCCCTCGCCGTTTCGGAAAAACAGTAATGGCCAGTATGATTGCGTCCTTTTTTGGGAAAGGGAGAGACAGTCGTAAAATTTTTGAAAAGTTGAAGATTGGCAGCAATGAGCGCTTTGAAAGTCATTTGAATCAACATAATGTGATATATATTGCGTTTAATGAGATACCTGATGGGTGTAAAACTTATGCCCAGTACATTGCAAGGATAAAGCAGAGGATTCTGAACGATCTGCAAAAGGCTTTTCCGGAGGCAGATATCGATTCGGATACAGCTGTGTGGGACGCATTTAACAATATTTATGAGTGGGAAGAAGATGTACAATTTATTTTCGTACTGGATGAATGGGATTATATTTTTCACAGGAAATATGTGACAGAGGATGATAAAGTAGCCTACGTTGAGTTTTTGAGTAGTCTGTTAAAGGATCAGCCTTACGTAGAGCTTGCTTATATGACAGGAATTCTTCCGATCGCAAAATACTCAAGTGGCTCAGAACTGAACATGTTCTGTGAGTACACTATGGTATCGGAAGAGAAATACAGCGAATATTTCGGTTTTACAGAATCTGAAGTTGATAAGATATTTGCCAAGTATCAGGCATTGACCCAAAATCAGGAAGTGACACGTGAGGGATTGAGAGAGTGGTATGACGGATATCATACGAGTTCAGGTGAACGAGTATACAATCCGCGGTCTGTAACATTTTCTCTTATTAATAATAATCTGGGCAATTATTGGACCAGTGCCGGACCTTATGATGAGATATTCTATTATATTGAGCATAATGTAGATGCGGTGCGTGATGATCTGGCGCTGATGATTTCAGGAATAGCGGTTCCTGCAAAGGTTCGTGAATATGCGGCTACGTCTATGAACCTTACGACTCGTGATGAAATTTTTTCTGCAATGGTGGTTTATGGCTTTTTGAGTTGTGAGAATGGCTATGTTTCTATTCCTAACAGGGAATTGATGGATAAGTTTTCCGATATGCTGCAGAAAGAACAGTCCCTTGGATATATCTATCGTTTGGCAAGGGAATCTGAGAAGATGCTGAAGGCTACTTGGGCAAATGATACAGATGTTATGACGAAGATACTGGAGTATGCACATAATACAGAGACTCCGTTACTGAGTTACAGCAATGAAGCTGATTTGACAGCTGTTGTGAATCTGGTTTATTTTGCTGCAAGAGATTGCTATTGCGTGGAACGGCAGGATAAAGCCGGTGTAGGTTATGTTGATTTTATTTTTTATCCGGAACCGGATACATCTGTGGATGGCATGATTCTGGAATTGAAGGTGAATCATACCGCAGAAGAAGCGATTCAGCAGATTAAAGATAGACAGTACGCCCTTAAGTTTGAGCCAAAGCTTGGTGAAGAACGCAGGTATACAGGAAGAATTCTTGCTGTGGGTATTGCTTATGATAAAGAAAGTAAGAAGCATAGCTGTAAGATAGAAGTGTTGCGTGAGAGGTTATAGTTAGTACTTTAAAGAGTTGATTGTAAATCAGATGAAATATGAACTGGATGTTACCGATGAATACGGTTTTATTCTGTATGAACGCTTTATTTCAGCAGGAACAAAATTTCCTATGCACTGGCACGAGTTCCTGGAATTTGAAATCATTGTTTCCGGCAGTGCAGAGCATATTTATAACGGAAACAGGTACATCGTTGAGTCAGGAGATGCCTATATGATGTGTTACTATGATTTTCATAGCCTGACTGCATTGACAGATGTGAAACTTTACAGTATCCATTTTAATAAAAGTCTGTTGGATCAGGAGATGACGCAGTTCCTTGATTATAATAAATTTCACTGTCGCTTTCCCGAGGAAGAGGCAGGAAGGATCATACAGAGAATAAAGGAACTGACACAGGAAACTGACAGAAAGCTTCCTTTCCACAATCTGATCATTAAAAATATCATAACGGAAATCGTGATTGCCATGATAAGAAAATCATCAGCTGATAAGATGCATATCGCACCGTTGCCGATTCAGCAGGCCATTGCTTATATGAATGAGCATTTTCTGGAAAAGATAACTCTGGAGGAACTGGCTGAGCAGTTATCCTTTTCCACCAATTATCTGGGGCAGCTGTTTAAAAATCAGATTGGATGTACTTTCAATGAATATCTCAATACCCTGAGGTTGAAATATGCCTGCAGTCTATTGGTGGCATCGGATATGCCGGTAAAAGAAGTGTCTTATATTTCGGGCTACAGTTCCGTGGAGTACTTTATGTATGTGTTTCGAAAGAAAATGGGGATGACGCCCGGTGAATATCGCAGGCAGGGGGAAAAAGTTTACCACTAGCCTTTTCCTGGCACCTGCTAAAAATGTATTGACATTATCTGGAATATAAGGTATAGTACACATTAGTAGTTTGATAATCAAAATATTTGAAAGACAAAATAATTTATTGATGAGAAAGGAAATGAAATTATGTTAGAGAGAATTAAAGAAATTATTGAAGAGCAGTTAGGATTAGACAATTTGGTGGTTACAGAAGAGACCAGTTTTAAAGATGACCTGGATGTAGATTCTCTGGATCTGTTTGAACTGGTAATGGCTTTGGAAGAGGAGTATGGTGTACAGATTCCTTCTGAGGAAGTAGAAAATCTGACTACAGTTGGCGCAGTGATCAAGTATCTGCAGGATAAAGGTGTGAACGTTTAATGAAAACGAGAATTACAGAAATTTTAGGAACAGAGTATCCTATTATACAGGGCGGCATGGCCTGGGTGGCAGAGCATCATCTGGCCGCGGCAGTGTCCAATGCCGGCGGCCTGGGACTGATCGGTGCAGCTTCTGCACCGGCCGAAGTCGTTCGCGAAGAGATCCGCCGCTGTAAGGAACTGACCGATAAGCCTTTTGGCGTCAATATCATGCTGTTGAATCCCAATGCGGAGGAAGTGGCTAAGATTGTGGTGGAGGAAGGCGTTAAGGTAGTCACCACCGGCGCTGGTAATCCGGTTAAGTATATGGAGCTCTGGAAGCAGGCAGGTGTCAAAGTCATTCCTGTTGTGGCCAGTGTTGCCATGGCCAAGATGATGGAGCGCGCCGGAGCTGATGCGGTCGTAGCAGAGGGCATGGAAAGCGGCGGTCATATTGGCTCTACCACAACTATGGCATTGGTACCTCAGGTAGTAGATGCGGTGTCCATTCCGGTCATCGCAGCAGGCGGTATCGGAGACGGAAGAGGTTTTGCAGCAGCTTTCATGCTGGGTGCAGAAGGGGTACAGGTCGGTACCCGGTTCGTGGTAGCGAAAGAGTCTATCGTACATGATAACTATAAGCAGCAGATCGTGAAGGCGAAAGATATTGATTCTACAGTTACCGGCTTATCTACCGGTCATCCGGTTCGTTGTTTGCGCAATAAGATGACCAGAGAATACCTTCGTCTGGAAAAAGAAGGCGCCGACTTCATGGAACTTGAGAAGCTGACCCTTGGTTCTTTAAGAAAAGCAGTGATAGAAGGCGATGTAACCGACGGAACGCTGATGGCAGGTCAGATTGCCGGTTTGATTAAGAATGTAGAGTCCTGTGAAGAAATCATTCAGGATATCGTGGGGCAGGGAAGAAAACTGCTTCAAAGATAAGGAGATATGTAATGAGCAAGACAGCATTTGTTTTCCCGGGACAGGGCGCCCAGTATGTGGGAATGGGAAAGGATTTCTATGATGCTTTCCCGGAAGCAAAAGAGATATTTGACCTGGCAGGAGAAGTTAGCGGCCTTGATATGAATAAGCTGGTGTTTGAGGAGAATGAACAGCTGAATGTAACAGAATATACCCAGATCGCGATGCTGGCAACTGAAGTGGCTATCTGGAAGGTGCTTGATGCAAAGGGCATCAAGGCTGATGTATGTGCGGGCTTAAGCCTTGGCGAGTATGGTGCACTGGCTGTCAGCGGTGTTATGGAAACGGCAGATCTGTTCCGTGTCATCCGTAAGCGTGGTATTTATATGCAGGAAGCTTATCCCACAGGCGGTGCCATGACTGCGGTGCTGGGCTTGGAACCCTCTGTAATAGAAGAGGTGTGCAGCCGGACGGAAGGGATTGTTTCCATAGCAAATTATAATTGCCCGGGGCAGATCGTCATTACAGGTGAAGAAGGTGCAGTGAATAAGGCTGCAGCAGTACTTGCCGAAAAAGGTGCAAGACGCTGTGTTCCCCTTAAGGTCAGCGGACCGTTCCATTCTGCCTTGTTAAAAGAGGCTGGTGCAAAGCTGCGCACAGAGCTGGACGCAACGACGATCTACGCACCGTCTATTCCTTATTTAAGTAACGTGACAGCTGACTATGTGGCAGAGGACTCTGCAAAAGACGGTTCTCAGGAAACTGTAATAAGGGAGTTGTTGGAGAAACAGGTTTCCAGTTCTGTTCGTTTCTGGCAAAGCATAGAGCGGATGATTGCAGATGGTGTTGATACTTTTGTGGAAATTGGTCCCGGAAAGACGCTGAGTGCATTTATCCGTAAGATCAGCAGGGATGTCAAAGTACTGAATGTAGACAAACTGGCAGATTTGGATCGTGTAGTGGAGGAATTATCATGTTGACAGGCAAAGTAGCGCTGGTGACGGGCGCAGGTAGAGGAATCGGAAGAGAAATTGCGCTGACACTGGCACGAAACGGTGCGACTGTCATCGTGAACTATAATGGCTCCAGAGAAAGAGCTGAAGAAGTAGTGGAGAGTATTGAAGCAGAGGGCGGTAATGCAGAAGCGATACAGTGTAATGTGGCAGATTTTGAAGCAAGCGCTCAGATGGTGAAAGACGTTCTGGGTAAATACGGAAAAGTAGATATCCTTGTAAACAATGCAGGCATTACCCGTGATAACCTGATCATGCGCATGTCCGAACAGGACTATGACGCAGTCCTGGATACCAATTTGAAAGGTGCCTTTAATATGATCCGCCATTTGTCCAAAGCCTTCTTAAAACAGAGATATGGTAAGATTATTAACATTTCTTCTGTCAGCGGTGTTATGGGAAATGCAGGTCAGAGCAACTATTCAGCTTCCAAGGCAGGTCTTATAGGCTTGACCAAAAGCGTAGCAAGAGAGTTAGCAAGCCGCAATATATGTGTCAATGCTGTAGCACCCGGCTTTATAGAGACAGAGATGACAAATGTATTATCAGATAACGTCAAGGATAATCTAAAAAATCTGATTCCGCTGGGAAAAATGGGTTCAGCTCAGGATGTAGCCAATCTGGTACTTTTTCTGGCAGGAAAGAATGCGGATTATATTACCGGCCAGGTCATTCATGTGGATGGCGGTATGGTGATGTGACGAAAAGTCTGATAAAGGAAAGGTAGAAGCATGAAGAGACGAGTTGTTGTAACAGGTTTGGGTGCAGTTACCCCCATCGGAAACAATGTAGAAGAATTCTGGAAGGGCATTAAGGAAGAAAAGATTGGTTTTGCCCCGATCACTTATTTTGATACCGCTGATTATCGCTGCAAACTGGCTGCAGAAGTAAAGGATTTTGATCCGGCACAGTACATGGATAAAAAGGCAGCCCGCAGAATGGAGCAGTTCTGTCAGTTTGCAGTTGCAGCAACAGGAGAAGCCATAAAGGATGCAGGTCTTGATATGGAGGCAGAAGATCCTTACATGGTAGGCTGTAATGTAGGAAGCGGAATCGGCAGTCTCCAGGCAATGGAAAGAGAACATGACAGATTAAAAGAAAAGGGACCCGGCAGGGTTGCTCCCATGCTGGTGCCTTTAATGATTTCTAATATGGCAGCCGGTAATGTCAGTATTGCATATGGCTTGAAAGGAAAGAGTCTCAACGTCGTAACTGCCTGTGCTACCGGAACGCATTCTATCGGGGAAGCTTATCGCACGATTCAGTACGGGGATGCAGATGTTATGATAGCAGGGGGTACCGAAAGTTCTATCTGTCCTATCGGTATTGCAGGATTTTCAGCGCTGACAGCGCTTTCTTTCAGTGAAGATCCTGAACGTGCTTCCATTCCCTTTGACAAAGACAGAAACGGATTTGTTATGGGAGAAGGTGCCGGTATTGTGGTACTGGAAGAATTGGAGCATGCTTTGAAGAGAGGCGCTAAAATTTATGCGGAAGTTGTGGGATATGGCTGTTCTTCTGACGCTTACCACATCACTTCGCCCGCAGAGGATGGATCAGGAGCAGCCAGGGCCATGCAGAATGCCATGGCAGATGGTGGCGTAAAGCCGGAAGAAATTACTTATATTAATGCGCACGGAACCAGTACGCATCATAATGATCTGTTCGAGACTAAGGCGATCAAGCTGGCCTTTGGAGAGCATGCGTATAAGCTTCGCATCAATTCTACCAAGTCTATGGTGGGACATTTGCTGGGAGCTGCAGGTGCAGTAGAATTTGTAACCTGTGTGAAAGAAATTGAAGAAGGCTTTATTCACAGGACTGTAGGCTATCAGGAATCGGAAGAAGAGATGGATCTGGATTATTGTAAGACAAGCCGGGAGGAGGAAGTGCCTTATGCACTCAGCAATTCGCTTGGCTTTGGAGGACATAACGCCAGTATTCTACTGAAAAAATATAAATAGCCCGGAGGAATAAAATGGCAATTTATACAGCACAGGAAATTATGAAAATCATACCCCACAGGCACCCTTTTATGCTGATTGACACCATTGAGGAATTGGAAGCAGGTGTAAGGGCTGTGGGTAAAAAGTGTGTCAGTTTCAACGAGCCTTATTTTGCAGGGCATTTTCCCGGCAATCCGGTAATGCCGGGTGTGCTGATTATAGAAGCACTGGCTCAGGTGGGGGCAGTGGCAATTCTGGGACTTCCTGAAAATCAGGGCAAAACAGCCTATTTTGCGGGAATCGACAAGGCGAAATTTAAGCAAAAGGTATGTCCGGGAGACGTGCTGCTGCTGGAGACTAAAATCGTTAAGGTGAAAGGCCCTATCGGTATAGGAGAAGCCGTGGCCACTGTAAATGGCAAAGTGGCTGCAAAGGCAGAGCTGACATTTGCAATTGGAGAATAAGAGGTAATTTGAATGGAACAGGTAGTAGAAATCAAATGTCCGAAATGTAAGAAGATGGTAAATCGCGACCTGGTAGTAAGGAAGAAATATGTGTGTTCTGAGTGTGGTTACTATTTCCGGGTAAAGGTCAATAACCGTATCCGTATGGTGGCTGACCCCAAGACTTTTACACCCTGGTTTGAAGATATGCCTGTATGCAATCCTCTGAAATATGAAGGATATGAAGAAAAACTGGCTGAGACGAGAGAGAAGACAGGTACAGATGAAGCAGTGACTGTAGGTCAGTGTAAAATATTTGGCGAGGATGCTGCACTGGGAGTCTGTGAAAGCCGTTTCCTTATGGGAAGTATGGGGCACGTGGTGGGAGAGAAGGTCACCGGAATGATTGAAAGGGCTACAGAACTGAAGCTGCCGGTATTTCTCTTCTGTTGTTCCGGCGGTGCCAGGATGCAGGAGGGTATTATTTCCCTGATGCAGATGGCTAAGACTTCCGCTGCGATCAAGAAGCATTCGGAAGCAGGACTTCTTTACTGTACCATTCTGACGGATCCCACTACGGGAGGAGTCACTGCCAGCTTTGCCATGCTGGGAGATGTCATTATGGCGGAGCCGGGAGCACTCATTGGATTTGCCGGCCCGAGAGTTATTGAGCAGACCATTGGACAGAAGCTTCCCGAAGGTTTTCAGACTTCGGAATTTTTATTAGAGCACGGTTTTATTGACGGAATTGTTTTAAGAGAGAACTTAAAGAAAACAATATACTTCCTGATTAAGACCCATCAGTGCAATGAAGGAAATTATGCAAATTTCCAGAAGAATCTGAATGTGCACTTCCAGCTGAATGAAATCATGAAGGAACGCTCCTGGCTGGATATTCCGAGAACCGCCTGGGAAAAAGTCAAGGCAGTCAGACAGGTTGACCGTCCGGCAGCTACCGATTATATGCAGTACATTTTTGACTTTTTCGTAGAAGCGCATGGAGACCGCTATTATCGTGATGATGCAGCTATCGTAGGTGGCGTGGCTTTCGTGGATGGTCAGCCGGTTACGGTTATTGCTGATATCAAAGGTAAGGACTTTAAGGAATGCCAAAAGCGTAATTTCGGTATGCCCATGCCGGAAGGATATCGCAAAGCTCTGCGACTTATGAAGCAGGCAGAGAACTTCAATCGTCCTATCATTAGTTTTGTCAATACATCCGGTGCATTCTGCGGTATTGAAGCCGAAGAAAGAGGACAGGGAGAGGCTATTGACAGAAATCTTCTGGAAATGTCCTCCTTGAAAGTACCTGTGCTGTGTATTCTCATCGGAGAAGGCGGCAGCGGTGGTGCATTGGCGACTGCAGTTGGAAATGAAGTGTGGATGATGGAGAATGCTACCTATTCCATTCTTTCTCCGGAAGGCTTTGCCTCCATCCTTTGGAAAGATTCCAATAAGGCAAAAGAAGCCAGTGAAGTGATGAATATCACTGCAGAAGATTTGAAACGTCTTGGTGTAATCGAGCAGATTATACCGGAATTCGGCGGTGCGGATAAGAAATCGGTAGAGCCTATCGGTGGATATATGAAGGAACAGATTAAGCTGTTTTTAGAGCGATACAGCGGTATGAGCGGCGAAGAAATTGCTGAGCAGAGATATCAGCGTTTCAGGTCTTTTTAAAAATAAAGAATAAGGATAAGGTCAAATGCAGACGCAAGAGTTAAAAAGCAAAGTATTTCAGGGTGAGGTGCCGGATGGCAGGGAAGTAAATAGTAAAAATAAGAGCCCTAAGAAACTGCGAATCGGCGATTTATGTGCCAGGGTTCCGGTCATTCAGGGCGGGATGGGCGTAGGAGTCAGTCTGTCAGGTCTGGCTTCCGCAGTGGCAAAAGCCGGAGGAATCGGCATTATCTCTACTGCGCAGATTGGTTTTCGCGATAAAGAGTTTGCCCGCAAACCCCTGGAATGTAATCTGAAGGCTGTTCATCAGGAAATACAGAAGGCAAGGGCTCTTGCACCGGAAGGTATCATCGGTGTCAACATTATGGTTGCCACGCAGCATTACGAAGAGTATGTGAAAGCGGCAGTGGAGGACGGAGCTGACTGCATCATTTCCGGTGCCGGTTTACCTATGGATCTTCCTGCATTGACCAAAGAGTCTCACACGAAAATTGCCCCAATTGTATCCAGCAAAAAAGCATTATATATTATTGCAAAATATTGGATGAAAAAATATAATCGTAAGCCCGATTTTATTGTAGTGGAAGGACCTCTTGCGGGCGGTCATCTGGGATTTAGCAGAGAAGATTTGAGCCGCTTGACACCACAAATCTATGATGAAGAAGTGAAAGCTATCATAGACTGTGCTAAGGAAATGGAACTGGATGCGCCTGTGATTGTGGCAGGCGGTGTCTACACCAGGGAAGATATGCTTCACTACCTTGAAATGGGAGCGAGCGGTGTGCAGCTGGGCACAAGGTTTGTGACTACCAAGGAATGTGATGCCAGTGATGCTTATAAGCAGGCTTATATCAATGCTTCCGAAGAGGATATTGTAATCGTGAACAGTCCTGTGGGAATGCCGGGAAGAGCGATTCATAATGCTTTCCTGGATAAAGTAAAAGCGGGAGAGCGATTTATGAGAGGCTGCAGGCAGTGCATCAAAACGTGCAAACCTGCCATTGCGCCCTATTGCATTACCGAGGCGCTGATAAATGCAGTGGAAGGCAGACTTGAAGAGGGGCTTATTTTCTGTGGACAAAATGCCTATCGGGCAAAAAGAATCGAAACGGTAGCAGAGATTATGGAGGAATTTACCTTATGAAGATGAAGATAACCGGTACAGGAAGCGCACTTCCAGGAAAGGTTGTGACGAACACTCGCTTGACGGAGTGGATGGATACGTCTGATGAGTGGATTCGGGAAAGGACCGGCATTGCTGAGCGGCACCTTTCTACCGGGGAAACTGTGGCATCTCTTGCGGCAGAAGCTTGCAGGAAAGCTCTGGAGCAGGCTGGAAAAGCGGCAGAGGAAGTAGACATGATTCTTCTGGCTACCTGCTCACCTGAGTATCTTCTGCCCTGTTGTGCCTGTCAGGTGCAGCAGGAAATCGGAGCGGTGAATGCAGTTGCTTTTGATATTAATGCAGCCTGCTCAGGATTTTTATTTGGTTTGACTACAGCCAATGCCTACATTCAGTCCGGGATGTATCGTAATATTTTGGTGGTGGGCAGTGAAGTGTTGTCCAAGCTGATGGACTGGGAGGATCGTTCTACCTGTATTTTATTCGGTGACGGTGCAGGCGCTGTTCTGGCAGAAGCTGTGGAGGACGGTGAGTCCGGACTTGTGGACAGCGTGCAGAAATCGGATGGCAGTAAGGGAATGGTACTGAAATGCAGAGAGCGCTTGATTGCTAATCCACTTTACAGGGAAGCCAATGAGAGCACAGAAAAGGATGATTTTTATGTGCAGATGGACGGTCAGGCCGTTTATCGCTTTGCCACCAGGCAGGTGCCTGCGTGCATCCGCGAAGTGCTGGAGAAAACCGGACTTAGTGTTGAGGATATTGATCTGTTTGTTCTGCATCAGGCCAATGTACGCATTATTGAAGCCGTGGCAAAGCGTCTGGGAGCAGATATCGGAAAGTTCCCTATGAACCTTGACAGAGTAGGAAATATGTCATCTGCTACAATTCCGGTACTGTTAGACGAATTGAACCGGGAAGGAAGGCTGCATAGCGGAGACAGGATTGTTCTGTCCGGATTCGGCGCAGGGCTTACATATGGGGCTTGTGTTCTGGTATGGTAACAGTTGCCCCAATATATAACAGATGTGAAAAAATGAGGTCAGGCATGGAGAAGAAAGCAACTCTGGATTTGAACAGATTGTTGGTAAGCTTGTTCGGTAATGTAATGGCTACAGAGGCCAAGGCTGTAATTACGGAAGAATTTAAGGATATCAGCAACAATGATATGCATATTATAGAAGCGATCGGCATTGAAGAGCCCCTCAGAATGTCAGACATTGCCAAGCGTATGGACGTGACGATGGGCACGTTGACCACCAACATGAACAGTCTGGAGCACAAAAAGTACATTGTGCGTCAGAGAAGTACAGAGGATAAGCGTGTGGTCCTGGTGACACTGACTGACAAGGGCAGGAAAGCTTTTTTCCACCACAGGGACTTTCATAAAAAAATGATTCGCGAAATTGTTAAGGATTTGAAAGAAGACGAGATGGAAGTATTAATTCGGTGTCTGGAGAAGCTGGATCGTTTTTTTTCGGAAAGATAAATAGACAATCGCCCCCATTTATCCAACAAAAGCGCATATACAATACCGTCAGAATACGGTATTCTATATGTGCTTTTTTCTATATTCATGAGCAGTGACACCTGTAATTTTCTTGAAGGACTTGTTAAAGAAGCGGTAGTCCCCGAAGCCAACCTGTTCGCTGATCCTGGTAATGGGCAAATTGGTAGTAGCTAACAGCTCGCATGCTTTTTCTATTCGGATATGTTGAAGATATTCCACTACACCGTATCCGGTTGCTTTCTTAAATAGACCGGAAAGATAACTTTTACTCAGGAAAAAAGTGCCTGAAAGTTCTTCGATAGTAATTTTCTGAGCATAATTTTCCTTAAGATAGGCAATGCAATCAGGAATCAACTGGTGGCGGAAAGCACTGCCGGCATTTTCGGAAGCCTCTTTTCCAAGCTTATAAAAGCGGTGGATTTTGAGCAGGAGTTCACACAGTAACAGACGCAGAATTTCCCGGTAATTGATACCTTGTGAGGTGAATTCCAGGTACATTTTCTCATAAAGCTGTTCAATTTCAGGGCGCATGGAGCCGGGGAGCTTTAAGTCAGGCGTGTAGATGATTTCTTCCGCGTACAGGGACTTGTACAGCATGATATCTGTCAGCTCGGTTAGGATCGGTAGATCAATATTGATCCCCTCTATGAATTTCGGAATGAAGGACAGATTGTACACCACCAGATGTTGCGAATTGAGCTCATCGGTGGGATAGAAGCAATGAGGAATGCCGGAGTTGATGATATAGAGCTCTCCCTTCGTAACAGGATAGGTATTACCATCATAAACATGGTACCCCCTGCCGTCACACACGTACACGATTTCTATGAATTCATGGGTATGATAGTGGAGCTCGGAAAAGTTTGTGTGGTAGTATTTCCCAATGTAAAATGGAAGATCCTCACCGGGAAACATAGTTTGTGGAGTAAGATTCGGGATGCTCATGGGAGACTCCTTTCCGGTTTCAATGGTTCTTTTTATTATTATAGCAATTGAAAGAAATGTGTCAAGGAATCTGAAAAAAGTAATGTTAGCAGTGGAAAATGCAGCAAAGAAGAAGGAGAATGCATAATGGAAACACGGGAAAGAAATGATATTTTCAGAGGAATGGGTGAAGATGTATCAATAGGGCAAACTGATATCAGAAGCCGCAGATTTTTTTTACCCCAAAGAATTGTGTGGATGCAGGGAGATGTGAAGAACAGTGAGGTTCTGCTTGAGGAAAGAGAACTGCAGATTTCTCTTGGAGCAACGAATCCCTGTATCATGCTAAATTCAGAAGGCAGGAAATCGTCCATCCTGCTGGACTATGGAGTAGAGATCCACGGGGGTATCCGGCTGCTTGCATGGCAGGACAGTACCCAAAAAGGCGCGAAAGTGCGTATCAGATTCGGTGAGTCTGTGTCGGAAGCCATGGCAGAACTGGGTGGAACGACCAATGCCACCAATGATCATGCCAGAAGAGATATGATGGTGGAAGTAGGTTCGATGAGCATGAATCAGATAGGCGAGACAGGTTTTCGTTTTGTGCGCGTTGACCTGGAAGAGGATGAAGCGGTTCTGACATTAAAGAGCATCTGCGCCGTACTGGTGTATAAGGACGTACCATACCGTGGAAGCTTCAGCTGCAGTGATCCGCTGCTCAACCGTATCTGGGATGTGGGAGCCTATACGGTACATTTGAATATGCAGGAATATATATGGGATGGTATCAAGAGAGACCGACTTGTGTGGATAGGAGACATGCATCCGGAAATGATGACGGTTTCTGCAGTATTCGGAGAAGATCCTTCTGTGGAAAAGAGTCTTGATTTGATCAGAAAGGAGACCCCGCTGCCCGGCTGGATGAACACCATGGCCAGCTATTCCATGTGGTATGCTATTATTGTATATGACTGGTTCCTGCGTACCGGCAAAAAGGAATTTCTGGAGAAACAAAAGGATTATTTAAAGGGACTTTCAGACCAACTTTCGGAATATATTGATGAAAATGGAAAAGACACTGTTACAAAGGGACGGTTCCTTGACTGGCCCTCTGTCGGGAAAGACAAAGTGGTAGATGCCGGAGTCCAGGCACTGCATGTAATGGCGGTCAAAAGTCTGATCAAGATATTCGAAGTGCTTCATGAGGAGGAGTATGCAGAGAAGTGCAAAGCAGATCTTGCGCGCCTGGAAAGCTGCCCACAGGAGTATGAAGATTCCAAGCAGGCTGCAGCTCTTCTGGTAATGGCAGGGTTAAAGGATGCTTCAGCAGTTTATGAAGACATCCTGAAGAAAGACGGCGCCAAGGGCATGTCTACCTTTATGGGATATTATATTTTGACTGCCATGGCCATGGCGGGAGATTATGAGAATTGCTTAAAGTGCATTAGAGAGTACTGGGGCGGAATGCTGAAACTGGGTGCCACGACGTTCTGGGAGGATTTTGATATTGATTGGATGGAGAATGCTTCCAGAATCGATGAGCTTACCGAAGAAGGCAAGGTGGATGTGCACGCTTCCTACGGCGGTTATTGTTATAAAGGACACCGACACAGCTTCTGCCATGGCTGGGCAAGCGGCGTTACGCCATGGCTCTCCGAAAATGTGCTGGGAATTAAAGTGCTGGAGCCGGGATGTAAGAAGGTGAAGATAGAGCCCCATCTTGGAGATTTGGAATGGGCGAAGGGGACTTTCCCCACTCCTTACGGCGAGATTTATGTCTCTCATATGAAAAAAGCGGACGGCAGTGTGGAAAGTCAGGTGCAGGTGCCGGAAGGTGTTTGCCGGGAGTAGGAATCCCGTATCCATAGTGTATATTATTTTCTGCTTTTCAAATAATATGATTTGGGCGTAAAAAGATATTTTGCCGCCGTGATACTAGTACCAGGTAAAAAATGATACACACAAATGGAGGAAAAAGATGGATTCAGATAAAAATGACTTAGGTGCAAAACTCGCCTATGCAGCACTTGACGAAGTCCCGGAAACAAAAGCAGATGCGAAAGAAATTGTAGGTCTTGTAAAAACAAGCGGGCGGATAACAGGATACCAGCTTTCAGATGGCGAGACAGTTTCCAAGGAAGAGGGTGTAGCCATGGCAAAAGCAGGAGAAATCCAGGGTGTTGGCATTGCTCACCGGAACAATTCCGAATATTTGAAATCCCTGCCGGATGGCTCGGAAGATAATAACCTTGGAAATCTGCCTTCCGTCAGTGGGTGAATGAAATGTTTAAAGAGGCTATGAGCAGGAAGTGAGGAAATGAGTGGGAATTGCAGCAGGTGGCAAATCCCACTCATTTCCCTTCATGGCCGCTGTTATTCTGAAGGTAAACATACTTACAAAGCGGGTCTGCGCAGCGTAACATCTTCCGACAGATGAAGCCCATACTTTTCCACCAGAGCATGCGCTTTCTGTAAAGTTTCTACATACTTAAAGGCAGTCGGCTTGTGCGCATCGATGCCGAAAATTACATCACAGTTTTCCTCTCCTGCGATTTTCCAGAAAGTCTCATTGGGATAATGGCGGTTTTCGCAAAGTCCCAGGAAATTGATTTCCAGAGGAAGCTTGTATGCGTTGGCATCACGGCAAAGCTGACGCATATGGGTATCATATAGGACAGGATCACCTATAAAACGAATCAGATCAGGATGAGCCAGATAGGTGAAGCAGCCGGTATCCATAGCATCTTTCAGATGGCGACAATAGCGGATGAGAGTTGCCGGATCCTCAGTAGCAGTACCGCTGTAGACATCACCCTGCTCGTTGCCCAGGTAATGCTGAGCAAGCAGAAAATATTCTATGGGATATTCGCTCACTGCTTTTACTAAATCAGAAAATACAGCAGGATAATACTCCACTTCCAGGCCAAGATGTATCTCAATGTCATTGCGGTACTCGTCTCTGAGGGCCAGTATGGTGTTAACATAATCTTCCAACTCGTCCATGCCCATACGGATACGGGATACATAGCCGTCTTTGAAAGGGTATGGGGTATGGTCGGAAAAGCCGAGGACTTCCAGACCGCTTTCTATGGCGGCTTCTACATATTCACGTTCCGTGCCGACTGCGTGGTGACATCGGGTGGTGTGGGAATGATAATTTACTTTCATAACGTCTCCTTCTTGGTAAAAGGTAATATTTACAATAACACAAGGAGATGATAAACAATAAGTCATCACATATCTGCAGCTGATTAACATGATTTCCTTGTGTGCCTCACGAGTATGTTTTAACACAATTAACTACATTTGTAAATATTTTTTAATGCTTGATTAAGTTGATGTGATTGATTAATATAGTACATAGGATGCAAAATCTTGTTCATTTACTTTTATTGTTTGAACTGGTATTATATAAAAAGTAGGTATGGGTAAAGTGGAGGTGCTTTGAATAAAATGGAAAATGAAATAGTGTTAAATGCGGGAAACTGGTATGCAAAAATCCTGCCGGACTTTGGCATGAACATGATCAGTCTCGCCTGTGGAGACAGGCATATTCTGCGCAGTCCGCAGAATATGGATACCTTGAAAAAGGAGCCGTATGTTTACGGAATACCGCTTCTCTTCCCGGCAAACCGGGTGGAAAAAGGAATGTTTACCTTTGATGGGAAAAGTTATCATTTTCCCATCAATGAGCCGGCCCGCAATAATCATATACATGGGCTGATGTTTGATGCTCCTTTCCGGTTAATTGAGCAGACACGGAGCCGGGTGGAAGCCATCTATGAAAACAAAGGAGAACGTTATCCCTTCCCATTTTCAATGACAGTGACTGATACCCTTACACCTGGGGGACTTACCCGCAAACTGTACCTTAAAAATACCGGCGACACCGCCATGCCTTACACGCTTGCTTACCATACTTCATTTGCTGAGCCGGGAGTTTTCAGTGTGCCGATCGGTCGACGCTTTGTCTGCAATGAGAACTTCATTCCCACCGGTGAGATGGCAGAGGTTACTGCACAGGAGCAGGAGTATCGCATTGGCACTTGCCCCAAAGGTAAAAAGATTTCAGGTTTCTATACGGCAGCGGGACACACTGCATATCTGGATAATATTCGGTTTACTGTGTCTGAGAATTTCGATGAGTGGGTGACGTTCAATGCCGGTGGCGAGCAGGGATTTCTTTGCATTGAACCTCAGTGCGGGCAGGTAAACGGACTTAACCGTCCGGGCGGTCATAGGATTCTCTTGCCGGGGGCAACAGAAGAATTTTTCGTTTCTTTTGCCGGGTAGCCGGTGCTTGATAAAAACCTATGTCTATGGTACGCTTTAATAAAAGTACGAAAAATCATACCTTTGAAAGTGAGTGTGTGACTTATGGTATTAAAAAAACTTCCTATAGGCATTGAGAATTTTGAAGAGATACGTACGGAAAATTTTTATTATATTGATAAAACCGGGCTCATTAAGGAACTGCTTCATAATTGGGGAAAGGTGAATCTTTTCACGCGCCCAAGAAGATTTGGCAAGTCCCTGAATATGAGTATGCTGAAATATTTCTTTGAGTATGGAAGTGATAGTTCTCTTTTTGCGGGGTTGGAGATTGCGCATGGTTTACAAATCGGGAAGTGGAGGCGCTGCTGACTTATTATGATTGTGAAGATTCATTTGAGACCATAAAGGACTGGTATGACGGTTATCAGTTTGGGATGGTGGATGTATATTGTCCCTGGGATGTTATGAACTATGTGGATGCCCTTCGCGTGAATCCCCAGGCAGCTCCCAAAGATTACTGGTCGAATACAAGCAGTAACGATATGGTAAGGCGTTTCATTCAAAAAGCCAAAACAACTACTACGAAGCGTGAAATTGAACAGCTGATCGCAGGGGGAGGGGGAGCCGGATGGCGATATTTTCTGTTTAAAGATTCCAAATTTGGAAATACGAAAGATTTTTACGAAACAGATTTATATCTGGTTTCAGGAGACTGCACAGGCGGATGGCAGTACGCTGGATGCTTTTTGTGAGGCATTTCGAAGGGGAGATGCAGCCGGTATTGAGAAGCAGTTTAACGAGTATCTGTGGAGTACTATCAGCATTCGGGATACTTTTGTAAAGGCTAAAAAGGAAAATTTCTGCCATGGCATTCTTCTTGGGCTGTTGCGCTATAAGGAAAGCTGGGCGGTATCTTCCAACCGGGAGAGCGGCCAAGGCTACAGTGATATTGTGATAGAAATCGGCGAAGAAAGGCTTGGGATTATTATTGAACTCAAATACTCGGAGGATGGGAAGTTGGAGCAAGGCTGCAGCCGGGCATTAGAGCAGATAGAGATGCAGCGTTATGAAGAGGTTCTTCTGAATGATGGCATGCAAAAGGTGCTGAAATATGGGATAGCGTGTTGTAAGAAGCGTTGTAAAGTTGTGAAACAGTGAGCAGGCTTGGAGTTTATGGCTTGGAGTTTATTCAGCACGGTAGTTGACAAATTTTGATCAGAATGCTATAATAAATCCGATACAGAGATTAGGAGACGTATCAAAACCAGAGGGCGACCTCTTCGTTTTGTTGCGTCTTTTTTTGTGCCATGAATTGGGGTTGGGGTGCAAAGCAGGGCGGACAGCGCAGAGCAAACCGCCCCGGAATTCAATATATTGAAGAATTGTAGTGAGAATGGGAAGGAGAAAAGCCATGTTTGATGTTGCAGTAATCGGTGCCGGTGTAATCGGCGGTATGATTGCAAGAGAACTGTCCAGATATGATCTGAAGATCTGTATCCTGGAAAAAGAAAATGATGTAGCGATGGGAGCCACCAGAGCAAATTCTGCTATTGTTCATGCAGGATTTGACGCAGAGGAGGGGACGCTTAAGGCAAAGCTGAATGTGCGTGGTTCTGAAATGATGGAGCAGGTAGCGAAAGAGCTGGGCGTAAAATATAAAAAGAACGGTTCTCTGGTTATCGGTTTTGGAGAAGAGGACAGAAAGGGTATTGAGACTCTATTAAAGAGAGGTCAGGCCAATGGTGTAAAAAATCTGCGCATCGTAGAAAAAGAGGAACTTCATGCAATGGAGCCAAATCTTTCTGAAAACGTAGAATGTGCTCTGGATGCACCTACCGGTGCTATCATCTGCCCTTATGAATTGACCATTGCTGCAGTAGGCAATGCCATGGACAATGGTGCAGAGCTTCTGCGCAGCTTTGAAGTGAGCTGCATTGATAAGAAGGAAGATGCTTATGAAATTACGGCAGCAGACGGACAGAAAGTACAGGCTAAGGTAGTGATCAATGCAGCCGGTCTGTATACTGACAAAATTGCAGGTATGGTAGGAGATACTTCCTTTACTGTTCATCCCAGACGTGGTGAATACATCCTTTTAGATAAAGAGTGCGGCGGAATGGTTTCCCACACAATCTTCAGAACACCTTCCAAGATGGGTAAAGGTATTCTGGTAACACCTACTGTTGACGGCAATCTGCTGACCGGTCCTACTTCTGTAGATATGACTGACAAGCAGGACACTTCCACCACACAGGAAGGCTTTGACAAGATCATTAAGGAAGCTTTGGAAAACGTAAGCACCGTTCCTTTTGGAAAGACCATTACTTCTTTCTGTGGTCTGCGTGCAGTAGGAAGCACCGGTGATTTCATCATCACCGCTCCGGTAGAAGGCTTCATCAATGTAGCAGGTGTAGAATCTCCCGGTCTGTCTGCATCTCCTGCTATTGCAGAATACGTAGCAAATATGGTGGCTGAGCAGGGTGTTGTGCTGGCACCTAAGGCAGATTTCAATCCTTACAGGGCGCCTATGCATCACTTCAGAGAAGCTTCCATAGAAGAGAAGATGGAAGTCATCAAGAAAGATAAAGCTTACGGTAAGATCGTATGCCGTTGTGAAGGCATCTCCGAAGGAGAAATTCTGGCAGCACTGCGGACCAATCCGAAAGCATTGGATTTAGATGGTGTCAAGAGAAGAACAAGAGCACAGATGGGACGTTGCCAGGGTGGTTTCTGTTCTCCTCACATTGTGGAACTGATTGCACAGGAAAGAAATATTCCCATTGAAAAGGTAACCAAGTCCGGCCGTAATTCCTATGTGAATGTGTCCAGGACAAAAGAGGAGGTGTAGACATGACAGAACTGGTAATTATAGGCGGCGGCCCTGCAGGTATGAGTGCGGCAGTGGCAGCGTATGAAAACGGTATCAGAGATATCCTGATTCTGGAGAGAGATAAGGCACTGGGCGGTATTCTGCAGCAGTGTATCCACAACGGTTTCGGTCTGCACAAATTTGGGGAAGAATTGACAGGACCTGAATATGCATGGAAATATGAGCAGAAGGTGCAGGAACTGGGTATTCCCGTAAAACTGGGCACCATGGTTCTGGATATTACAGAAGACAAAGTGATCACAGCTACCAACGAAGAAGACGGTATTTTCCGGATTCAGGCCAAGGCTGTCATTCTGGCTATGGGCTGCAGAGAGCGTTCCAAGGGCGCGCTGAACATTCCCGGAACACGTCCGGCAGGTATCTACAGCGCTGGTACCGCTCAGAAGTACGTAAACCGTATGGGTTATATGCCGGGTAAAGAAGTCGTTATCCTGGGTTCCGGTGATATCGGTCTGATTATGGCAAGACGTATGACGTTGGAAGGTGCTAAAGTACATGCAGTCTGCGAACTGATGCCTTACTCCGGCGGTCTTGTAAGAAATATCGAGCAGTGTCTGAACGATTTCAACATTCCGCTGAAATTGAGCCATACTGTAGTAAAGATTCACGGTCGTGAGAGACTGGAAGGCGTTACCATTGCCAAAGTAGATGAGCGTCGTAAGCCCATTCCCGGAACAGAGGAATATATCCCCTGCGATACCTTACTTTTGTCCGTAGGACTGATACCTGAAAATGAACTTTCCAAGTCTGCCGGAGTGAACCTGGACCGCGTTACCAGCGGCGCTGTTGTAGATCAGAACAGACAGACCTCTGTAGAAGGTATCTTTGCATGCGGTAACGTACTGCACGTACATGACCTGGTAGACTATGTATCCGAGGAATCTGAGATTGCAGGTAAGAGCGCAGCTGAATATATTTTAGGTCAGAATCAGGCAGAGAAAGTACATATCCCCGTGAACACCGATGGCAAGATCCGCTATACAGTACCTCAGGTGATCACTGAGAAGAAGGATATTTCCGTATTCTTCCGCGTGGCAGACATTTACCACAATGTAACCATTAACGTATATGATGATAAGCAGGAAAAGGTATTCAGCAGAAAGAAGCTGAAAGTGGCACCCGGTGAGATGGAAAGTATCGTATTGAAGAGTGCTGCATTTGAAAATGCCGCAGAACTGCATTTTGAATTGGAGGTAAATTAAGATGACGCGAGAATTGACATGTATCATCTGCCCCAGAGGGTGTGGACTGAAAGTAGAGATAGAAGATGGCAAAGTACTTAGCGTTACCGGTAACAGCTGCCCTCGTGGTGTAAAGTATGCAGAAGATGAGTGCTGCAATCCCATGAGAACCATTACCAGTACCGTACGCTGTGAAGACGGACGTGTCATTTCTGTAAAGACTGACCGTCCGATTCCTAAGGCTAAGATGTTCGAATGCATGAAAATGATTAATTCTGCAACTGCACACTTGCCAATTCACATCGGAGATGTCATAATAGAGGATGTATTCGGAAGCAATGTTGTTGCAACCGAAAATGCATAAGTATGTCCGCTTGAGGCATTAGGAGACAAAAATGATCATAGCAGCGGTAAGAACGGAGCAGGAGCTGGAAGCGGCAAGGCGTTCTCAAGTAAAGCTGATATTTTGCCTGAATCCCAATATCCTGACTCTGGAGGATACAGTCCGGGCAGTCCATGCATCCGGCAAGAAAATCTTCCTCCATATGGATTTGGCGGAAGGTCTGGGAAAGGATAAGCCCGGTCTTGTTTATGTGAAGAAAATGGGTGTGGACGGAGTTATCAGCACAAGGGTGAATATTATTAAGGCTGCAAGAGAAGCAGGGCTTTTTACAGTGCAGCGTTTCTTTATCGTAGATTCTCACTCTGTGAATACCACCTTGGAAGCAATCAAAGCATCCCGACCGGATATGATTGAAATCATGCCGGGAATCGTGACTAAGGTAATTGCTGACCTGAAAGCAAGCCTGAATATACCGATTATCGCCGGTGGACTCATAGAGACCAGGAAGGAAATCGAGGAAGCAGTTCACAGCGGTGCTTCCGGCATTTCAACCAGCAGACCGGAATTGTGGGGAAGGAAAGAGAAGAGTTGAGTACATTAAAGAATAAGAAATTGTTTTTACTTGATATGGACGGTACCATTTACTTGGATGATGATCTGTTTGACGGTACCATGGATTTTCTGGAATATGTCAAGGGTATCGGAGGAAGATATATTTTCCTGACCAACAATTCCTCCAAGAGTGTGGATAAGTACATCGAAAAGCTGGGCAAGCTGGGGATTGCTACAACGGGAGAGGATTTCCTGACCTCCACTAACGCTACCGTGTTGTATCTGGAGAAGAAACAGTATCATAAGATTTATGCTTTCGGTACTACTTCTTTCAAAGAACAGCTTAAGGACGCAGGCCTTCCTATAACAGATAAGTTGGAAGATGATATCGACTGCCTGTGCATGGGGTTTGATACAGAGCTTACTTTCCGGAAGCTGGAGGATGCATGTATCCTGCTGAATAAAGGTGTGGATTACATTGCCACCAATCCTGACTGGGTATGCCCTACCTGGTACGGCTACGTACCGGACTGTGGCTCTGTGAGCCAGATGCTTTTCAATGCCACGAAGCGTAAGCCTATATTTATCGGCAAACCTGAGCCTACGATGGCTCTGCTTGCGATGGAGAAGACTGGGTTTAAACCGGAAGAGACAGCCGTTATGGGAGATCGTCTTTATACAGATATAGCCTGTGGTGTCAACGCCGGTATCAGTTCTATCTTTGTGCTCAGCGGAGAAGGAACCATGGAGGATGTGGCTGCAAGCGATGTGAAGCCGGAATTTATTTATGATAATATCAGACAGGTTCTGAATGACCTGAAGCAGGAATAATTATATGAAAGTATCCTTCCGGATATACTCAACACGTTAGGTTTGAAAATTGGTGTGGGTACTAAATAAGCAAAATAAATTCTCCATCATTCATCGTCAGAATGATGGAGAATTTACTTTATCACAATAAGGGACACTTCTTTTGAAAACTACCACTCACGTTTGGTCGGTGATGCTTAGTACAGCATCGGCTGATTTTTTGTGCGTTGCGCTAAGCTCTTGAATGTGGTAGAATAAAATTTGGAAATTATTTCACGTGAGGAGAAGGCAAATGAGTTGAATTCTTTCGGGTTGCGGTTGTAAGATACAAATTAGACACAACCATCTGGAATAATAGCAAAAAAGTACATAGAGGTTAGGGGAACAGAACCAATGACACAGGCTGAATACAGAAGAAAAAGAAGGCACTACAGACATCACAGCAAACGGCGCATCGCGCTTGCATATATTGTCAGAGCATCGATTGCGTTGGCATTTGTCGGAATTGTCGTATTGATGGGGTGCGGATTTTTGTATGTGCGCGATTTGCTGTCAGGCGATAAGCAGGAGACCGTCAGTAATCAGAACTTGCATAATCAGGATGCTGCTACAATTGAAATTCTGGATATTAATAAACAGGAGGTCGCTTCAAACGCCGGGGCTGTTTTTGGGGCAGAGGTGATAGGAGAAGACTCTTCTTTAAATGATACTGAGAAGACGGATACGAAGAAAGACTTAGGCAAGGATGAAACCGAAGAAGAAGGATGGACTGTTGTACTGGATGCCGGTCATGGTGGAAAAGACGTTGGTACAGAGGTCGGAAAAGTTTATGAGAAAAACATCAATCTGAGCGTTGTAAAGCTAATGCAGGAGATTCTGGAGGAACAGGGCGTGAATGTAGTCATGACCAGAGATACAGATGTGTTCCTGCAGCTGCAGGAGCGTGTTGATATCGCAAACGAAGAAGCCGCTGATCTGTTTGTGAGCATTCATTGCAATTCTTATGAGGATGATAGTTCTATAAAAGGATTGGAATGTTATTATCCCGAAGGCAGTGAACCGGGAGAGGAATATGCAAAGTATCTCATGGAAGTAATCAAGCAATGCAAGGATATTTCAAGCCGCAGTTATCGAGAGGAAACTTATTACGTTACTGAACATACCGAGGCACCGGCTATTTTGGTTGAAATGGGATTTATGACAAATGCTTCGGAGTGTAAGAAGCTGAACAGTGCATCATACCAGCAGACTCTCGCAGAAGAGCTTTCGGCCGGTATTCTTCGTGGATTAGAGAAAATTGCAGAAGAGGAGGAAGCTGCGGAAGATGGGGCTTCAGAGCAGGACGAGACTTCGAAAGATAATACTGCAAAAGACAGTACTTTAAAGAAAACAGGCAGTTGATGGATAACTCATCAGCCACCTGAATGCTAAAAGTGTTATAAAACAGAAAATACTTCCCCGATAGGTCCCTGAATTACCAGATCAGCAAAGCTGTCTCTGGGAGTCGGGGACTTATTGATTACTACCAACTTATCACCGCTGAAATAGTCAATTAATCCGGCAGCAGGATAAACAGCCAGAGAAGTGCCGCCGATGATCAGCATATCTGCATGGGCAATGAAAGAAACTGCGGCATTCAGCGTCTTCTGATTCAGCCCTTCTTCATATAGAACCACATCCGGCTTCACAGGTCCGCCGCATTTCTCACACTTCGGTACACTGGTGCCATCCTTGATATAGTGAACGTCATAGAAAGCATGACAGTGCTCACAGTAATTGCGCAGAACGGAGCCATGCAACTCCAGTACAGTTTTGCTTCCCGCTGCCTGATGCAGGCCGTCAATATTCTGGGTAATGACAGCCTTCAGCTTGCCTTGCTGTTCCAGTTCAGCCAGTTTTTTGTGGGCGGCGTTGGGGGCAGCATCCAGAAAAAGCATTTTGTTGCGATAGAATCGATAAAATTCCTTAGGATTGCGGCAGTAGAAACTGTGACTGAGAATGGTTTCCGGAGGATAATCGTATTGCTGGTTATAGAGCCCGTCTACACTGCGGAAGTCGGGAATACCGCTTTCCGTGGACACGCCCGCGCCACCGAAGAAGACGATGTTATCGCTGGCAGCTACAAGCTTTTGGAACTCCTCCAGTGATTCCCGGTAAGACTTATATTTAGGCATAGCATATCTCCTTTCCGATAAATGATGAGACTGAAAACGCTTTCAGGGCCATAGGCGCTAAAAGCGTTTTCGTATCATGATAGCGTTTTCATATTGTTACAAAGAAGGAATTTTATACAGTTCTGTAGGGTGCTACGAATACAGGGAAGGAGTCGGAGCCTTTCAAGGCTTTGCCTGAGGTGATGGTTACTTCTTTATCGGTAATCATGTATTCTACTTCGGCATTTCCCTCTATCACGGTATCCTGCATCAGGATACAATTCTTGACTTTAGCGCCCTTACCAATTTTAACACCACGGAAGAGGATGCTGTTCTCTACCTCGCCTTCAATGACACAACCGTCAGCTACCATTGCATTTTTCACCTTAGCAGCACCGATATATCTGGTAGGATTGTCATCACGAACTTTGGTGTAGACAGGAGAGGGACCAAACAATGCGTCCAGATTCTCGTCATCCAGAAGCTTCATGTTTTCATCAAAATAATTCTTGATATCGCTGATACGTGCGCTGTAGCCGGTAAATTCATAACCGTATACCTTCAGTGTATCCAACTGGGGAGCCAGAATATCACGCTCAAAATATGCATATCCCCGTACATAGGCATCTGCAATTTTTTCAATCAGCAACTCTCTGGAAGTGAGATAAATGTTCATGGAAAAGTTCTGTGGACCATATTCCTTGGGATTGATCTGTATCTCCTTTACACGCCCTTCTTCCAGATTCAGGGTATAATACAGTTCACTGGTGGTCGTAGCCTGCAGATTCATGAAGCCGTAAGGGATTTCTTCCTTTTTATATGCGATGGTGACATCGGCGCCACTCTCAATATGCGATTTGAACATGGCGTTGAAATCAAAATTGACTGCAATGTTAGTGTCAGCAATTATAACGTATTTCTCTTTCTGAGCCTTCAGAAATTCCAGAATACTTGCAAGTGCTTCTACTCGTCCGCTGTAAACCTTTACGGTTTTCTCTGCGTAGGGAGGAACGATGTTCAGACCGCCGTTCTTACGGGTAAGATCCCAGGTACGTCCGGAGCCTAAGTGTCTCATGAGGGAACGATAATTTTTACGCACGATAACGGAGATATTATCAATACCACAGTTCACCATGCTGGATAACAAAAAGTCAATCATACGATAACGGCTTGCGAAAGGGATGGAAGCCATAAGGCGTTCACTGACCAATTCGGGAACTCGATTATCATAGCTGTTCGGGAAAATAATGCCCAGTGCATCTATGTTGGAATTTACCATTGTTCTTCACCATCCTTTACATTATTATTAACCATGGCGTTGGGGCCGACTTTGGCATTGTCACCTATGTATACGCCGGGACCCACAGTAGCAACGCCTTTCTCATTACCTTCCGGCATGGCGCCAACCACTGCATTCTGACCGATGATTGCATTTTCAGCTACGATACAATGTGTAACCTTAGCACCGGCTTTGATGGTAGTATTGCCCATGACAACTGCATCTTCTACATAAGCGCCGTTCTCAACCTTAACACCTGCAAAGAGGATGGAGTGTTTCACGGTACCGTCGATACGGCAACCGTCTGTAATCATGGAATTTTCTACAATAGCGTTTACACCAACCTTATGACCGGTCTTACCGCTGTTGCGGCTGTAGATCTTCCAGTTCTTATCAAACAGGTCGATTCCGCTGTGCTCAGGATCCATAACTTCCATATTGGCTTCCCACAGGGAAGAAATGGTTCCTACGTCTTTCCAGTAACCGTTGAAGCGATAAGCGTACATTTTTCGGCCATCCTTCAACAGGTTGGGGATGATATTGTTGCCGAAGTCGTTCTCAGAATCAGGGTCAGCCTCGTCTTCAATCAGATACTTCTTCAGAACATCGGTATTGAAGATGTAGATACCCATGGATGCCAGATTAGACTTAGGATTCTTAGGCTTCTCCTGGAACTCGGTGATGCGGGAGTCTGAATCAGCTACCATCAGACCGAAACGGGATGCCTCTTCCCAGGGTACTTCCATAACGGCAACGCTGAATTCAGCGCCTTTTTCCTTGTGGAATTTCAGGAAATCGTTATAATCCTGCTTACAAATCTGGTCACCGGACAGAATGATGACATACTGTGGGTCATATCTTTCGATGAAAGACAGATTCTGATAAATTGCGTTAGCGGTACCCTTGTACCAGTCGGAGCCGGATGCCTGCTGATAAGGGGGCAGTACATGCACACCGCCGTGAAGACGGTCCAGATCCCAAGGTTGTCCGTTACCTATGTATTCATTCAGTACCAGAGGCTGATACTGAGTCAGGATGCCTACGGTATCAATTCCGGAATTGACGCAGTTGGATAAGGGGAAATCGATTATACGATACTTTCCGCCAAAAGGAACTGCTGGTTTTGCCAGCTTTTGTGTCAGGGCATATAAGCGGGAACCCTGTCCGCCGGCAAGGATCATTGCGATCATTTCTTTTGCCATATTGATTCTCCTTTTATTATAAGTTAATGAAAATTATGCATTTTTCCGTTGGTAAAACAGCGAATAGAAAAAAAACATGGAATTATGCATAGTTTTTATTGATATCATTCTACCATTTTTGAATAAAATTAACAAGGGGTTTCGGGTGATATCTCTGTAATAAATATGAAAAAAATTGCAAAATAGAACAGCTTGTCCGAAAACTAAGAAAAACTTAAGAAAACATTAGGGGATTTCTTGTTGAGTCATGCCTTTGAATTTGATATAGTAATATGGTAATGAGGTAAAGAGAAAAAGTGAGTTTCACGGTTCAGGAAGGAACTGATTGAATATGAGAGAGCGAAAGAACGAGAAACCGGTTGCTTTCAACCGGAGTGATCGAACGATATATCCGGAGAAAAGAGGCGGGAGGAAAAGCATGCCGGTTGCATCGGTTATTTTCATAGCATTGGGGATTTTGTGTCTCCTGTATTGCATTAGCATCGGGCTGTTCATGGGCTACGGTACCAACTTTTTCCTGATATGGGGAGTAGGCGGTGTGTGTCTTACAGCACTGGGATGGTTGATTGGACAGGAGAAGCGGATGAAGGCTCTGCCGGGTTGGCTGAAAGCAGGTGCGGTCATCATGGGATCTGTTTGTCTTATCATATTCCTGGTAGTGGAAGGCTTGATCCTGTCACATTTTGGTGCACAGGCACCGGACGGAGCTGATTATTGTATCATCCTGGGTGCCCAGATGAAGACTCATGGTCCCAGTGATGTGCTGCGCAGGAGGCTGGATACGGCAATTGAGTATTTGGATACAAATCCGGACACCGCTGTAATCGTATCCGGTGGTCAGGGTGCTAACGAGCCCATGCCGGAGGCGCAGGGAATGTATGAGTATCTGGTGGAAAAAGGTATTGATGAGGAGCGAATCTTGATGGAAGCCAATTCCGGGAATACCTGGGGAAATCTGCATTATAGCAGTGCATTTTTGAACCCGGCCGAGGATTCGGTGGCTCTGGTGACCAATAATTTTCATGTATTCAGGGCTACGGGGATTGCGCGGAAGATGGGGTATGAGAAAGTGAGCGGACTGGCAGCAGATTCTTATCCGCTGATGGTGCCTAATAATTTACTGCGAGAATTTTTTGGCGTGATTAAAGATTTCCTTGTTGGGAATCTGTGAGACATATTTATATAGAAGGAGTGTAAGGTTATGGATATTCAGGTAGGAGATGTATTGAAATTAAAAAAAGCGCACCCTTGCGGCAGCAGGGAATGGGAGGTTCTGCGCGTGGGGGCGGATTTTCGGTTGAAATGTCTGGGATGTGAACACCAGATTATGATTGCAAGACGGTTGCTTGAGAAAAATGTGAAAGAAATTAATGA
>JAZQAT010000043.1:0-17003 GCA_045545375.1 Acetatifactor sp.
TAACTACTGGATGTTCTGCCGTGAACTGAAAAAGAACGGTCTGAATGTTCTGGGTATCGGAGATCAGCCATATGATGAGCTGAGTAACGACTTGAAAGACAGTCTGAATGAATATTACAAGGTAAGCAACCTGGAAAATGATGACGAAGTATATCGTGCTGTAGCTTTCTTTATTTTCAAGCACGGACGTATTGACTGGCTGGAATCCAACAATGAGTACTGGCTGGAAAGAGACGCAAGGCTGCGTACAGATTTCAATATCACTTCCGGTTTTCAGGTTTCTGACATTCCGCACATCAAGTATAAGTCCAAGATGAAAGAATTCTATAAGAAAGCCGGAATTCCTGTAGCCAGATATCACATGGTCGATAACTTTGATGGTTGTAAGGGATTTATCAATGAAGTAGGCTATCCCGTAGTAACCAAACCTGATAACGGCGTAGGAGCTTCCCACACCTTTAAAATTTCTAATGATGAAGAACTGGGTAAATTTTTTGAACTGAAATGGCCGGGAACCTCATATATTATGGAAGAATTTATCGATGGGGAAGTCAATTCCTATGATGCTATCATCGATTCTAATGGAGAGCCCATGTTTGAGACCGGTAATGTTACCCCTATGTCCATTATGGATATCGTAAATAATTCTGACAACTCCATTTACTATATCCTCAAGAATCTTCCTGAGGACACCAGAGCAGCCGGCCGTGCCACTGTTAAGAGTTTCGGTGTAAAGAGCCGTTTTGTACACTTTGAATTCTTCCGTTTGCTAAAGGATCATGAAGGTCTTGGAAAAAAAGGACAGATCATTGCATTGGAAGTCAACATGCGTCCCTGCGGCGGATTCACTCCTGATATGATTGATTTTGCCCACAGCACTGATGTTTATAAGATCTGGGCTGATATGATTGCTTTTGACCGCTCTACAATGCCTGTCGGTCAGCATGCATTCTGTGCATTCGCCGGAAGACGTGACGGGAAAGACTTTATCATGAGCCACGGAGACATTATGAGCAAATATTCCGATAATATGAAAATGGTAGAAAGGATTCCTGATGTACTATCCGGTGCAATGGGCAATCAGATGTACGTAGCAGTATTCAGTTCTCAGGAGGAAATGGACGCTTTCTACAATGATATTCTGAAATGTTATGAATAATTATCACAAATAAACTATAAATACAAAAAGCTCCCGACTTTCAATAGGCGGGAGTTTTCTTGTATAAGTCTAAAAAATTAAACGCATATCATACCATACAGCGCCGCCGTGCTCCGATTGCGATATCCCTTCGTTGACAAATCCAAACCTTTCGTAAAAAGGCAGTAGCTTATCCTTACAGGTCAAAACAATTCCTTTTCTGCCCTGATTCATAGCATCTGATATCACTCTCTGCATTAACACCGAAGCGTAGCCTTCTCCCTGAAAATCAGGATGGGTAGCTACTCCAAATATCATCTGCCAATCACCGTTTTCTTTATGAAAACCTGCTTCCTCAAACATAACATCCTGTAGAACCGGGATATCTGTCACCAGACCATTGATCATGGATACTACCCTTCCATCTTCTTCTAACAACCAGAAATGATCAGGATAAGCAGAAAGCCTTGTGCGAAAGCTCATCCTGTCTGCCGCCTCAGAAGGAGGAAAACAGGCTGCTTCCAGCTCTGTGATTAGTTCCAAATCTTTTTCATTGGCATGGCGTATATTACCTTTAAGATTCTTTTTTGATAACATGCAGTACTTCCTCTTAAAGACTCTTAAAAGTCTTAATCCATTCTCTCTTAATCAATTCATGCCCCATGGTTGTAGGATGTACACCGTCACGCAGCCAGTAATTTGCCGGCATCAGCTTTTCTGCCCGGTCAAACTTATCCTGCAGAGGAATAAATGGCAGCTCATACTTCTCTGCGATTGCTTTTGCTTTCTCAGCTCTCTTTAGTACCTCTGTGTGGAAAGTATCCCACTCCTTTTCTGTTGCACTTGCCTTTAATACAAATGGCTCAAGAATCATAATTTTTATATCAGGCAGAGCTTCTTTAATTTCCTCAATAAGCATGGAATAGATCTTTTCATATTTTTCAGCAGCCACACCGTTTTGTCTTTCCACTTCATGCCATACATCATTGACGCCGATCAGGATACTCATTACATCCGGTTTTAAATTGATGATGTCAATTTTCATTCTGGCATACAGATCCACAACTCTGTTACCGCTGATACCTCTGTTGATAAATGTAAAATCCCCCGGCTGTTCAAAGCCCAATTCGCCTTTTACTAAAGTAGGATAACCAAGTCCGGTGTTGTTGTCATCCTCTCTGGATCGCCCTGCGTCCGTTATTGAATCTCCCTGAAATAAAATTGTTTTCATAATCTGCTCCTTCCATAAGCATATTTTTATTCATTTGTGATCCTTGAATCCTGTTATGAAGTTATTGCGATTCCTGCACTATTATACACCACCAATTAATATTTGTATAGCACTGAAAAAGAATCCATGCACTCAATTTGCATGGATTCTTTTTCAGCAATCTGTTGTTTCCGTAACATATGCTTTCTATTTATATTATTATGCTCTTGCAGCATTAAATGCTTCTTGAATCTCAGCCTTAATAACTGTATCCTTCTCCATAAGACTTTTGAAGTCTTGCGGAATGTTGTTAGTAACATGCAATTACTATTCTTCAATTGATTTCTTTCTGCTGACTACCACCGTTTCGTCAAGACAAGTAAAGATTTCATCCACTTTCTTCTTGTCCATTTTCGGTGTAATGAGACTGACAATAGGTACTATAATCAGTCCTGCAATCATTGCAACAGCACCGGCATTGATAGGTGATGCAATGAATTTAAAGAACATATTGGATACTGTCAGAATCACGCCACAAGCGAAGCTTGCCCAAACTGCAGCTTTCGTAACACCCTTCCAGTACAGACCATACATGAAAGGTGCCAGGAATGCGCCGGCCAGAGCGCCCCAGGAGATACCCATCAGCTGTGCGATAAAGGTAGGCGGATCCAAAGCGATGACTACACTGATCACGATAAAGAATACAAGCATGATTCGCATACAGAGAAGCTGCTTCTTTTCATCCATATCTTTTACGATATTGCCTTTAATTAAGTCCAGTGTCAGTGTGGAACTGGAAGTCAGTACCAGAGAAGACAGTGTTGACATGGATGCGGACAATACCAGTACAATAACGATACCAATCAAAATATCCGGCAGTGTAGAAAGCATACTGGGAATAATGGCATCATAGATGATGCTTCCACTCTCGGAATAAATAGCAGGTGCATCAAACAAACGACCGAAACCGCCCAGGAAATAGCATCCACCGGAAACTACAATCGCAAAGAAAGTAGAGATTATAGTTCCGGATTTAATGGATTTCTCATCCTTTATCGCGTAGAACTTATGTACCATCTGAGGAAGACCCCAGGTACCAAGAGATGTCAGGATGACAACACCAATCAGATTTGGCAGATCAGGACCGAAGAATGAAGTAAATGCACCTTTCTGTCCCAATGTCACCGGGATATCACTTTCGATTTCTGCCAGGTTCTTCACTGCTTCATAGAAACCGCCCTGTCCATTTAACACTGAAGCAATGACTGCTATGATACCGAAAATCATTACGATTCCCTGTATAAAATCATTAATTGCCGTAGCCATATAACCACCCAGAATAACATACACTCCCGTCAAAGCTGCCATGGCAATAACGCATACTGAATAAGGAATATCAAAAGCCATTCCGAACAGTCTGGACAGACCATTATATACGGATGCAGTATAAGGAATCAGGAAAATAAAGGCAATTGCTGATGCTGCAATCCTCAGAGTCTTAGAATCGTAGCGCTTTCCAAAATAATCCGGCATAGTTGCTGCTGTCAGATGCTTACTCATTACTCTCGTTCTTCTTCCCAGAATGATCCAGGCAAGCAAAGAACCGATAACAGCATTACCGATACCAATCCAGGTAGCAGATAGACCGTACTTATACCCAAACTGTCCAGCATAACCTACGAATACAACCGCCGAAAAATAGGATGTACCATAAGCAAACGCTGTCAGCCATGGACCTACACTTCTTCCACCCAGTACAAAATCATTGACATTTGTTGCATGCTTTCTTGAGTAAATTCCTACAGCGATCATAACTGCAAAGAAAATAATCAGAAAAAAAACCTTTGTAACCATATTAATCCCTCCGTTTTGTCTCTTGCACTTTAAACTTTTAAATTGCAAAGCTTTAAAGCATTAAAGTAATTATATTATAACAAAACCCCTGCAAAGAATGCAAGGGTTTTGTTGCAGGTACTTACATATTCAACAATTTTTTTGCATTTCCGTAAAGGATATCCTCTATTAAGGTTTTCTCAAACGGCAGCTTTTTTACTTCCTGTATTCCACTTGCAGCATCACTCCAGGGAGAATCCGTTGCAAAAAGAATTTTGGTTTTATCATGCTTCTCAAGAATTTTTAAAAATATCTCTTGACTAATATAGTCAAAGGTAAATGCAGTGTCAAAATACACATTTTCACCTGCCAGATATTCATACACCGCATCCCACTGCTTCCAACCACCGTAATGTGCCAGTACCATTTTTTCCGGCTTTATTTTGTCAATTACCTTGCGCATCTTGTCCGGCGGACAATGTACCGGCTCCGGGATACCAATGTCGATGCCTGCGTGGGTCAGGATAATCAGCCCAAGTTCACTGGCATACTCAATGATGTTCATGTATCGTACATCATCTATCATTACTCCCTGGTAATCAGGATGGATTTTGATTCCGGGAAGTCCCATAGCTTTTATTGTATCCAGTTTTCCTTTGTAATCTTCACAATCCGGATGAATCCCACCAAAGGACAAAAGCTTTCCGCGATAATGCTCATTCACACTTTGGGCAAACGCATTGATGTGGTCGAACTGCGATGGTTTTGTCACCACAGGCATGATGACTGACAGATCAACCTTAGTTTCCTCCATGGAAGCAAGCAATCCCTGCAGAGTACCGTCTGTTGCCGCCTTAACCCCCGCAAGATCACCAAGCGCGGAGATCGTCTTGGCTGCTATCGCCTCCGGAAAAATGTGTGTATGAAAATCTATGACCATATTGCCTCTTTTCCTTTACCCTTCAAATCCCAGTAAAAATGCTTTTTTGTTGATTTCCACAGTTTTGGGCGGAACAGTCTTCTCAATCACTTTAAGCCATGCTTCTTTGGAAAAATCCATTTGCTTTGCGGCCACACCAAGAACAATAATATTAAATACTTTAGAATTGCCCAGCTTCAAAGCCTCGTCCATGGCATTTAACTTAAATACTTTGTATTCCTTTTCCAGATTTTCAATGATATTTTCCGGATAGCTTGCTGCACCGGTTACTACGGTGATCGGATCGATGCGATGCTCGTTGACCACGATTGCCCCATCCTTCTTCAGGAAATGCGCATAGCGAAGTGCTTCCAGCATTTCAAAAGCAATCAGCACGTCAGCCTGTCCTTCCTCTACGATGGGCTCCGCAACCTTCTCACCGTAACGTACAAACGTAACTACACTGCCTCCACGCTGTGCCATACCGTGTACCTCAGAAAGCTTTACATCATAGCCGGCATCTACCGTGATTCCGCCCAGGATTCGGCTGGTCAAAAGAGTTCCCTGACCACCTACACCTACAATCATGATATTCTTTGTCTGTTTTCCCATTTTTATACCTCCACCTGCTCGATTGCATCAAATTTGCACAGTCCCATGCAAAGTCCGCAGCCATTGCACATCGTCTCATCGATAGAAATGGTTCCATCTGCATTCTTTGTAAGGGCGGGACATCCAGGGCGCAGGCACATGCCGCACTTTTTACATTTTTCAGAAATCGGTCTGCACTTCTTGGTGAATTTCTGGCCTTTCAAGAGTACACATGGTGACTTGGTAATGATGACAGAAACTTCATCCTTAGCAACCTCTTCCTTTATTACCTTTTCCAATTCAACAGTGTCAAAAGCATTTACTTCCACTACATTTTTGATTCCCATGGCTTTGCACATATGATAAATACTGATAGCAGGCACAACTTCGCCTTTCAGTGTCTTGCCGGTCGCTGCATGGTCCTGGTGGCCCGTCATACCGGTAGTAGAATTATCGAGAATCATAACTGTACCGGTTCCCTGGTTATAAACCATGTTCATCAGGGAGTTGATACCGGTATGCATAAAGGTGGAGTCACCGATTACTGCTACCCAGTTCTTGATGTAGCCCTTCCCCTTTGCTTTCTCCATGCCATGCAGAGTGGAAATACTTGCACCCATACATATGGTGGTATCTACTACACTCAATGGAGCTACAGCACCCAGAGTATAGCAGCCGATATCTCCCGCCGCGTGAATTTTTAGCTTGTTCAAAACAGTATATACACTTCTGTGAGGACATCCGGGGCAAAGAATCGGCGGTCTGGCCGGTACCTGTGCCGGTGCTTTCAGATCCATATCTTCCTTAAGTACTGCTTTGCGGATCATGTTGGCACTGTATTCGCCTTGTACCGTAAAGATATCCTTACCGATACAGTTGATACCCCAAGACTTGATCTGCTCCTCGTATACGGGCTCTAATTCTTCGAATATGTAAAGTGTCTCTACTTTAGAGGCAAACTCTTCAATCAGCTTTCTGGGAAGCGGATGTACTAGTCCTAATTTTAATACACTGGCGTCAGGACAGGCTTCCTTTACATACTGATAAGCAATACCACTGGTAATAAAACCGATTTTGGTATCATTCATCTCCACTCTGTTCACAGGCATATCATAACCGTCTTCTGCCATAGTCTTTAAGCGCTTCTCAACATACAGATGCCTCACCTTGGCATTCCCAGGCATCATAACATATTTGCCAACGTTCCTCTCGTAAGGAATATCAGCAGGCTCGCATCTTTCTTCCAGTGTAACCGGTCCCTGAGAATGGGACAGTCTTGTAGTAGTACGCACAATGACAGGCGTATCATACTTTTCAGAAAGCTCAAAAGCATATTTCATAAAATCCTTGGCTTCTTGAGAATCAGAAGGCTCCAAAACCGGCACCATGGCAGCTCTTGCTACGCATCTGGTATCCTGCTCATTCTGGGAAGAATACAGGCCAGGGTCATCTGCAGCCACTAATACAAGACCACCGTTTACACCACTGTAAGAAATGGTATAAAGAGGATCCGATGCCACATTGACACCTACATGCTTCATGGAAGCCATAGAACGTACACCGCTGACTGACGCGCCGATGGCCACTTCCATGGCTACCTTCTCATTAGGCGACCATTCTGCATAGATTTCAGGATATTTTACAATATTCTCACTGATTTCTGTACTTGGTGTACCGGGATAAGCCGCAGATACTTTTACGCCTGCCTCATACGCACCTCTGGCAATCGCTTCATTGCCCAGCATAATCTTTACTTCACTCATATCTATCGTCCTTTCTGTCCAGAAAAATTTAACCCATATTCTGGTCTGCAATCAACCTGTTTGCACCATACATTTCACGCAGCTTCGGCTTCTCAATCTTGCCTGTAGGATTCCTTGGAATCTCTGCAAAAATCACTTCACGAGGTCTCTTATATCTGGGCAATGACAGGCAATATTCATCCATCTCTTCCTTTGTCATAGATTCGCCTTCTTTCAGCTCAATAATTGCTGCAGGAATCTCACCAAGACGCTTGTGCTTCAGACCAATGACAGCTACATCATGCACCTTATCATTGGTACGGATGAAATCTTCAATCTGGACAGGATACAGATTCTCACCACCGCTGATAATAACATCCTTTTTGCGGTCTACCAGGAAAATAAATCCGTCTTCATCTTCCTGCGCCATATCTCCTGTGAAAAGCCAGCCATCTGCCAGTACCTCATTCGTGGCCTTCTCATCACGATAATAACAGGTCATGACACCGGGCCCCTTGACAGCCAGTTCTCCCACTTCGCCTCTCTTTACCGTGTTTCGCTGTTCATCCACGATCTTTGTCTCCCAGCCAAATCCTGCTTTACCGATGGCGCCTACTTTATGAATATTTTCTACACCCAAGTGTACACAGCCGGGTCCGATAGATTCGGACAAGCCATAGTTAGTGTCGTAAGCATGGTTAGGGAAGATACTCTTCCACTTTTTAATCAGACTCTGAGGAACAGGCTGTGCACCGATGTGCATCAGGCGCCACTGATCCAGTTCATAATCATCTAAGTTTATTTTGCCGCTTTCAATAGCCTCTAATATATCCTGTGCCCATGGAACAAGAAGCCATACTATAGTACATTTCTCTTCCGATACTGCTTCCAGAATAAACTCGGGCTTGGTACCCTTTAACAGCACCGCCTTACTTCCTGAAATCAGGCTGCCGAACCAATGCATTTTAGCACCGGTGTGATACAGAGGCGGAATGCACAGGAATACATCGTCCTTCTGCTGGCCGTGATGATTCTGCTCCACCATACAAGAATGCATCAAACTTCTGTGGTTATGTAAAATTGCTTTGGGAAAACCTGTGGTTCCGGAAGAAAAATAAATAGCTGCATCGTCATCATCAGTAATCTGAATATCAGGTGACTGGCTGGAGCAGTTGGCTGACAGAGAATTGTAATCATCTGCAAAACCGGGACATCCCTCACCCACATAAATCAACAGTCTTCCCTTACTGATACGGTCTGCAATCTCTTCCACACGTCCTATGAATGGATTGCTGAAAACCAGAATGTCAGCTTCTGCCAGATTGACACAGTACTCGATTTCATCTGCAGAATAACGGAAATTCAAAGGTACTGCCAGAGCACCGGTCTTCAAAACACCAAAATAAATAGGCAGCCATTCTAAACCATTCATCATCAGAATTGCTACCTTATCCCCCTTTTTGATTCCCCGTTGAAGCAAAAGGTTGGCAAAACGATTGGCTTTCTCATTAAAGACACTCCATGTAATCTCACGGCGGTAACTTGTCTTCGGACTGGGCTCAATCAGTTCATATTCTTTCCAGGTGACACGGCGGTCTTCCTGAATCTCAGGGTTGATCTCTACCAAACAGATATCGTTTGGATATTCTCTGGCATTTCTCTCTAAAAAATCTGTGATGGGCATGTCTTTTGTCTTCCTCGCATTCTGTCGCATTCTGCGGCGTTTTATCTCCGGTTCAAAGCGCTCTGTAACCCCGCAGGGTTTTATCACTTTAACGCATTTCACTATTAAATCGATTATATCAGAGTATTCGACTTCGGTCAACGTTAAAAAAGGCACACAACAATTATTATAAAAAAAGTGTTGCCCGGCAACCGGGCAACATAGGAAATATTTATCAGTCATGAAGCTTTCTCTTGTCAATGACTCTCACTGCCTTACCTTCACTTCTGGTCAAGGTCTTAGGTGCAACAAGGTGTACCTTAGGGCTGATACCAAGCATGGACTTGATAGCACTGGAAAGAGCTTTCTCTTTCGCTGCAATATCATTTACATCTGCAAACTGCTCGGGAGTCAGTTCTACGGTTACGTCAAGAGTATCGGTATTGCGCTCTCTGTCTACCTCAATAAGATAGTTTACAGAATATCCTTTTTTCAGAAGTACAGTTTCAATCTGGGACGGGAATACGTTGACACCGCGAATGATCAGCATGTCATCACTTCGTCCCATGGGCTTGGACATCTTGATCAGGGTACGGCCGCAGGAGCATTTCTTTCTGGACAGAACACAGATATCTCTTGTGCGGTATCTCAAAAGTGGGAATGCTTCCTTGTCAAGGCTTGTAAATACCAATTCACCCTTAGAACCTTCCGGCAGAACCTCACCTGTATCAGGATCGATGATCTCCGCAAGGAAATGGTCTTCATTGATATGCATACCGGTCTGTTCTGAACATTCGAAGGAGACACCAGGGCCGGTGGTCTCGGTCAAACCGTAGATATCATAAGCTTTGATGCCAAGGGATTTCTCTATATCGCGGCGCATCTCTTCTGTCCAGGGCTCGGCACCGAAAATACCTGCTTTCAGATCGATATCATCGGGAGTAAGTCCCATATCCTTAAGTGTCTCTCCGATAAAAGCAGCATAGGAAGGAGTACAACAAAGAATGGTGGAATGCAAATCCTGCATGAACTGAATCTGGCGCTCTGTATTACCGGAAGACATAGGCAGAGTCAGACAGCCAACTTTATGAGAACCGCCGTTTAAACCGGGGCCGCCGGTAAACAGACCGTAGCCGTAAGCTACCTGACAGACATCTTCGTTGGTACCGCCGGCTGCAACGATGGCGCGTGCACAGCAATCTTCCCAGAGATCCACATCCTCCTGGGTATAAAATGCTACAACACGGCGACCGGTAGTGCCGCTGGTGGACTGAATTCTTACACAGTTCTTTAAATCAGTACTTAAAAGACCGTAGGGGTAGGCATCTCGCAGGTCGGTTTTGGTCAGGAAAGGAAGCTTATGTAAGTCATCAACGGACTTGATATCATCGGGTGTTACACCCTTCTCGTCCATGAGCTTGCGATAATACTCCACGTTCTCGTATACGTGTTTTACCTGCTTTACAAGTTTTTCGTTCTGAATAGCACGCATCTCATCCAGAGATGCACATTCGAATTCCGGCTGATAATAATTTTGCATGATTAAGCTCCTTCCGTACAATTGTCTGATTGTGCATTTTTATCAGACAATTTCTGCTTTTTTAAGGAATATTATAAAATTTATATATATGTTTGTCAATAAAAAAGTCAACGAAAATTTCTGTCTATTTCTCAAACCATCTTTCCAAAGCTTTTTAAATTGAGCATTGATGTTAAAACAACAACCTCACGGTTTATTGTCCAAATATCCGTAACAGGCGTCCCTTTATTCCGGGTAAAAGTATCCAGCAATTTATCGTAACAGTCGGCGGGTACTTTTACGCACAGATCCGTCAATCCTTGGAATCTGACATAACCATTCTCGTGAAGTCTAAGATGTATCTTTGTCCCATTATTCATCATGAAATACATATGATAAATCTCGGAATCTGCCATGTGCTCCCAGCCTTCCTGCTCTGCTACATCCCGACAAAGAAGAAATTCTTCAGTATCCAGTTGACTGATGAATTCTTGTATAAAGGCTTCCTCAATATCCAATTCATATTTCTCGCCTATACTCTGGTACCAGGACATCCGGCTTTCATATTGTACACCGGTAATATTCTCCGATAAATGCAGTCTATCTTCATACAGTTCTTTCCCGTATTTCAAGGTAATACCATTGTTGCATATATAGGTTGTCACAACACCATTTGCTGCCTTGGTACAAAGCATAAATTTCGGATCATATCCGTTCACAGAATAAAAATCTCCACGGATGCTGCCTGCGAAGTCCACATATCCTTCCTTCGGCGTCCACTCATCTATCATCCCGGTTGCAGTTCCCAAATACTCTCCTACAATCTCTGTTTCTTCATAGATATGCTCATACTGGACATAACAACGCCCCTCATAAATAAAAAAGCCTATCATATCCGCCATTGCTGCGGTTTCCGTAGAAAGCGAAACCTCCATTGCCGGAATCGTAATACCATCTTCTGAAACCATAAATCCGGAGGATTCTTCTTTTGGTAATAGCGTTGTCATCCCCAAGACGCCTCCTCCTACAATCAAGCATAGGCAGGCGGCCATTGCTCCCCACTTCATCCATGCCTTATTCTTGGCTTTCTTCGGTAGCTTGTTTCCCGGTGCTGCCTCCATAATCAATTCTTCATCTACTTTTTCAAGAGCATCTAATATTCTTTCATTCTTCATAAAACGATACCTTCTTTCTCAAGAGTCTGCTTCAACTTATTTCTGATACGCAGTAAAGACATTTTCACTTTACCCTCACTGATTTCATAATCTTGTGCAATTTCCTGAATTGAACTCATATACCAATATCGTCTTAAAAACATCATTCTCTTCTCAATCGGCAATTCATGCAAAAAACGATTAAGTACTTCAACCAGTAGGATTTCTTCTACCGCCTGTTCTGTACTGTCAGAAGCAGGAACACACTCCTGTAATTCGTCAAGCACTATTGAAGTTTGTCCGGCTCCGCGTTTTTCTCTCATGTAATACCGATACCGGTTCAATGCAAGGTTGCGTGTGATTTTGCCAAGAAACGCTGACAATTTGTTTGGGCACTGCGGCGGAATGGCTTCCCATGCCCTTAAATATGTATCGTTTACACACTCCTCGCTATCCTGCTCATTGTAAAGAATGTGATACGCAATGTAGTAACAATATTTCCCATATTTGTCCGCAGTTTCCGAAATGGCAGTTTCTGAGCGCTCATTATACAATTTGATAATCTGCCTATCGTCCATCTTTCTTCTCCTTTCTTTGTGTATTAAGGCCTTTCATCCTAATACACACCAAAAGTCTCATTGCGTAACACTTTTATTAAATATTTTTATAAACACTTTCAGCGCAGCCCCTTTTAAAGCTGCGCTTACAATATAATATTATTTACTCAAAACTTGCAACTGTATCAACTGCAGTAATAACCAGGAAGCATGATATAACTCATTCAATTCATCCTCACTGTACTGTTTCTGCAGTTCTTCTGCATTACTTCTGAATATATCAAACCAGTCCTGACCGGTAGCTGCAGGATTTTCACTATCAATAGGAAGAGCTTCACCCCAGCCTAATGCAATATCCTTACATACTGATGCCATAATCTGGCCTCTCAGACCCGTCTGCCCGCCTTTCATGAATTCTCCAAAACAATACCACAACGTGTATTTCCCATAATAAGTTAATTCCCTACACTCAAGCTTGTGTGCTTCAAAATAATTCTGTAATCCACTTAAAAGTGTAATCGGAGATTTTGTTATCTGTTCCAGCAATCCTTCTATTACTGTGTCTGTATCTACTTCACCGAAGCTGACTGCCTGCTCATAACAATTTTGTTTTAAGCTTGTAAGATATATATCATCCTGAATGGCATAGATCATATCGTCAGCAAGTTCCTCTGAATAGGGACTAAAAGTATCCCAGATTGCTTCCTGATAAGAATCCCATGATTCAATCGGCTTTTCCGGGAACCAGGCATCTTTCAAGACATATTCATACTCACTCTCTTTTTGGAACTTCAGCTTTACGGGAACATAATCATATTCGACTTCATGAAAAGTTGCTCCGGAGAACCCTAAGCTTTCATGCAGAGCCATACCATATACGGTAATCAGCTCCGTGTTATCCTTACCACTGTCCACAGGAGCAACTCCGCAAATTTCTTCCTGATCTAACAGAACAAAGTCTACACAATGGTACAGTCCATCCGGTTTTTTCGGCTTATATTGATTCATGATTGCCTCTTTAATCGCCTGATTTAGAACATATTCCGAATCAACCTCCGGTGTATATACCTCTGACCATTCTCCGTCATAGACCATCAGATTCAATTCCGTACCTTCCTCGACATCAGCATGAATGCCTACTGTATAGGTTACTTCCTTATCTGCCTGCATAAATACAACATTTTCACCTGGGGCTATTTCGCTTACAAAAGCTTCTTTCCCCTTCCCGATCAAATGTATCGTAATTGCAAACAAATTCCGATTTTGAAACGTAATACAACCCGTATCTACAAGTATTTCTTCTTCACTGTGTGTTATGACATAGGCATTTTCTCCGGACTCCTCTGCACAATGAACCGTACAATCCCATTTATCTTCAGCTCCCTGTAATGAATCATCAACATCCAGCCGGCTGCCTTTTTCCTCAAAAACCGCCCTGATAACCAGCATATATTCTGTCTGCTCCAGACGCTCTGGTTCCTTCAAAAGTGTTTCCGGGTCAAATACCCGAACACCTTCTCCGATATCAAATGCCATGGCTGCCAATATTTTCTCTTCTCCGGGAACTGCAATCACCTGTTCCCCTTCTTCATAGGCATTAAAAGCCCATCCGATAGAGGAAAACTCCTGTGGAAGTTCTGCATAAGTCGCCTGCATTCCGCCAGGCACATCGGATTCGAGCCGGATATCTATTCCCGCTGTTTTCCCATCTGCTTTCCGGTCTTTCATCTGGATACAAAGCTGTTTGGCTCTTTGGTCCACCGGAAGGCAGGCAATCACCTCGCATTCACCCTTTTCCCATACTTCCGCGTATACATTTGACTCTTCCACCTGTTTCCCAAAGTCCACTTCGTACTTTACGATATTACCCATAACAGGACTTTCCTGCTCGATCATCCGTAACGTATCCTTAGATACGGCAGGATTAAAAATGGACACAATTGCAGCGACGATACAGAGTAAAATTGCAAAGACACTGATTACAATGGTAGGTTTCTTCCATCTGGAAAGATTTTTGATTCGTCCGGTAGGTTCTGTTTCTCCAAATGCAAGCGGCGAACCGAAAAGCATCTGCCTGCCGGTTGCAAGCTGCAGTAAGAAGCAGAATAATCAGCCCGTATACTATCTCCCAGCTTATTGACAACTGCCTCATCACAACTCATCTCCATATCCTTCACAAACAGCTTGAAAAATAGCCATACAAGAGGATTAAACCAGTGTATACACAAAGCAATATATGCCACCATCTTAAATATTGGGTCTCCTCTATGGATATGGTGCTTTTCATGAAGAATGATATAACTATGTTCTTTCTCATTCAGCTCAGAAGGCAGATATATCTTAGGATTTATCATCCCGATCACAAACGGACCGGGAATGTGGTCTGTCACATAGATATTATCTCGCAATTTAAGTGCTCCAACTATATTGCTGCGCAGGCGGAAATAGGATACGATGCCGCTTACAAGCATTCCCATGATCCCAACCATCCATAAATATGTAGCAAAAGTCACCGGAAATTCTAACGGATCTGCTCTCAATTGGAATTCTCCCGCAGGCAATCTATAATTTACTGCCTCACTGATCCTATCACCTACGCCCGGTATCGGTAAGGTAACCTCCGGATATTCTGTATGGACGATATCTGTTGGAATATATGCTACTGTACTGGTAACGGATGCTTTATCGCTGGTATTCTCAGAGGTCTGTTCAATCACCGGTGTGTCAAAAATACCAAGAACGGAAAACGGAGCCGACAAGGAAACCGGGCAAAGCAATCGGAATATGACCACGCTCCACAATATGTAGGAATATATCTTCGGTGCTCTCTTTAACAAAAGCCTGCAAAGCAACACAACACAGATAATCACACTAGCAGTCAAACTCATATTCAGTATTTGTGGAAAGATTTCATACCATGCCATAGGCTACCTCCTCATTCCTTCAATTACTTTTTTCAACTCCTCCACTTCCTCTTCAGACAACTTCTTTCTGGTACCAAATGCGGTCAAAAATGCTGGCAAAGAGCCTTCAAAGGTGTCGTTAACAAACCGCTCACTCTGTAGGGCATAAAACTCCTCTCGGCTGATCAGGGATGTTACAATACGGTCTTTGTTTTGAAAAATTCCTCTTTCACATAATCTTTTTAGTATGGTAAAAGTCGTGGTGCGTTTCCAGTTTAGCTCTGCTTCTGCCAGCTTTACCAGTTCTCCCGGCTTTAAAGGTTCATTGTTCCATATAATATCTGCAAATTTTGATTCAACCGCTCCTAATTTAACTTCTGCCATCGCTTCTCTTTGCTTCCTTTCTTTGTATTCTTTCACTTAAAAATTCTTCATCATTTCGTCTACTAGGTGTAGTATTTATTTTTATACTACACCTAGTAGACTTTTTTGTCAATATGTATAAATAAATCTTAAGATTTTTCATAAACAAAAGCGGTATAGACTGCTGACATATCATTATCAAATCAACGTTCTATACCACTTTTGTTTTAACAAGCTGTTCATCAATCTCATGATAAACGGCTCAGTTGTTTCTCAATATTGTACCCTTCTCCCTCTATGTAACTCATTCCGACTGTTCCTAAAGGGAAATAATAGATTGTGTAATATAACTTTTCCTCTGCATAACTGTCTATCCGCACATAAACCGGTATCAATGGCAATCTCTTAGAATACACCCCTTCTGCCTGCTCCTTTACAGCCTCCATATAGGATTCCGGAATCTCGATATTACAGGATACAATCGGATTTTTGGAAAATACAAACAATACGATTATAAAAACCACTGTAATTATGATACCCATACCAATCTTTTTCTTCATATCTACATCCTATTCCTTTACCCGATATTCCAAAATATCTCCCGGCTGGCAATCCAAAGCCTCACACAGAGCAATCAATGTAGACACCTTCAGAGCCTTTGCTTTCCCATTCTTCAAAACGGACATGTTTGCGATAGTGATTCCTACCTTTTCAGCCAACTCTGTCACGCTCATTTTACGCTTTGCCAGCATCACATCAATATTAAAAATAAGTTCACCTTTCATGGCTCCTCCTTATATGGTCCAATCACTCTGTTCCTGCAATACCTCTGCCTTTAATACCAGGTGGGACAGAACTGCGGAAGCAATAGCCACCGCCACACCAGCGAAGACCACTAACAATGAAAACAGTACGATCCCCGGATGATTCATATTTAAGAACAGATATACAATATTTCCAACAAAGAAAAACGCTGCATCCCCAATTGCTAATACAGAAATCCATTTCAGATACTTTGCATTGGCTGCTGTAAAAGATTTATCTCTTCCGATGTTGCTCGCTATTTTCCATGCAAAGACCAATACCAGATAACAGGGAATCGCTGTAATCCAGATGAAAACCAACCATGGCCCGTAACAGTAATCAAATTCTCCATTCAAATTCGTCGCAAGGGTCTGCCCCAACATAGGAATCACCATTCCATATACAATCAAACCACAGATTCCAACTCCGATAATGATAAATTTCAGCCATATTGATAATGTAACCTGCTTCATAAATGTTTCTTACCTCCTGTGTTTAAATGTTATATGCTATTCTCCTACTTCTCTGTTACTTCAAACGTTAATTGTAATCCGAAATTCCATACCTATGATTCCGGATACTCCTTATTAAGTTAAATATATCACTG
>JAZQAT010000044.1:0-34401 GCA_045545375.1 Acetatifactor sp.
TTATAGATATATAAATTTTTAAATATATACTTTTTCACTTCATTACCTTGCACAACATAGATTGTATCAGTAGCATATCCCGGCACAGTGTCATCCCCACGAAAAGAACAATGCTTAGACTTACATAATGCGATCACTCCATCTTCGAAAGAAGTAACCCCCTTTACATGCTTCGCATTTATTAGCGACCTATCACATTCCAGCATAACATCTGAACACAAATATTCATCCAATACCTGATTTCGGTCTTTACTAAACTTGAAAAGTTTATCGATTGCCGTTCCTATCCATAATAAATCCGGATTCTGATAATCCACTGACAGTGCATGTCCGCCACATAACATTTCAAATCCTTTTCCCTCTACCTGCTCCAGTGCATAGGTAGCATCCACCTCATACGCTACCAATCCATTCATCCCTAAAGCCCATATAAGGTTCTCTTTCGGATCCCATAATACTCCATGAGCACTTCTCAGCAGTTTACGTGATGTTTGCTGATACTGTCCATCCTCTTGCATATGATAATAAATAACACTTCCTGCAAATGTACTAGAATACATGTCATCTTCACCGGAGACCGCTATTACAATGTCTCCATTAGGTAACATTTCAATTGAATGGGGAGAACATCCCACTCTTGTCTCCCATAAGCACTTTCCGGAAGGATACTCCGCTACCCCAGCCCAATTACAAGAAGATGTCATAAGCACCACTTGTTTCTGATGATAATTAGAATACCGAAGCTTTGCATCATCGATTCCGTTCTTTGTTCCAAATGTCATGTCCCAACCTTTGTCTTCACTTCTTACAAAACTCCAAACAGTATCCTTTTCTGCCAGTGAAATCTCTTGGTCACTAGGAAGTGTATCTAAATCTACTACTCGCACTCCTCCAGAAGCCATATCCGTAAAAATTATTATATGTTGTTTTTTTCTTTCCTCCATACCATTACACTCCATAATACATATATTTCCATGTCACATTTTACTATTTGTCATATATCTCAATTATTGGTGAAGACAATATTCCAGCCTCCTTGAGACGATATTCATAACTCCATTCACTCTCTTTTGTTTGCCATACTGGAGGACCAAAACGTACAATAGATGTGTCCGTATTATGTACGCATCCGAATGTATTCACTCGGGTACCACATAATACCAACTCCAAGCGATGCTTTTTACCTTCTACATGCTCTAACAAAAGTTCATATGGTTCGAAAGCAATGTGACCAACAAATACGCCATCCAGAATTACCCTGATTACACTGCCACGGTAATGCCAAACACAAATTTTCATAGAACAATCTCCGGTTTCAAACTCCATTATATACCGTAAGTTGCCCCCATAAAAAGGATATCCCTGGGTGACAAAATTTCCAAAAGATATTTTGCGTCTGGCAGGCGCAATGATCTTGTTGCTTCCACTAACTAACACATCAAAATCGCCCAATAAGTATAAACTCTCCGGACCTTCACAATTTGTTATCGGCATAGTAATCTCTAATATATTAGTTTCCCTTTTTAGCCCAGGTAATGGCAAGCGCCTAATAGCTCTATCCACATAATATCCATCTATGTTCTGCACAACAATTTGACCATTCCACCTGATTTCCTCTGCATGCTCAAATGCTAATGCAACATTTTGCATTTCTACTTCACTCTGAACCACAAACCGTAATTGAACTTTATGCCCGCTCACGTCTCTCGGTGCAACCCATGGTTGAATGATGCCCTTCATAGGATAGCTTAATATTTCTCTGCACTTTCTGTCGATACGCAGAATTTCTTCCATTGGCTGCCATGCATTGTCATCCAATCTCCATTCAGCCATATCTAACAAATATACATTATCTTCCTCTCGTTCTAAGCAAACTGGATATTTAAAATCAATGGTTTGAGCAAGTTTTCTGCTTTCTGGATCAACCTTGTTTTCATCCCGTTCTTTTGGATTTTCTGTAAGTTTTATCAGTAGGCTATCCTGTTGGTAGAGACAATGCCTAATTTCCGTATAGCCGTCACATACTTTATATGTCATGGCCTTTATAGTCCCTTGCAAAGTATCATAACAATTCGGAATATAATTTCCTTTTATTCGGATAACTACTGCTTGCGGATGTACTACATCAACACAAACCGTTTTCTTCCCTTGCGCTATAAATAGCCACTTATCATTACCATCCTCCCGTAACTGATAGAGCAAAGTATGATCTAACCTTCCATCTCGCATGCGTACTTCTACAACACGTAACGGTTCCAGTTGCTTCAAAATAGAATATTCTTCATGTGGTACTACAGTTGCTGACTGTGACAGTTTTTCAAGTTCTTCTGACGGAACCGCATCCATATATTCCGGAATTTTTCCTGTAAATATTAGTTTACCGCCTTCCTTCACATACTCCTTTAAAATATTAACTGTCGTTTTCCTTAACGTTAGACACCAAGGAACCATTATTACTTCATACTGCATTTTACCAACAATTAACTTCTTGTCTTCCGTTCCCGCATACAATTCCGGTAAAATAGCTTCACTGATAAAATCGAAATCCTGTTTACCATATAGAAGCCATTCCGTTAAATTCTCAAAGCGCTCCTGCATGGCATTCACTCGAAATGCTGTATCATGCCTGTTACCATAACACAACCACAGACTCTCCACAGGGTGAATGACACCAATCTTGACTATCGCCTTCCCACGTGTCATAGCAGTATTAATTCTAGCATAATGATTTTCCAAATAGGAGTATTCCTTATACCATGGAGATTGTAAATTAATGGATGCCGGATAATCTCGCTTCGCAGGTCCCTCCATAGACAACCACGCTAAATGCGGTACTCTAAACGTAACTCCTAACACTGCCTGCCAATCTCCTTGAAACTTATGTCTTCTGAAATCAAAATCCCAATTGGTAGTCCCATAAAGTTCTGATACAATACCCTCTTTTCCGTATTGGTGCACGATTGACTGTGCCTGCTTTACCGTACAAAATTCAATATTATCGCATAAGATATCGACCCCTGGTAATTCAAAAGCCTTATAGTGACGCATTGCCTCCCCCATAATGCTTGTTTGTCCCAACAAACTATTTTCGTCCTGCAAATGTCCCGTAAATATCAAACCCTGTTGCTGACACCACGAAGCATAAGGTAGAAAAAATCCCTGATAAAATCTGTCACTAATTAATTTCCTATAAAAATATCTTGTTTTAGAAACCTGCCCTTCCGGTAACTCCCATATTAATTCCGGCAAAGTTTTTACTAGCGAAAACCCATTCTCCTCTTCATACAGCTGCTCAAAACCGATAGTCCATGAAAACGAAACGTTGTCTCCAGATAAAGGTGCTCTCTGAACAGAACCCGGAAGCGGCTGTGGCTCATCAGTAAATACTCCTGGAACTACATTTCCGAATTTATCCGCAAAACGTTTCCGGTACAATTCATGAGTAACTTCAAGAAAACGTTCCATCGGTTCTGGAGTCAATACATCAATATACGTTTGTCCGTTATACCACCAATTTGGTTGCTGTACCATAAGGTATGCATACCATCTCTGACCGCGTACCTCCACTCCCTTTTCTACTTGTTCGTAGCTTATAAGCGTACCTTGATCATTTAAATGTATATTGTAGCATGCTACCAAATGCGGAACTCCCTGCGTCTCAAACTCCTCCAAATTCCCGAGTTTCTCCGGTAGCGCTTGAGAAAAAACCAAGTATTTATAACGATATCGACATTCTTGAGACACTTTTCCACCAGCAAAACCCGATGGATAGCGATCTTCGTCATAAATCCAAGCCTGCATTCCCTGCTGTGCTGCTATTGAAATACTCTTCTCGACAGCCTCAAAAAATTCTTCGCTCAAATATTCTGTTTTCAAGCCTATTCGTGGGTGCATGAAAAAACCGCCAAAGCCCATTTCTCGAAATGCCACTATCTGTTCTTCCAAAAGCTCCGGGTTAAGAGCAGTATTCCATGCCCAAAACGGACATGCTCGGTACTCGTTCGTCGGTGTCCTAAATAAATTATCGTCTAATTTACTTTCCACTGTTTTTCTATAATACATTTTATTCTTCACCCAATCATTTAATGGCTTTGTAAAAACCGTTTTTCACATCCTGTAAAGTAGGTACATTTCCATCTTTACGAAACTTCACTTCAAACATCATTGGTCCGCAATAGTGAATACTATCCAGCAAATTCAATATGTATTTCCAATCAATTTTTCCATCTCCCGGAAGCCAGTGTTTTTCATCCCCCAAATCGTAATCGGACAAATGTACCGTTCCTATGCGATTTCCCAATGTTCTCACGAAATTTTCATGTGTATCATGCATCATATGATTTACATCAAAGCAAATTTGGGCTTTTGTACCATGTATAATATCCATACATTCCTTTGATGTGTTTCCAATACAGGTACGCGGCAGCCCTTCCACTGCCAGCGTTGCCCCTTTTTTTATAATATAATCGGAGAGTTCATCTGTATTTCTATTCGCATTCTTTAATAGCGAGTTTCTTTCTTTCGGAAGAATATTTTCTGTTCTTCCATGTGCATGCACCACATAATAAGACGGTCGCATATCTATAGTTGCATCTACATAGCGTTTTAAATTTTGTAGCACATTCTCGCTTTCAGAGATGTCTTCCGTCAAATCCATACTCCCACCATATGGAAGATGTATGGACCATACTTTCAGGCCAAGTTTCTTCGCTATGCTACAATCATTATGTAACTGCTGCAAATTTTTCTCGAATGTCGCTTCTGAATTATCGCGGCAATATCCCAATGCTAATTCTATCCATTCAAAACCATCTATTGCAGCTTTATCTTTCCATGAAAAACCGGTTACGCCGATTGCTGTGGAAAAACCTAATGATAACATCTCACTCACTCCGTTCTTTTAAGAAATAAAATTTTACCAAATGGTTCTGCTTGAGAAACATGAATCTTAATTGTATCTCCTTGCTGTTCAATACCCGACATATTCGGATAGCAGTCCATGATTTTGTATTTTTGCAGAACAGGTTTGCATTCTTGATCACCAGCAAAATTTGTCGATGAAATATAAAGTAAAGCTTCTCTTCCTAACTTATCATTATACTCCATAATTTTTAAATTCTGCTTTTCTTTAAATTTCATAGGTTTTGTGTGATAATGCACTATAGGATTATCAATCATATAGCGATATTTTTTATAGAATCCAACTCCTTTTTTCACAACTTCCAGTACATCTTTTGAAAGTTCCGACATAATACCACTGATACACAATCTACCCATCATAGAATTTGTCATTATAAACTCAGCAGTTTTTTCATCAATATCGCTAACCACATTACTCCAGTTACCACACTGATTCGGATGTATTAAGCGCGAAACATTAAAAAGAATCGATGCTGTATACAAATAACTCTCTTGATCTGTTATAGAAGCCAAACATGCTCTTGACAGATTATCGTAATCTAATTTCATACCACCGGAAGAACAATGCTCCACAATCAAATCCGGATACTTTTTACGTATACTATCCAGCCATTTGCTGTATGCAACTCGATTTTGATGTAAATTTTCCACCGGATTTTTATCGGCCCCATCACATCCCGGCGCACAGTCTGCATTAAAATCAATCTTGATATAGCGGAATCCAAGGTGATAGAGAGAATCTATGGTATCATTTGCATACTGCACCGTACGCTGACTGCCGAAATTTAAAAATCTTCGTCCACTGCGCTCAATAAATTTTCCGTGATCCATAAGAAGCATTTCGGAGTCATTCCATAGCTTACTATGCTTTCCTACCACTTCTATTTCACACCAAATCCCCGGAAGCATTCCATGTTGTCTAATTGCTTCTGCTACTGTTTTTAAACCGTTGGGAAATCTTGTTTTATCATAATTCCAACAGCCTACATACTCTGACCAGGAACATTTAGGTGGCACATACCAACCAGCATCTGTAACATAAATATCAATTCCCAATTTTTCCAAATATTCCAGCTGCGCAAGGATACGTTCTTCTGAAACTTCTCCATTCATGGCTTGCCAATCGTTATATACGACCGGAAGTTCTTTATCATTTATTGACTTATGAATTAAATATTTATACTGATGCTCATGCATTTGATTATAAATATTTTCTATCTGATTTACTCCTGTTGTCAAAGATGCCTTGGGCGTAACATAGCACTCTCCGGCTTCTAATGTCTTGCTCCATCCCGAATTAATATAATTAGGCAGACCACCTTGTAAATAATACCAATTAGGATTTTGTATATCACCCGAACCAATCTCCAAGCGCCATTGTCCACTATTTTCTATTTGTACACCCCAAAACAACTTATTTTCAGGATCTTCCAATACAACATACGGAAATCTTTTCATTGTAGTGAAGGCACTGTTATTCTCAATCACATACCCACCTCGACAAAATTTTGAGAATAAATTTAACGCCTCAAATGACTGGATTTGTTCCTCTCCTTCCCAAGCCCATGCGGATTTATATGTATGCAGAAGCATCTTCTCGGAATATCCATAATATGGAATATGGTTCAACACAAAACTACTAACCTGGTTCAGTACTATATCTCGTTCTCCATGATTTACTAATTTTGTATAGCGTACGATTGCCGGTGAATCTTCATAAACTTCATAGCACAATTGCACTTCCAGTGACAGTTTTGGATTGTATAACTTTATAATCGCAGTATTCCCGTCCTGCACATACCCTTGGAAGATTAAGCTATGCGATGCCTCATACCAATACTCGCGATTGCCTATATGGCAACCATATTCACCGCTAAAATCTGCTGCCAATACCACTTCAGAAGCGTACATCCCTTTTAATCTATTTTGATTTTTTGGCTTTTGCTCATATCCCAAAGGCAAAAAATATTCTTGACACAGATGCCCATCTTCTGTGACAACCATTGCATATTCATAAAATTTATTTTTTAATACGATTTCTTTTTTGACCATTTCAATGCACGCCTCCAATCAATCCTTCCTTTATCCTTTAATCGCGCCTACCATGACTCCTTTTACAAAATGTTTCTGTATAAAAGGATATAAAATTAACATTGGCAGTGAAGCAATAAAAATAATTGCATATTTCATGGATTCTGCCTGATATATCCGTTTCATTAAATCAAATCTTCCGGCATCATCCAGAGTTGATAAATCAATATTAGAAAGCGCCGACTGACCTGCCAGCAAAATATTTCTTAATACCATTTGTAACGGATAATAAACCGATTTACTTAAATAAATCAAAGCAGAATAATAATTGTTCCACCTGCCGACTGCATAATATAACGTTATAACTGCAATAATAGGCTTTGCCAGTGGTAACGCAATTTTGAAAAATTGTCTAAAATGCGAGCATCCATCTATCTCAGCTGCCTCATACAAACTATCCGGAACAGATGTTTGAAAATAGGTTCTTGTTACCACCATGTTATAGATAGACAACCCTCCAAGAATTATCATGGTATACGGTTTGTTTATAAGTCCCATTGATTTCACTTGCAAATATGTAGGCAGCAAACCACCGCCAAAATACATCGGAATGATAAAATATGTAGAAATCCAGCCTCTCATCCATAGGTTTTTTTTACTCAATGCATATGCTGCCGGTAACGTTATGATTAGATTAAATATTGTACCAAAGACTGTATATACAATGGAATTGCTATATCCATTCCAGATCTCCTCGTTTTTAAATACCTCTGCATAACTATCCCAAGTAAACCCTTTTATCACAAACATTACGTTTCCTGTTGCCACTTCATAAGGATCTGAAAAAGAAGCAATCACAGTAAAGTATAGCGGATAAAGGAAAACTACCGTAAGCAGAATCATAAACACCACATTAACCATATCAAATATTTTATTTGAATTTACTTTTCTCATATCAATTCTCCTCATCTATCACCACACACCATTTCCGGTGGTTTTCTTCGCAATTCCATTCACAATGGCCAACATGATTACACTGATTATATTATTGAACAATCCAATTGCTGTAGAATAGCTGAACTGTCCTCCTTTCATTCCAATCTCATAGACATATGTTGAAATTACCTGTGACGCTGAAAGATTCAGAGAATTCTGCAATAAAAATATTTTTTCGAATCCTACACTTAAGATTCCGCCACACTTAAGTATTAGCATAATAACGATAGTAGGCATAATCCATGGTATATTTACATACCATATAATTTTAATCTTTCCTGCGCCATCGATTTTGGCTGCATCTAAAAGTTCTGATGGAACTCCCGCCAACCCGGCAATATAAATAATAGCGCTAAATCCAAGTGACTGCCATTCACCGCTCCAAACATAAATATCAGCAAAATATTCTGGAATTGTCATAAAATCTTGACTCTCCCCACCCAAAGCTTTAATAATTAGATTAAAGATTCCTGTTTCATCCTTAAAAAACAACGAAATCATGGAACACACTACTACTGTCGATAAGAAATAGGGCATATAACTAATCATCTGCACGGTCTTTTTAAATTTTTGATTGCGCAATTCATTCAACAGCAATGCAAATATAATGGGGCAGGGAAATGTTGCCAAATTATACACACCTATTATTAATGTATTTTTAATTAGCATGCGAAAATTGGGCTGTTTCACAAACTTTAGGAAATACTCAATGCCCACCCAATCACTTCCCCAAATTCCTTTTTTGGGTGAAAAATTCCGAAAGGCAATCTGAACACCATACATTGGTTTATAATTAAAAAGAAACAGATATATAACTGCAGGAAGCAAAAGAATAAAGAGCTGCCAATTCCTTTTCCAGAGTTTTTTCATTGATAACCGCTTTACTTTAGCCCCCCATTTTTGTTCTCTAGAACACTTATATTCTCTCTGTTTGATTTGCATATTTTGTCTCCTTTCTTAAACAGAAAAGGCTACCGCATAATATCCTTGTACATTATTATGCGATAGCCATAAGCAAAAGATGCTACTGCTGCATGCTATAAATCTGCTTATAAATATCTAACAAGTCTTTGATTCCTAATGCTTCTAACTCCTCTACGAACTTATCTGTTTCAGAAAGAGAACGTTCTCCGGTAATAAACAATGCAACCTGTTCTCTTACATACGGTGCAATTACAGTTTCCAAATCAGCCATCTTTACTGATGTAGCATCATCTAAATAATAAATGACAGGGAACGTTTCTGTCTGATAAGGCATCAGATTTTGTTCCGTAGAATAATTTAACCAGTCTGAACTATTAAGATCATATACCTTTTTATCAGCCATATTTCCACCTTGAGAATTTGCTAATCTTGCACGAGACTCTGTAAGGTTATATGCACCAAAACCAGGCATGAATCCATGTATATAGAAAATGTAGTTACTCCATTCGCTCAAGCCTTGTGGTAAATCGTTCGGATGAATATTCCACTTTTGTGTCTCAGGATTCCACTTAGACTGAAGATACTCATCAGTATCCCATTCTGAACCTTCACCATATCCGCCCCAGAATGCACGACAATAATCATCTGTATTATTGAAGAACATATCAGCTATACGCATGCACAGTTCAGGATACTCGGTATCCGCAGAAATCACAAAGTTACCAACACTACAAGCACTTGGGCTATACATTTCCGGTTCTGTCTGCCATTCACTTGTCAAAGGAATACAAGACACCCAATTTTGAAATTTATTTTCCTTATCGGAATATTCGGAATAAGCAGCCATATTACTCGACATATCAGAAAAAACTGCCGTCTGTCCGCTGGTAAGCTGAGAGTTAATATCTGTACCACTAATTGTAAAATAATTAGGATTAATAATACCATCTTTATAATATTGATTCATCAGCTTTAAGAAATTCTGATATACCTCCATATCGTACACCGGAATAACAACTTCGCCATCACGCAAAGTTGGTCCAAATCCATAACTATATCCATTATTCATTTTAACAAGTCCGACATCATTCATTACATACCCGAACGCATTAAGTAAGTAATCTGTACATGTTACGGTATCCATGCTACCACCTATCGGATATATATTTTCACTTCCCACACCACTTAGATTTGCTTTTTTAATAGCATACATGGTTGATGTAAAATCATCCAAAGTCTGTGGTATTTCCAGCTGAAGCTCATCAAGCCAAGGCTGGTAAATATAAATTCTCATAGCACTACCACTGTTTTCTGCCGGATCTCCATTTAAAGAAGGCATACTATAAATATGACCATCTCCTGCCGTACAAGCCTTCCTAACTGAATCAGAGAAATAGTGCAGAATATTGGGTGTCAACTCTTCATTCATATATTCATCCATTTTTAGGAACATTTCTTCTTGCTGACCATATTTTACAAGTTCTGTGGTAGAAAAGCTCAAATTCCACATCAGGTCTGGCAACTCTCCGGAAGACATAAGAAGAGATTTTTTCTCAGCTAATGCACTTGTTTCAATGATTTCTACATTAAACTCCAGATTATATTTTTCTTTCAGATACCAAGACAACCAAAGATCATCCCACTCTCCATGACTCGGCTGCATTACAACTGCCAGATTCAATTTAATATCACCGGCATATTCATCTTTAATAACAGGATATGCGCTGTCCATATTTAAATACTCAGGATACTTACTCTCCTCTACAACTGTTGCCTCAGATGTTTTCTCACTGCTGGTCTGAGTATTCTGTGTTTGCTGACTTTCCTTCTCATTGCTTACCGGTGCTTTCTGACAGCCTTGCAGCAATGTGGTCAATGCTAACATCAGTGCTAACATTTTTACAATTTTTCTCTTTTTCATGTTTTTTTCCTTTCTTCCTTTACTAAATTTCTACAACTTTTGATTCTTTTTCTACTTTTCCTTCCTCTTGCCTCCTTACTTTTTTTGTTGCGTTTTCCCTCACGCAACCTAAGATTATTTTAGAGGTCAATGGGCAAAGCATCAATCTTGTTGTTTTCTTTAAAATATGTTTTTTATATCATAGGAAAAAAAGTATATTTTCACTCCAAAAACAATATTGCATTTTTAAATATCAATACCGTCTATTGTATTTTTTCTGTATTTTGCAGGAGTAACACCAACTACTTCGCGGAATAACTTAATAAAATAAGAAACATTTCCATATCCCACTTTTTGGCACAATTCTGCCACAGGAATGTCCTCCTGCCTCAGCAACACTTTTGCATATTCAATTCTAAGATAAATCAAATAATCTCTGTATAATTTCCCCGTGCGTATTAATATTGCCTCTCGCACCGCATCTGTACTGGTGCGTAACTCAGTAGCTACCTTTTCAATAGAAATATCATACTCAGAAAAATGTTCATTAATATATTTATATATTTGATTTACCTCATGCTCTTCCAGTTGACTCCGAAGTGCTTTATAACATCCGCAAAATTCATGAATGAGTTTTTTTGCAGCATTTTCAAAATCTTTTACACTTTTTGCAGAAACAACTAAACTAATATTCGTTTTTGATACTTCCAGCCTATACTTTTCACCTAACCGCCTTATCCCTCCAAGAAAATCTGCCAAAATGTATTGCAGCATCAACATTGATACCGAATTTCTACTGAGTTCCTCTACAAATCCTTCCAACCTCTCTACTGCCATCTCTTCGTTTCCATTATCTAAAGCTAACCAAATTCTCCTTAACCCCTCGGCATTATATACAAAACTGTATGAATCATTAATATTATGCCGCTTTTTTTTGCTACTTTGAATATCATCCATGCTCTCTAACCAAGAGGCAGATACATTTCGCAACGACTGATATGTATTTCCAACTCCGATGATCGGCTTATAAGAAAAGCTTTCGGCTACATCCCTAATCGTTTCAACAAGATTATCCTTTGCAGCCTCTGTATGTGCGCTACAGATAACATTTAAAAGCTTCTTTTCCAAACTACAAACAGTATAAACGTACTCTTTTTCATTTTTATCCGGGACCTGCTCCAGTTCCTCCTGCAAATCAATCAAAAATTCTATCGGCATCTCCCTTTCGTCTTCGCACGAAATACTGATTACACAATAATATGGACCTGGCAAGCAAATCTCTGCATTATCCAAATAGGAGAGTGCCTCACCAAAAGTATCATTATTCATTACCATGCATAAAATCTGATCACGGATTATTCTTTGTTTCTTCTGTATCTGTAATTTTGCTTCATTATTGCTCTGAATCACATCTCCCAATATATTGTCAAGTTCTTCTAACTCATTCACATAACTTCCGACGTCTTTTGAAACCTTCTTTCGATACTTTTCTGCAATTATTTTTATGGGCTCAAAAGCTCTTTTAGCGAAAATATTAGCAATAACAAAAATAAGAAGTATATCTGTTAATACCAAAAAAACTAACACCAAAAACAATCCGCTATTAATATTATAATTTTTTTCTGGCAGAAAACAAAAAGTGTAATTTCCGTTCTTCGAGATGGATGTAACTACATGTTTATGTTCCGGCAAACATGACGTTTCCCTATTTGAGTATAAAGCGACTTCCTTTTCATATAACTCCATCGAACCATTCATTTCACCTCCTGCAATCCGGAATCGTTCTTCTAGTGCACTCTCCTGAATAACAAACCCTAAAATAGCAATGTCCCACTCATCGCCTTTGTTTACTTTTAATGGAATAAGCACATATATCTCATTAAATGCACGTAACACTTTTGGGTCACCACAAATTTTTGTAATATCTTTTTTTAACACATTTATTACATCGCGAAACCATTGTTGGTCTTTCTCATTTTCTGACTTAGTATTCAAAAACACAGAAAAATCTATCGTCTTACCTCCGGAGGTATAAATCCATTCTTCTCCGTAATCAAGAAAATAATCTTCTGTCAAGGCTATATAATATTTATATTGTTTAAAAGTTTCCAGCATGGATAATTTTTTTGCTATATCAGCTTTAAAGTAATAAGGCTGAAATTCATAATTGGATACAATTCTCAATGCCACTTCTTTCATCATCTGCAACTGTGCTTCCCATTCCTGCATTACCCGTTCTGCTTTTTCTTGTGCGTATTTTTCTTCTGCAGCCTTTTCATTTCTGTAACTGATATAAAAAAACACAATACTCAACGCTACGCAGCAAACAACTGCTACGCTCAAAAAAGAAATTCGAAGCGGATTATTTTTTCTTACTTTCATATAGTTGGCACCTTCCTCTCTCATCTTCTAAAGACTGTTTACCTGTTATTTGACAGGCAAATAACTTTTCCCTAAGCACTAACTAAGTCGGGCAGATAAGCACCATATGTACCTGCCTGCCCGACTTAGTGACACACTTATTTTAAAATACCAAAAAGAAAATTTCAATCCAATCTTCACATTTTCCACAAAAGCAATATTTTCCAAGAAAAAGCACATTTATAAACAACGTAACCGTTCCAAAACAGACCTTCTTCCCCTACAAACACTACACTGTTCTTCTTTACAAAACGTTAGACACATATTCAATAGCTTCAATCACGCCATCCTTTACAATGAAGCGCAGTTTCATATCATCCTTTTCATAAATCATCAGATTTTCTTCCACCGTGCACTCCGTACCATATACCTGCTCCAGCTTCTCTTTACTGTCGCCGATAGCCACTCCTTCTACAGTGGTAACAGAATCATCTTTCAGAATAACAGAAGAAATATAGTCTTTATCCTTACCGGGATACGTATTGATTTCAAAACCACTGTAGGTATAGATCTTGTCAAGTCCCTCGAATGCACAGCTGGCAGCTTCAAAATAGGACAAAGGCTCTCCAAGTGCCTCAATGATCGGTGCCGCCTCCTCATCCATTTCTATCACGACATCCTTGCTGATAAATGCATAGCCTTTATAGCTTTCAGAAGCTGCATCCTCTGCCTCTGACTCCTGATTCTGATTTTGGCTCTGATTTTCATTTTGGTTTTGGTTCTGACTTTGACTGGCGTTCTCCTCTTTCTGTGACAGATTCGCAGAATTGTTCACTTCCCCGCTGATCACATTTTCACTTTGTCCACATCCTGTCAACATTGCCAGAATCATTCCCATTACCACCATCACATTCGCCTTTTTCATATTTATCTTTTTCATATTCTCCTCCATTTCTACTGATTATTTTGAAGTGCCTCCAACTGCTCATCACGGTTCTGCTCGTAGAATGCCTGTTTTTCCTGCCATCGAAGCATTAACTCCTGCTCATCCCTGCGGTCGGAAAGCCCCACTTCTTCTTTCAGTACCTGACCAAAATAACGGGTAATCTTCTCTGCACCCGACAAGTTCAGGTGAAGACCGCCGTCATAGGTATCTGTACTGAAATCAAGACCGTTCTCTTCTATCAGTTCCAGGAAATTAATATACATCAGATCATTCTCGTTTGCATATTCTTCCATCTGTTGTTCCCACTCATCGTACCAATAAGGGTACAAACTGGGAGCCTTTATCAGAATCAACTGAATATCATTCTCTTTACACAGCTGTGTTATTTTGTCCAGATAATCGTATGCATTGTCACCAAACTGATAGTCAGCCAGCACTTTTCCTCCCGGAACATTTTCAGCAGGCTTCACATCCACACGCATATAGTAACCGTTGTGGGATACTTTCTTGGTTCGGAATATGTACTTCACATCATCTGCAGTCAGCTCACTCCACCGTGAGTGATACCTGAGAATCGGGAACACATAATCCAGAAAATGTTCCTCCTCCGTCATAGAGGCTTGTATAGACTTCACCTTGGACATAGACCACTTCATTCCCTCCAGGGTCATCCTGTTATAGGCCTCTTTCTGGGGCTCGTTATATTTCATGGCAAGCACATTGAAGACCACTACCTCCGGCTTCTCATACCGCAAGGTATCCTCCAGCAAATAATAGGACTGCCAGATGAGCTGCTGGGCACTTCCTCTGATATAACTGTTGATTCCATACTCATTCCAAAGTATATTTGGTGAAAAATTTTCATAGACTTCGCAGTCTCCGATAAAAACCACATCATGGTCTTTCTCTTCTTCGTAGTATTCGGCAATCAAAGCGCCTTCTACCACATCTGTCACATATTTGGGCACAAGCAGCTTCTGCAGCAGGTATAAGCTTATCAGCACAACCGCTATGGTACATACAGCCCTGCCTATTTTTACTTTCTTCATCATGACCTCCTGCTAAAACTGGTTATAGATAAACTGACTTGCATCATAGCCCACACCGTAAGCTCCCAGCAGAAGAATGCATAGGAACAGTCCGAACCATACAAGGCATCTCATCGGATATGATTTTGCTGCAATCTGCGTGCGGACACTTTCCTTTCTCTGTATCATGCTGACTGCAATTAACAGAATCGTTGCTGCCGCCAGAATCACATAGTCCAGACCGCTTAAACCAAGCTGAAGCAGGGAACCGTCCCACAAAATATGCCAGTTCCATTCAGTAAACATCGTTCCGAACATTTTAAAGGTCAAAGGTACATCCCTGTAACAGTCGAACATTCGTAGACAGCTCATCAAAAGCACCGTCCGGATGACCTGAAACAGCCTGAAAGCAAATTTATCTTTTACATGGAAACGGTTATGAAAGCGTTCATACAAAGGCTCCAGTTCCTGAGAAATCATGATAACTACCCAGTTGCCCAGTCCCCACACGATAAAGTTCCAGCTGGCTCCATGCCAGATACCGGTTGCAAACCATACCACAAAAGAGGAAAGATATACCGGCAACCGTTTTCCGATGACGTCTCCGAAATGAGCTTTGGCAAATCTGGCAAACTTTAACATGGGCTTGCATACTGATATGGGATAAAAAATATAGTCCGTAAACCAGGTTCCCATGGTAATGTGCCATCTTCTCCAATACTCCTTGATGGACTTGGAAAAGAACGGCCGGTTGAAGTTCTCTGCCATTTTGATACCTAAAGTCTCGGCAATACCGATGGTAATATCAATACCGCCCGTAAAGTCCGCATACAGCTCCAGCGCATAGAAGAGCATTCCCACAAATACATAGGCACCTCTGTAGCTGTCTGCATCTCTGATAATGGTGTTGACTGCCGTCAGTATCCTGTCGGCGATGACCATTTTCTTAAAATATCCCCACAGAATTCGCTGCAGGCCACGGCAGACCGTTTCTGTATGAAAACGATGCTCCGTAAACAAGCCCTCTTTCAGGTCGTTGAAACGGCTGATGGGTCCCTGGACAAGCTGTGGAAAGAAAGAGATAAACAACGCCAATTTGAAAGGATTCTGCTCTGCCTGCGCTACGCCGCGATATACATCGATCAAATAGCCCACAGCCTGGAACGTATAGAACGAAATTCCCATAGGCAGCGCAATGTCCCAGAAATCCAGCTGACTGCTGCTGCCGGTCCATCTCATCACAGAATTTACATTGCTTATGACAAAATTAGTATATTTTACCACTGCCAGAATTCCGATATTAAAAAGGAGACAGGCAAGCAGACATTTCCATTGTCTGCTCTTCATTCCAGCCTTGTATGCTTTCTTCTCTTCTTTGGAAAGAGATGATTTATTTGCTTTTATGTATGCGCCCTGCTCTTCTGCGATTCTGCCGATGTGACGCGTTGCCAGATACACCGTAACAGTAGTCGTCAGGATATAGATCAGATACACCGGGTCTGCCAGAAAATAAAACAGATAGCTTGCCGCAAGAAGCAGCATCCACTGCTTCTTTCCGGGCATCAGATAGTACGCCGCAAACAGAATCAGAATAAATCCGATAAATTCATAGGATGTAAAAAGCATGATACTTAATCCTCATCTTCCAGTTCCTGAATCAGTGCATATAAAGCCTCTGCAGAATTAAAGTTCCGGGGAATGATCTTCTCTGCGGTAATTACCACATCAAACTGATCCTCAATCTCTGCAATGATGGAAACAATGTCGAAAGAATCCAGAATCTTGTCATCAATCAGGGTATCGCATGTCTCAAAATCCACCTCAGGATGTAAATCTCTTAAAATCTCCAATAATTCTTCCATTTTTATTTTTCCTTTCCTGTCTGATAGTTTTTCTTTAAGGTCACTCTGTCAATTTTACCGTTTGCGGTAAGGGGCATCTGCTCCAGTCTGATGATACGGTTGGGAATCATGTAGCGGGGCAGCTTTTCTTTCATAAGCTCCGCCAGTCTCTTTTCCTCCATCTCTCCTACATAATACAGAACAATTCTGCCTTTTATCTCATCATATATGCAGCCTGCCATTTTGATATCAGGTAACATATTGACATTCACTTCAATTTCTCCCAGCTCAATGCGGTGTCCCATATGTTTGATCTGGTAGTCTTTTCTGGATACAAATACCAGCTCTCCATATTCATTGTACTTCCCCAGGTCTCCGGTTCTGTAAATCAGCTCCGGATATGCAGTGTTTAAAGGATTCTGCACGAACACTTCATTGGTTTTGGTAAAGTTATTATAGTAGCCAAGCGTAAGGGAAGTACCACGGATACAGATTTCTCCGGCTTCCTCTCCTGCAGCGCGCTCATTCTTGTCATTTAACAAAATAATCTCTGTATTCTTAAATGGTCGTCCGATAGGAATCGCTTCCTTATCTTCAAATTCTCTTTCTACTTTATAGTAACAGCACATGCCGGTTCCTTCGGTTGGTCCATACAAATTGGTAAATTTGGCTTCCGGCAAAGCTTCTTTCCACCGTTTGAACTGCTTAATCGGGAAGACTTCACTGCCGAAAGCTATGGTACGTAAATATTTCGGAACGATTGTCCTGAAGGTTCCGAATGCTGATACCATCACCAGTGCAGATACTACCCAGCAGACAGTGTTGATCTGATGTTCGTTCAAAAATTCTACCAGCTTTACCGGGAACATAAACAGTTCCTTGGGAATCAGATAAGTGGTAGCACCAAATTTTAACGTAGGATAAAGTTCTTTCAGACAGGCGTCAAAGTAGAGCGGCGTCTGATTTCCGAATACCGTATCCTCGTTAAACTCCAACACCTCACAAAGCTGCTCGATGTAATCGATTACCGATCTGTGGCAGGCCACAACACCCTTTGGTACACCGGTGGAACCCGATGTAAATACAATATAAATCGGGTCAGTATCTATGGTCTTATCATAAATTTCTTTCAGAGCAGCCTCATCAATCTCCGTATCGCAGATATCATCATAAAGCACTACTTCTCCCGCAAACTCAAGACCCTCTGCCTGGTCCTTTGTCTTCTCATCACAGATGATCAGTTCAGGCTTCACATTCTGTAAGATCAGCTCGATTCTGCTTCTTGGCATTTCTTCGTCAATAGGGACATAAAAGTTTCCGCCCTTGATGACTCCGAAAAACGCGGTAATTTCTTTGGGATGCTTGTTCATGAAAACCACTACAGGCTTTCTGCAAATCCCTTTTGTATGTAAAAATGTGCCGATAGAACGGCTCTGATCATAAACCTGTTTGAAAGTCAATGCCTCTTTCTCATCTGCAAAGGCAATCTTGTCAGGCTTTATCCGAACGATATTGTCCAGATAGTCAAGTACATGATTCTGCATCTTATATGTGCTCCTTTATTCTTCTTTTTGCTTGCCGGACAACTGCATATATTCCTGTTTTAATTTTCCACAGATCATAACCGCCTTTCTGGCAAGTACTTCCATGACATCAAGATATCCGTCACTTAAAGGAAAATCTCTCTTGATCAGGGAAAGCTCTGTGCAGGCTAATAGTATTACCTGTGCTCCCCGGTCCAAAAGTTCCTCCGATACCCGGTAAAAGCTGTCCATATCGATTGCTTTTCCTGCTTTTACATTATCATAAATCAGGCTCATTACCTTATCCTGGGCTACCTTTGACGGAATGAATGCATCGATTTCATTTTCTTCAAAAATCTGCTGAAAAAGACCGCTTTCTATGGTACCGTTGGTAGCCATGATGCCAGCTTTGGTGATTCCCTGCTGCTTTAAATAATCTGCCGTCTCTTCTATGGCATTAATTACGGGAATCCCGATTCCTTCTTCCAGCTGTTTATGAAAATAATGCGCCGTGATACAGGGGATTGCCAGAATCTCTGCACCCTGTTCTGTCAACTGCTTGCCGACCTGAATCATGCCCGGCAGCGGACTTTCTTCACTTTGTCCCAGGATATACCTGGTTCTGTCCGGTATTTGGGGCTTGCTGTGTATCAGAATCTCCATGTGTTCCTGATCTGACTGCGCATCGCTCATCTGGGTGAGCAGCTGCAGAAAATAGACTGTAGCCATGGGACCAAGCCCGCCTATTACACCTAGTACTTTCATATCGTTATCTTCCTGTTTGCTGCCATTAATTAACTGTCGGATAAGCATCGTGGTCATAATTATGGGAATTATAATGCTTCGCTGAATACTCCATAAGCTGCTCATCCGTCCACATAAATATGGTAGGGTGGTCTTTTCTGGGGGTGGTGTCAAAATGATACCATCCGTCTCCGATATCCACCAGATTCCAGTAATGCATAGTCTTGGCCGGAATCTTTTCAATATCCATGTTGGTGATGCCTGCTCTGGTCAGCAGTACTTTCGCTGTACATGCATATACATAACAATCGCCTTTGCCAAATACAAACCCTTCGTAAGCTCCCTGAACCCAGTTTATCTTTTCTGAATGACTTATATACGAGATATGGCTCATATTGTAATTATAGATAGCCTGTACTTTTTCCAGATCTGTCATTTCCGGCTTAATAATCTTAGCCAGAACTGCATCTGCCAGTTCATTTACCTGCTCCTCCGTATACAGTTTTGGATAAACAGTAACAGTAATGGTCTTAGACGTAGTATTACCTGCCAGGTCCGTAGCTACATAAGTCACCTGATAGCTGCCTTCTGCATTTAGATTGACGGTACTGCTGTCAATCTCCAGTGTCAATCCTTCCTCGCAATTATCTGTAACCTTTACATTCTTTTTATAGGAAACAGTATCACCCACCACAAGCTGTATATTTCGGGTTCCGGAGATGACAGGCGCCTGTGTATCAGCCTCAAGTGTAAGGGATGCAGTCATCACTGTCTCATTGTTTCCCTCATCCTTAAGGGACAATTCCACCTCCTGAGTACCGATGAACGTCAGGTCCGGCTCCTTTATAAAAGTCGCAGACACTGATGTGGCATCCTCTACAGATACGATAAATTCCTCCGCACTTCTTGGAACCAATGCATATCCTGACACATCCTGCACCTCTGCCTGAGGAGACACGGTATCCATCACATGAAGCACAGGCTCATAACTTCTGCCATCAGCCACAATGGTCACTTTATAATCTGCCACCGTATTCATATTAAGGGCAGCCATATCTGTAACAAACTCTGCCTGATGCGCCTCAACTACGAACTTCTCCAAAGTCGGCGGTTCGCTTCCTGCTTCCACGCTCAGCTCTTCTATCACCTGTGAAATAAAAATTTCAGACTCGATTTCTGTAACATTTTCACCCAGGTCTGTCAGCTGCACAGTCACCTTCTGGCTTCCCGGCTGTGTAAAATCCGGTTCCTTTACAAAAGCTGTCGTCACTCTGGTAGCGTCCATGATATCTGTCACCAGATCCTCAGCACTGCAGACTTCACCCATTTGCAGGTCAATTGTCACTGCCTGTGCCAGTGGCGCTATCGTATCTTCTATGTATAATGTCGCTTTGTGTTTGAACCACCCTGATTTTACCACGATCTGATAAGTTCCCGGTACTGTAATATCAAACTTCTGGCTTTCCTCAGTAAAGAATGCCTCGGCATTCCCATCCTTCATAAAATTAGAAGGCAAAACATTAACGCCGGCCTCCACCCGGCAGACCTTGTAAGCCAGATTATCGATATAAAACCATGCACCGACTCCTGCAGCAATGAAAAGCAGCAGTATCAGACACAGGATAAGTTTATTGGATTTTTTCTTGTTTCTTACTGATTTCATATGGTTCTATTATACTCTCATTTTGTTTTTTATCCAGAGGTTTTTCTAAAATTGTGAATATTGGCCAAAGAATTACGAAGTACTGCTTCCTGTCTGTATCTCCCCGACAAAAATATTCCAAACCAGATACTATTTAAGCATATGGCTTGGAATATCTATCAGTTACCCTTTTCTTTTTCCTTACACTAATTTGTGACCGCAGCTTGTGCAGAATTTATTTCCCTTACCGATAGGTTTATTGCAGTTGGGACATGTACTGCCCGTTTTCTTTCGCATGAGGGATTTTTTCGGAGCCTTTTCCTCTGCCTGAGGTTCAGTTTCCTGTGGCTGCATTTGGTCAGTCTGCCCTTCTTTTTTTTCCGATGCATCGGCAACAGCTTCCTGCACGGTCTCTTCATCCTTAGGCTTTCCCGCTTCTGCACCGGTCTCCGGCTCTGCTTCAACTGTTATACGCTTCTTAAACTTACGAACGCCAATAGCCACAACAACAACCGCCGCAATTAGGAAAATCCAGTAAAATCTGGCAAATTTCCCCAGCCACGAATCCGTGAACAGCAGATTGATTCCCCATATTTTCGAATACAGCCACACACCTGCGGCAGCCAACAACACTCCAACCAGAATGATCAGAATTCCTTTTATTTTAATTATAATATTTGCTTTTTTCATTTCGACCAGCCTCCTTATGGAGTTTCTTCCATCCAGGAACCACCTATCTGCCAGAAATAATCCGCAAGCGGTGTTTCTCCCGTTTCATTTTCAATATCCTCATATGGTACACCCACATGATATTCTCTCTCTGCAAATGCATCATTGACATCTACCGATACATTAACTACTCTGCTGTAGTTATCGGGATCCATGACTACAGTAAATTGAATGATATAGTCATTTACCATATATTCGCCAATTGCAGAATAGATTTCTCCCAGCACTTCGCTGGAGTCTGCCTGTATAAACTTACCGCCGCAGCTGGTAGCAATATAGCTGAGGTACTCAGTATCTGCACCTCCGAAACCGATGGTGTATACATAAATATTCTTACGTTTCAGATCCTCCAGCACTGCATCGATTCTGCTGGCATCGCCATCGGCACCGTCAGATAAGAGAATGACAATTTTCTTACCGCTTTCTCCCTCCAGTTCTACACCTGCCTGCTGGAGACCAAGGTAAATGCTGGTGCCGCCACGGTCATAGATGGAATTGATTCCCTGCAAAATGGGTGTTCTGTTATCTGATATGGGTGCGATTACCTCAGCTGAATCATCAAATGCCACCAGACCGATCCTGATACTGTCCTCTACACTCTTAACAAAATTAGAAACTGCTTTTTTGGTATCTTCAAGTGGAGCACCGGCCATACTTCCGCTTCTGTCTACTACAAGAACTACTGACATCTCCTCATCCGTTTCAATTTCCGATTCATCCAGGATCTGGAAATCCCTGATTGAACTGTTCATTTCCATGATGGAGAAGTTGCTCTTTTTCAGTTTTTCCTCTAATTCCATTGCCACATTGACAGTAACACGTACTACCGGGAAATCTGTTGCATCAATTTCACGTATGATCAGACCGTTATATAATGCATCCAGAACCTCCAGCATAAACTGATAGAAGTTATCACCGGTACCATAGTAATAATAGCCATTGTCTATGAAATTGAGCAGTTCTGCAATTCGATTCCAGATAACATCTATGGTTATATTTTCCATATCAAAGTAAGCCGGTTTGTCAATCTGACCATTCTTCATCTGATAGAAAGTGACAAAGTCTTCCATCAACATTGCGGTGGGTTCAATCGTATCATCAGCAGTCTCTTTAATGACTTCAACAAGAAGATCTTTTGCTTTCTCATCCTCTTTGGCCTGATAATACAACTGCGCCAGTTCTATCTTATACGCAACTGTATCTCTTTCTGTTACAGGAGTAGTTGTCTCGATAAAGTTGATGGCTCTGCGCACAGGTTCACTTTCAATAGTATCTTCCTTTGTCTGGATCTGACTCTCCAGTTCTTCCATCTGATTAGTCAGTTTCAGTTTTTCTGCTTCTGAAGCAGTTTCCTGATATTTTACATTCAGTTCATTCAGCTTATTCTGCAGCTCATATTGTTCCTCGCGCAGTTTAGATATTTTACTGTTCTGGTCGTCCAAATATGCTCCCTGCTTAGCAATGATATTTGCCAGAAGAGCTCTGTTTTCAAATGTTTTGTTGGAATTAAATGCTTTCGTAGCCTTATCCAGAGCCTTAGTAAAATCACCGGTCTGAATGGCATATACTGCCTGCACTTTTTGGGAAAGCATGGAGTTATCCTTTTCCAGTTCTGCTAATGTCTCGCTGCTGATGCTTTGAGCTGACATCATATCCAGCATGGCCTGAATATTAGCGCTGTTCTTCTTAACATCGATGCTGTTTTGCACCTGAAGCAATAAGCCCAACAGTTTTTCTCTTGTGGAAGTCTTCAGCTGTTCATATTGCTCATAGTATGTACTCTCTTCCAGAGCAGCTTCTGAAGTCAGAAACTCTTCCAGAACTTTCTTAGCCTCTGACAGTCTTGCATCACTTTTCTTGGCAAGATATCCTTCTGCATAACGGATTCCGGTCTCGTAATCACTCTGAAATCCGGCTGCCAGCACAAGCAGTTGTCTGGAAATATCATTTTCCTTCATCTGGTCACACCGGGCTGCAAGGATTCTCCCCTGCTCATAGTCACCCAACTCCAGCAGCTTGGATGCCACATAGTTCTGCTGCTGAACCAGTGTCTCCGTTTTGTGAGAACGGACGAATGATGTAATCAGAATGGCCGCAGCAAACACTAGGACTGCCGCAATGATTCCTATGATGAACTTCGTCAATTTATTCTTTTTCATTCCGTATCACCTCCCAGATTCAGAAGATCCACATCGATTCTGGTCAAATGCGGGTAAACACTGCGCACTGCTTCCGGATTCTCAATCGGATTGTCTCGAAGCATCAGTACCTGAAGGTTCTCAAGACCGGACAGGCTACTGATATCCTTGATATTGTTGTTGTATATCCACAGCTGTTTCAGCCGGATCAGTCCGGTAATCGGTGTCATATCAGAAACCCTGTTATCTGCAAAATCCAGATACTCCAGATTTACAAGCTCTGAAACCGCCTGAATATCACCAATCTGATTGCCCCATATACCCAGGGATGTCAGATTCACAAGCCCGGACAGACTACTGATATCCCTGATATTATTCCATCCCAAATTCAGTTTCACCAGTCCTGTGAGATCTTTTAAAGCTTCAAGATCCTGTGCTGTCAACTCATTTCCAACCAGTGACAGTTCTTTGACAGAAGCGCATTCTGCAAGGCAACTGACATCCAGCCCCGGCTGATATACGGCTATCACGCGCTCTAAGAACGGCATATAACGCAGATCATTTAAAGTTGTTATCTGACCTTGTGCATAGAGAGAATATCCGTAACCATCTACAGAATAAGCGTCTTCTTCCAGGTAAACGTTACGCGTATCTTCACTGTCACCTACTGAAGTTCCTACAATATACAGTTCTGTTATCTGTTCAATATCATCATTATAAATAGGCTCGTTATAGGATATCTGCAGCTTGTTGCGGATAATCTGTTCAATTAACGGCTCTTCCAGTTCCACCAGAATATCCTGAATATCAATATTATACTCATACACCGCAATGTCACTCTGGTATCCTGTCGTGTTAATTACCATAGTTTTTATAGTAGTAATACCGTTGGGCAGGATAAGAGGCTTATTGTATACTGTAGACTCAGCTGTAGGCTCAGAACCATCCAATGTATAGTAAATCGTCTGTTTTTCCTCAGATGGTATTAACTCCACCTGAATTCTTTCCTTGTAATCTCCGCTTGTGTGATTTACTGTAGGAGGTTCCGGACGTGTCACATAGTACAATTTATCGATGACCTCATCATCCACCTTCTCTACAGCTCCTTCCAACAAATCTCTGGCTTCATCCAGCTTCTGCTGACGCATATAAATATCAGCCAGTTTTTCATAGACATCAGCTTGTAAATCATCCATTTCCAGCATATTCCTGTACACTGCTTCCGCATAAGTGAACATATTGTTGGAATCATAGGCTTCTGCCAAACCAAGGTTGGCTTCCTTGTTCTTTTCATCCACGTCCAAAGCCTGTCTGTAGGATGCAATAGCCTGCTCATAGTTCAGTTCCGACAGGTAACGATTACCAGCAGCAATACAAGCCTTGACTTCTACTGACTTCTGATACTGCAGATATCCGACGAACGCTGCCACGACCAGGACTACCGCACATGGGACACCCAGCACAAGAAGCTTATGCTTTCTCCAAAGTTTCTTCATGTTCTACCTCCTACTCTTCTTCCATCCTTTTCTGCTTTCATTCTTTCGCCCTCCGAATATCCTCGCCGGTGCACTCTTCCTCAGAATATCTGGCTTTCTCATACGCCTTAGCCAATCCCTCACGTTCCATGGCTTCGCCGCACTCTTTGGCCGTCATCCTCTTTAATAACGCCGGACTTTGGTCCTTTACCAACTGCATTCTGGCTGCCCAGACCTCTTTCTTGTACATCCTGCGAATCCGTTCTCTGGTACTTAAGAATTCAAATAGTGGCTTTCTTTCCTTCCGAAAACGCTCCACTTCACACTTTTCCCGGACATCGCTGACCACATCCGGTTCGTCATTCTCTTTGTCAAGGGTATGTTGGAAACGATTATACAGGAAAGTAACCAAGGCATAAATTGCCCACAGGCAAAGTGCAATCAGCGCCACATACACCAGCACAATAACGATTTTCTCCAGGATAAGCCAGAACATTGACGGCTCTGCATCCTCAACCGGCATCCATCCTGTATCCTGTTTAGGCACGACTTCCTGCTCCTCCATCGGTACCTCTTCTGTCACTTCCCGGCCTTTGATGAGAAGCCTGAGCAGCCAGATCAGTATCATTTTCAGGGCAGAGGCAATTTCTCCCACCCACCCGATATCTGAGGTCAGAAGAAGCACAACCATGACGGCAGCCGAAAAGATGATTACCAGTGTAATACCGCTGCGAAACATTTGCTTTTCAGGAATACGCCCTTTGCTGCTGTCATTGACTATCATAAAATGAAGATACTGCTCCAGGTATAACTGTATAAAATACAGTCCCAGAAAGATAATAATGGGCAGTACATAGTAGCTTTCCCATTCCTGAATTCCCTGGTAATGCTGCAGCAAAAGTCCGATTCCCACCATACCCACGGCTGCTGCCGGATTTAAAGCCACATCCAGACGTTCCTCTGTTTTGATTCTTAAGTAAAATGAATATGCCACATAACCGCTGATCAGAAGCACCAGCGCAGCTTTCTCCATCCAGGCCACAGAGGGTACCATGATAACGAAAGCCACGGGCAATAAATGACTGACCAAGAACAGCAGAAAATGATTGCTGTATCTGCGCACAATGGCAAATAACAGAGGCACCAGGCTGCAGACTGCCCATTTCCACAAGACGGGCTTATCAGCTCCGATTATTCCCAGGACCGTTATCGCCAAAAGGAATAAAATCCAGTGATTCATTTGGGTTACCAGCAGTTCCTGCAACATCAAGACTTTCTCTTTTTTCATCACATATCCTCCCTGACTGGCATCCACCTGACATGAGACTCTGCCCACTCAGGCAGCTGTGGGCGCTCTTTTCCCCAGACAGGATAGAACCAGACATACTCACCGCCCTGTTCGTCATATTCCTGAAGCAAAGACAAATAGTCACTATATGCATTGGGAGATACCAGCATTGTCTGGGTTCCTTTATGTTCTGTCAGCAGCTTTTCTCCGAAAGTTTCCATAAAAGGAACCAGCGGTTTGGTGGTATCCACTCTAGCCAGCGCCTTGTATATTCTGTCCATCTGTCCACTGCCTGCGCCTGCTTCGATGCAAACAACCTCCCCATTCATCATATCCACACCGTTGCCGTATACCGCGATGCGAATACCCTGACCCAGGAAAAACTGTGCAATGCCTGCCACAATGCGGAAGGACATCTCCACCGCATCCTCTTTTTTCAGGATACCCGTATCCTCTAAATTAAAGAAGATACGGATGGTCTGCAACGATGTATAATTCTTCTGATTGACCTTTAAGTCTCCCGTTCTGGCAGTCGCTTTCCAGTTCACGCTGCGCATATCGTCATAGGGCTGATATTCTCTGATTCCACGGTATTCAAAAGGATCCTCCAAGAGATGGCGTTTGGTAAGAATCTCTCCATTCAGCTGCTGCAGCGACTGCCTAAACTCAGGGCTGGAAAAAGGTCTTGGATAGACATATAGATAACATCCCTCGTGTCTGGTTTCCACCATTTCCGTAGTGAGAAAGAGGTCTGCCGATACCAGATCGATTCCAAGGACTTTGTAATACCCTCTCTTTTTTGCTTTAAAGGTCAGCGTCCTGGTAATTTTCTCCCCGCCGCCTACCTGAAAGACATCGTTCCAGTAAAAAAGATCCGTCACTTTAGAACCATCTTTGTCTCCAAATACCAGATTCCTATCCGTCTGGAATTTCACCTTCAAAATGGGAAGAGGGAGATGCTTACGATTTTCTACCACCTCTATCAGTTCTCCCTTCTCTCCCTGAAACATCTCTTTCGTAACAAAATCTACTTTAACATACAGGCTGCGGTTCCACATTCTTTGATAAACAATACGCTGAAGGACAAATAACGCAAACGCTATGATTCCGATTCCGATTACTTTTGTCATGCGCCGAATTCCTCTGTAGGTACCGGGGTACTGTTAAGAATCTGCTTTACCAGACTGCCGGTGTCACTGCCTTTACCATAACCATAGCTTAAAACGATTCTGTGTGCCAGAACGGGCTCTGCTACTGCCTTTACATCATCCGGCGTCACATAGGTTCGTCCTTCAAGATATGCATATGCTTTCACACAGCGGAGAAAAGCCAGGCTTCCTCTGGGGCTTACGCCCATGACAATACTGTCTCCTTTTCTGGTAGCATTTACGATGTCCACCATATATTCACGAATACACTTATGTACGAAAATCTTGTTGACTTCTGCTTTGGCCTGCTCCAACTCTTCCAGCGTCAGTACGCTGGTAAGCTCTGTAAGAGGCTCTTTTTCCATGTAACGGTCCAGAATCTGCAGTTCTTCCTCCCTGCTGGGCAGCCCCATGGACAGCTTCATCATGAAACGGTCCATCTGTGCCTCGGGAAGCGGGAATGTACCGGCGGTCTCCACCGGATTTTGGGTAGCGATGACAAAGAAGGGCTTGCCCGGCTGATAGGTCTCGCCGTCAATCGTTACCTGGCGCTCCTCCATACACTCAAGCAGGCCTGCCTGAGTTCTGGGAGTGGCACGATTAATTTCATCAGCCAGAAGAATATTGGTGAATACGGGACCTTTGCGCAATACGAACTCATTCTTCTGTCTGTCATAAATATTCAACCCGGTGATATCGGAAGGTAAAAGATCCGGTGTGAACTGGATTCTGGAAAAATCTGCGGTCAGCGATTTCGCCAGAGTCTTTGCCAACTTGGTCTTACCTGTGCCCGGAACATCCTCTAAAAGCACATGACCGTCAGCCAGTATCGCTGTCAAAAGTAATCTGGCGGTTTCCTCTTTTCCTACGATTACCTTGTTAATGTTACCCAATACGCTTTCTGCTAATTCCCTGCCTGTCATTTTAGTCTCCTTCCCTTACCAGCTGTGCAAATTCTCTTTTTTCAAATTCCTGAATGGATATGCTCTTCTTGTTAGGATTGGCATATACAAAAGTCTTATCTACGTTTTCCAGATAGTTCTGGATTTTATCATTGGTGGCACTGATGATAGCCTGGAAGCCCAGTCCCCTGATCAGTTCGATACAGCTTGCCACCTTCTCCGCATCCATCTTGGAGAATGCTTCGTCCAGAATAACAAGACGCATGGTAGGACGCCTTACCTGGCTGGGTGATAAATTGATACGATAGGCTTGGGCAAAGCTTGCAAGAAGCGCCACGTACAGCGGGTTCTGTCCCTCACCGCCGGAGTTCTTCTTGATCATTTTGCTCAGTCCGATGACCAGTCTGTCCTCGCCTTCCACAATCTGCTCCATTTCAAAGGACAGATATGACCGATAATCTGCATACTTGGTCATATTCTGCAGAGCCTCTTCCTGTTCCTTGGCGCTGGCATCCTCCGGCGGAATGAAGATCCTGATCAGATCATTCATCAGCACACCGTATTTATTTTCATGTGCCATAGAAAACAGATTCATCTGGCTGTCCACTGACTGAGAGAGGCTGGCCGGATTGATATCCAGCGTCTCATCCATGAACATATCATAATATTCTCCGAAGACACCCTTGTTCCTTGTAATCTTGAACTGATAACGGTCTTTACCGAAGTTCAGATTCCGGATGATACGGTTCAGCTCATCTCTGCGGATATAAGCTTCCCTGATAGCGCTTCGTATCTTGTAGATAAAGTCTTCTTTAAAGTGCTCAACCGCAATCTTGGCCTGCTCCCCTGCCTTCTGCTCATAGACAAGCAGCTGGTCGCAGCGCAGCTCTTCCTGCAGGGCACGGTATACCTCATTGTCCTCACCGCTGGCGGAAAAATCTCTGTCAGGATGCTTCTTTAAATAAGTGCTTCTCACGTCCACAAGGGCGTCTTTCTCCTGTGTGGACTTTTCCAGAGCCTTTTTGATGGACTCCACGGTCTGACCCAGTAATTTATTATAATCAAGTACTTTTCTGGGCGGTGCATTTTCAAAGCCTTTCGTGCCTTCATAGTTCTGCGTTCCTGACACTTGCTGCCCCTTTCGGCCGCTCTCCTGCTCCGCTGCCAGGAAGGTGGCAAACTCCTCTTCCTGCTGTTTGGAACCCAGAAGCTCTTTCTGTGCAATAACCAGCTCTTCATTCCGCACAAAATAGTCCTGCTTATACTGCTCTTTCCCGGTCTCGCGGTCATGTATCTGAAGCTTCAGGTAGTCTGCTTTCTTTTCCAGATCATGCTGCCTGTCCGTTACTTCCTTCAGTTCTTCCTTCAGACGGTCTACGGTATCTGCACCGATTTCTTCCATCTGCGCCAGTACTTTTCGCTTCTGACTTTCTTTCCTGCGTTTTTCTTCCACATCCTGATACCAGTCAAGATACTCGGAAGAAGAACTCTTTAAATATTCCATGTCAAGCAGCTTTGCTGCACTTTGCTGTGTTTCTTCCAGTGTTTCTTTTCTGACATAGAGCTTCTCCAACCGGACCTGCAGCTCTTTCTGACGTTCCCGCATACTCTTTTCACCGATATATGCTTTGCGGGTGTAATTGTCAGGGTTCATGCGGCGAAGCTGGTAACTCTGGTACAGCATACAGTCTGCAGTAACACCTACACGACACTTTCGCAGTTCTTCCACGCTGTCACACTTCATGACATTTCCAAGAAGGTAATTGACGAAAGCTTTCACATAATGTTCACTTGCTTCCACTTCCTCGGCCAGAGAGCCTTTCTTTACGGAATGCTCCTGCTCCAACAGACGCTCCGTATCTACGAGGGAAATTCTTTCCCATGGAATAAATTCCCTTTCGTTCTGTCCGCCTCCCTGTTTTCTGCCACTCTGGCGTCCCAGTTCCTCATATGCCGCGAATGCCTCACGGATGTATTTCGGCTCTACGATCAGCGCCAGCTTATTGCTGCCAAGATATCCCTCAATGGCATTTCTCCACTTTTCATCTCTGATATCAAGAAGGTCCGCCAGAATCTTTACCGGCACATCTTTTCCCAAAGTGTCATACAGCTTTAACCGGATCTGCCTGCGGGCTGCCTCCAGCTCCTTAGGATATGCTTTCTTACCAAGCTTTAGCTCCATCAGGTCCTGCTCCATGAGCGAGGCTTCCTTCTGCAGACTTCTGAGTTCGGAAGAAGCTTCCTGGCGCTGATGCTCCGCTTCTTCCCGAACTTCTTCCAGTCCATCTTTCAGGCGTTCAATCTCTTCCCCGGTAATAGTGCCCTTACAGAACTTCTCAATATCCCAAAGTGTCTGGTTGGATACCGTTTCCTCTTCTTCCCATTCCTTAAGTCTGGCAGCCGTCTCCTTCCACTTCCGTTCACTTCTGTCCAAAAGTGCGATGCTGTCCTCCAGATTGGCCAGCTTTACTTCCAGATCCGCATATCCGCTTCCGGCAATGAGACGGTTGATCTCATCATAACGCTCCTGGCATTCTTTTCTGTGAGACTCCAGCTCTTTTAAGCTTTCTGTCTGTTTCTCAATATCCTGCTCACCCTGCTTTATCTTCTCCTGCAGCTCCTGAATGGTCTGTTCAAGCGCCAGGATATTCAGTCTGTCCTTTCGATACCGCAGGCTGTCTGCCTGCTTTCTGCTTTTATCATATTTCAGATACTGCTCTTCAATTTTCTGCAGTTCTTCCAGTTCTGTCTTGGCATCCTCGATCTTCTTACGCATCCTGCCGTACAGCACAACGCTTTCCTGCATCTCTTCGATATGAATATCCTGCTCCATGCAGATATATTCTTTCACGAAATCCTCCAGACGGATATTCATGCGGAAAGGAATCGCCCGCTTGAATAGTCTTGGGAACTTCTCCATATCCAGCCCGCCCAGGTACACATCATACAGATTCCTACGGAACCTTTCATTGTTGGTGGTATAAAAATAGTCATCCCGGCTATATTCTTTTTTTAGTCTCGTCTTCAGCTCATTGATGGTGATGACTCTGCCGCTTATCCGGTAATTATCCTCAGGAACTCCTCCCTTGTGCCAGAAAAACAATCTGTTAAAATCGTTGGCAGCCGTGTCCACATCAAAGACTACGCCCACGCACTCTCTTTCATGGGTGATGGTCTGCTCCAGTTCCAGAACGATTGTGGTGGAAAAATTCTGGTTCCTCTTATATTCTGCCTGACCGTTTTCGCCAATGTTGATCATACCGCGCAGGTACTCGATCAGGTTTCGGTCGGAATCATCCGCCGCTGCTTTATTAAAAAATCCTCTTCCGTCTGTATTGGCATACAAAACAATCTGTATGGCATCAATTACGGTCGACTTACCGCTTCCGGAGTGACCGGTGAAAAAATTGATGCTCTGATTCATTTCCAGCACTTTTGCATCGATGTAATGCCAGTTATTCAATACGATGCGTGAGACTGCCTTAAATGCCTGCTTATTATTCTCCATCGGTGGTCTCTCCTTCTATGATTTCCTCTTGTCCGTCTCCCTCTTGCTCAGGCTCCTCCTGTGAAGCTTCGCCGGCAAACAAATCAAGCAGACCTATGATATCTTCCCGCATAAGCACCACATTGATACTGGGGAAAATCAGAATTCTCGTCTGATTATTCAGCTCCTCCATGGAGTCCATCACTTCTATCATCTGATAACGCTTCAACACATTCAGTGCACGCTTCATCTCTGCCTGGGAAGTCAGGTTCTTAATCAATCCGAATTCACCTGCCTTAGCCGTCAAATCTCCCAATGTGGTCACAATATTCACGCTGGAAGATACTTCCGCCATCTTTTCATCATAAATCAGCTTTAACAAGAGCAGATATATCGTTGCCAGCTTGGGCAGCCTTTCCCCCATCACAGGCTCTCCCTGAATATAGATGGTGCCCAGCTCAGAATTTTCCTGAATCGTCATGCCTGCTGCCTCCAGATACTCCTTCAGGAAATCCATATGCTTTTCGCAAAAATAATACTCTTTATTGATCACGATCCGTCCGGCTCTGCGGTCATACCGTCTTTCCAAAATGAAAGTCTGGCGGTACAGCTTCTGGAGCACATCCCGCATTTCCTCCTGTTCCTGGGTAGACAATTCCTTGATATATGCTAACACTTATCCTTCGTTCCTTTCTCTCTCCACAAATATCATCTGCGGGTAACAGTACTTTCCGCAGTTTACTTGACCGCCGGCTACTTTTACCTTGAAGCGGCTGCTCTTTCTCATACAAAGGTCATATGCCAGAATCAGCTTTTCAAAGGTCTCATCGTCCTCCACCTTAAGACTGTCTGACGCAAAGACTCCCTCTCTGATATGATTTTCTACAAACTCCTCAATCTGCTGTCTGGTAAACCTTCTCTGAATCTGGTTCAGCTTCAGCACTTCATCTCTGGAAAGCTCTGTCTGCTCCTCGCCTTCCTCCACCATATCTTCAAATTTTCTGGGATTACGGCGCTTGTAAAGGGGACTTTCATGCAGAATATCGAAGCCGGACAGATTCAGGTGCTGTGACACCTCTGCCAATCTCCTTGTATTCTGCGCTGTGTCCTCACTACCTAAGTGATTCAGCAGCTGCACCAACAGACCTTTCCTGTCGTCCTCTTCCCGTAAAAGATAATTCAGACGGCTGACCGTAGCCCGCACATATTTACTGTGCTCCTTGTCCATATTGGTGATGCGGTGCTCAATATCATCAAACCCCCGCTCAATCCGGTCAATCAGATCAAGCACATCGGTGCTGCGCTTCCTGCGGAAATAGTTGTCGGATGAAACTTCCGGATTCTGCCCTTCTTTTTGTCGCTGTTTTTCGGCTTCAAACGCCTGCTTCTTTCGCACCCGGGCAAGCCATTCCTCATCTTCCCGCATTTCCTTTAAACAGCGCTTGATGTCCATTTTATAGATGTAAAAGTTATCGCTGGTCTTCAAAATATGGTACTTTTTCTTAACCACTTCTTCCACGTAACCATCCAGGTGTTCCCGCAAAAGCTCCGAATACGTCCTTGCATTCAGCAGCTTGTCAAAGAACTTATCCATATTGTGGAGCATGTCCTGCAAAGCTTTATTTAACTTTCTGGTATTGATCAGAGCCGTCTGCAGCATGGCAATGTTCATGCGGTTGTCGCTCCTGAAGGAAAAGAGCGTGGCATAGATATTCTGAATGTAAACCTGGGCATCTTCCTCCGGCTCATTGGCGAGCTGATCAAAGGCATCGATCATGATTGCAGCGTAATCCGGAATGACGATGTTAGTGGTCATGGTATTGTAGTCTTCCACTCTTCGCAGCCATCCGTATTTTACCAGCCAGTTCAGAATTCTCCTGGGAAGAGACATGTTAAGTTCCTCTTCACTCAATTCCTCCAGCTCGTAAGTATAAGTATTGGCACTGCACATGTCGCTGAGCACCTGCAGGCAGGCCTCTCTGCTTAAAAAGTAGTTGCTGTACTGATACTCTTCGTTGATAGCCAGCAACGCTTCTATGTAAATCTCCCGGTTGGCAGACCGGAAAAGCCCCCAGAAGGATGGGGGGATATCGTATTGAAATCTCAAATTGGTACCTCTTTCTCGGTATTTTTCCTGACTATAACGTAACCGTTCAGGCACGCCATTCGCAAAGCATCGAAGATGCTTTTGGCCGCAGCTTTCGGTGCTTTTCCGCTACTTCGCAGCTATCTTTGCTCATAAGCTGGCGTTTAGTACAAATTCGTACACATGTAAAAAATCATGCAAGCATGATTTTTTACATGTGTACGGACTTGTCTGAACTGTTCCTAGATTATAACATAAATTGAATTGGTTTTCAACGAAGTGTCAGATTTGT
>JAZQAT010000045.1:0-90004 GCA_045545375.1 Acetatifactor sp.
GACTTGTATGCTTCGAAAATATTCGAAGCAGAATCTTAGAGAAGGTGAATTGCTTGATGAAATATTGCTGATTTATCGCATTACAAGAGAGCCACAAAAGCTCTGTATTAAGGGTAAGGCCATAATCAATATTGGTGGAACGGAGGTAGATATTAGTGGTTTTTCAGATGGTATAGAATTTCAAGCATCCGAGTTGAAAAATATAAAATCGGTAAAGATTATGGTGCCATATTTTATGACGATAGAGAATCGGACTTCCTATCTGAGATATGCGAAGGACGATGTTGTGGTATTCTATCTTGGTGGTTACGCGAACAGATATCAGAGAGATTTCATTAAGACGGTGTATATGTCTAATAGGAATGCAAGTTATCTGCATTTTGGAGATATTGATGCAGGAGGATTTTGGATTCATCATAATCTATGTGAAATAACTGGAGTTAATTTTGAATTGTTTAGTATGTCTGCTGACGTGTTGGGAAATAGAGAATTTGCAACATGTCTACATGAACTTTCTGATAACGACAGAGTTAGGCTTCAGGCGCTAAAGAAAATTAATGTATATGGAGATGTAGTTCAATATATGCTGTACAATAATGTGAAGCTAGAGCAGGAAATAGTTAGCTTGACATTAATGAAGAGTAAATAAAAATATTTGCGGATAGTAAGGGCAATTTTGAGGTATGGAATATATATCATGAAATTACTCTTTTATACCACTGGCTTTCGTGAAAATTGATTGAAATACTTTGTGAATTATGGTACTATGTACTAAATATGGGATGAATACTCTTCCCTGATGAAACCAGCAGGCGTAAGCGTGCATAAAAAGCGGAGGATGATGATATGGAACAGTACAAGAAAGAGTTTATTGAATTTATGGTAGACTGCCAGGTATTAAAATTTGGTGATTTCACTTTAAAGAGCGGTCGTAAATCGCCTTTCTTCATGAATGCGGGCGGATATGTTACCGGAAGCCAGCTGATGGGTCTCGGAGAATATTATGCAAAGGCGATTCATGATACTTATGGAGATGATTTTGATGTTTTATTTGGACCGGCTTATAAAGGGATTCCCATCAGCGTAGCAACCGCAATTGCATATAGCAAACTGTACGGAAAAGAAGTACGCTATTGCTCAGACCGTAAAGAGGAAAAGGACCATGGTGCTGATAAGGGCGGATTCCTGGGAAGTAAATTAAAAGATGGTGACAGGGTCATCATGATAGAGGATGTTACCACTTCAGGCAAATCTATGGAAGAAACTGTACCTAAGGTAAAAGGTGCAGCTAATGTGGAAATTGTAGGTTTGATAGTATCCTTAAACCGAATGGAAAAGGGACTGGGCGGCAAGGTCAGTGCACTGGATGAAATCAAAGAAAAATATGGTTTTGATGCTAATGCTATCGTAACCATGGCAGATGTCATTGAGCATCTGTACAACAGACCTTATAAGGGACAGGTATATATCGATGATACCCTGAAGGCAGCAATTGACGCATACTATGAGGTGTATGGAGCATAAATCAAGCAGGAAAGAGGACAGAAAATGGAAGAAAAAGTATACAAGACCATGAATGGTGCCGGAGCTTTGAATATTGTATTAGGTGTTGTTTCCCTGACGGTTGGTGTTGTCAGCGGAGTTCTTCTGATAATCAATGGTGCTAAGCTGCTTGCACGTAAGTCCAATATTCTTTTCTAGGATAAATAAAGTTGTATGAAAGGGCATCCTCCTGTGTTGATAGCGGTGGATGCCCAAATCTATTGAAAGGAAGCCGGTTGATGGGCAAGAGAAGAAATTTTATATTTACAAATAAAAAGCATTCAGAGAAAGCGATTATGGGCACTATACTCGGAATGATCAGCCTGATTTCGCTGGGAATCGTGATTTTCCTGTCTTATCAGAAAAACGGCGAGACCCCGGTCGGTTATGGATTGACAGGACTTTTGGCTACCATTTTTTCCATGATTGGTCTGATTCTGGGTATCCTGACACTACAGGAAAAAGAAAATTTTCGGCTTTTTCCCTGGCTTGGTACAATACTCAATGTGTTGGCACTGGCGGTGATAGGATTCCTTTTATATGTAGGAGTCTGATACGTTTTCAATGATGTAATTTGGAAACAATGATTGATTAGAATGGAATTGAGTAACAGGAGCAGTATGGAAACAGAGATTTTACAGGAACGCCTTGAACTGGCTGTGGAACGGATTGGTAAAATAGAAGAAGAGCAGAGCCTTCCGGAAGCCTTTGAGGTATATTTTCACAGAGTAGCAAGGTTTTTGATGGGGGAAGAGGAAGTTCAGGAACATTATGCACAGTCTTATTTGAATCCGGTTTATGCGAAGCAGCAGTTGGGGGAAGAATTGGGTGGATTTCTTTCAGCATTATATTATGAAATGTATAGCCTGACCGGGCTGCGAGGGCAGGAGGAACTTCAGGAATCTGTCATCAGAATGGAACTTTTTCTGGAAATATACGGTATATTTATGCTGGAATGGCAGGAAAATCAAAGATTGCCGGAGTTTGAATCCTTGAGACAGAGCTTTTACTGGTTTGCATTTGATTATGCAGATGTGGCAGCAGAAAAGTATGTAAAGGAATTAGTAGCACCTGCTAAAGAGGAATATAGAGTAAGCTGTCTAGATGTAAAAAGCGTTTTGTATGGATTCCTTCCGGAGCTGCCTGGAGCACCGGCGGAAAAGGAAGTACTGAATGTTCAGGAAGTATTAAAAGAGCAAGAGCTCTGGTCGCGGGACGCGGATCACATACAAGATGTGGCGCTTGTGCTGGACAAAGCATATGTGAGCCGTAAACTGGAAGTGTTCCGGACGGCATTGGAACAGCAGAAAGAATTGAAGCAACAGAAAAGTACCGGGATAGTAGCGCAGAGTAAGAAAGGTATTCCAACCCGGATAAGTATCCAGAGCAAAAATCCGGATGCCATTAGTATGAACAGAGATCAGAAGAAGCTGTGGTCAGAGTATTGCAGACAGGCTGAAAATATATGGAAAGAGCACTGTTTCCTGACGGAAGAAATATAAGTCTTAAAGAAACGTAAAAAAATATGTTGCACATCTCGCGCAAGTTTAGTAAACTAAAGGTGTATGATTAAAATCTGAATGAGATATACAGAAGGGAGTACTAACATGGCTAAAGTTGGTATTGTAATGGGCAGCGATTCTGATATGCCCGTTATGGCGAAAGCCGCAGATATTTTAGAGGAACTGGGAATCTCTTATGAAATGACGATTATCAGTGCCCACAGAGAACCGGATGTATTTTTTGAATATGCAAAGGGTGCGGAAGAGAAGGGCTTTAAAGTAATTATCGCAGGTGCAGGAATGGCAGCGCATCTGCCGGGAATGTGTGCAGCAATCTTCCCTATGCCGGTTATCGGTATTCCTATGCACACGACTTCACTGGGAGGAAGAGATTCTCTGTACTCTATCGTACAGATGCCCTCCGGTATTCCGGTAGCTACCGTAGCCATCAATGGCGGAGCAAATGCCGGACTTTTGGCAGCCAAGATCCTGGCTACATCAGATGCAGAGCTGCTTGAAAAACTGAAAAAGTACAGCCGGGAACTCAAGGAGCAGGTGCAGAAGAAGGATGCAAAGCTTCAGGAAATCGGTTATAAAGCTTATGCGGAAAGCATGAAGAAATAAAATCAGAATACTTTAAGAGGAGAATGTGAAAATGGATTACAAGAACGCTGGAGTTGATATTGAAGCAGGATATAAGTCAGTAGAGTTAATGAAGAAACACGTAAAAGAGACCATGCGCCCTGAAGTAATGGGCGGTTTAGGCGGATTTTCCGGAGCTTTTTCCATGAATGCATTTAAGGATATGGAGAATCCAATCCTGTTATCTGGAACCGATGGAGTAGGAACCAAGATCAAGCTGGCTTTTCTGCTTGATAAGCATGATACCATCGGTATCGACTGCGTCGCAATGTGTGTGAACGATGTTGCATGTGCAGGCGGTGAACCGTTATTTTTCCTGGATTATATAGCATGTGGTAAGAACTACCCTGAGAAGATCGCTACTATTGTAAAAGGTGTAGCAGAAGGCTGTAAGCAGTCAGGAGCTGCTTTGATTGGCGGTGAGACTGCAGAGCATCCCGGTCTGATGCCTGAAGACGAGTACGATCTGGCTGGATTTGCAGTAGGCGTGGTTGATGAAAAAGATTTGATTACCGGAGAAAATATCAAGCCTGGTGATACACTGATCGGTATTGCATCCTCAGGTGTTCATTCAAATGGTTTTTCACTGGTTCGTAAAGTGTTCGAGATGACTGCAGAGAGCCTGAATACTTATTATGATGAACTGGGTAAGACATTAGGAGAAGCATTGTTAGCACCTACCAGAATCTACGTAAAAGCATTGAAGTCCATTAAGAATGCGGGCGTTACTGTTAAGGGCTGCAGCCACATCACCGGCGGCGGTTTTGATGAAAATATTCCCAGAATGCTTCCGGACGGTATCCGTGCAGTGGTAAAGAAGGACAGCTATGAGGTTCCTGCCATTTTTAAGCTGTTGCAGAAGACCGGTAACATTACGGAACAGATGATGTACAATACTTATAATATGGGTCTTGGTATGGTACTGGCAGTGGATCCTGCTGATGTGGATAAGACCATGGAAGCTATCAAGGCTGCAGGGGATACCGCATATGTGGTAGGTCATTGTGAAGCCGGAGAGAAGGGTGTTACCTTATGCTGAGAGTAATGGTTCTGGTATCCGGTGGAGGTACCAATTTGCAGGCAATCATAGATGCTGTGGAAGCAGGAAGCATTACCAATGTAAAGCTGGTAGGAGTGCTGAGCAACAATAAGACAGTAAAGAGTCTTGAGAGAGCCAGAACTGCAGGGATTCCTGCGTTAAGCCTGTCGCCGAAAGATTTCCCGGACAGAGCTGCTTTTAATGATGCATTCCTGGCAAAGGTAGATGAATTTGAACCGGATTTGATTGTACTGGCAGGATTTCTGGTGGCAATTCCGGAGGCTATGGTACATAAATACAGTAACCGTATCATCAATATCCATCCTTCTCTGATCCCTTCTTTCTGCGGTGTGGGATACTATGGATTAAAGGTGCATGAGAAAGCGCTGGAACGCGGTGTTAAGGTGACTGGTGCTACAGTGCATTTTGTTAACGAAGGTATGGATGAAGGTCCGATTATTGCACAGAAAGCAGTAGCTGTAGAAGAGGGCGATACAGCTGAGGTGCTTCAGCGCAGAGTCATGGAGCAGGCGGAATGGGTTCTGCTCCCCAAGGCCATTGATGATATTGCCAACGACCGCATTCAGGTGGTGGATGGCAAAGTGGTGAAGAAGTAAGAAAGGCTGGTAAACAGATGAAAGTTTTAATCGTAGGAAGCGGCGGAAGAGAGCACGCAATTGCCACGAGTGTGGCAAAGAGTCCTAAGGTAGAGAAAATCTACTGCGCTCCCGGTAATGCGGGAATCGGACAGATTGCAGAGTGTGTGCCTATCGGAGCTATGGAATTTGACAAACTGGCTGCTTTTGCAAAGGAAAAAGAAATTGATTTTACAATTGTAGGAATGGATGATCCTCTGGTAGGCGGTCTGGTAGATGTGTTGGAGGCAGAGGGATTTAAAGTATTCGGTCCCAGAAAGAATGCAGCAATTCTGGAAGGAAGTAAGGCTTTTTCCAAAGACTTGATGAAGAAATATCATATTCCCACTGCAGCGTATGAGAACTTTGATGATGCACAGGAAGCACTTGCGTATCTGGAGACAGCTAAATTCCCTATCGTGCTGAAAGCTGATGGGTTGGCATTGGGAAAAGGTGTATTGATCTGTAATACCCTGGAAGAAGCTAAAGAAGGCGTTGCTTCCATTATGCTGGACAAAAAGTTCGGCAGTGCCGGTAACCGTATGGTAATCGAAGAATTTATGACAGGACGTGAAGTGAGCGTATTGTCCTTTGTGGATGGCAAGACAATACGTATTATGACTTCAGCCCAGGATCATAAGCGGGCACAGGATGGTGATCAGGGACTGAACACCGGCGGTATGGGAACCTTTTCTCCCAGTCCTTTCTATACAGAAGAAGTAGATGCATTCTGCCGAAAGTATATTTATCAGGCTACGGTGGATGCCATGGCAGCAGAAGGAAGGCCTTTTAAAGGTGTGATATTCTTCGGCTTGATGCTGACCCCGGACGGGCCCAGAGTATTGGAGTACAATGCCAGATTCGGAGATCCTGAGGCACAGGTGGTTCTGCCAAGGATGAAAAATGATATTATAGAAGTAATGGAAGCCTGTGTAGAGGGAACTTTGGATCAGATTGATCTGGAATTTGAGGATAATGCAGCTGTTTGTGTTGTACTTGCCAGCGATGGATATCCGGTTTCTTATGAAAAGGGCTTTGTAATCAAGGGATTGGAAAAGTTTGACGAGGCGGAAGGATATTATTGTTTTCACGCCGGAACAAAGCAGACGGAAGAAGGTATTGTGACTAACGGAGGAAGAGTACTTGGTGTAACTGCCAAAGGAAAAGATCTGAAGGAAGCAAGAGCAAACGCTTATGCAGCTACTGAGTGGGTAACATTTGACAACAAATATATGCGTCATGATATTGGAAAGGCAATTGATGAAGCATAGAACGGGACATGAGCCTGAATCACGGTTATTTTTGGAGATATCAGGGATGTAAGTGGGGAACTGTAGGACGACCAGATTGGAGGAACATATGAGGAAGACAGTTAAGGTTAGCAGAGAGGCGAACATATTTTATGGTGCGGTTGCGGTGGTCCTGGCACTGATGTTGGTATTATTCTGGAATAGTTTTACCATGGTTGCCAGAGCAGACAGCAAGGGAACGGTAACAGCGACCTCGGCAAGAATCCGGCAAGAAGCAAGTACAAGCAGTACCGCAGTCGGGAGTGTACAGAACGGTGCGACAGTGACAATTATCAACGAAGTACAGGGAACTGACAGCAAGATCTGGTATCAGGTGGAAACATCGGATGGAACTAAGGGATATATCCGATCTGATCTGGTGAGTAAGACAGATGGCGGCAGTACGCCAAATGCAAATCTTACGGTAAATCCATCCGTTGAAGTGACACAGGTGCAGCCAATTGAGGCAAAGGTAACAGGCGGGTCAGTTATCCGTGTAAGGACAGATGCCTCTGCCAGTGATTCCAGTGGTATTATTACTACCGTATCCAATGGAACCGCTGTTACTGTAAGTGGTCAGGCGACCGGAGCAGATAATATGACCTGGTATCTTGTTTCCTTTTATTCCAATAATACGGTAGTAACGGGCTTTATCAGAAATGACTTCTTAACCCTTTCCGGAGAAATCACACCTGTTGATACCAATACTCCCGCAGAGGGAGATAGCGATACCCAGACACCGGAAAGTCAGGAACCTGTAGAAGAGAAGAAACCTTATTATACACAGCAGGATCAGGAAGGTACATGGCAGCTGATTGATTATGCCAATGGAGAAGCTTATGATATAGAAAAGCTTTTGGCAGCAAATAAGTCCAGTGGAGAAACCATTCTGGCCAATCAGAAGACAATCAGAAATCAGAAGGTTATCATTATTATTCTGGTAATTCTGGTAATTGCAGCTGTGCTTGCGGTTTCTATGCTGTACTACAAGATTAGGGATATCAAAGACGAGGCATATTTTTCTGCGGTAGAAAAGCAGACTCTGAAAGAGAGGGAGGCTGTAAAGAGAAGCAGAGAAACGGGAGCTCCCACACGTAAAGTGATGCAGACCGTAGGCGCAGAAGGTACCCGCCCTGTAGGACAGAAGGTTGGGGGCCAAAGAACGGCAGGACAGAATCCGACGGGACAGAAGGCTGTACAGGGCAAGCCGTCTTCAGCAGGTCAGACTCGTCCGTCCGGTCAGGTGAGAACAGACGCCCAGACTGGCAGGACCAGGACTATCCAGCCGGATAGCCAGACACGTGCCGTGCAGTCACGTCCTGCAACTCAGACAGGTGCAGCGCAGACACGATCATCACAACCGGGTGCAGGTCAGGCAAAGACAGCATCACAGGCCGGTGGTTCTACACAGTCAGCTGCCGGGAAAAGTGGAGCAAACCAGTCCGGAGCAGCTGCACAGCCAGGTGTTTCCGGGCAAGCACGTCCGGCAGGTCAGTCTGCAGCCGGCCAGGCGAAACAGGCAGATAGTAGGACTAAGGCAGAGCCGGATTGGAAATCAAAGAATTTCATGAGTGATGATGATGACGAATTTGAATTTGAATTCCTGAATTGGGATGGCGAAGAGAAATAGCTACATGAGGGAGGTTACTGCGGTGACGGCATGAGTACCGGGTAACCTCTTTTTGTATGATATAGGGTTGACAAGAAATATAAACTGTTATAAGATAGCTATAACAGACATACTAAGGAGGCGCAGGTGTGATTATAGAGATAGATTTTAACAGTGATGAAGCTCTGTATCTGCAGCTTCGGAATCAGATTATCTTAGGAATAGCGACTTCACAGTTTCAAGAAGGTGATTCCCTGCCCAGTGTACGCCAGCTTGCAGATACTATTGGAATCAATATGCATACGGTCAATAAAGCCTACACTGTGCTGAAGCAGGAAGGATTTGTCAAGGTAGACAGAAGAAAGGGTGCAGTCATTGCCATAGATATAGACCGTATTCGGACCATGGAAGAATTGAGGAAGGATTTACAGGTTATACTGGCGAAGAGCAGCTGTAAAAATATTACCAGAGATGAGATTCATGCTTTGATTGACGAAATATATGAGGATTACGGAGGGCTGAGATAATGCAGTCACAATTTACGGTTAAAGCGCAGTCTGCGCTTTCCTATGCGGCTAAATGTGCCAGACAGTTAAAACAGGGGTATGTTGGAACAGAGCATATTCTGGTGGGATTGTTGAAAGAGGAAGACAGTGTGGCTGCCAGAGTGCTGGCAGCAAATGGTGTAGAAACCGGCCGTATTATAGAACTGATTAAAGAATTAATAGCTTTTGAAAATGGCGTGGCAGTCAAAGAGAGAGAGGGGTATTCTCCGAGGGCAAGAAAGGTTCTGGAGGAGGCACACCGCCAGGCAAGAAGGTTCGGTCAGAACGCAACGGGTACTGAGCACATTCTGTTAGCTTTGATAAAAGAAGGGGAGAATGTGGCAGTTCGATTGTTGAATACCATGGGCATCGCATCAGCTAAAATTTATGCGGAAGTTTTAAGTGCGATGGGTCAGGACAGCAATCTTTATAAAGAAGATTTAGGAAGAAAAGGCTCCGGCAAGGGGAAACATTCTACTCTGGAGCAGTACAGCAGAGATCTGACAGCACTGGCAAGGGAAGGGAAACTGGATCCTGTTATTGGCAGAGAGGATGAAATCAGACGTGTCGTTCAGATATTAAGTCGTCGTACTAAGAATAATCCATGTCTGATTGGTGAGCCGGGTGTTGGGAAGACTGCTGTGGTAGAAGGTCTTGCGCTTCGCATCGTATCAGGACAGGTGCCTTTTACCGTTAGGGATAAGCGGGTGCTTACTTTGGATTTGTCAGGTATGGTGGCAGGAAGTAAGTACCGTGGTGAATTTGAAGAGCGAATCAAGAAAGTGGTGAAGGAAGTCATTGATGATGGCAATGTGATTCTTTTTTTGGATGAACTTCACACGATCATTGGTGCAGGAGGAGCCGAAGGAGCTATTGATGCATCCAATATTTTAAAACCGTCCCTGGCCAGAGGAGAGATTCAGCTGATCGGTGCCACCACCATTGCGGAGTATCGTAAGTATGTTGAGAAGGATGCTGCACTGGAACGCCGTTTTCAGCCTGTAAATGTGGAAGAACCCTCTCAGGAGGAAGCAATCAGAATACTGAATGGGATCAAGGGAAAATATGAAGATCATCATCAAGTGCAGATTCTTCCTGAGGCAGTAGAAGCAGCAGTGCGGTTATCAGAACGTTATATCAATGACCGCAATCTCCCTGATAAGGCAATTGATCTGATTGATGAAGCGGCAGCCAGTGCAAGACTTAAGGTCAATGATATGCCGCAGAAGCAGAAAGAGTTGTTAGAACAGATTAAGCAGATGGATGCTCAGATGGAACATGCAATACGCATGGAAGCTTTTTCTCAAGCTAATGAAATCAAGTCCAATCAGGATGAACTGATCAGAAAGTATGAACGGCTTAACCGCCGCAGGGAGAAACAGGAAGATGCTCTGCAATATAGCATCGGTGAAGATGAGATTGCAGAGGTAGTGGCAATGTGGACTAAAATTCCGGTCCGGAAGCTTGCGGAAAAAGAGAGCGAGAAACTTCTGAAACTGGAGAATATCCTCCATAAGCGTGTTATTGGACAGGAAGAGGCAGTGAAAGCAGTGGCAAAAGCCATGCGGAGAGGCAGGGTAGGACTTAAGGATCCTAATCGTCCTATCGGTTCTTTCCTGTTCCTGGGACCTACCGGAGTCGGTAAGACAGAACTGAGCAAAGCCTTGGCAGAAGCCATGTTCGGTTCGGAGGATGCCATGATACGTGTGGATATGTCTGAGTATATGGAGAGTCACTCCGTATCTAAAATGATAGGTTCTCCGCCCGGATATGTTGGATTTGACGAGGGTGGACAGCTCAGTGAGAAGGTGCGCAGAAATCCCTACTCAGTGGTACTGTTCGATGAGATAGAGAAGGCGCATCCAGATGTGTTTAATATCTTGCTGCAGGTATTGGATGATGGGCATATCACAGATTCCAAGGGCAGAAAGGTCAGCTTTAAAAATACGGTATTGATCATGACTTCCAATGCGGGGGCACAGCGGATTGTAGATCCAAAGAATCTGGGATTTGCAGCACAGTCCAGTGCTCAGAAAGATTATGAGAAGATGAAATCTTCTGTTATGGAAGAGGTAAAGAGAAGCTTCAAACCGGAGTTTATCAACAGAATCGATGATATTATTGTGTTCCATCAATTAAACAGAGAGAATATGAAAGAAATCATCAGCCTGTTATCTTCCGGCCTGTGTAAACGGTGTCAGGAACAGATGGATATTCGACTGACGATTACAGGCGCGTTGAAAGAGTATCTGGTTGAGAAATATTCTGATCATAAGATGGGTGCACGCCCGCTTAAGCGAGCGATCCAGTCAGTTATCGAGGACAGTCTGGCAGAAGAGATTCTGATGAAGAAGGTACAGCCGGGAGATACAGTATCGGCAGGCTTTAAGAACGGAAAAGTGACTTTTACCGTGAAAGAAAGGGATAGTTTATCTTAAGAATTTTTAATACATTACAGAAGAAAATTTTGTGGAAAAAAGCTATATTTTATATTATACTGTAAGTACAGTATAGGTAGGATGCTTTAAACCTACAAATATTCAGGAGGACAAAAAGATGGCAGTAGTAGAAGAATTGCTCCGCAATGAGGGTGAAGGGGCAATCAGTTTTGGAAATCATAAATTGGCAAGCAAGGCAAAGGTGGAAGACTTTAAACACGAAGGTGATCTGTTGAAGGTAAAGACTTATAATGAGATTACCAAGCTGGAGAAAAATGGTATGTTCCTGTATGAATCGGTACCCGGAACCAGCGTCTTGAATTTCAAAGAGACAGATAATGGTGTGGAATTCGTAGTGGAAGGGGATGAAGATGCTCAGATTACCCTGGGACTTATTGATGATACGGAATATGAAGTTCTGGTAGCCGGTGAGAGTGTAGGTACGATGAAAACCGGATTTGGCGGAAAACTCAGCTTGAGTGTGGAACTTCAGAATGCGGGAGAAGTATCAGTTAAGATTGCTCAGGCTTAAGTCTGAATGCAGGAAAGGACCCCATGGCAAAAGGAAAGACAACAGTATATTTTTGTCAGAATTGTGGTTATGAATCCAGTAAGTGGATGGGACAGTGTCCGGGGTGCAGAGAATGGAATACTATGGTGGAGGAGACTGTAAATACAGTTTCCTCCAAAGTATCAGGAGGCAAGACGCAGCAGAGAATGCAGCGGATTGCCCCTTCTGTACTATCGGAAATCGAGCTTAAGGAAGAAGACAGACTTCTGACACATATCAATGAATTGGACAGAGTATTGGGAGGCGGTATCGTACAGGGCTCCCTGACACTTGTAGGCGGAGATCCGGGAATCGGCAAGTCTACTCTCTTGCTTCAGGTATGTCGACAGTTATCAGAGCAGGGGAATAAGGTTCTGTATATTTCGGGAGAAGAGTCTCTGGTTCAGATTAAGATGAGGGCGGACAGAATAGGAACTTTCGGTTCCAGGATGCTTCTTCTATGTGAGACCAATCTGGATTCTATTGCAGAGGTTATCAGGCAGGAACAACCCAAAGTAGTAGTGATTGACTCTATACAGACTATGTTCAATGAGAACGTCTCTGCAGCACCGGGAAGTGTTTCTCAGGTCAGAGAGTCCACAGGGATCTTGCTTCAGTTGGCAAAAGGGCTGGGAGTCTCCGTATTTATTGTAGGACATGTAACAAAGGAAGGTACGGTTGCAGGTCCAAGGGTATTGGAGCATATGGTGGATACAGTACTTTACTTTGAAGGTGACCGCTATGCTTCTTATCGTATCCTGCGCGGAGTCAAGAACCGATTTGGTTCCACCAATGAAATTGGTGTATTTGAGATGAGAGAGGAGGGACTGGTTGAAGTAACCAATCCTTCAGAGTATATGCTGGAGGGAAGGCCTGAAAATGCCAGCGGCTCCGTTGTTGCATGCTCCATGGAAGGAACGAGACCCATTCTCATTGAAATTCAGGCGCTGGTATGCCAGAGCAATTTTGGAATTCCCAGAAGACAGACTACCGGAACTGATTTTAACAGGGTGAATCTACTGATGGCAGTGTTGGAAAAACGCCTTGGTGTCCAGATGTCGGGTTGTGATGCGTATGTCAATATTACCGGCGGTATGAAAATCACGGAACCGGCCATAGACCTTGGTATTGCACTGGCCATTCTGTCCAGTTTCCGTAACCGCCCGTTAAGCCCCAAACTTATAGCTTTTGGTGAAATTGGCTTAAGTGGTGAAGTGCGTTCCGTCAGTATGCCTGCTCAGCGTGTAGCAGAAGCTGAAAAGCTTGGCTTTGATACCTGCATCCTTCCTGCAGGCTGTGCAGCAACCTTGAAATATAATGGATCCATGCGCATCATTGGCGTAAAATCCCTGCAGGATGTAGTGAGTGCTTTGTTTCGATAATGAGTGGTGCGTAAGAGCAAAAATGAGCTGCGAAGCAGCGGAAAGCTCCGTGAGGTGCGGTTTTGCGAATGGCTCTTCTGAACTGTTACAATTTTTCCAAAAATTTTGAAATTTCTACTTGATTAATTGGTATGAGTTGTGCTATAATATGTTTCGTCAGTTGGAAACAGCATGATACAGGGGAATAGTACAGCGGTAGTGCGGCGGTCTCCAAAACCGTTAACGGGGGTTCGATCCCCTCTTCCCCTGCTAAGGATCCTTCAATCTACAACATTGTAGCTTGAAGGATTTTTTGTCATATAAGAAGAATCGTGAAGTGAGAACAGGAACGTGGAAGGAGTAAAGAGTATGAATCAGGAAGAAAAACTTGCCAAAGCACTAGACATTTTAAAGAAATGGCTGGATGAGCTTGCAAAACGTGCCGGAGAGGAGCAAAGCTATGCAGAGGGCCTTTGGGAGAGAATGAAAAATTCAAATGGTGTCTTGAGGGAGTTTGCTTATTATCATGACTACGGAAAGTTCCTGTGTGAATATAAGGTTGCAGGATATACACTGGCAGATATTTTAGTATGGCAGGTAGACCATTTTAAAGCTTATCTGGACAGACCAAATGAAATGAACCGCTATCGACAGGAGAGATTGTTGCTGGATTCTTTGGATATCATGCTTCAGATGGAAAAGAATCCAACTGTCTATGTGGAGAAAATGAGTGGAGAAACGGGAACGGATTTCGTAGACAAATATTAATAAGAAAAACAATCAAAGCGCCTACAGGAGACCTGCAGACGCTTCGATTGTGTAAAAGGGGAATTCTTCCGGAATTTGCTATATAGCAGTTCGGTATCTCAACCGAACAAGGTTATTATAACCTATAAATTTGGAAATGTCCAGAAGTTTTTTGCAAAAAATAATATTTTTTTGTAATAATTTGTCAAAACAAGGTGCTAGAGTAAGATAAAGACCGGATTTTGCACTGTACTTTTTGAGAAAGTGTGATAAAATGATATGGCAGACTAAAGAGGGCAGAGGAAAACAACTGCTTTGGGGGCATAAGTCATGTCCTGTATGGGCTAAATTGGGCCGGAAGCATGGTATACCCCACAAAAGATGGGATAAATTTTGTATAAATTTGTTATTTTAGGGTATTGTGTGAAAAGAAAGACAAAGGTATAATGTTAGTGTAGTGCGGAGTTAAAACGATTAAGAAAAAGCTCTGCTAAGTTATAACCAGAATAAATTTGGAGGATCCAGCATGGGAAACGTAAGACGTATCTATGTAGAAAAGAAAGCCCCCTTTGCAGTAAAGGCTCATGAACTTCAGGAAGAGCTGAAGAATTACCTGGGCATTAATGATGTGGAGGCAGTTCGCGTATTTATACGCTATGATGTGGAGAATATTTCAGATGAAGTATTTGCCAAAGCATGTAAGACCGTATTTTCTGAACCGCCTGTAGATGATTTGTATGAGGAAACAATTGATATTCCGAAAGGCAGCAAAGTATTCTCTGTAGAATTCCTGCCCGGTCAGTTCGACCAGAGAGCAGATTCCGCAGTACAATGTGTGAAATTCCTGAACGAGAATGAAGAGCCGGTTATCAAGACTGCTGTTACCTACCTGCTTGAAGGCGATATTTCCGATGAAGAATTTGCCAAAATCAAAGCTTATTGTATCAACCCTGTAGATTCCAGAGAGACTGATCTTGTGAAGCCGGTAACTTTGTTTACGGTATATGATGACCCCGCAGATGTATCCATTTTTGACGGATTTTGCGAGATGGAAGAGGGAGAACTGCATAAGCTGTATGATTCTCTTGGCCTGGCTATGACCTTCAAGGATTTCCTGCATATCCAGAATTATTTCCGTGGTGATGAGAAGAGAGATCCTTCTATGACAGAGATTCGTGTGTTGGATACCTACTGGTCTGATCACTGCCGTCATACTACATTCTCTACTGAACTGACTGACGTAGAGTTCGGCGAGGGATATTATCGTTCTCCTATTGAGACGACCTACCAGAGTTATCTGGACACCAGAGCCGAGATTTTTGCCGGCAGAAATGATAAATTTGTATGTCTGATGGATCTTGCTCTGATGGCTATGAGAAAGCTGAAGAAAGACGGCAAGCTGGCTGATATGGAAGAATCCGATGAGATCAATGCGTGCTCCGTAGTTGTTCCTGTGGAAATGGATTATGACGGAGAGAAAGTAACTGAGGAGTGGTTGGTATTCTTCAAGAATGAGACACACAATCATCCTACAGAGATCGAGCCTTTCGGTGGCGCGGCTACCTGTCTGGGGGGTGCAATCCGTGATCCTTTGTCAGGAAGAGGCTATGTATATCAGGCGATGCGTGTAACCGGTGCGGCTGATCCTACCGTTCCTGTGGCTGATACCTTGAAGGGTAAGCTGTCCCAGAAGAAGCTGGTTCGCGGTGCTGCAAGCGGATATTCCTCCTATGGTAATCAGATTGGTCTGGCTACCGGTTTTGTTAAAGAAATCTATCATCCCAACTATGTGGCTAAGAGAATGGAAATCGGTGCCGTTATGGGTGCTGCTCCCAGAAGAAATGTTATCCGTGAGACTTCCGACCCCGGTGATATCATCATCCTGCTGGGCGGACGTACAGGACGTGATGGCTGCGGCGGTGCTACCGGTTCTTCCAAGGTGCATACAGAGAGCTCTATTGAGACATGTGGCGCAGAGGTCCAGAAGGGTAATGCTCCTACCGAGCGTAAGATTCAGAGACTGTTCCGCAGAGAAGAAGTAAGTAAGCTGATCAAGAAGTGTAATGACTTCGGTGCAGGCGGTGTATCCGTAGCAATCGGTGAGTTGGCTGATGGTCTGACCGTAGATCTTGATAAAGTACCTAAGAAATATGCAGGTCTTGACGGAACCGAGCTTGCTATCTCCGAATCTCAGGAAAGAATGGCAGTAGTAGTGGATCCTAAAGATGTTGAAGAGTTCCTTGGTTATGCGAACGAAGAGAACCTGGAAGCTATTCCTGTTGCGATTGTTACAGAGGATCCCAGACTGATACTCAACTGGAGAGGCAAGACCATTGTTAACTTAAAACGTGCTTTCCTGGATACCAACGGTGCTCATCAGGAGACTACCGTTAAAGTAGACATTCCTAGCGAAGATGAGAATTATTTTGATAAATGGTCTGTAGAAGAAGTGGGAAAGCAACTGGAAGACGGTGACGTGAAGGCTGCATGGCTGGCACTGTTAAATGACCTGAACGTATGCTCCCAGAAGGGACTTGTGGAGATGTTCGACTCCTCCATCGGTGCAGGAAGTGTATACATGCCTTACGGCGGAAAATATCAGCTGACCGAGACCCAGTCTATGGTAGCAAAGCTCCCTGTATTAAAGGGCAAGACCGATACCGTGACCATGATGAGCTACGGCTTCGATCCTTATCTGTCTTCCTGGAGCCCTTACCATGGTGCTGTTTATGCAGTAGTAGAGTCCATGGCTAAGATTGTAGCTGCCGGCGGTGATTACAGCAAGATTCGTTTCACCTTCCAGGAGTACTTCCGCAGAATGACCTCCGATCCTGAGCGTTGGAGTCAGCCTTTTGCAGCACTGCTTGGTGCTTATGATGCACAGATCGGTTTCGGACTGCCTTCCATCGGTGGAAAGGACAGTATGTCCGGTACCTTCAATGATATTGACGTACCTCCTACACTGGTATCCTTTGCAGTGGATGTTGCAAAGCATGATGATATTGTGACTCCTGAACTGAAGAAAGCAGGCAATAAGCTTGTTCGCTTTAAAATCGAGAAAGACGATTTTGATATTCCTGTATATGAAGCAGTTATGGAACTGTACAGCAAGATTCATGAACTGACCCTTGATAAGACCATCGTTTCTGCTTATGCGCTGGATGCAAAGGGTGCAGCAGCAGCACTGTCCAAGATGGCATTCGGTAACAAGCTGGGTGTAACAGTGGATAATGAAGTGACTACAGATGATTTGTTTGCAAACGGACTGGGCGATATCATCGCTGAGATTCCTGCTGATAAGCTGGCAGAACTTGATGCAAAGGAACTGGATTACACCTTGATCGGTATCGTAACCGAGGAGCCTGCATTTGTATACGGTGATGTGAAGATTACCATGGACGAAGCTCTGAATGCATGGACAAGTAAGCTGGAGAAGGTATTCCCTACTAAGGCTAAGAAGGGAACTGATCCTGTTGCAAGCGATTTATATAAGGCTGACAGCATTTATGTATGCAAGAACAAAGTGGCAAAGCCTACTGTATTTATTCCGGTATTCCCCGGTACCAACTGTGAATACGACAGCACCAAGGCTTTTGAAAGAGCCGGTGCTAACGTAGTGACAAGAGTATTCAAGAACCTTACAGCAGAAGATATCCGTGATTCTGTGGAAATCTTTGAGAAAGCGATCGATCAGGCACAGATCATCATGTTCCCCGGTGGATTCTCTGCCGGCGACGAACCTGACGGAAGTGCTAAGTTCTTCGCTACTGCTTTCCAGAACGAGAAGATGAAAGAAGCAGTTATGAAGCTCTTGAATGAGAGAGATGGTCTGGCACTTGGTATCTGTAACGGTTTCCAGGCACTGATCAAGCTGGGGCTTGTACCTTACGGTGAGATTCTGGGACAGAAGGAGGATTCTCCTACCCTGACCTTCAATACCATTAACCGCCACATCTCCAAGATGGTTTACACCAAAGTGGTATCCAATAAGTCGCCTTGGCTGCAGGGCGCAACACTTGGGGCTACCTACTGTAACCCTGCTTCTCACGGAGAAGGTCGTTTCGTAGCACCTAAGGAGTGGCTTGACAAGCTCTTTGCGAACGGTCAGGTGGCGACTCAGTATTCTGATATGGAAGGTAACGTATCCATGGATGAAGAATATAACATCAATGGTTCTTACTGCTCCATTGAAGGTATCACTTCTCCTGACGGAAGATGCTTCGGTAAGATGGCTCACTCTGAGAGACGCGATACTGCTGTGGCTATCAATATCTATGGCGAGCAGGATATGAAGATCTTTGAATCCGGTGTAGCTTATTTTAAATAAATAGTGGATATATGAGAAAGAGACCTTGAAAAGGAGAACGAAAAATCTCCAAAAAAGGTCTCTTTTAGTATTATTTTGCTAATTTACAAAAAACCTTGACTGTAAAGTTGCTTTATGCTTTATCATAATAATAGAAAAACAAAAAAGGAGAGGCATATATGACAATTAAAGAAATTGAAAAATTGGCAGAAATGCCAAGAGCAAATATTCGATTCTATGAGTCAGAAGGGTTACTGTCCCCGACAAGAAGCGTCAATGGTTACCGCGATTATTCTCAGGAGGATCTGGCAGTTTTAAGGAAGATTAAGCTGCTTCGCTCTCTTCATATATCATTGGAAGAGATTAAGTCCTTGCATAACGGGCGGCAGGAACTTTCTGTGGCTTTGGAACAGCAGATCAAGCAGCTTTCTTCTGACAAGGAGGATCTGGATAGGGCACAGATTGTCTGTGAAATAATGTATAGGGACGGGACACAATATGAAAGCTTGGACGCGGAAAAGTACCTGTCAAATTTCAAGTATTGTGTAAATACCCATACAATAACTGTGGATGATGATAAATTTTCTTGGGAGACATATTGGGATACCAGAGAGGCTTATGAGGATACCCTGCCTAAAATACAAGCACCATGGAGACGTTTTTTTGCAAGAACACTGGATGAAGCATTTTATTCCGTGATCTGGTCCAGTTTTCTGATTTTGGCATTGGATATGAATCTACTGAACAGAAGCTCCGCGGTGCCTGGGAATCTGATTCCCGCCTGATTCTGAAGGATGAACGCGCCTTTCGAACAGTGGTGTATCTTGGGGTGCGTGCACTGCTGGCAGGAGTAGTGCTTCTTGCCAATGACATAGCACAGATCCCGCTTCATTGCGGGAATCTTACCATTCCCCAGTTTTATCAAAATTACCGGGTGTTGGCTGCCTATTATGGGGTGGAATCCGGTTATACATTGACAAATAACGGTGAATGGAGCCCGAATATACCGGAAGGTGCCGTTGTGATCCACTTATCAGGTCTGCAAGAACCACCGGCTTTTGTTTTTGAAACAGACGCAGATGGTATTATCCAAAAGATCAGCTTTATTGTGGATAGCCTGACTTCCAAGGAGACTCCCGAAGACGAAAGACCCTGGATGTCAGATTTTCAGACCCAGATGCAGCTGGCTTTACTGGCCTTTGTGGGCGCACAGGATAAGTTTCCCCAGTTTTCTTCTGCCCGGCGCAAGATGGTGCAAACCATTACTGCCAATGCGTTTGAAGATTATAGCTTTACGGAGTCAGGGGTTACGGTCACCTGCGATGTGGAAATGCAAGGATACGATTTGGCGGGTACTGGTCTCTTAATCCCTTCAGATGAAGGTGAGTGCTCTTTCTATTTGCATTTTAACATGAGCATAGAGGAATAAAGGATTGTATCCTTTGCATGGGCCGGATTGCTTCCTGCATTTATCTTTTCTTCCATCTGTATCCCGGTGGTTTCGCTTATAACAGCATCGCCGTCTAAGGAGATTGAGGAGGATTTTGGAGCAGTCAGGGCAAGATAAATACATAATCCCACTATTTGCGAAATGTGCAGATAGTGGGATTTTTTTACGAAAAATTGAACAAAGCTTTTAAAGCGCAATACATGCTTTTCTGAGAAGCCTTAACACTTCCTTGAACCATTGGCGCTGTCCCACCGCCCTTAGCTCCAAGCTGTTCCCGAAGCAGTGCCGCTGCCTTGCGGCAATCCAGAGAGCCACTTCCTATAATAAAACGATACCCCTCAATATCATTACCGGAAAAGACACAGCAATATCCCTTATATTTCTCGCATAGAGAATTTACCGTATTGCGCAGTGCGATATTGTCCAGTTCCCCGGTAAAAAGAACCACATTATCCTGCTCATCCGGTGAGGGCAGAAGAGCAGTCTGCATGGAAAGTAAATCTGCCTGCAGCTCATTGGCACGTTCTTTCAGTCTAAGTGCTTCATCCTTTAAACGAACAACAGCTTCAGCCACAGCATCCTGCTTAGCAGACAAAAGTGCTGAAATCGCCGCTACACTGTGCTGATGCATTGAAAATTCCCTAAGCGCTCTTTCTCCGCACAAAATGTTGACCCGCACGCCGCCGCGGTGGCTCTGCAGCCCCGTGACCTTTAAAATTCCAATCTGTCCGGTGGTCTCTACATGAGGCGCGCAGCAGGCACAGGTATCTATGCCGGGAATCTCTACGATTCTCACATCCCCTGTCAACTCGATTTTGCTGCGATACTCCATTGTGTTCAAAACCTCTTTTAGAGGAAAGAATACATTTATAGGAAGATTCTGCCAGATTGCATGATTGGCTGCAAGTTCAATTTCTCCCATCTGTTCCTGCGTGAGGCTGCCGTTAAAGTCCAGTGTGACTTCTTCTTTTCCCAGATGAAATCCTACATTGTCATAGCCAAAGCGGGCATGTACAAGACCGGATACGATGTGCTCACCGGAATGCTGCTGCATATAATCAAAGCGCTGTGCCCAGTCAACGTGACCTTGAACGGTGCTGCCTGTTTCCAGAGGCTTGGGCAGATAATGATGGATGATGTCATTTTTGATCTGCACATCCAGTACATTTATGTCTGCAAGTGTGCCTTTGTCTGCACCTTGTCCGCCTTCTTCCGGGAAGAAAGCAGTTTTGTCCAGCGTGATGCGGTAGCGCCCATCAGGCTCCGCTGTGCAGTCCGTGACGATTGCTTCAAAATCTATGATATGTGTATCCTGATAAAAGAGTTTTTCCATAATTTATTTTGATTCCTTTCGCTGTGTAACCTTTTAACATAATATCTTTAACCATTTTATCACAATTAAAGCAGTAAGAAAACAATTTTTCCATGCATTCATATGGCATATTTTGTGCAGTATAACAGTTGAAACTACATTTTTTCCAAAGCAATTCACAAGCCACATAAATATTTTGGCAAATTTTTCGTGGTTTCCCAGTCTTGTCGCAAAAAATAAACTGTGCTATAATAAACCGATTTAAGTAAGAAGCAAGCAATTGAAGATAAAACACTCGTCTAAAGCGAAGAATGTGAGGTAATTATGAAAGCATTTTTAGTATTAGAGGACGGCACGGTGTTTGAAGGTACACACATCGGTGTCGACAAAGAAGTTATTAGTGAGATCGTATTTAACACGTCTATGGCAGGATATCTTGAAGTATTGACAGATCCGTCCTATGCAGGGCAAGCTGTTTGCATGACCTATCCCCTGATTGGTAATTATGGTATTTGTAAAGAAGACATGGAATCTTTAAAACCGTGGCCTGATGGCTTCATTGTCAGAGAACTCTCCCGAATTCCCAGCAATTTCCGTTGCGATATGACTATCCAGCAATTTTTAGAAGAGAATAATGTTCCGGGTATTGCAGGAATTGATACCAGAGCGCTGACTAAGATCTTACGTGAAAAGGGTACCATGAACGGTATGATTACTACAAACGAGAATTTCGATTTAGATGAGGTGATTCCCAAGCTGAAAAAATATACCACAGGAAAAGTGGTCGAGAAAGTAAGCTGTACGAAGAAATACACGGTAGCAGCCAGAACCTTAAAAGAGAATGGTCCGCTGTCCGGTTCGTCAAGCTTCGATAAAGAAGCTTATGCACGCGGAGAGAGAGAAAAGAAGCCTTCTCTGGTACAGGAATCTAATGGCGCAGGTTTGAAAGTAGCGCTGATGGATTTTGGGGCTAAGAAAAATATCGCAGATTCCCTGGCAGCCAGAGGCTGCGAAGTGACAGTTTATCCCGCGCTAACAACTGCTGAAGAAATCATTGCAGATTGCCCCGATGGCATTATGCTGAGCAATGGTCCCGGAGATCCCAAAGAATGTACTTCTATTATAGAAGAAATCAAAAAGCTATATGCAACAAATATCCCCATTTTTGCAATCTGTCTGGGACATCAGCTCATGGCCTTAGCTAACGGTGCAGATACGTATAAAATGAAATACGGTCACAGAGGCGGCAATCATCCGGTAAAGGATCTGGCTACCGGAAGAGTCTATATTTCTTCTCAGAACCATGGATACGTAGTAGATACCGATAATCTTGATCCGGCTGTGGCTGTGCCTGCTTTTGTGAATGTTAATGATGGTACCAACGAGGGACTGAGCTATACCGGCAAAAATATCTTTACCGTACAGTTCCATCCGGAAGCATGTCCCGGTCCCCAGGACTCCGGATATTTATTTGACAGATTTATCAATATGATGAAGGGAGAGAAATAAGATGCCTAAGAATCCAAATGTAAAAAGAGTAATGGTAATCGGTTCCGGCCCTATTGTCATCGGCCAGGCCGCAGAGTTTGACTATGCAGGGACCCAGGCATGCCGCTCCCTGAAGGAAGAAGGGGTAGAGGTTATTCTGGTCAATTCCAACCCTGCCACCATCATGACGGATAAAGACATTGCTGATAAAGTATATATTGAACCACTGACTGTAAAAGTACTGCAGCAGATTATTGAAAAGGAGAAGCCGGACAGCATCCTGCCTACGTTGGGAGGCCAGGCCGGACTGAATCTTGGAATGGAGCTGGAAGAATCCGGTTTTCTGGCTGATCACGGTGTAACCTTGCTGGGAGCGACTGCGGCTTCCATCCGTAATGCAGAAGGCCGTCAGGAATTTAAAGACCTGATGGAGCGTATTGGTGAACCCTGTGCTGCATCGAAAGTGGTAGAAAATGTGGAAGACGGTATTGAATTTACCAATTCCATCGGATACCCTGTCGTACTGCGTCCTGCTTATACACTGGGTGGTTCCGGCGGTGGTATTGCCCACAACCAGATAGAACTGGAGGAAATACTGGAAAACGGTCTGCGTCTGTCCCGTGTAGGCCAGGTTCTGGTAGAACGCTGTATCGCAGGCTGGAAAGAAATCGAGTATGAAGTAATGCGCGACAGTGCCGGCAACTGCATCACCGTCTGCAACATGGAAAATATCGACCCTGTAGGTGTGCATACCGGCGATAGTATCGTAGTGGCACCATCCCAGACCTTGAGTGATAAAGAGTACCAGATGCTGCGTACCTCTGCATTGAAAATTATCAACGAGCTGAAGATCATCGGCGGATGTAACGTACAGTTTGCTTTGCATCCTACCAGCTTTGAATACTGTGTCATCGAGGTAAATCCACGTGTAAGCCGTTCTTCTGCGCTGGCTTCCAAGGCTACCGGTTATCCCATTGCCAAAGTAACTGCCAAGATTGCACTGGGCTACACTCTGGATGAAATCAAGAACGCCATTACCGGCAAGACTTATGCAAGCTTTGAGCCTGCTCTGGATTACTGTGTTGTCAAGATTCCCAGACTGCCTTTTGATAAATTCATCACAGCCAAGAGAACTCTGACCACACAGATGAAGGCAACCGGTGAAGTTATGAGTATCTGCAATAACTTCGAAGGTGCCCTGATGAAAGCCATCCGTTCTCTGGAACAGCATGTAGACTGCTTAAGAAGCTATGATTTTACTGCACTGAATGCAGAAGAACTGAAAGAGCGCTTGAAGATTGTAGATGATCAGCGTATCTATGTAATTGCAGAAGCCATCAGAAAAGGTGTCAGCTACGAAGATATTCACGACATTACACAGATTGATGTCTGGTTCATTGATAAAATCGCCATTCTGGTGGAGATGGAAGCTGCTTTGGAGAGTCAGCCCCTTACCGTCGAGCTTCTGAAAGAAGCAAAGAGACTGGAATTCCCCGATAATGCCATTGCCGGACTGACAGGAAAGAAAGAAGAAGAAATCAAACAGATGCGTTACGACAACGGTATCGTAGCTGTTTATAAAATGGTAGATACCTGTGCCGCAGAATTTGCAGCATCTACTCCTTATTATTACTCCGTATATGGCGGAGAATGCGAAGCCAAAGAGACAAAAGACCGCAAGAAAGTACTGGTATTGGGTTCCGGCCCTATCCGTATCGGTCAGGGTATTGAGTTCGACTACTGTTCAGTACATGCTACCTGGGCTTTCTCCAAGGCAGGGTACGAGACCATTATCATCAACAACAACCCGGAGACTGTAAGTACTGACTTTGATATCGCAGATAAGCTGTACTTTGAACCTTTGACAGCAGAGGACGTGGAATCCATCGTCAACATCGAGAAACCTGACGGAGCAGTGGTACAGTTCGGCGGTCAGACTGCTATCAAACTTACTGAGCATTTGATGAAGATGGGTGTGCCTATTTTGGGAACCAAGGCTGAGGACGTAGACGCAGCTGAGGACAGAGAGTTGTTCGACAAGATTCTGGAACAGACCAAGATTCCACGTGCGGCAGGCGGAACCGTATATACTGCCGAAGAAGCGAAAGAAGTAGCCAACAGACTGGGCTATCCTGTTCTGGTAAGACCTTCCTACGTACTGGGCGGTCAGGGGATGCAGATTGCTATTTCCGACCAGGAAATCGAAGAGTTCATGGCTATCATCAACCGTATTGCCCAGGATCATCCTATCCTGGTAGACAAATACCTTCAGGGCAAGGAAATCGAAGTAGATGCCGTATGTGACGGTGAAGACATCCTCATTCCGGGTATTATGGAGCATGTCGAGAGAACAGGTGTCCACTCCGGAGACAGTATCTCTGTATATCCTGCACCTACCATCGGTAAGCTGATAAAAGATAAGATTGCAGACTATACCAAGAGACTGGCAACAGCCCTCCACGTAAAAGGCCTGATCAATATCCAGTTTATCGCTATCGATGAGGATGTATATGTCATTGAGGTAAATCCACGTTCCTCTCGTACCGTACCTTACATCAGCAAAGTAACAGGTATCCCAATCGTGGATCTTGCTACAGAAGTCATTCTGGGCAAGACCATCAAGGAACTGGGTTACAAACCGGGTCTGCAGCCTGAGGCAGAATACTATGCCATCAAGATGCCGGTATTCTCTTTCGAGAAGATTCGCGGTGCTGAAATCAGCCTTGGACCGGAAATGAAGTCTACCGGTGAGTGTCTTGGTATTGCCAAGACCTTCCATGAAGCGCTGTACAAAGCTTTCCTGGGAGCCGGTGTGAACCTGCCTAAATATAAGAATATGATTATCACCGTCAAAGATGCCGACAAAGGCGAGGCAATCCAGATTGCAAGACGGTTTGAAAAACTGGGCTATACCATCTATGCGACCAGAAGTACCGCAGCAGCTTTGAATGAAGCCGGTGTAAAAGCGCGTAAGGTCAACAAGATTACTCAGGAATCTCCTACGGTAATGGATCTGATCTTAGGTCACAGAATCGACCTTGTCATCGATACCCCTACTCAGGGACGTGATAAGTCAAGAGACGGTTTCCTGATCAGGCGTACCGCTATCGAGACAGGTGTCAACTGCCTTACATCCCTGGATACCGCCAGAGCATTGGCCACCAGCCTGGAGAATGCAAGTAATCAGCTGACGCTGATAGATGTGGCTTCCCTATAGCTTTCTGTTCCGCTGTTTTGGAATCTCGCAGAGTGGAAAATCTCCTGCCAATTGTATGAATTCCACAATATGGCATATACTATGAATGACTGATATATAAAAGGAGGCGCTTATGCGAGACGAAATTTATCCCTTTGTGGTAAAGCCATTACCATATGAATATGATGCCCTGACGCCTGTTCTGGATGCTACCACTTTGATGTTTCACCATGATAAGCACTATAAGACGTATGTAGATAATCTGAACAGTGTTTTGGCTGATTACCCTCAGTTGCAGAAAATGAGTCTGAAGCAATTGCTGACAAATACTGAAAATCTCCCGGCAGCTGCACGAACGCCCATCATCAATAATGGCGGCGGTGTATTTAACCATGAGCTTTATTTTGATGCCATGAAATGCCCGGTAGGTCAGGAGCCTACAGGGGAACTTTTAAAGGCGCTTGAGCGGGATTTCGGCTCTATGATACAATGGAAAGAAAAGATGAAACAGGCAGCGGTCGGCAAGTTTGGCTCCGGCTGGGCGTGGCTTCTGTCTGATGAAAACGGAATCCTGACCATTCAGCAGACTGCTAATCAGGATGTACCGGACTTGAATGTTTACACCCCTATTTTCCTGATAGATGTGTGGGAACATGCCTATTATCTTCAGTATCAGAATCGCAGACCGGAATATGTGGACGGCTGGTTCCAGCTTATCAATTGGAAAAAAGCTGCCAGAAGATATGAAGAAGTCATTGCCGGTAAACAGTAAAATGTGATATCGTTTGTAAAAGTACTGTGATTAAGATGGAGACTGACTAAATGACAAATTATCAGAAGGAACTGGAGAAAATACTTCAGAAAATAGAAGCAGAGAATCATATGGTACCCAGATTATACCTTCATAGCTGCTGTGCACCCTGCAGCAGCTATGTACTGGAATATTTAAGTACATATTTTGAGATTACCGTATTTTATTATAATCCAAACATTTCTTTTGAAGAGGAATATCGTAAAAGAGTGGAGGAGCAGAAACGCCTGATAGCAGCTTTCAATGCTGAAGCCGGAAAGCAGCGATATCCTATTTCTGTGGAGGAGGGAAATTATGAGCCCGAGAGGTTCTTTGAAATTGCCAGAGGTCTGGAAACCTGCCCGGAAGGCGGTGAACGGTGCTTTCATTGCTTTGACCTGCGATTAAGAGAGACAGCACGCAGGGCAAAGCAGGGAAAGTACGATTACTTTGCCACCACACTGACCATCAGTCCTTTGAAAAATGCAGCAAAATTAAATGAAATCGGACAGGTACTGGCCACAGAATATAGTGTGCCATGGCTTCCTTCCGATTTTAAAAAGAAGAATGGTTACAAGCGTTCCATCGAGCTTTCGGCACAATATGATCTGTACCGACAGGATTATTGCGGATGTGCTTATTCTAAGGCACAAAGAGAAAAGCAAAAATGATCTGTTACATCTTTTGTCTAAAAACAGGAAAAAATTCTCATTGGCATATTGCCATTCGGTTAAATTTCGGCTATGATATAAAAATGACGCGGTTTGTGCAAGTGTAGGTACAAACCGAAAATGGATTTTACGGTGAGGAGTTTCCTCGGAAAGGAATTTACTATGAAGAAAATGATAGACCTTCTTACTCAGGAGATGCAGGCAGCTTTTGAAGCGGCCGGATATGATCCTGCTTTGGGAAGGGTAACGTTATCCAATCGTCCCGATTTGTGTGAATATCAGTGTAATGGTGCCATGGCTGGTGCCAAGCAGTATAGAAAAGCGCCGATCATGATTGCCAATGATGTGGCAGCCCGCCTTCAGAATAGCAAAGTATTCAGTGAGGCAAATGCGGTAGCGCCCGGTTTCCTGAATCTGAAAGTGACAGAAAGTTTTCTGGCAGAGTATCTTAAGGAAATGGCAGCAGATGCAAAATATGGTTTGGAAATGCCACAGCAACCCAAGAAGATTATTATCGACTACGGCGGAGCCAATGTGGCCAAGCCCCTTCACGTGGGACATATCCGTTCTGCAGTTATCGGTGAAAGCATCAAGCGTATCTGCCGTTATGCAGGACATGAAGTCATCGGTGATGTACATTTGGGAGACTGGGGACTACAGATGGGCCTTGTTATCATGGGGCTTAAAGAACGAAAGCCGGATTTAATTTATTTTGACGAAAGCTATGAGGGAGAATATCCTGAAGAAGCACCTTTCACTATCTCAGAGCTGGAAGAAATCTACCCTGCATCCAGTGCAAAGTCCAAGGTTGATCCGGAATATAAGGCGCTGGCTATGGAAGCAACGTTTAAGCTGCAGAGCGGAGTAAGGGGATACCGTGCCATCTGGAAGCATATCCTGAACGTATCTGTAACAGATTTAAAGAAGAACTACGGCAGCCTGAATGTAGAATTCGATCTTTGGAAGGGCGAAAGCGATGTTCATGACCTGATTCCGGATATGGTAAAATATATGAAGGAAGAGGGATATGCCTATATCAGCGAGGGTGCACTGGTAGTAGATGTAAAGGAAGAGACTGATACCAAGGAGATTCCTCCCTGCATGATCTTAAAATCAGACGGAGCATCTTTATATAATACTACAGACCTGGCTACCATTATGGAGCGTATGAAGCTGTATAATCCGGACGAAATGATTTATGTAGTGGACAAACGTCAGGACTTGTATTTTGACCAGGTATTCCGCTGCGCGCGCAAGACCAAGCTTGTGACTGACGAGACCGAACTTAAATTTGTAGGTTTTGGTACCATGAACGGCAAGGACGGTAAGCCTTTTAAGACCCGTGAGGGTGGTGTCATGCGTCTGGAGAATCTGATTAAAGAGACAAAAGAAGAGATGTATCGCAAGATTCGTGAAGGAAGGGATATGTCCGATAAAGAGGCAGCAGAAGTAGCAGGAATTGTAGCTGTATCGGCTTTGAAATACGGTGACCTGTCCAATCAGGCTTCTAAGGACTATATCTTTGATATTGAGCGCTTTACTTCGTTTGAAGGTGATACCGGTCCTTATATTTTGTACACCATCGTTCGCATCAAATCCATTCTGGGCAAATACGCAGAGCAGGGTGGGGATTTGAATAAAGTGGGACTGAAAGAGGCCTGCAATGAGTCTGAGAAGGCTCTGATGCTGCAGTTGACCCAGTTTAATGCCATGATGCAGAATGCAGCAGAGGAAATTGCACCTCATAAAGTATGTGCTTATATTTATGACCTTGCAAATGCATTTAATCATTTCTACCATGAAACTAAGATTCTGGCTGAAGAGGATGAAGACAGGAAGAGCGGCTTGATTGCGTTGCTGGTACTGACCAGAGATGTTCTGGAGACCAGTATTGATGTGCTGGGCTTCTCTGCACCGGAGAGAATGTAAATGTCTCGATTTCTTGAATAGCTGTAAATGGTGCCTTGCCGACAGAACAGCAAGGCACCATTTAAAATTTTTGAAAAAATTGAAAAAAGTTGTTGACAAAACCAGTGCTCTGTAGTATACTGACAAAGTCGGTTGCGACAGTAACTGATAAACGGAATCTTAGCTCAGCTGGGAGAGCATCTGCCTTACAAGCAGAGGGTCATAGGTTCGAGCCCTATAGGTTCCACTCCGACGAAAGTTGGATATATGGCGAGATAGCTCAGTTGGCTAGAGCATGCGGTTCATACCCGCAGTGTCGAGGGTTCGAATCCCCCTCTCGCTATGGACAAGGCCTTGAATTTATTCAAGGTCTTTTTCTTTGCCCGTTAAAGTAACAGTAATCATAAAGATATAAACACAGATAAGGATATAAATAGGATGAATGAAATAAAAGAAAGAAACAACGAAAAAGGAATTGCAGAAGCTTTAGAAGAGGCGAAAGAATTGCAGAATCAGAGCCTGGAGCAGCTTCTGGACCCGAGAATCCTTCGTGCCATCCGTGAAATGGGTTTTACCAGAATGTCTCCCATCCAGGAACAGGCTATACCCAGCCTTTTGGAAGGAAAGGATATCATCGGTCAGGCCCAGACCGGTACCGGTAAAACAGCAGCATTTGGGATACCTTTGATTCAGAAGGTGGATCCGGAGCTTCGTAAGCTCCAGGCGATTGTCCTTTGCCCAACAAGAGAACTGGCCATTCAGGCAGCAGAAGAACTTCGTAAGTTGGCGAAATACATGCATAGCATCAAGATACTTCCCGTTTACGGCGGGCAGGAAATAGGCCGCCAGATCAGTGGGCTGCGAGGTGTGCAGATTATTGTAGGTACCCCTGGCCGTGTCATGGATCACATGAGACGGCATACCATTAAGCTGGAATATGTGAATATGGTGGTGCTGGATGAAGCAGACGAGATGCTGAACATGGGATTTCGAGAAGATATGGAGCTGATACTGGGAGAGATTCCGGGCGAGCATCAGACGGCACTTTTTTCGGCTACCATGCCCAAGCCTATTTTGGAGATTACCGGAAAATTCCAGAAGGATGCCCGACTGATCAAAGTGGCTTCCAAGGAACTGACCATCCCTCTGGTGTCCCAACGTTTTTACAGAGTACGCAATGAGGATAAGGATGCAGCATGCGTCAGATTGTTGGAATATTACCAGCCGAAGCTTTGCCTGATCTTTTGCAATACCAAGAAAAAAGTGGATGAATTGACCGAGTGCTTGAAGCAGCATGATTTTCAGGCGGAAGGACTGCATGGAGATATGGCTCAGGCCCAGAGAGATGTGGCCATGGGACGATTCCGGAACGGAAGCACCAATATTCTGATTGCAACAGATGTGGCGGCCAGAGGAATTGATGTGGACGATGTAGAAGCTGTCATCAATTATGATATTCCCCAGGATATTGAATATTATGTGCATCGAATCGGAAGAACAGGACGTGCAGGAAGGACAGGGCGTTCCTTTACCTTTGCAAGTGGACGGGAGATTTTCCGTATCCGGGAAATTGAACGGGTGTGTCACACGACAATAGAAGAAAAGCGCCTGCCGGGAGCCGGTAAAGTGATGAAAGCCAAGGCTGAGAAGTTGTTAGAACAGGTATGGGAGCTGAAGGACAGCGACGATCTGGACTTGATGGAAAAATTCCTGGAACGCAAGATAGAAAAGGAAGGCTGCGATGCCATGGAACTGGCTTCCCTGCTTTTGAAATTTTATGTAGGTGACAAGGGCGAGGAAATTCCTGTAGATGAACCGCCGGTGAAGTTTGCTGCCCGTGGAAGAGAACGGGATAGAAAAGGCAATCTGCGTGGCGGACGAACGGAGGATAAAGGCCGGAGAGACAGACGAGGTCGCAGAAGCAACAGACGCCATTAACGGGGCAATGCTCTATAAAAAAGGAATAGCGTTAATAAGAAAAGTATAGTATAATAAATGTACTAAACAGAAAATAAACAGATGGAGGCAACTACTATGCAAAATTGTGGATATTGTCAGGGCGGAGAATTATTAGCAAAGTTCGGTATCAAGATCTGTGATCTTGAGGTAAGCCAATTGATTTTATTTAAAGAGCAAAGTCATCCGGGAAGAGTGATTGTAGCTTACAAGGATCATGTGAGCGAAATTGTCAACTTAAGTGACGAGGAAAGAAGCAAATTTTTTGCAGATGTGAACAGGGCAGCGAAGGCGCTTCATGCAGCATTTCATCCTGTGAAAGTAAATTATGGTGCTTACGGAGATACGGGATGCCATTTGCATTTCCATCTCGTTCCCAAATATAAGGACGAGTTTGAGTGGGGTGGCGTATTTGCCATGAATCCGGGCAAAGTGTACCTGTCAGACGCTGAAAATGAAGAAATGATTGAGAAAATCAAAGCTCATTTATAATAAGGGTGGCAATATGAGAATTGGAATGGGATATGATGTACACCGCCTGGTGGAAGGCAGGGACTTGATTATGGGTGGCATGAAAATTCCTTATGAAAAAGGTTTGCTGGGTCATTCCGATGCAGATGTGCTGTTGCACGCCGTTATGGATGCTTTGCTCGGAGCGGCTGCATTGGGAGATATCGGAAAGCATTTCCCGGATACAGACCCTGCTTATAAAGGAATTTCTTCCATTAAGCTTCTTGAAAAAGTAGGCGAACTTCTGAATGAAAATGGCTTCCTGATTGAAAATATTGATGCTACCATTATTGCTCAGGCACCCAAAATGCGTCCTCATATCGATACTATGAGAGCAAATATTGCGGCTGCACTGGACATCGAGGTCAGCCAGGTGAATGTAAAAGCGACTACGGAAGAGGGTCTTGGTTTTACAGGAACCGGAGAAGGGATTTCCTCCCAGGCGATCTGTATGCTGACCAGTCCGTTTGACTTGACAGCGCAGCAGATTGCTGGCGGATGCGGAGGGTGCAGCGGCTGCAGACAACAGTTACAATAATTTTTAAAATTTGCAGTTGACAAAACTGATAATTTTGCATATCTTATTAAGTAGGAAAAAGTGGATAGAGAAAGGCAGAGAACGGGAAGAGTACTGTTTGAGTGCGGTCATAGAGAAGGAGCTTCAGCGGCTGAGAGAGCTCCCGGCCAATAGAGCAGGAAGTGCACCCGAGAGCCGGTTTGGGGAACGTATTTTGTGATATCAGTATCCGGACTCGTAGGCGGGCGTTAACCGTATTGAGGGAAAGGCTTATCATGCCTTTAAGCAGAGTGGAACCGCGGATAAATTCGTCTCTAAGCAGGATGGATTTGTCCGTTTTTTTAGTCAAAGGCAACTGCCGTTTTACACCTCATAAGACCCGGACAGGAGGCAATCATATGGGTATGATCAAAAACATAAAAGAAGAGATACGAATAGTCAGGGAGCGTGACCCGGCCATTCATTCAGCTATGGAGGTGTTCCTGTATCCAAGTTTCAAGGTAATGCTGCATTACAGGATAGCGCATAAGCTGTATCTGAAGAAACATTATTTCCTGGCAAGATACGTTTCCCAGAGAGGTGTGCGCAAGACAGGAATCGAGATTCATCCGGGTGCACAGATTGGAAAAGGTTTTTTCATCGATCATGGTAACGGTGTTATTATAGGAGAAACTACGATTATTGGGAATAATGTAACGCTTTACCAGGGAGTTACACTGGGAGGAAACGGTAAAGAGCACGGCAAGCGTCATCCTACCATTGGGGATAATGTTATGATCAGTGCCGGCGCTAAAGTATTGGGATCGTTTACCATCGGAGAGAATTCCAAGATTGGAGCCGGTAGTGTGGTCCTGAGCGAAGTGCCGCCCAATTCTACCGTAGTGGGGGTACCCGGACGTGTAGTAAAACGTGACAATAAGGTTTTGCCGCGGGAAACTTTGAACCAGATAGACCTCCCCGATCCCGTAAGAGAGGATATCAGTTGTCTGCAGCATGCTAATACAGAATTGACCAACAGACTGCTGGATATGGAGGCAGAATTAAAACAGCTTCGTAAAAAAGTCAAGAAGCAGGAAAAGGAACTTTCCAAGAGAAAGAAAAAGCAATCTAAGGAAGCAAAAGCAGCAGAAGTTTTGATAGAAACAGGAGAAGAAAAAAATGAGCATGAAGATTTATAACACATTGAGCAAAACAAAAGAAGAATTCGTACCTATCGAACCGGGCAAGGTAAAAATGTATGTGTGCGGACCTACCGTATATAATTATATACACATCGGAAATGCCCGTCCCATGATTGTATTTGATACGGTACGCCGTTATATGGAGCATAAAGGCTATGAAGTAAATTATGTATCCAATTTCACGGATGTGGATGACAAGATTATTAAGAAGGCCATTGAAGAGGGTGTTGACAGTGAAGTGATTTCACAGCGTTATATTGCGGAGTGCAAAAAAGATATGGCATCTCTGAATGTAAAGCCTGCTACCACCCATCCTCAGGCTACCCAGGAAATCTGCGGAATGCTTAATATGATTGAGACTTTGATTGAAAAAGGGCATGCTTACAAAGCAGCTGACGGTACTGTGTATTTCCGCACCAGAAGTTTTAAGGAATATGGTAAGCTGTCCCATAAGAATCTGGACGATCTTCAGGGTGGTAACCGCTCTCTTCTGGTATCCGGTGAGGACCAGAAAGAGGACTCTCTGGATTTCGTACTTTGGAAACCCAAGAAGGACGGTGAGCCTTATTGGGAGTCTCCCTGGTGTCAGGGGCGTCCTGGCTGGCACATTGAGTGCTCTGTTATGAGTAAAAGATATCTGGGAGAAGAGATTGATATCCATGCAGGCGGAGAGGATCTTGTATTTCCTCATCATGAGAATGAGATTGCCCAGTCTGAAGCAGCCAATGGTAAGACTTTTGCAAAATACTGGATGCACAATGCTTTCCTGAATATTGATAATAAGAAGATGTCCAAATCGGCAGGAAATTTCTTTACTGTAAGAGATATCCTTGAAAAATATGATCCTCAGGTGCTGCGTTTCTTCATGCTGTCAGCTCATTACAGAAGTCCTCTGAACTTCAGCGCAGATTTGATGGAAGCTGCCGGAAACGGTTATGAGAGAATTGTAACCAGCGTTGATAATCTGAAGTATCTTCTTGGAAAAGCAACTGCTGACGAGATGACTGAGGCAGAGGCTGCTCTTTTGAAAGAAGCAGAGGGATATGTGAACAAATTTGATGAAGCCATGGATGATGATTTCAATACAGCAGATGCCATCTCTGTTATTTTTGAACTGGTTAAATTTGTTAATACCAATGTGTCAGAAGCAAGCAGCAAGGCTTATCTGGAGGCTCTTAAGCAGGAAATCGTGCTTCTTTCCGATATCTGCGGTCTGATCGTAGATAAAAAGGAAGAGATGCTGGATGAGGATATCGAGAAGTTGATTGAGGAAAGACAGGCAGCCAGAAAGGCAAGGAATTTTGCAAGAGCAGATGAAATCAGAGGAGAGCTTCTGGCGAAAGGTATCATTTTGGAAGATACACGTGAGGGTGTAAAATGGAAGAGAGCGTAAGCGCGGTGCAGAACAGCCTTTTGGATAGTATCAAAGAGACATTTGCCTGTAAAGAGACAGATGTCAGAGCCTACTCACCATTGACACTGGCCTATATCGGAGACGTGGTATACGATCTTATCATCAGGACCGTAGTAGTGGAACGGGGAAACCGGGCAGCTAACGAGCTGCACAAACGTACTATTCGGTATGTGAAGGCACAGACTCAGGCGCAGATGATTGAGGCACTGCTTCCCCTGCTCTCTGAGGAGGAAGAAGCAGTCTATAAAAGAGGACGTAATGCCAAATCTTATACGTCTGCCAAGAATGCTTCCATCGGAGATTATCGTAAGGCTACCGGTTTTGAGGCACTGCTTGGGTACCTGTATTTGTTAAATCGCATGGATCGGGTATTGGAACTGTGTAAACAGGGGATTGAAGCTGTGCATCTGACGATATAGGGATAAAGTAATAAAAACTGCAGCAAAGAAGGAGGAATCCATGGGATACCAGGAATTCACCATAGAAGGCAGAAATGCCGTAATAGAGGCTTATCGTTCAGGTAAGCCCATTGATAAGATTTTCATACTGGACGGATGTCAGGATGGTCCTGTTATGACCATTAAGAGAGAAGCCAAGAAGCATGACACCATGGTAAAATATGTGACCAGAGAGCGTCTTGACCAGTTATCCGAAACAGGTAAGCATCAGGGTGTAATTGCTTATGCGGCAGCGTATGAATACGCTGAGGTAGAAGATATCCTGAAGGCAGCAAGAGACAAGGGAGAGGCACCGTTTATTTTCCTGCTTGATAATATTGAAGATCCTCATAATCTGGGAGCGATTATCAGAACAGCCAACCTGGCAGGTGCTCATGGGGTCATCATTCCCAAGAATCGTGCTGTGGGGCTGACTGCTACGGTTGCCAGAACTTCTGCGGGAGCACTGAACTACACACCGGTAGCCAGGGTCACCAATCTGGCCAAGACAATTGAAGAGTTAAAAAAGGAAGGTCTGTGGTTCGTCTGTGCGGATATGGGTGGTACTACTATGTATCAGTTGGATCTGAAGGGTGCTATAGGTCTTGTCATCGGCAATGAGGGTGAAGGTGTAGGCAGGCTTGTGAAAGAGAAATGCGATATGATTGCTTCGATTCCCATGAAAGGGGATATTGATTCCCTGAATGCTTCTGTGGCAGCAGGTGTGCTGGCTTATGAAATTGTGCGCCAGAGGCTTCAGGCATAGAAAGGAAGAATCATTTGGAAAGCAGGAATCGATATCAGGAATACGACAGCATGACGGATGAGGAACTGATAGACAGGCTGCGCAGCGGTGAAGAGGCGATCATGGATTATATCTGTGACAAGTATAAGAACCTGGTAAGGAGTAAGGCGAAATCCATGTTTATCCTGGGCGGAGACAATGAAGATCTGATTCAGGAGGGGATGATCGGGCTGTTCAAGGCGGTGAGAGACTACGACAGCGGCAGAGACGCCAGTTTCTTTACCTTTGCGGATCTGTGTGTCAGCAGGCAGCTTTATACGGCTGTGCAGGCATCTCAGCGTAAAAAGCATTTTCCTTTAAATACTTATGTGTCTCTTTACAGTAATCCGTCTGATCATACAGATGGAAAGGACATGGAATTATTGGAATCCCTTGCGCGCTGCACTCAGCAAAGTCCGGAGGAGCTTTTCCTGGATAAGGAAAGAGTGGAATATCTGGAAAAAGCAATTGAAAAGGAGCTTAGCTCTTTCGAAAAGCAGGTACTGGATTTGTATCAGACCGGAATGAGTTATTCCCAGATTGCAAGGGTGTTGGGCAGGGACGAGAAGTCCACAGACAATGCATTACAGCGGTTGAAAGCGAAGATAAAGAAGATGCTCTGAAAATGAAAAGATGCGGCTTCGGGTGTAGGATATGACATCCGAAGCTTTCTTTTGCGTAACGTTTATTGACAGGGAAAAAACAGCGAATTATAATCAAATATAGGCGGCCGGTCAGGTGACCGGCAGTGTGCGTTAGGAAAGAGGAGACAATCAATGATATCAAAATTCAGTGTAAAGAAGCCATATACGGTGCTGGTGGGCGTAATTCTGATCATCGTTCTTGGTGTTGTATCGTTTACAAGAATGACTACAGATCTGCTGCCCAATATCAGTCTGCCATATGTAATTGTAATGACTACTTATCCCGGTGCCAGTCCTGAAACAGTGGAAACGGTTGTGACCAAGCCGGTGGAGTCCGGCATGGCAACCGTTAGTAACATTGAGAGTATCAGTTCTGTTTCGGCGGAGAATTATTCTGTAGTCATCATGGAATTTGCCCAGTCTACCAGTATGGATTCGGTTTCTCTGGAAATCAGAGAAAATCTGGACCAGATCAAGTCCTATTGGGGTGATTCTGTGGGTAATCCCATTATCATGAAGCTGAATCCGGATATGCTGCCGGTCATGGTAGCAGCTGCCGGTGTAGAAGGGATGGATGATGCTGAGGTCAGTGCCTATGTAGAAAGTGAAATCATTCCGGAGTTGGAGAGCCTGGAAGGAGTAGCCAGTGTCAGTGCCACCGGTCTTCTGGAGGAAAGCGTAAATGTCATTATCAGTCAGGAAAAGGTAGATGGCATTAACGCGAAAGTTTTTGCTTCCATTGATGAGCAAATGGCTGATGCTGAGAAAGAATTGGCTGATGGAAAGCAACAGATTCTGGATTCCCGGAAAGAGATTGCGGAGGGAAAGAAAGAGCTGGCAGAAGGAGAACTGGAACTCATCAAAGGGAAGAGTGAACTGGAAACGGGAAAAGAGACCTTAAGCAGCCAGCAGGATGCTGCCAACACTACGTTGGCGCAGACCAAGCAGCAGTTGTTAACTGCGAAGACAGATCTGGAAGCTGCCAAAATCAATCTGACCACGAATCTGACTACTGCCCGATCTATGGATGCAAGTATCAATGAGATTGATATTATCCTGGGGGCTTCCCAGGCTTATAAAAATGCCTATGAAAGCATGATGAATGCTACTGTTACAGATGGTGATGCTGTTACAGCAGCACAGTACAGAGATTCTATTAATAATCTGAAGAATTCTGTGATGGGAAGTGCAATGTTGTCGCAGATGGCAGAAGCCGGTGAGGAACTGAAGGATGCATACGACCAACTAAACAACCTTGACTGGACATCTTCAGAAAATCACGATGCAGTGGAGGCGTGCCTTGATACACTGGTGCTTCAGTCATCTGTACCGCTTGCAATTCAAAAACTGAAGATGATGGATGTGCTGAATGGCCTTACTTCAAGCCTTGGGCTGGAAGCGTATGAAGTGATGGCGACAGAGACCTTAAACACATTGGAAGAAAAGCTGGCTGCCGTCAATGCCGGACTTGTGGAGGTGGAAAAGGGGGAACTGACTGCAGCGATAGAGTTTGCCAATGCCAATGCTCAGATGCAGTTAGGAGAATATCAGATGGAAATCGCCCAGGCACAGCTGGATTCCGTTAAAGAGCAGCTGAAGAGCGGTGAGGCACAGCTGGATAGTGCTCGGGAAGAAATCGAAAAGGGTGAACAGCAGCTGGAAGATGCGAAAGAGACGGCCTATGAACAGGCAGATATGACAGAAATATTGACCGTAGATACCATCAAAGGGCTTTTGACAGCGCAGAATTTTTCCATGCCGGCAGGATATGTTACAGAAGAAGGGATTGACTATCTGGTTAGAGTGGGAGATAAGCCATCTACAGTCGAGGAATTGAAAGTCATGCCCTTACTGGATCTTCATATGGACGGTGTGCCTGTCATTACCCTTGGAGACGTGGCGGACGTCTTCTATACGGATAACTCTGATGCCATCTACACCAACGTAAACGGCAGTTCCGGTGTTATGCTTTCCGTTCAGAAGCAGACGGGATATTCTACGGGAGAGGTATCTGACAGATTAAAGGAGCGCTTTGAAGACCTTCAGGAAGATAATCCGGATCTGCAGCTGATTACCCTGTCAGACCAGGGAATTTATATTGATCTGGTCATGGATTCTATCATAAATAATATTTTGTTTGGTGCAATCCTGGCAATTTTCATTTTGATAATCTTTTTAAAAGATATCCGACCTACGCTTGTGGTAGCAATTTCCATACCTATCAGCCTTGTGACAGCTGTGGTATGTATGTATTTCAGTGGTGTGACCCTGAATATCATTTCCTTGTCAGGACTGGCACTTGGTATCGGTATGCTGGTAGATAACTCTATTGTGGTAATAGAAAACATCTACCGACTGAGGGGAGAAGGTCATTCCATGCAGGAAGCGGCGACAGAAGGTGCCAAAGAGGTAGCCGGTGCCATTATGGCATCTACACTCACGACCATTTGTGTGTTCCTGCCCATTGTATTCATGGAGGGCATTACAAAGCAGTTGTTTGTGGATATGGGACTGACCATTGCGTATTCCCTGCTGGCCAGCCTGGTAATTGCATTAACAGTAGTTCCGGCTATGGCATCCAAAGTGCTGACAGGTACCGGTGAGCAGAAAGAAGGAAAGCTGTTTGCGTTTCTGGTGAATGGTTATGTAAAAGTGCTTGAACTGGCTCTGAATTGTAAATCTCTTGTGTTTGTCCTGGTGATTGCACTGTTGGTTGTCAGTGCTGCGGCTTCTATCAGTAAAGGTACAGCCTTTATGCCGGATATGGATTCTACACAGCTGACGGTATCCGTGAATCTGGAGGAAGGTTCTACGCTGAAAGAAACAGCAGAATTAACCAATCAGGTAGTAGAAAGAATCATGGAACTGGAGAATGTGAAAGATGTAGGAGCTATGGCAAGCAGTTCCGGCATGTCCATGCTTGGAGCATCCGGCAATACCGGTACCGAATCTACCACAATTTATGTGACTACCGTAGATGAGAAGACTATGACCAATGAGGAAATCGGAGAACTGATTCTGGAAAGTACACAAGACCTGGATGCTGAGATTACAGTAGATACTTCCAGTATGGACATGAGTGCTATGGGCGGCAGCGGTATTTCTATTCAGGTACAGGGAAAGGAATTGGACGAATTACAGCTGATAGCCTCTCAGGTAGCCGGAATTGTGGCGGAAGTGGAGGGCACGGAAAATGTATCTGATGGTATGGAGGATGCGGATGAAGAGCTTCGTATTGTTATTGACAGAGAGAAAGCAATAGGATATGGACTTACTGTAGCTCAGGTATATTCGGAGATCTACACCAGGCTGGCTGAGGTCGGCAGTGCCACCACACTTGTTGCGGCTGACAAGGACTATAATGTGTATGTGACCAGTGAGGCGAACCGGGAGTTGACCAGAGAATTGATTAAGGATCTGGAGATTAAGGGTACGGATGAAAATGGTGAAGCTGTTAAAGTTCTGTTACGTGAAATTGCAGAATTTCAGACTGCGCAGTCATTGAACTCTATTAACAGAGCAGATCAGACGCGTTATATCTCCGTATCTGCATCTATAGCAAAAGGTTATAATGTTGGTATCGTTTCCGCAAAAGTAGAGGAGAGACTGGATGGATACGAGATGCCGGATGGTTACAAACTGGTATTTTCCGGTGAAAATGAGACAATTAATGATGCAATGAAGCAAGTAATGCTGATGTTGGTATTGGCGCTCGTATTCATGTATCTGATCATGGTAGCACAGTTCCAGTCCTTACTATCTCCGTTCATCATCATGTTTACCATACCCCTTGCTTTTACAGGCGGTTTCATGGGATTGTATCTGACCGGCAGTGAGGTCAGCGTCATAGCGATGATTGGTTTCGTTATGCTGTGCGGTATCATAGTAAATAACGGTATTGTACTGATTGACTACATGAACCAACTTATAGAGGGAGGTATGAACAAGAGGGATGCCATCCTAAATGCAGGGCAAACCAGATTGAGACCTGTATTAATGACAGCGCTGACGACCATTTTGGCATTGTCTACTATGGTATTCAGCCACGATATGGGTTCTGAGATGACAAAGCCTATGTCTATTGTTACGATTGGTGGTCTGACATACGGTACTTTGCTTACCCTCATTGTCATTCCATGTATTTATGACTGCTTTATAAGAAATAAGAAAAGCGAATAATTATTCATGCGGAGATTTGAAATTTAATAAATCTCCGCTTTCTTATTCCTAAAATTAAAAAAATATGGTATACTTAAAAAGAAACAGTTTTCATACAAAAGGGGAGATGAGAAAAGATGACAATGTTTCAGCAGACGATATACAGTATAGTGGTTTCCTACATCAGTGTATGCGTCATGCTCTTTCTGCCATTTTATCTGTTGGATTGTAAAGGGAAAAAGGTTGTCCTGACTTATTGGGGGACGACTATCTTAGGATTTCTGGTTATGGAAATAATCAGATATTATATCTTTCACCCACTGTGGCTGATACTTACGTTGATTATGATTGTGTATTGTATCCTTGTATTTGTTCTGTTTCGGGACAGGGTGGGGAGGAAAACAGCGGTATGCGTGGCACAACTCATGCTGCTCCTGACAGGTGAGATTATTACTTATTCTTTGCTGAAAAAGATGGGGATTCTATGGGATTTCAGGCTTCGTATGCAGGATACAACGGTGCATCAGGGAACGGTGATTGCCAATATGGTATCCTATATGCTGAATATGTATTTTATTGTCTTTTGGAAAGTGGTAATGGAGAGGGAGAGGAAACGATCTTATTTTCTGTACATTATCATACCACTTTACCAGACTGTGCTTTTGGTTATATTTTTAAGTCAGGCGGAAGTATTTGACTGGGATGTAGCTATGCTGGGAGTGGCGCTCCTTACGATAGGGATTGCAGTGAACATGGTGACCATATATCTCTATCATAATTTAGAGCAAAAAGCGGAGATAGAAGAGGAATTGACCATACTTTATCAGCAGAGGCAGAATGAGTTGAATTACTATAGAATGACGGAGCAGTATATTGAACAGATGCGGGAAATCAGACACGAATTCGTCAACCAGATTCAGACAGCCTATCTGATGATTCAAAAGGGTGGAGATACAGAACTTGCCAGGCAGTTGCTATCCGATTCTTATGAAAGACTGCAGAATGTAAAGCTGATGCAATATTGTGAAAATCCTGTGGTAAACGCGCTTATCAGTGCCAAAGAACAGAAGGCTTCGGCTAATCATATTACATTTAAGGCAAAATGTAAAACAGAAGATATTCATCAAATGGATGAAATTGATATCTGTAGTCTGTTTGGCAATCTTCTGGATAATGCTGTTGAGGCATGCTTAAGGATGCCTCAAGACAGCATACGGATTATTGAGCTTGGAATGTGGAAAAAAGGAGGTTATCAGATTATTCAGGTCAGCAATACCTATCAGCAGGAACACAATGGCCTGGAATTATTTGAAACGAGTAAAAAAGATGTACTGAACCATGGTTATGGCATAAAATTGATAGAGAAAATCTGTCTCAAATATAGTGGGGAATTGAGAACACAGATCACAGAGGAACGGGTAATCGTGACAGTATACTTAAAGATAAATCAGTAAAGAACAGGGGAAGAAAATATGATAAGAATTACCATTTGTGATGATGATGTGGAAATATGTGAATACATAAAAGCGCTGTTGCTTGCAAAATATGAAGAGGAAGTAAGTATTTCCTTATATAGCAGCGCTGAAGAGTTGAAAAGTGATTATACCAAAAAAGAGCGAAATATTGCGGATATCCTGCTTATGGATATCGATCTGCACGGAGTGAACGGAATTGATGTGGCAGCAGCTATACAGGAGCAGTTCAGTGAAGTAAAGGTTATTTTTATTACAGGACATATTGAATACTGTACAGAGATATTTCGGGCCAATCCTAATAATTTTTTAATGAAGCCGATCGAAGCAGAGGCCCTGTATGGGGCTATAGAACGTGCCGGAAAGCAGATTCTGGAAGAGATAAAAGATTGCTTCGTTGTGACCTGTAAAGGGAGTGTATTTAAAGTCAAGGCCAGGGATATTTTTTACCTTGAGAGCGAAAAGCGCACAGTTATATTGCATAGCCGCGGGGAAGACTGGACTGTTTACAGGAAATTGGATGATGTTCAAAAAGAATTGCCCGATTATTTCCTAAGATGTCATCAGAGTTATCTGGTGAATATGAACGAGATCAAAAGTCTGATGCCGTTAAGGCTGAAATTATTTAACGGAGCAGAGATACCGATCAGCCGTCCGAAATACAAGGAGGCAAAAGAAACTTTTTTGAGATTTCTGGGTCAGGATATTATGGATGAATAAGTAATAAACTATTTGCACTCTTTTTTCTGGTGTGCTATAATGCATTAGAGTGCAAAAGGGAGGTAGACATCATGCAACAGACATTCAGTACAGTGAAAGTAAATAATGAGATAGAGTTATGTGAGGTAATGAATATAGCTTGCAGGAAGGAAATCGAGAGAGCACTTTTGAAGAACAGAATTTCTTACTATATACGTTGGCCAAGAACCACTATCTTTAATAAAAAGAAGGAAAACTGTATCATCTGCGTGAATGATAATTCAAAAGAAGAGGCAGAGGCGGTCGTACGTATGGTGTGCGAGGAGACAGGATATCAGGTAAAGTTCATTATGAAAAAATCTCACAATGACTATCTGTAAATTGTTTTAAAAAAGGTGCATTTTTTTGCTCCAAAAGATTCAATTTCTTGTTGACAAAAGGACAAGCTTTTGATAGAATAATACACGGTGATTGCGAAAAAACATTTTCCAATACAGTGCTGCTGTGGCTCAGTCGGTAGAGCGTCGCATTGGTAGTGCGGAGGTCACGGGTCCGATTCCCGTCAGCAGCTTGGGTGAAATTGGTTCATCCTTTTATACTGGACTTACCAGAGGTTTTTTATTTAAACCTGCTGCTGTGGCTCAGTCGGTAGAGCGTCGCATTGGTAGTGCGGAGGTCACGGGTCCGATTCCCGTCAGCAGCTTTTGTAACGGCTCAAATCCTTGTTAATACATGGGTTTGGGTCTTTTTTTAGCAAAGCAGGAAGGAGAGTTTGTATGGAACTGATAGATAAGCTAAGTGAGACAATCGTGACCAAAGGAAAGACTGCTGTAGAGAGTATCTCAGACAAAGCAAAAGAAGTTGCTGACATCGCAAGCCTGAAGAGACGGATCGCTACCTGTGAAGCGGTAAGGAAGAAGAATTATATGGAAATCGGCAGACTTTATTATGAGAAATTTGCAGATTCGGAAGATGAGACTTTTGCTAAACAGTGCAAAGCAATCTATAACGCAGAGAAAGCGATTGAGAAGTTGAACAGGGAAGTGGAACTCAGCCGGAAGAAGCATAATACAGGAAAGTCATAAAAATAGTAGAAATCGGGGTGCTGTTGCAGAGTACAATAGCATCTTTTTTATTGCCGTGTTGTACAAAATGCCCGGAATCAAGATAAATGTAATTTGCGTGTAAATATACATTTTATCGGGATTCCGGGCGTTTATTCAATTCGGATTTTGCTGTTTTTACTAATGTGTCTTATTCTTCCAAATCTATGCCTCTGGTCTGAATCTCCCATTCCTGTGCAGAGAGGACAGTTTCATAGTCCGGATTAGCATAAAAGCTGGCGTCATGCTGACAATGGGTAGTAGTCTGAGGCTGAATTACGGTTCCGTCTGCAAGGATCGTTGTGGATCCGCTTAACAGGGACTCATCCTCGATGTGAGGAAGGTTGCAGTAACCGGAAATCGGGAAAGGACATTCCGCGGTTGCCGGAAGTCCGTCATATGCACAGATGATACCGGAATAGTGCATATCGCAGCTCTCGATAGGTACGGTACCATCAGTAAAGGATTCTTCGGTTACGTATGCATCACAGACGCCTGCTATAGGCAGTTTACCGGATACGGAACATACAGTGGCGGTAACAATGCCTTCCGGTTTGGTGAACTGTTCATTGGGCAGATTTTCATGAATACGGCTCATTACAGCCCGCCACAGCTTTCTGGCCAGGGAGCTTTCGTTTTTATTGTAAGCATCGAGTATATAGTTATTATCATAGCCTACCCAGGTAGCACAGGTATAATAAGGCGTAAATCCTGCGAACCACACATCTCGTTTCTGAGAAGTGGTACCCGTCTTACCTGCTATTGCCATATTGCCGAAATTCACAGCAGTTCCGGTACCGCCGGCACCTGTTACTACATCTACCATGGCGTCCGTCAGCAGATAAGCGGTGGTAGGCTTGATTACCTGACGGGAATCAGGGGAGGTATTGTCAAGCAATACATTGCCGTTGGCATCCAATACCTTCGTATACAGCTTTGGCTCTATATAGGCACCCTCATTGGCGATGGAGGCATAGGCGGAACACAGTTCCATATTTGTGACACCATTTGTAATACCGCCCAGAGCAGTAGCCTGAATGATATCGGTTTTCCATTCACCATTGATCCGTGCACCTTCCACAAGAGTTGATATACCGAAATTCAAAAGATAATCATAACCCAGCTGAGGCGTTATCTGTGTCAGAGTTTTAACTGCAATGATATTCTTGGAGCGCATGATTGCTTCACGGATGGAAATGGTGCGATAGTCGTATTTATCATTGACGTTGTTTACCGGTTTGCCTGAGTCATAATTAAATGGCTCGTCATTGAATACCGTAGCAAGTGTCATGCCGGCACTGTCTAATGCCGGAGCATAAGTGGATATAATCTTGAAAGTGGAACCGGGCTGTCTTGTAGTATCGGTAGCACGATTCAGCGTTAGTCGCCCTTCCTTGGCGCCACGTCCGCCCATCATAGCAACGACATAACCGGTATCCTGATCAATGACGGTTATAGATGCCTGAGGCTGTGCGGTATAGGTAACGCTTCTGTCAATGTCTTCTTCCGGAATATTGCCTGCGACGGCAGCTTCATATGCGGCAATTGCTGCATCTCCTTCTTCCTGGGAAGTAAAGAGGAGATTAAAGTTGGAATCACCATTCTGTTTGTGCCAGGTTGTCAGATTCTCTTTGCTGTAGTTGGTCTTGGTACCATCAGCTGTGGTAGCCGTCATGGCATAATCCAGCTGCCAGATGGTATTAGCAGGGAAGTTTGCTTCATTAGCGAATTCTTCATTTACAATATTCTGAATGGTGCTGTCCAGGGTGGAATACACTTTCAGACCACCGGAAAGGAGAAGATTGGATGCAACACTCTCAGAATAGCCAAGCTCTTCCACCAGATCTTCCAGAACCTGTTTTTGAAGAGCATCTGTGAAGTAAGTACCTGTATAACTATTGCTGGCCTGATAGGCCTCGTTGGCAAGCTGAATCCTCTCATAAACAGAAGCGGTATCAGCCATAGCTTCATCGTACTGGGCATGCGTGATAAATCCAAGATCCAACATGTTTGTGAGGCAGGTTTCTCGCCTTTTTGCATTTTTTTCCGGATATCGGATCGGATTATAACCGGAAGGATTCTGGGTGATGCAGGCGATAACGGCACATTCCGAAAGAGTAAGTTCACTGCAGGTCTTGCCGAAATATCTCTGAGAAGCAGCTTCCACACCCAAGGTGTTCTGGCCACAGTTTATGGTATTCATGTATGCTAAAAGCACGTGATCCTTATCCGTATTCTTGGTTACTTCGATGGCCAGGTACTGTTCCTGAAATTTTCGTTTGATCTTCTTGATGTAGTTGTCACCTTCGGAAGTCCAGTCCGTAAAAATAGCATTTTTCAAGAGCTGCTGCGTAATGGTACTCGCACCTTGCGTCTCCTGAAAACCACTCTTGATAAACTGGTAACCTGCCCGGATAAGACCTTTGAAATCAATGCCGTTATGCTCATAGAAACGTTCGTCCTCGATTGCCACAAAAGCTTTGCCCAGATAGTCCGGTACTTGTTCCATGGTTACAATGGTACGGTTGGCATTACTGCCCACGAAACGATCAATTTCCTCTCCTGCGTTATCAAATACGACGGAAGCCTGTCCGGTAGGAACGATGGCAGATATTTCTATTCTTGGCGTAGAAGCGATGATGCCTTTGAACATGCCGATGCCTGTCGCGGCACCAACGATTCCCAATGCGATAAATGCTATTAAAAATACCTTGACAAAGGTAAGCGTCAGCTTTCTACCCCACTTTGCAGATTTGGAATTCAGAGCCTTCTGTCTTTTGCGGACACCTTTTTTTCCATAATTCATACAATAGTCACCTTTCTGTTGCGATTCATGTCCCCCTTATGTGAATCGTAGTCCTTTCTGCCTGTAGTTACAGACGCCTTTATTATAACAAAAAAAAGTATGTAAATAAAGGCTTTCTTTGACATATTAAGAATTGTTTCACAATTTCTTTGCTTTTATGCGGAATTTATTATATGATAGAAAGCAAATGAGATTACAGTTTGGCCAAAGCTGAACTGTGAATATGGGCTCATAGGAGAGAGGCATATGAAAGAACAGGGAGCATGCCGGATCCTGCTGGAAGGCGGGGAAGGTGAGATTGTTGAAAAGAAATCACGATTTATTGCTACGGTGAAAAAAGTAGAGTCCGAGAACGAAGCAGTTGCTTTTATAGAAGAGATGAAGAAGAAATACTGGGATGCCAGGCATAATTGCTCGGCATTTGTCATCGGCAGGAGGGCAGAACTTACCAGATGCAGCGATGATGGCGAACCCAGCGGTACAGCGGGAAGACCGATGCTTGAGGTGCTTCTGGGAGAAGGTGTCAGGAATGTGGCTGTGGTGGTGACCAGGTATTTTGGCGGCACACTGCTCGGAACCGGAGGTCTTGTGCGTGCTTACACACAGGCAGTAAAAGAGGGGCTTGCAGCAAGTACCATTGGTATAGAAAGAGCAGGATATGAGATACTGATAGAAACAGATTATAATGGCGTGGGAAAGCTTCAGTATCTGATGGGACAGCGCGGCATCGAGCCTGTGAACAGCGAATATGGCGCAGATGTAAAATTTACACTGATCATTCCTGTGGAAAAAAGCGCGGAACTGGAAAAAGCCATGGTAGAAGCTACCAATGGAAAGGTGAAATGGACGAAAAGAAAAGAATTATATTTTATTGACAAAGAAGGTTAAGATGGATAAAATAAGAGTGGCAGCTGGAAACAGCAGCCTCTAATAACAGGCATTTCGAAAGGTGGTGGTTTTAATGAAGAGCAGTAAATCGAGTTCGGATAACCCTCTTCCCGCGGCGATACGCAGCATATTATTTATAATTGAAACCACCAACTGCTGCAGATAGAAACTGCGGCTTTCGGCTGATGTCTCTCTCAGCTTTTTTTCTGTTGGGCATAATAGCTTATACAGGCTGTTTGTATGCCCTGAAAAGAGGAAGACGAAGCCGTAAGAAAGGAGAAATGCCATGGAACAGCTGAAAGAAATCACTGAAATCAAAGAACTTCTGGACACCAAGCAGTATACAAGCCTGCGTCAGTACCTGGCAGAGCTTAATGATGCAGATATCGCCGGACTGATGGATGAGCTTGAGGAAGGAGAACTGCTGAAGGTCTTTCGCATCCTGCCCAAGGATTTGGCTGCAGATGTATTTTCTTACCTGGATCTGGACAATCAGCACATGATCATAACCTCCCTGACTGACAGAGAGGCTGCCAATATTATTAATAACCTGATGGCAGATGATGCCGTAGATATGCTGGAGGAGATGCCGGCGAATGTAGTAAAGAAGCTTTTGGCCAATGCCAGCCCTGAAGTGCGCAGGGATATCAACCATCTGCTGCGCTATCCGGAAGATTCGGCCGGAAGCATCATGACTGTGGAGTACGTAGATTTAAAGGAAGCACTCACAGTAGACCAGGCTATCGAGCGAATTCGTAAGGTGGGTGTGGATAGTGAGACTATCAATATCTGTTATGTGCTGGATGCCCAGAGAAAGCTTGTGGGAACAGTAGCACTCAGATACCTGCTTTTAAGTCAGGGAGATGAGATCATCGGTGACATCATGCATGAAAATGTCATCTCCATCAATACTTTGATGGATCAGGAGGAAGTTGCAAGACAGTTCAAGAAATATGACTTTACCTCCATGCCTGTAGTGGATAATGAAAATCGCCTCGTTGGAATTATTACTGTCGATGACATCGTGGATATCATGGAAGAAGAGACCACGGAGGACATGGAAAAAATGGCGGCTATCGTACCAAGTGATAAGCCGTATATGAAGACCAGCGTGTGGGAGACCTTTAAGAAGAGAATTCCATGGCTGCTGCTTTTGATGATATCAGCTACTTTTACCGGGCATATCATTACTACATTTGAGGAAGCACTGAGTGTGTATGTGGCACTGACGGCCTTTATTCCAATGCTGATGGATACCGGCGGAAATGCAGGAGGGCAGGCTTCTGTGACCGTCATCCGTGGATTGTCTCTGGGAGAGATCGAATATCGGGATGTGCCCGGAATCGTCTGGAAAGAAATAAGGGTAGCTGTTTTGTGCGGAGTCGTTCTGGCAGCGGCCAATTTTGTTAAATTAATGCTTTTGGACCGGGTAGGTTTGTATGTAGCATTGGTTGTCTGCATCACTTTGGCAATAGCAGTACTGATGGCCATGTTCGTCGGATGTCTTCTGCCTATAGTAGCGAAAAGATTGGGATTTGACCCTGCAGTAATGGCAAGTCCGTTTATCACCACGATTGTTGATGCGTTGTCCTTGCTGGTATATTTCCGGGTGGCAACGATGATACTTGGATTATAGATGAAAAGAAAAATGTAAAACAGCTGCAAATGGGTATGCTGCCTGTTAAGAGGACAGTCTACCGTTTTACAGCTGTTTTGTATTGAGATAAATAATTTACTTTCTCTTTAATACCAGATGCTGAGGCAGACCATTTACCATAAACGGCTGGTAGTCGCCCTGAATCAGCGGCTCAATGTAATTAATGAATTCTTCAGTGATGTAGTTGCCTTCCTTGTTCACCCAGCTCCTGGGAACCAGTTTTTCGTTATTAGCAATGCGGTGAACATCGTAGATGCCTGCGGCACTCATATAAGGGTCATCTGAAACACGGTCGATAACAACCATCTTACCTGTATCGCCTTCGTCAGCGGCTTTGACAGCAGCACCGCCTACCATGAAAGCTTCATTGATATCCACGCGGGAGGCCATGTGGGAAGCACTTCTCTGAAGGGTAGAGAACTCAATACTTCTGGTCTTGCAGCCAATTTCAGCTCCCAGAAATCCTGCCAGGTAAGCAGCAGTTCCCTGAAGCTGCTTATGACCGAAGGCATCTACATAATCAGCGCCACCGGACAGTTCGCAGACATAGCGGCCGTCAGCCAGTTTGATACCTTCCGAAACGGCAATGACAATAGAATTCTTTTTCTTCAGCAGTTCTTTTACCTTAGCCAGAAATTTATCAATATCAAAGGTGATTTCCGGCAGATAAATCAGGTCAGGACCGTCACAATCTTCTGTTTTCGCCAAAGCAGTGGCACCGGTCAGCCAGCCCGCATTACGCCCCATAACTTCCAGTACCGTAATGTTTTCTTTATTATAAGTAAGTCCAAGTGCATCACGGATGACTTCCTTGGTGGAGGCAGCAATGTATTTGGCAGCACTTCCAAAACCGGGAGTATGGTCAGTCAGGGCCAGGTCGTTATCAATGGTCTTGGGAACACCAAGGAATTTCTGCTTATGTCCCTTAACAATAGCGAAATCAGACAGCTTCTTAATCGTATCCATGGAATCATTACCGCCGATGTAGATAAATGCTTCGATGTCCAGCTTATCCAGAATCTTGAAGATTTTCTCATAAATCTCAGGGTTCTCGTGAATCTCCGGCAGTTTATATCTGCAGGAGCCCAGGAATGCAGAAGGTGTTCTTTTCAGCAGTTCGATATCCATGTCGGAATGGATCTGGGTGGAAAGGTCTACGTACTGCTCATCCAGAAAGCCCTGGATACCGTGTAACATACCGTATACTTTGTTGAATCCACGTTCTTTAGCGGTCTTGTAGACACCTGCAAGACTGGAATTGATAACTGAGGTGGGGCCGCCGGACTGTCCTACGATGATGTTGCGTTTTTTTGCCATAAATATTTGCCTCCTTTTAATATTGTGTTATTAAAAGTAATTATAACAAATGATAATGCGCGATGCAATAAGAATGTTGCAAGAGATGGAAAAATGCATAAAACATACTAACAAAATAGAATAAAATTGTGCAAAGTGCTAACATTTGTATGCGGTAGAAATCCTTGCGAAGGAAAACGGTCATATTGTAGCGGTGCGCGGAAAGAACCAGCTGGCAATGTCTTTTCATCCGGAGTTGGATGGGGATGAGAGGGTACATAGGTATTTTCTTAATATGGTTAGCGCTTAAGATAATAGTAGAAAAAAGTCTCCGGCTTTTGCATGAAGTCAGAGACTTTTTATTAAATTCACGATATCAGAAAATCATGATTCAGAGTTATCCCAGGAAATCAAACTGTGACATATACAGGTTATAGTAAGCCCCTTTCTGAGCCAGCAGCTCCTCATGAGTACCTTTTTCCAGAATCCCACCTTGGTCCACATACATGATGCAGTCAGCATTCTTAATGGTAGATAATCTGTGGGCGATGATAAAAGAGGTTCGTCCTTCCAGCAGCCTGCTTAAGCCCTTCTGCAGCAGTATCTCAGTCTCCGTATCGATGCTGGAGGTGGCTTCGTCCAGAATCAGGATCTTCGGGTCGGCAAGCAGTGCTCTGGCAAAGGAAATCAACTGTCTCTGACCGGCAGACAGGCGGCTTCCGCGTTCGTTTACTTCTGTATAATAGCCGTTTTCCATACTCATGATGAAATCGTGGGCGCAGACTGTTTTGGCAGCCTCCATGACCTGCTCATCGGTAGCGTCTCTGTTGCCGTAGCGGATGTTGTCCATGATGGTACCTGCAAAGATGAAACTGTCCTGCATCATGACACCCATCTGGGTACGCAGGGAGCGGATGGTCACTTTTGAGATGTCCACACCGTCTATCAGCACTTCACCGGAATCTACGTTGTAGAAACGGCTGATCAGATTGACTATCGTGGATTTACCGGCACCGGTAGGTCCCACAATGGCATAAGTTTCTCCCTGCTTTACCTTGAAATTGATATGGTCCAGGATGCGGTGCCCCGGCTCATAGCTGAAGCACACATCCTTGAATTCCACATCTCCGTGGATGGAAGGCATCACACCGGCATCAGGAGCATCTTTTACCTTAACAGGTTCATCTATAGTCTCAAAGATGCGCTCCAGGTAGGAGATTGCAGTCAGCAATGAGTTATAAAAAGCTGCCAATGTGTTAATGGGTGACCAGAATCGATTGATGTATGCGGTAAAGGCAATCAGTACACCAACAGTAAGAGGATCCTCCGGTGCCAGGATGAACTTGACTCCCAAAATATAGACAAAGGAAGTCGTGATGGCGGAAATCATATCTACACTGGGACCCAGGGTAAAGTTGAATTTTACAGCACGCATCCAGGCTTTCCGATAATTGCCGCTCAAATTGTTGAAGATACCTGTATTTTCCTGTTCCCGAACAAAAGACTGAGTTACGCGGATGCCGTTGATACTTTCTGCGATGTAAGCGTTTAAGTTGGACTGTTTGTTGGACTGAATCTGCCATGCTCTGCGCTGCTTCTTTTTGATGAATACGATGACGGCAGCCAGAAGCGGAAGACCGCACAGACAGACCAGGGTCAGTCTGGCATCACAGAAGAACATGAACAGAATAATGAAAATCAGGTTGCAAAGTTCTGTGATGGTATTGACTATACCGTTGCTTAACAGGTCACTTAAGCTGTTGACATAGTTGACCACGCGCACCTGTATTTTGCCATGAGGTCTGTCATCATAGTAGGAAAAAGGCAGTTCCTGCAGGTGACAGAAGATATCGGAGCGGATGGCATGGATGATGCTTTGACCGATTACAGTCATGGTCTTTGTCTTCTGTCGCATACTCAGGGCGGAGTAAGCGGCAATTAACAGCGTGAGGACACAGACAAACAGGATTTTCTTCATGTTTTTTTCCGGAATATAGTAGTCCATAATCCGCTGGAATAAGAGCGGTACTGTCATAGTCAGGGCACTGGCGCTGAGCATCAGGAAAATGACACCGGCCATTTTGGTCTTATAAGGGGAGATGTATCCTGCAAGTCTCTTGAGCTGATTGAGATCAAAGCTGTCTTCCAGGACTTCGTCCATATCATATCGATTTCTTGCCATGATTAACGGCCTCCTTTCTGAGAGCTGTTATGACTGATAACGTTTTCTTTGCGTTCCTTCAGTAAATCATAAGGAATCTCACCATACTGATTGCGGAAGGTTTCTGCATAGTAGCCGTTTTGGGCTAACAGGGAGTCATGGGTACCCTGTTCGATGATGTGACCATGATCCATTACCAGAATCCAGTCAGAATCCTTTATAGAAGAGATTCTGTAGGCGATAATAAATACGGTGCAGTCTTTTTCGGTCTGGATATTTTTCAATTGCTTCTGGATGTAGCTTTCAGTCTCCATATCTACAGCAGAGGTGGTATCGTCCAGTATCAGGATAGCCGGGTCTTTCAGCAGGGCTCTGGCAAGAGAAATACGCTGTTTCTGACCACCGGAAAGTCCCACACCACGTTCGCCTACAATAGTCTCATAGCCATCCGGCATGTCCTGGATAAAGTGATTGGCATCTGCCATGATGGCTGCTTGCCGGACTTCCTCGAAGGAGCAGTTGGGTCGGCCATAAGCAATGTTGCCCTCAATGGTATCAGAGAACAGGAACACATCCTGCATAGCCATACCGATGTTATCCCGCAGGTTATACAGGTCATGCCTGCGGACATTGACCCCGTCCACCAGAACCTCGCCGGAAGTAGTATCGTAGAAGCGGCACAGCAGGTTCATCAGTGTGGATTTACCTGAGCCGGTAGAGCCGATGATTCCGATAGTCTGTCCTGCATGGGCCCTGAAATTGATATCCATAACAATATCTTCGTCATCGGCCCGGTAACATACATTACGAAATTCCACTTCACCCTTGATTTTCTCATGGATGCCGCCGGTTCTGGGGGTATGGACTTTGGGCTCCTCTTTGTAAGTGGCGTAAATCTTTTCAATAGAGGTATAGAAGTTCTGGATATCGTTGACCCGCCAGCCCGCCATTCGCAGCGGGTTATTGAGCATCCACAGATAACCGTTGACCTTAACCAGATCTCCCAGGGTGATTTCGCCCCGGATGACCATATAACTGCCGTACGACATCAGGATAATGGTAAGGGCATAGGACAGGATCTCAAATTTGGGTACATATTTCATCCAAACGCGGGACGCCTTAATCTGAGAATCACGGAATTTATCATTTTCCTTATTAAATTTTTCGATTTCATAATCTTCTTTGGCAAATGCCTTGACTACCCGGTTGCCACTGACATTTTCCTGAACGAAAGCATTCAGGGAAGAGAAGCAGTTGCGGTTCCTTTGGAATGCGGGGCGTATCTCTTTAGACTGCTTATAGGTATTCAGCGCAGTTAACGGCAGCACAAGAATCATCAAAAGTGCCAGTTTGGTATTGACCGAGAAGATCATCAGCAGTGCAAAGATGAACTGCAGAATATACTGATACACTACATAGATGACAAAGGACACAAAATGCCTTACAGCATCCATATCGCCGGTTTGTCGGCTCATCAAATCACCGGTGCGCTTCTTATTATAGAAGGCAAAATCCTCATTCAGGAGCTTACGATATACTTTATCACGCATATCGTACAATACCCCCTGAGAGGCAGTCTCGAAGACAACCTGATACAGAAAACGCAGGATTCCTGTGACAAGGGTTACGCCTAAAAGACTGGCGATCAGTACCGGCAGCAGGTCATAATTTCCTGCCTGGATGACCTCATCCACAATTACACCTGATATGTACGGATTAACAATGGACAAGGCTGCAATGGCAGTTGTCATCACCAGTCCCAGACATATCAGGCCGCTGTACTTTTTCAGGAATGAGTAGAACCACTTCATAGGTGTCATAATGATTTCCTCCCTTAGTAGAAAGATTGGTATCTGCCTAAAATGTACTTTTTTATGAGCAAAAAAGAAATGGAATATCTTGCACCTTTGATGTATTTTGTTGTACAATAAAGAACAAGTCGCTTTTGGCAGGATAACATGCAAAGAGAGGTACTGAAGATGTGCGACAATGAAAGTATTTTTGAGGAAGAGCTGAATCCCAAATTCCTTTTTACCTGGAAGGGACTCAGAGAGAAGCAGGATTCTTATCATAGTCACGAGTATCTTGAGGTGGCGTTTGTTTTTTCGGGCTGCGGAAAATATCGCCTGGATGGGCATATTTATGATGTGTCAGAGGGGGATCTTATCATCATGAATCCCGGTGTGAAGCATCAGGTGCTTGTGATTGAGGGAAATGAGACACCGACCACGGATTTCTTCTTGGCAGTAACTGATTTTCAGTTAAAAGACCTGCCCCCAAATTCCCTGCCGTTACCGGAAGGACAGCCGGTGCTGCATACTTCAGGTGATTTGCGCCAGAAAGTATTGCGCATCTGCTCTGCCATGGATGCGGAAAATGCCGTGTATAAGCAGGGACGCTATTATATGCTGAAATCCTACATGATCCAGCTGCTTCTCCTGATCATCAGAGAGCAGTACGAACCTGTGGAGCGTACCGGCGGCTGTGCTTTTGAATCTGTAAACAGAAAATATGTGGTAGAGCAGATTCTCAACTATTTTGAGGACCACTACAACGAAAAGATTTCTTTGGATCGGATTGCGGAAAATATGTACCTGAGTTCTTTTTATGTCTCTAAGATCTTTAAAAAAGAGACCGGTGACACACCTATTCGCCACCTGATCAACATCCGTCTGGAGAAAGCGTATGAGCTTTTGCAAAACGGCTGGACCGGCAGTATCCAGGAAGCTGCTGCTTCTATAGGATATGACGATGCTTACCATTTTAGTAAACTGTTTAAAAAGCGCTTCGGTGTATCGCCTTCTCAGGTGAAACGTGCCCGTTAAGGTTAAAGTTTGATATTTTTTTATCGAGATGTTTTTTTTCAAGTACTTATGGGAAAAGTATTTTCAAGGATTGGAGAATTTGTTACAATCGTTTGCAATGGAAATGCGAGAAATTATGAACAAAGTACTTGGAGGGCCTAATGAGATATTATTTTGAATCAAAAGTTGAGAAAAAAGCAAAAGGTTATATGATCCAGATTCCGTTCAATGTATGGGAAGTCTGTAAGCAGCGTGATGTGATCAGGGCTGATGTTGTTTTGGATAATAAGGTGATTGAATGTGAACTGCTGCCTCTTGAGAAAGGCAACTACGAGATTCATATAGATGATGAAGATGCAGTGTCTGTAGAGTTGAATGTGCCTCACCGGGTGCTGCTTCATGTGACAGGCTCTCTGATCAAGATGGATCAGGACAGCCCATACAGTTTAGAGAATCCGATCCGCAAGATTGACAGCATGGATGTTATACTGCAGAAGCAGGATGGTCTGTGCGGACAGGCCTGCGTGGCTATGCTGGCAGGCATCACCATTGCAGAAGTAAGCGCGGCGATGGATTGCAGAGAGTGGCAGGCTACCATGGGAAGAATGATTTCAGCGCTGAATTATTTCGGTATTGACCACAGTGATATTATCATGTACACAGAGGGAAGAGAGGCAGTGCTGCCTAAGTGCTGTATCATGATGGAGAAGATGGGACGTTTCTGCCATTATCTGGTGCATTTTGACGGTAAGTTCTATGATCCGAATCTGGGCGTGCTGGAAGAGTATGATATGAGTAAGCTGCTTGGATATCTGGAAATCAAGTGTTGATGGAAGTGTTAATCAGAGGTTAGAGAGGGACAATTGCTTCGGCAATGTCCCTTTTTCAATTTGCTGAGAAATTCTAAAATATCTATTAAATTCCATTTTCTTTATTGATATAAGAAAATGAGAGAAAAAACGAGCTGAAGTTAGAAAATGAAAGAAAATAGAATATGAATAACCGTGTATGCGGTTGCAAAGAAGCCCATATGAAATTAATATATGTCTTAGAAATTAGCACTCGACACAAAAGAGTGCTAACAACAAAAGAAAGCACTATTTTTTATATAAGGAGGCATCAATCATGAAATTAGTACCTTTAGGTGACAGAGTGGTATTAAAGCAGTTAGTAGCAGAAGAGACAACCAAATCCGGTATTGTTCTTCCCGGACAGAATAAGGAGAAGCCTCAGCAGGCTGAAGTCCTGGCTGTTGGACCCGGCGGAGTAGTAGACGGCAAGGAAATTAAGATGGAAGTTAAGGTTGGCGACAACGTAATCTATTCCAAATACTCAGGAACAGAAGTAAAGCTTGATGATGAAGAATACATCATCGTAAAGCAGAGCGATATTCTGGCAATCATTCAGTAAATAAAATATTGTAAATTTGGAGGCGTATCATTATGGCAAAAGAGATTAAATACGGCGCAGAAGCCCGTGCAGCATTAGAATCCGGTGTCAACCAGCTGGCTGATACCGTAAGAGTAACCTTAGGACCGAAAGGAAGAAACGTTGTTCTGGACAAATCCTTCGGTGCTCCCCTGATCACCAATGACGGTGTAACCATTGCAAAAGAAATCGAACTGGCAGATGCATTCGAGAACATGGGCGCACAGCTGGTGAAGGAAGTAGCTACCAAGACCAACGATGTAGCAGGTGACGGTACTACTACAGCAACTGTTCTGGCACAGGCTATGATCAATGCAGGTATGAAGAACCTGGCAGCAGGCGCTAACCCTATCATCTTAAGAAAAGGTATGAAGAAGGCTACCGACTGTGCAGTAGAAGCTATCCCTAAGATGAGCCAGAAGGTAGACGGCAAGAATCATATTGCAAGAGTAGCAGCTATTTCCGCCGGCGATGAGGAAGTAGGTCAGCTGGTAGCAGATGCTATGGAAAAGGTATCCGGAGACGGTGTCATCACCATCGAAGAGTCCAAGACCATGCAGACTGAGCTGGATCTGGTAGAAGGTATGCAGTTTGACAGAGGATACATCTCTGCTTACATGGCAACTGATATGGATAAGATGGAAGCAGTTCTTGACAATCCTTACATTCTGATCACTGACAAGAAGATTTCCAGCATCCAGGAGATTCTGCCTCTGTTAGAGCAGATCGTTCAGTCCGGCGCTAAGCTGTTGATCATTGCTGAAGATGTAGAAGGTGAAGCTCTGACTACTCTGATCGTAAACAAACTGCGTGGTACCTTCAATGTAGTAGCTGTTAAGGCTCCCGGCTATGGTGACAGAAGAAAAGCTATGCTGGAAGATATTGCTATCCTGACCGGCGGTACCGTAATCAGCTCCGAGCTTGGTTATGAACTGAAAGATACCGACATGAGCATGCTTGGTCACGCTAAGTCTGTTAAAGTTCAGAAAGAGAACACCGTTATCGTTGACGGTGAAGGCGATAAGGCTGCTATCCAGAGCAGAATCGCTCAGATTAAGGCTCAGATTGAAGAGACTACTTCTGATTTTGACAGAGAGAAGCTGCAGGAGAGACTGGCTAAACTGGCAGGCGGCGTAGCTGTTATCCGTGTAGGTGCTGCTACCGAGACCGAAATGAAGGAAGCTAAGCTTCGTATGGAAGATGCTTTGGCAGCTACCAGAGCAGCAGTAGAAGAAGGTATCATCTGTGGTGGTGGTTCCGCATATATTCACGCTTCCAAGGAAGTTGCCAAACTGGCTGAGACTCTGGAAGGTGATGAGAAGACCGGTGCAACCATTGTTCTGAAGGCACTGGAAGCTCCTCTGTTCCACATTTCTGCTAATGCAGGTCTGGAAGGAAGCGTTATTATTAATAAAGTAAGAGAGTCTGCAGTAGGTGTAGGCTTTGATGCGCTGAAAGAAGAGTATGTTGACATGGTAAAAGCAGGTATCCTGGATCCTGCAAAGGTTACCAGAAGCGCACTGCAGAACGCTACCAGCGTAGCCAGCACATTGCTGACCACCGAGTCTGTTGTGGCTAATATTAAGGAAGAGACCCCTGCTATGCCTGCAGGTGCCGGCGGAATGGGCGGTATGATGTAAGGGCTTGTGAGGCAGGAATGTCGCTTAGATTAAAGTGAATAAAAGCAGGTTATAAGGTCCGGGTTCCTGGAGGGTGTCCCGGACCTTTTAATTGCTTATAGAAAGGAAAAGATTATGAACAGGTTTGAATATGTAGTGGTAAGTATAGACGGTGATTATGCGAATCTGCGCAGGACCGATATTGAGTCGGAGGAATTGAAGCTGGTGGCCAGAGCACTTTTGCCGGCGGAGATTGTGGAAGGGTCAAAGCTGTTGTATGAGTGGATGCAGTATACGATTATAGAATAGAGAATATGAAATGAAACAAAAACACATGGATTAGTAAAAAAAGTCCATAGACAGTGGCCTGCAATTCTTTTACTATGAAGTTACTACATGATGAAAAACGGAGGTCACTATGGCGATCAGATTTGAAGAAGATATGCGGATTTTTACACTGGAAACAGCAAGCTCCTGCTATCAGATGCAGGCAGACGAGTATGGAGTTTTGTTACACTTATATTATGGAAGACCTGTAAAAGGCACAACGGAGTACCTGATACGACATGAGGGTGTGGCTTTTTCAGGAAATCCTTATGAGTTATCTGATTACAGAAAGTATTCATTGGATGTGCTGCCCCAGGAATTTTCCTCCTGCGGAGTAGGAGATTATCGTGAGAAAAGTGTAGAACTGGCGTATGCAGACGGAAGCTTTGGGTTAGATCTGCGTTATCAGGGCTATGAGATCAGGAAAGGTGCCTACAAGATAGAAGGAATGCCTGCCGCACACGATGAGGAAGTAAAAAGCGAGACACTCATCATTCATATGAAAGATACGGTAAAAGAAGTGGAAGTGGATCTGTACTACGGTGTATTCCCCGGGCAGGATGTGATTACGAGAACGGCGGTGCTTCGTAATGTGGGGGAAGAGAAGGTCACGCTTTACAAGATGATGTCTGCCAACATAGATTTCCAGTATGGAGAAAAGGATATTATCTATCTTCCGGGAAAATGGGGCATGGAACGAAAGGTGGAGCGTACCCACGTGGATCACGCAGCCATTCATCTGGACAGCAGAAGAGGAACCTCCAGCCACCATATGAATCCTTCCATAGTCTTGTGTGATCCGCTTGCAGGAGAGGATGCAGGGGAGTGCTATAGCTTCCAACTGGTATACAGCGGAGGTTTCCAAATCAGCGTCCAGAAGGATCAGAGAGGAACGATAAGACTTTGCGGCGGTATTCAGCCTGATCAGTTTATTTGGCAGTTGAATACAGGAGAGTCTTTTACAGCACCTCAGGCAGTTCTTTGCTACAGCAGTGACGGTCTTGGCAGCCTGTCCAGAAAGCTGCACCGTTTTGTAAATAGACACATATGCCGTGGCATCTATATGAAGAAAAAACGTCCGATTCTCATCAATAACTGGGAAGCTACTTATTTTGATTTTGACCTGGAAAAACTTACCGGCATTGCAGCTTCTGCCGCAGAGTTGGGCATTGAGATGATGGTTCTGGATGATGGCTGGTTCGGTAAGAGAAATAATGATATGTGCGGTCTGGGTGACTGGTTTGTCAATGAGGAAAAGCTTGGTGGCAGCATGGGTGCTTTAGCTGAGAAAATCAATCAGATGGGAATGAAGTTCGGTCTGTGGTTTGAACCTGAGATGATCAGTGAAGATTCCGACCTGTATCGTGCGCATCCGGACTGGGCACTCACCCAGCCCGGCAGAAAGCCTAATCTTGGCCGTTCCCAGATGGTGCTTGATATGGGAAGACAGGAGGTAAGAGATTATCTTTTTGAACAGATTTCTTCTATATTAAAGAGTGCCAACATTTCCTATGTGAAGTGGGATATGAACCGCAGTATCAGTGATGCTTACAGCGCTGCGTTACCTACTGACAGACAGGGAGAAGTATATCACCGTTTCGTGCTTGGTACATATGACTTGATGGAAAGAATCACAAGTGCATTTCCGGAGATTATGATCGAAGGCTGCAGCGGTGGCGGCGGAAGATATGACTTGGGCATTATGTACTATTCTCCTCAGATCTGGTGCAGTGATAATACCGATGCCATCAACAGAACTACCATACAGTATGGCAGCAGCTTGTTCTATCCTATTTCTACCGTAGGAAGTCATGTGTCCGTATGCCCCAATCATCAGACCCGCAGAGTGGTGCCTTTCCACACCAGAGCAGTGGTAGCAATGGCAGGAAGCTTCGGTTATGAGATGGATCTGCAGAAGCTTTCTGAGGAAGAGAAGGAGCAGGTAAAAGAACAGGTAAGACTTTATCACAAGTATTACGACTTAGTACATGAAGGAGATTATTACCGCTTGACTGCACCGGGAAAAGCCTCGTTCATGGCATGGGAGATCGTAAGTGAGGACAAGAAGGAAGCGCTGGTCAGCATTGTAATTACCGAAATCGAAGGTAATCGCTGCCCCAGATGGATTCAGATCAAAGGGCTGGATCCTGAAATGCAGTATGAGCTGGAGGATGGCTCGGTACATTATGGAAGTGATCTGATGTATGCAGGGCTGCAGGTAGCACCTGCACTGAAAGAATATGAGGCTTGCCAAATCTATTTAAAAGCATTAAATTGAATGAATGTACCAAAATCTAAAAATGTTGACTTGATATTTAGATTAACTAGCGGTAAAATAGAACAGGTTTTAAACAATTCGGTAGGGTCGGAGAGGAAAAGAAAATGAAGAACAAAAGAGTTGACACAATTGTTTCGTACCTGATCATAACAGCAGGATCGATTATCATGGCGGCGGGAATTTATTTTTTCAAGTTCCCCAATAATTTCTCCACAGGCGGAGTCAGTGCCATGTCCATGATTCTGGCAGCAGTTGCACCGGTGCTGACCGCGGCAGAGTACATGATGATCATTAACATACTCTTGCTGGTTGTGGGGCTTCTTGTATTAGGTAAAGGTTTTGCGTTTAAAACGATATACAGCAGCATGCTGATGTCCATATGCACGAGGGTATTTGAAGTAGTGATTCCTTTAGAGCATGCGCTGACGAATCAGAAACTGCTGGAACTGATTTTTGCAATTGGCCTGACCGCAGTGGGCAGTGCCCTGATTTTTAATGAAAAAGCTAGTTCAGGCGGAACCGACATTGTAGCAATGATTTTGAAAAAATACACGAATCTTAACATTGGCAGAGCGCTGTTATGTACAGATATTATTCTTGCCGTGGCCAGTTTCTGGGTATTTGATATTGAAACGGGTATGTTCTCAGTGTTGGGACTTATTATGAAAGCTTTTGTGGTGGATAATGTGATAGACGGTATCAACCTGAGCAAGTGCTTTACCATCATTACGGATAAAGACACGGAAATCTGTGATTATATCAATAAAGAGCTGCATAGAGGAGCTACCGTATCTGTGTGCTCCGGGGCTTTTACCGGCGAGAACCGTAAGATGATCATCACTGTACTTAACAGAGGACAGGCAGTACAGTTGAAGCAGTTTATCAAAGAAACAGACAAACATGCATTTACAGTAATTACTAACTCAAGCGATATTCTGGGTAAGGGATTCAGGACAGTAGTGTAAATATATTACTCGAAAGAGGATATGTGGCTAGATGGATAAGAAAAGATACATTGCAGAAAAATATATAGAGGAAGCAAAGCAGCTGCATAAAGAAAATATTGTCGTGGATGCCCACCTGGATCTGGCGGCAGAAATCTTTTACCGTCGGCTTGGCGGAGAAAAAGATATTATCCAAAACCGCTTTTTGGACAACTGGAAACATGCCGGATTGAACCTGATCGTATCTTCTGTTTTTGTAGAATCCCAATTGCTGCCGGCCATGGGTCTCTTAAATACCATGGATCAGATCGCGGCACTTTATGAGGAGTTAGACTCTCTGGACGATGAATTGATGATCGTAAAGAGCAAGGAGGATCTGCGCAGACTGAAAACCAATCATAAAATCGGAATTCTGCTTTACATGGAAGGACTGGATTGCATAGGCGATCATGTTTCCCTATTAAGAGCATTGTACGAAATGGGCGTGAGAGGTGCTTCTCTGACATGGAGTCGTCAGAACATGCTGGCTACAGGAAGCGGAGGTTCCAGAGACAAAGAGAATCCCAAAGGCGGGCTCACGAAAGCAGGAAGAGCAGTAATTCGATATATGGAAGACCATCATATGTTCGTGGATGTCAGCCATATCAATGACGACGGATTTTATGAAATAGCAGAATTCGCCGCTAAGCCATTCATTGCATCTCATTCCAATGCAAGAACTGTTCAGTATGCCCATAGAAATCTGGGGGATGACCAGATGGAGATTTTGAAGAACGCCGGTGGAATCATGGGGCTCAATGCTGCAGGCTGTTTTGTAGGAGTGAAAAATGAGACTGCCACGGAAGAGGACTGTCTGAACGGGCTTTGCAGGCAGGTGGAGTATGAAGTGGGCAAAATCGGCTCTAAGCATGTCGGTTTTGGTTTTGATCTTTGCGATTCCTATTATCGCGCACTGCCATCTTTTCCGGTAAAGAACTATGTGGAAGAGGATTGCCTGACTTCTCACGCGCAGATGATTGAATTGACGGCACTGTTATTACAGAGAGGGATGAGTAAGGAAGATGTGATTAATGTCATCGGAGGGAATTTTTATCGTTACTTCATGAGCGTGCTGCCTGAATAAAAAATGCATGACTGAGAGGAACCGTGTTTTTACGGTTTTTCCGGAAAAAAGGTGTTGACATTCCCTGAAAAGAAGACTATACTAAAGATGAACTGAATGATAATTACTGGATAAAGAGTGGACGCGTGCCACTCTTTCTTGTATGTATGGATAGGAAAGGAATGGTGAGGAATGTCCAGAAGAGATGATTATGAAGCAAAGACAGAAGCGCTTCTCTCCCCCATTGCACAGGCAAACGGTGTGGAAATCTATGATGTGGAGTATGTCAAGGAAGGTTCGGACTGGTATCTGAGGGCATACATTGACAAGCCGGAAGGTGTCAATATTATCGATTGTGAAAATGTGAGCCGTGCGCTTTCTGAGGCTCTGGACAGAGAGGACTTCATTCCGGATGCCTATATTCTGGAAGTCAGCAGCCCGGGACTGGGCAGAACACTTAAGAAAGATAAGCACCTTTTAAAGAGCATCGGCGAAGAGGTGGAGATCAAGCTGTTCAAGCCCATTGACAAATGTAAGGAATTTGCCGGCGTGCTGACAGGTTTTGACGAGAAGCAGATTACGATTCTGGAAGGGGAGATTTCCAGAACTTTTGAACGAAGCGAGATTGCACTGATCAGATTAGCACTGGATTTTTAAATAAGAATGGAGGAAACGTAAGAAAATGAACAAAGAATTAATGGAAGCACTGGATATTCTGGAGAAGGAGAAAGAGATCAGCAAAGATACTCTTTTTGAAGCAATTGAGAATTCTCTGGTAACAGCCTGCAAGAACCACTTCGGAAAAGCAGATAATGTCAAGGTAGAGATCAACCGTGAGACATGTGATTTCCTGGTGTATGCAGAGAAGGAAGTAGTGGAGACCGGGGATGATGTGGAAGATGATTGTCTGCAGATCGCTTTGGAGGACGCAAGAGAGATTTCTGCTAAGGCTTCCGTAGGAGATATTATCCATGTAGAGATTAAGTCTAAGGAATTCGGACGTATCGCTACCCAGAATGCCAAGAACGTTATCTTGCAGAAAATCCGTGAGGAAGAAAGAAGCGTAATCTACAATCAGTATTTTGAAAAAGAGAAAGATGTGATGACCGGTGTGGTACAGCGTTATGTAGGACGTAACATCAGTATCAACCTGGGCAAGGCAGACGCTATGTTAAGCGAAAGCGAGCAGGTAAAAGGTGAGGTATTCAGACCTACCGAGCGTATCAAGGTATATGTTCTGGAAGTAAAGAATACACCTAAAGGACCTCGCATCAATGTAAGCCGCACCCATCCGGAACTGGTCAAGAGACTGTTCGAAGAGGAAGTTACCGAAATCAGAGAAGGTGTCGTAGAGATCAAGAGTATTGCAAGAGAAGCCGGAAGCCGTACCAAGATTGCAGTATGGAGCAACAACCCTAATGTAGATGCCGTTGGCGCCTGCGTAGGCATGAACGGTGCCAGAGTAAACGCTATTGTGGAAGAGCTTCACGGTGAAAAGATTGATATTGTCACATGGGATGAGAACCCCGGTAATCTGATTCAGAATGCATTATCACCGGCTAAGATCGTAGCAGTATTTGCAGATCCCGATGATAAGACTGCTAAAGTAGTCGTACCTGATTATCAGCTGTCTCTGGCCATAGGTAAAGAGGGCCAGAATGCAAGACTGGCAGCAAGACTTACAGGGTACAAGATTGATATCAAGTCAGAGACACAGGCAAAGGATGCCCCCGGATTCCGTTATGAAGACTACATCGATTATGATGAGGATTATGAAGAAGAGGAATACGAGGAAGGCAGTTTCGACGGAGAGGAATAGTAAGGATGGCTAAGAAGGTTCCTTTGAGACAGTGTGTAGGCTGCGGTGAGATGAAAGGCAAGAAAGAGATGCTGAGAGTCTTAAAGACCGTGGAAGGGCACATTTGTCTGGATGCAACAGGCAAAAAGAACGGAAGAGGCGCATATCTTTGTAAACAAGAGGATTGTTTATTAAAGGCCCGTAAGAACAGAGGCCTGGAGCGCTCTTTTAAGATGAGTATTCCGGATGAGGTGTACGATGACCTGGAAAAGGAGTTTGCAGCCCTGAAGAAGGAGTTTGAAAAGTTTGAGGCAAAATAAAGTATTGTCAACGCTTGGACTTGCGGCAAGAGGGCGTAATGTAGTGAGCGGAGAATTGCAGACATTGAATGCAGTAAAGGACGGTTCGGCCATGCTGGTTATCGTAGCAGAGGATGCATCGGAGAATACCAGAAAGCTGTTTACTGATAAATGCAGCTTCTATCAGGTTCCTTTAAAGCTCTATGGCACCAGGGAAGAACTGGGGCGGGCCATTGGTAAGGACATGAGATCGTCTCTGGCGATTGTCAATGCAGGATTGGCACAGAGCGTTATCGGATATCTGGAAGCTTAAAAACAGACAGTAGAATGGAGGTAGTTAGCGTGGCGAGAGTCAAAGTACACGAACTGGCAAAAGAGATAAACAAAAACAGTAAAGATATAATAAATTTCTTACAGAAAAAGGGAGTAGAGGTGAAAGCAGCCCAAAGTTCCCTGGAGGATGATATAGTAACGATGGTGCGTAAAGAATTTTCTAATGAAAGTGAATCAGAAGTAAAAGTACAGACAGCTTCCCAGGAAAGAGCTGAGGCTCCTAAGACAGCAGAAAATTCCAAAGAAGCAGGAGAAGAGAACGGTAAAGAGTCAGATACTCCGAAAAAGAAAAAGAAGATTATTTTTGTAAGTAATCCGCAGAATTCTAATATTCCCGGACAGAGATCCCAGCAGGGAACTTCACGTCAGGGCAGCGGACAGAGAAACTACAGTTCCCAGAGCGGTTATTCCACACAGGGTGGTTATACCGGTTCCGGCAACTATAGTTCCCAGGGAAGTAAGCAGGCACAGAGCAGCCGTACAGGTCAGAGCAGCCGTTCCGCCCAGAGTGGTCAGAGCGGACAGAATAATAAGGGAAAGGCACAGCAGGCACCGGTACGTCCGATTAAGCCGCTGACACCTCCTTCTCCCACTCCCAGTGTACAGATGGTGCCGCCTAAGGCTCAGCCGCCCAAGGCGCGTCCGGTAGCTGAGAAGCCTGTGGAGGAAGCTGTTAAGACGGCCGCACAGGTTATGGCAGAGAACGTGGAGACCAAGGCAGCAGCCCCTGTAGAAGCAAAGGAAGTAATTGCAGCAGAAGCAAGAACTGTGGAGAAAGAAAACAAACCTTTTGAGCAGAAGGGTGCTGACAGACAGGAAAGAAACCAGGAGGGACGTTTCCAGGACAACAGAAACAGAGAGAATCGTTCTCAGGATAACAGAAACCGTGACGGTCGTGGTCAGGAAAATCGTAGTCAGGACGGCCGCAGACAGGATGGGCGCGGCTTCGGTCAGAATAGAGAACAGAATGGTGATCGTGGCCAGGGCGGAAGATATCAGGGAAATGGTGAGAATCGTTTCCGCGATGGACGTAACCAGGATGGCCGTTCCCAGGGGCGTTTCAATGGTGCAAACAAAGGAGGAGCAGATAATGGCAGATCTTCCTACAACAAGGATGGTTCTCAGAAACCTTCCAGATCTGGCTTCGAAGGTGGCCAGGGTGAGCGCCGCGGTGGCGGCAGCAGCCAGGGCGGTGGCCGTGGTTTTGGCGGTGATCGCCGCGATAGCAGAGCCGGTGGAGGACAGGGAGATAGATTCCGCGATAAGTCATCGTCTAAAGGATTCGCGGCAGAAGCTCCTGCAAAAGACATCGAGAAAAAGCGTGAAGAAGAAAAGAGACGCTTCAGTCAGGAGAAAGATAAGCGCAACCGCAAAGATCTGATGTATGAAGAGGAAGAAGTGCAGAAGAACAAACCCGGCCGCTTTATCAAGCCTGAGAAGAAGAAAGAAGAAGTAGTAGAAGAGGTAATCAAAGTTATTACACTTCCTGAGACGATTACCATTAAGGATCTGGCGGAGAAGATGAGAATGCAGCCTGCTGCTATCATTAAGAAGCTGTTCCTGCAAGGCAAGATTGTAACTGTGAACCAGGAGATTTCTTATGAAGATGCTGAGAATATCGCAATGGAATATGAGATCCTCTGTGAAAAAGAAGAAAAAGTTGACGTTATCGAAGAGTTATTGAAAGAGGATGAGGAATCCGAGGATGATCTGGTGGAAAGACCTCCTGTAGTCTGCGTAATGGGTCACGTTGACCATGGTAAGACCTCTCTGCTGGATGCTATCCGTAAGACCAACGTAACCGATAAGGAAGCAGGCGGTATTACCCAGCATATCGGTGCATATACCGTAAATGCAGGAGGCCGTAAGATTACTTTCCTGGATACTCCCGGACATGAAGCATTTACTGCTATGCGTATGCGTGGTGCAAATTCAACAGACATCGCCATTCTTGTAGTTGCAGCAGATGACGGTGTTATGCCTCAGACCGTTGAGGCGATTAACCATGCCAAGGCTGCAGGTATCGAAATCATTGTAGCAGTGAATAAGATTGATAAACCTTCAGCTAATATCGAGCGTGTAAAACAGGAACTGACCGAGTATGAACTGGTCAGTGAAGACTGGGGCGGAAGCACAGTATTTGCACCGGTATCTGCCAAGACCGGAGAAGGAATTGAACAGTTGTTGGAAATGATTCTGCTGACTGCTGATATCATGGAACTGAAAGCCAATCCTAAGAGAAAAGCAAGAGGTCTTGTGATCGAAGCACAGCTGGATAAGGGAAGAGGTCCCGTGGCTACCGTTTTGATCCAGAAAGGTACGCTGCATGTAGGTGATTTCGTTTCCGCAGGTTCCTGCCACGGTAAGGTAAGAGCTATGGTAGATGACAAGGGCAGAAGGGTAAAAGAAGCCGGTCCTTCTACACCTGTAGAAATCCTGGGTCTGTCAGATGTACCCAGTGCAGGTGAGGTCATCCTGTCGCATGACAGTGATAAAACAGCAAAATCTTATGCTGAGACATATTTGGCTCAGAATAAGGAAAAAATGTTGGAGGAGACGAAGTCCAGAATGTCTCTGGATGATCTGTTCTCCCAGATTCAGGAAGGCAATCTGAAAGAACTGAACCTGATTGTCAAAGCTGACGTTCAGGGCAGCGTAGAAGCTGTAAAACAGTCTCTGATGAAACTGTCTAATGAAGAAGTAGTAGTCAAATGTATCCATGGTGGTGTAGGTGCCATCAACGAATCTGATGTAATGCTGGCAACTGCTTCCAGTGCTATCATCATTGGCTTTAATGTACGTCCTGATGCAACAGCCAAGGCTACTGCTGAAAGAGAAGGTGTAGACATGCGCCTGTACAAGGTAATCTATCAGGCGATCGAAGATATTGAAGCTGCTATGAAGGGTATGTTGGATCCTGTATTTGAGGAGAAAGTGATCGGCCATGCCGAAGTACGTCAGATCTTCAAGGCATCTGCTATCGGTAACATTGCAGGTTCCTACGTTCTGGACGGTATCTTCCAGAGGGGCTGCAAGGTACGTATCAGCCGTGAAGGTAAGCAGATTTACGAAGGCAGTCTGGCTTCTCTGAAGAGATTCAAGGATGATGTGAAAGAAGTTAAGTCAGGCTTCGAATGTGGTCTGGTATTTGACGGATTTGACCAGATGCAGGAATTGGATATCGTAGAAGCTTATATCATGGTTGAGGTACCACGATAATAAGACCTTATCGGGAAGAATCGCTTTGGCGATTCTTCCCGTGGGCATCAGGGATAGTGAAAAAGGAGTTATATGAGAAAAAATAGTGTTAAGAATACCCGTATTAACGGGGAAGTGCAGAAGGTTCTGGCAGAAGTGATCAGGGGAGAAATTAAGGATCCCAGAATCAGTCCGCTGACCAGTGTGGTAGCTGTGGAAGTGGCACCGGACTTAAAGAGCTGTAAGGCATGGATCAGTGTACTGGGGGGAGAAGAAGCCAGAGAGGCTACTTTACAGGGACTGAAAAGCGCAGAAGGATTTATTAAGTCAAGACTGGCTAAAACTATAAATCTGCGAAATACACCGAACATTACTTTTGTAATGGATCAGTCCATTGAGTATGGGGTGAACATGTCCAGAAAGATTGATGAAGTTATGGGGAATAAAGAATCGGAAGAGGATAGTGAGGAATAATTGATCTGCGTGAAGTAAGTCCCTGCTTTCCCGGCATCATGCAGGCAGCAGGGAACTTATCAGCGAATAGATGAGACAGGAGCGTCTTATATATAAGGAGGAAACAACATGAATATTCTAAATGAGTGTAAGGATGCCAGTACAATTGGGATTGGCGGACACATTCGTCCTGATGGAGATTGTGTTGGTTCATGTCTGGCATTATATCAATATTTGAAAAAATGTATGCCGAACACATACATAAAGGTTTTTTTGGAAAAGCCCGCTGAGATTTTCAGCGAGATCAAAGGCTTTGAGGAAATTGACACGGAATGTGCAGAGAATACCACATTTGATGTGTTCTTCTGCCTGGACTGTGCCCAGGAGAGACTGGGAAGCAGTTCTAAATATTTTGAAGATGCGGTCAAAACTATCAATATAGACCATCATATCAGCAATTTGGGATGCGGTACAGTGAACTATGTGATGCCCAAAGCAAGTTCTACCAGTGAGCTTATTTATGATCTGATTGATAAGGAGCAGTTGGACTGCGATTTAGCGAAAGCTATTTACATTGGTATTATTCATGATACGGGTGTATTCCAGTATTCCAATACTGCTCCGGAAACATTGGAAAAGGCTGCAAAGCTGATCTCCTTTGGATTTGATTTCCCGAGACTGATTGAAGAGACTTTTTATCAGAAAACATACCGCCAATCTCAAATCATGGGAAGGGCACTGATCGAGAGCATGCGTTTCCTAAGCGGCAGAGGTATTGTCAGCTGTATGACCCGTCAGATGATGGAGTTTTATGGTGCGGAACCGTCTGACCTGGATGGCATCGTTAACCACCTGCGCAACATTAAGGATGTGGATTGTGCTATATTCATGTATCAGACAGATGTGCTGGAATATAAAGTAAGCCTGCGTTCCAATGAGAATGTAGATGTGTCTAAGGTGGCGGCTTATTTTGGAGGCGGCGGTCACATGCGTGCAGCAGGCTGCACTATGAAAGGGACTTTCCATGACTGTGTCAACAACCTGTCATTGCATATTGAAAAGCAATTGAAGGAGAAGGGATGTTAAACGGAATTATTAATGTATATAAAGAAGCAGGATATACTTCTCATGATGTTGTAGCTAAGATGCGGGGAATCTGCGGACAGAAGAAAATTGGTCATACCGGTACCCTGGATCCTGAGGCGATAGGTGTCCTTCCGGTGTGTCTGGGAAGCGGCACCAAGCTCTGTGATATGCTTGCTGACAGAGATAAAGAATACGAGGCGTGGCTGCTTCTCGGAGTGACTACGGATACACAGGATACTACGGGACAGATTCTGGAAGAGAAAGAAGTAAATTGTACTGAAGATGAAGTACGCCAAACGATATTAGGCTTCCGGGGAGAATATCTGCAGGTACCGCCCATGTATTCCGCCCTTAAGGTTAATGGGAAAAAGCTGTATGAACTTGCAAGAGCGGGCAAAGAAGTGGAGCGTCAGGCCAGACCTGTTACCATCCATGAGATTGAGATTCTTAAGATGGAGCTTCCCAGGGTATTGATTCGGGTCGTTTGTTCCAAGGGTACTTATATCAGGACACTTTGTGACGACATTGGAAGAAAGCTGGGCTGTGGCGGTGCTATGGAATTGCTGAAAAGGACAAGGGTGGGCGAATTTGCCATAGATCGAGCACTGACATTGCAGGATTTGCAGGCGCTCAAGCTTCATGGGCAATTGGAGGGAGTGGTTCGCAGCGTGGACGAATGTTTTGCGCAGTATTCTTCCCTTCATGTGATCCGAGAGCATCAGAAGCTGATTGACAATGGCAATTCTTTTTATCCTGACCATACAGTAGAAAAAAAGAAATACAAAGAAGGCCAATGGGTTAGGGTATACAACGAAGAGGAACGTTTCTACGGCATCTATGCATGGGAAGAGAGCAGACATTGGTACAAACCGGTAAAGATGTTTTTATAAGTACACAAATGGACAAGCTGGAGGAAATATGGAAATTATAGCCGATACAACACAATTTTATCTGAAGAGAGAGACCGCTGTGGCAATCGGTAAATTTGATGGACTCCATATCGGCCACAGGCGACTTTTGGAGGAAATTCTGGAGCAAAAGAAAAAGGGGCTGGCGGCCTGCGTTTTTACTTTTGATCCGGCGCCGGCAGTGCTTTTCGGATTAAGTGACGGAAAAGAACTGACAACGCGGGAGGAAAAGAGAGTACTTCTTGAAAGAATAGGTGTGGATATTCTCATAGAATTTCCTCTGACAGGGGAAACAGCAGCTATGGCGCCGGAAGAGTTCGTTGGGGAAATTCTGGTAAAACAGATGAATGTCAGGTTTATTGCAGCAGGAACGGATTTATCCTTTGGTGCCGGAGGCAAAGGAAATGCCGTACTGCTTGAGAAAATGGCAGAGGAGTTTGAGTACGAGGTTAAAACCATCGAAAAAATCAGGTTTGATGATCAGGAGATCAGCTCTACTTATGTGCGAGAGCAGGTAGAAGCGGGGAACATGCTGCTTACAGAGCAGCTTCTCGGAAGACCGTACTCCTTTGTGGGACAAGTAGTACATGGCAACCGTATCGGCAGGACTCTTGGAATGCCAACTGTAAATCTGTTGCCTGCTGCAAGCAAACTGGTTCCGCCAAACGGCGTATATTACTCCGGTGTGCTTTACCATGGAAAACGCTACAGGGCTATCAGTAATGTAGGATACAAACCTACGGTTACGCAAGAGCGGGTGTTGGGAGTAGAATCGTATCTTTATGATTTCCATGAGGAGATCTATGGGACTGAAATTGAAGTCAGCCTTTACGAATTTAGGCGGCCGGAGAGACGGTTCGACAGCTTGGACGAATTAAAGGAACAGTTGAAATTGGATATTGCTGCAGGTGCAGAGTGGAGCAGATAAAAATTAAACGGGCTGAGCAGAATAGCTGAGGGATCAGATATTCTGCTCAGCTCTTTAATTGTACAAAAGAACGAATTTCGTACAAAAATGGGGGAAAAATCTGGGAAATTGCGGATAAACAGTTGACAGATCCTGTAGAGGGCTGTTATAATTTGTGACGTAGGTTGTTAACAAAGTTGTAACAAAGTTGTAACGAGAGATTAAAGAATAGAAAGGCCCTGTAATGAATAAATTATTATTATGTAAGAAAGTGTGGATAATCGGTACTTGTGTAACTCTTGCATTCGGTGCTCCCATGGAAGCAATGGCAGCTGAGATGCTGGTAGCCAAAAATGTGCTGCAGACAGCAGGCGCCGGGAGTCTTCTGGCCGGCAGCAAGACTACAGAGGAATACATAGCTATCGCAAAGGAAGCTAAGGGCGCTTCCTGGGGCTATACCAATCTGGGACTGGCTCATGTAGAGTCCGGCAACCTGAATATCAGAGAGACTCCTTCCACAAGCGGAAAACTGGCAGGCAAGCTTCCAAAGAACGCAGCATGTGAGGTCCTTGAAATTATTGACGGCTGGGCTCATATTACTTCAGGAGAAGTGGAAGGCTATGTAAGTGCAGAGTATCTGTTTACGGGTCCTGAAGCTGTTCTGACAGCAAGAGACCTGGTAAAGACTGTGGCAAGAGTGACTACGAACGGTGTTAACGTACGAGATGGCGCAAGTCTTGACAGTAAAGTATATACGCAGGTGCCTGAGGGAGAAGAGCTGGAGTATCTGGAAGACCTGGGTGAATGGGTAAAAGTATCCATTGATGGAGAAGATGCATATATATCCGCAGAGTATGTGGTCGTAGAGTCTAAGTTGAATACAGCGATTACCATGTCTGAACTTTTGTATGGACAAGGTGTTTCCGACGTCAGAGTTGACCTGGTAGAATATGCTAAGAAGTTTTTGGGCAATCCTTATGTATGGGGCGGTACCAGCCTTACAAAGGGTGCCGATTGCTCCGGATTCGTACAGAGCGTATTTAAGCACTACGGTATCAGCTTAAGCCGCACCTCCCGTGAACAGGCCAAGAACGGTACAAAGATCAGTGCCTCTGATTTAAAGCCCGGTGATCTTGTTTTTTATTCAAATAGCAGCGGTACCATCAACCATGTGGCCATTTATATCGGTGGCGGACAGGTAATCCATGCCAGCAATCCTAAGAGTGGTATTAAGATCAGCAAATATAATTATCGTACACCTGCAAAATGTGTCCGTGTGATCAAAGATTAAAGATAGCTGCGCCATTATGTTTGAGCAGAAAAGAATTTAAAATTGTTGTTTACTTTTTGTATATCTTGTGTTATGATATTTTAGTATGAGTTAAGCCAAATATGGCTTGAGCCGGTGCTCAGGTTCGGGATACTCCGACCCAGCCTTAGGACGCGGCGTTAATTATTTTATTTAGGAGGATATTACAATGATTTCCAAAGAGAAGAACACAGCTATTATCAATGAGTATGCAAGAACTGCCGGTGATACCGGTTCACCTGAGGTTCAGGTAGCAGTTCTGACCGCAAGAATTCAGGAGCTTACCGAGCATCTGAAAGAGAACCCCAAGGATCATCATTCCCGTCGTGGTATGCTGAAGATGGTAGGTCAGAGACGTGGTCTGCTTGGTTATCTGAAGAAGAAGGATATCGCAAGATATCGTGCTCTGATTGAAAAACTGGGTCTCAGAAAATAATCATTGGTTTGAGGGCGGAGCAGGTCCGATTAGATTCGGCCTCTCCGTTTTCTTGCGTAAAAGGAAATTTTTCTTAGCGCAGTGCTAAAGTGACATGCGGAGCGGAACTGAATCCCGAGACCGCTGAAAAGAATATGTGGAACCGGTAGGTGTTACCTGTTTTTTTCAGTAGTTTCGGTATCTTCTGTTCCGCGCAAAGGCCGCACAATGCGGCAGATGACAGCCGTGAGAAACGGTAAAGCAGATAGCCGTAAGAGACGGCAGAATGGAGGATACTATGTACCAGACTTATTCAATGGAACTGGCTGGCCGCACACTTTCTGTAGACATCAATCGTGTGGGCAAGCAGGCAAATGGTTGTGCATTTATGCACTATGGCGATACCACAGTACTGTGTACCGCAACTGCATCTGAGAAGCCCAGAGAAGGAATCGACTTCTTCCCTCTGAGCGTAGAATACGAAGAGAAGCTTTATGCCGTAGGTAAGATTCCCGGAGGCTTCAACAAGAGAGAAGGCAAGGCAAGTGAGAATGCAATTCTGACCAGCCGTGTTATTGACAGACCTATGCGTCCCTTATTCCCTAAGGATTACCGCAATGACGTAACCCTGAACACCATGGTTATGAGCGTGGATCCTGATTGCCGTCCTGAGCTGGTGGCTATGCTGGGTGCTGCAATTTCAACATGCATTTCCGATATTCCTTTTGACGGTCCCTGCGCTATGACCCAGGTAGGTATGATTGATGGCGAATTCATCATCAACCCGTCTCAGGAGCAGTGGAAGAACGGTGACCTGAATCTGACCGTTGCTTCTACCAAAGAAAAAGTAATCATGATCGAAGCAGGAGCTAACGAGATTCCTGAAGCTAAGATGATCGAGGCTATTTACCGGGCTCATGAGGTAAACCAGACCATCATCGCTTTCATCGACAAGATTGTAGCTGAAGCAGGCAAGCCGAAGCATGAATATACAAGCTGCGCAATTCCTGCTGAAATGTTCGAGGAGATGAAGAAACTGGTTACTCCGGAAGAGATGGAAGTAGCTGTATTTACTGATGATAAGCAGACCCGTGAAGGCAACATCCGCGAGATCACTGCTAAGCTGGAAGAAGCTTTTGCAGAGAACGAAGAGTGGCTGGCTATCCTGGGCGAAGCTGTATATCAGTATGAGAAGAAGACCGTTCGTAAGATGATCTTAAAAGATCACAAGCGTCCTGACGGCCGTGAGATTACCCAGATCCGTCCTCTGGCTGCAGAAGTAGACATTATCCCCAGAGTACATGGTTCTGCCATGTTCACCCGTGGACAGACTCAGATCTGTAATGTCTGCACATTGGCTCCTTTATCCGAGCAGCAGAAGATCGATGGTTTGGATGAAAATGAAGTAAGCAAGAGATATATGCATCATTACAATTTCCCTTCCTACTCTGTAGGTGAGACAAAGCCCTCCAGAGGACCGGGACGTCGTGAAATCGGTCATGGTGCACTGGCTGAGAGAGCACTTATTCCTGTACTTCCCAGCGAAGAGGAATTCCCTTATGCTATCCGTACCGTATCCGAGACTTTCGAGTCCAACGGTTCTACCTCCATGGCATCTACCTGTGCTTCCTGCATGTCCCTGATGGCAGCAGGTGTTCCCATCAAGAAGATGGTAGCAGGTATCTCCTGTGGTCTGGTAACCGGTGAGACCGATGACGATTTCGTACTTCTTACAGATATCCAGGGTCTGGAAGACTTCTTCGGAGACATGGACTTCAAGGTAACCGGAACTACCGAAGGTATCACTGCTATCCAGATGGATATTAAGATTCATGGTCTGACAAGACCTATCGTAGAAGGTGCTATCGCAAGATGTCGTGAAGCAAGACTGTACATCATGGACAATTGCATGAAGCCTGCTATCGGGGCTCCCAGAACTGAAGTTGGCCCTTACGCTCCTAAGATCATATCTATTCAGATCGATCCTGAGAAGATCGGTGAAGTAGTAGGTCAGCGTGGTAAGACCATTAACGAGATCATTGCCCGTACCAACGTTAAGATCGATATCACCGATGACGGTAAGGTATCTGTCTGCGGAACTGATAAGGAAATGATGGACAAGGCTGTAGAAATGATCAAGATCATTACCACAGAATTTGAAGAAGGCCAGATTTTCAGAGGTAAAGTAGTAAGCATCAAGGAGTTCGGTGCATTCATCGAGTTCGCTCCCGGCAAGGAAGGTATGGTTCATATCTCCAAGATCGCAAGAGAGAGAATCAACCGTGTTGAAGATGTGCTGACACTGGGCGATATGGTTACTGTTGTTTGCCTTGGCAAAGACAAGATGGGACGTATCAGCTTCTCTATGAAAGATGTTGCGCAGAAATAAATCTGAGTAAAAATATAAAGTAAAATAGCCACCGACAGTTGATTGATTTGACTGTTGGTGGTATTATTTTTACATGGGATCATTGAGATAAAGGAGACAAAGAAATGGATTTAATGGAATTATTAAAAACAAGAAGAACATACCGCAGATTTGAACAAAAAGAGATTTCCAAGGAAATCGTGGACGAGATTCTCGTAGCAGCCAGGCTGGCCTCCAGTGCTGCCAATAAGCAGCCCTTAAGCTATGTAGTGATTCAGGGCAAGGAGAAAGTAGATAAAGTATTTTCTTACACCAGATGGGCAGGATATCTGCCGCCTGAACAGGGACAGCCCAAGGAAGATGAACAGCCGACGCTGTTTATTGCTGTGGTAGAAAATCTGGATATCAACAAGGATTGTGACACCGACGCAGGGCTTGCAATCTCTAATATGACGCTGGCAGCCTGGAATCATGGAGTGGGCAGTTGTATGATTGGGGCATGCAATAAGCCGGTATTGTCTGAAATGTTCGGACTTAACGAGAACCAAAAGCTTCATACAGTGGTTGCGTTCGGTTATCCTTCTCACGTAAGCCGCATTGAAGATATTGAAAATCCGGCGGATCCCAATGCAGTGAAATATTATTTAGATGAAAATCGTGATTATGTAGTGCCAAAGAGAAAGCTGGAAGACGTTGTGAAGTATCTGTAGTAAGCAGACGGTATTATGTAAACACTAAAGGCGGTTACTCATTTTACACTTTTTTTAGAAATGTTTAGAAAGAGGATATTGTAAATATCAGAATATGGGAGTAGGATAATGGAAAGAGATGCAGAAGAAGCTGCAGAATGAGAGGCTGAAAGATGAGAGAGAAGTTAAGTCAATTTATGCGTGGCAGATATGGAAATGACAGATTTAATCAGTTTTTGATGATTGTGGCGCTGGTGTGTCTGGTATTATCCATGTTTGGTCTGAATGTTTTTTATCTGATTGCATTGCTTTTCATGATTTATGCATATTACAGGATGTTTTCCAGGAAAATATATCAGAGAGCCGGTGAGAATCAGTGGTATCTGCAGAAAGAGATGAAGGTCAAAAACTGGTTAGGCAGTAAGAAGAAACAGCTTGCGCAGAGCAAAACCCATCACATTTATAAATGTCCTAATTGTAAACAGAAGATAAGAGTGCCGAGAGGTCGGGGAAAGATTGAAATCCGTTGTCAGAAATGTGGAACGAAATTTATCAAAAAGAGCTGACGGAGGTGCTTCATGTTTGGATATATCATCGTCAATAAGGCGGAGATGAAATTTAAGGAATTTGATGTATATCACTCCTACTATTGCGGTTTGTGTCGGAAACTGAAAGAGAAATATGGTGCTGCGGGACAGCTTTCTTTGAGCTATGATATGACTTTCCTGCTGATGCTTTTGTCGGGGCTTTATGAGCCCCGGACAGAGGTATCAAGCTGTAAATGTATTGCACATCCCTTTGAAAATCATGCCACCAGAATCAACATCTTCACTGATTATATGGCTGATATGAATGTGCTTTTTACCTACTATAAATGTCTGGATGATTGGGAAGATGAAAAGAAGGCTTTGAAGCTGGTATATGGCAAGATTTTGGAGGGCAAGACCAAAAAAGCGCGTCAGATGTATATGGACAAGTTTCGTAAGATAGATTTGCTGATGCATGATATGACTGAGATGGAGAAATCCGGTAAGGCAGACATTGATACCATGGCCGGGCTTTTCGGACAGATTATGACACAGATCGTAGTTAGCAGGGAAGATGAATGGACTGAGAATTTATCCAGGTTTGCTTTTTATCTTGGTAAATTTATTTATCTGATGGATGCCTACGAAGACGTGGAGACAGATATCAAAAAGGGAACCTATAATCCTCTGAAAAAGAAATTTGACTGTCCCAACTTTGAAGAAGAATGCAGAACCATATTGACCATGATGATGTCGGAATGCTGTAAAGAGTTTGAAAAACTTCCCATACTGGAAAATGTTGAAATTTTGCGGAATATATTGTATTCTGGAGTATGGTATCGTTATGAGACAGTAAGAGAAAAAAGAGGTCAGTCAAAAGGAGATGTACATGAATGATCCATATAGCGTCCTGGGCGTGACCAGGAACGCCTCAGAAGAAGAGATTAAAAAAGCATATAAAGCGTTGAGCCGTAAGTATCATCCCGATGCAAATATCAACAATCCCAATAAGGATCAGGCAGAGGAGAAGTTTAAGGAGATTCAGGCTGCTTATCAGCAGATTATGAAAGAACGGACGGAAGGCTACAGTGGTTATGGCCCGGGAAGCTCCAGAGGATATGGCGGGACAGGGTACGGAGGAGCGGGGTATGGCAGCTCAGGCTACGGCGGACAGGGCGGTTACGGATCAGATCCTTTTGGCGGTTTCGGCGGCTTCGGTGGTTTTGGTGGGGGCTATAGTTCCGGAAGCAGTACCGGATACGAGGAGGAACCTCATCTGCGTGCAGCAGGCAATTATATCCGAAACGGTTACTATAAAGAAGCGCGTAACGCGCTTGATGATATGGGGCAGCAGGAGCGTAATGCCAGATGGTATTATTACAGCGCCATAGCCCATTCCGGAATGGGCAATAATGTGGCGGCGCTGGAGCATGCCAGACGTGCAAGCGCGATGGAACCCGGCAATGCAGATTATCAAAGCCTGATACGCAGATTTGAAAGCGGCGGTACCTGGTATGAGCAGAGACAGGCTGCTTATGGTTATCCTACTTTCGGCAGCAGCGATATCTGCATGAAACTGTGTATCGCCAACATGATATGTAATTTCTGCTGTGGTGGAGGTATGTGTTGTGGCGGCGTACCCTGCTAAAGTATATTGCGAGCGTAAATAAGCGGGCTATTAATCCGTATCTTTCTATACGCATAAAAAATTTTTTCACCGGGAATGTAAGGCAGACAGCCGCTTTGCGCCCGGTTACTTTGTGAGAAGCGAAAAAAGCTATTGCATTTTGTTCGAGCATTTACTATAATAGATACACAAGATATTGATGCGAGACAAAAGTGAAACACTAAATGTAGTACTAAAGTACGAGAAAAGAACTATATGTATGAATTCGCGGCCGTATCTGGACTAACAGGTGCGGCCGCAAATTGTGCGGGAAAGGGATTGATTTAAAGTGATGAAGATTCAGAAGAGAGACGGACGGGTAGTGCCTTATGAGGCGGAGAAAATTGTAGCAGCCATCGGTAAGGCCAACAATGAGGTAGAAGAGAAAGAGCGCGCCAGCGAAGCAATTATTGAAGAGATTCTGTCAGATGTTGAGAAGCTTCAGAAGGACAAGCTTACAGTCGAGAGAATCCAGGATATGATTGAGGAAGATCTGGTAAAGCACAATAAGTATACTCTTGCTAAGAAATATATCGTATACCGCTATCAGAGAAGTCTCCTTCGTAAGTCCAATACTACGGATGAATCCATCCTCAAGCTGATCCGGAATGAGAACAAGGAGCTGGCAGAAGAGAATTCCAATAAGAATACGAGATTAGCTTCTACCCAGCGTGATTATATTGCAGGAGAAGTATCAAGGGATGTAACCAGAAGACTTTTGCTGCCGGAGCATATTGCCCTGGCTCATGATAACGGTGTGCTTCATTTTCATGATGCAGACTATTTTATCCAGCCTATTTTTAACTGTTGCCTGATCAATATTCAGGATATGCTGGACAATGGTACCTCTATCAACGGTAAGATGATAGAATCTCCTAAGAGCTTCCAGGTGGCGTGTACTGTAACCACACAGATTATTGCTGCAGTTGCAAGCAACCAGTATGGCGGACAGTCTGTCAATATCAAGCATTTAGGTAAATATCTGAGAAAGAGTCGTGAAAAGTTCAGAGCACAGCTGATAGAGGAATTTGGAGACAGTATGGATCAGGAGACCATGGAGAAAGTAGTGGATCTGCGTCTTAGCGATGAACTTAGAAGTGGAGTCCAGACCATCCAGTATCAGATCAATACTTTAATGACTACCAATGGACAGTCTCCTTTTGTGACATTATTCTTACATATTGATGATACAGATGAGTATGTGGAAGAGACTGTTATGATCATCGGGGAGATACTGCGCCAGCGTATTCAGGGCACCAAGAATGAGCAGGGTGTATATGTGACACCTGCTTTCCCTAAGCTGGTCTATGTACTGGATGAGAATAACTGCTTAAAAGGCGGTAAATATGATTATGTGACGAAACTGGCAGCGCAGTGTTCGGCTAAGAGGATGTATCCTGATTATATTTCAGCCAAGAAAATGAGAGAGAATTATGAGGGAGAAGTATTCTCCTGTATGGGCTGCCGTTCCTTCCTCTCCCCCTGGAAGGACGAAAACGGTAAGTATAAATGGGAAGGCCGTTTCAACCAGGGTGTTGTGAGCCTGAATCTTCCCCAGATCGGTATTCTGGCTAACGGTGATGAAGAGACGTTCTGGAAGCTTCTTGACGAGCGTCTGGATCTGTGCTTTGAAGCACTGATGTGCAGGCATAAATCTCTGGAAGGCATTGTGTCAGATGTAAGCCCCATTCACTGGCAGTACGGTGCCATTGCCCGTCTGGAAAAAGGCGAAAAGATCGACAAGCTCCTTCATAATGGTTATTCTACGTTGTCCTTGGGCTATATCGGACTGTATGAGACCACTTATGTTATGAAAGGCTGCAGCCATACTACAGCGGAAGGCAAGGAATTTGCTTTGAGGGTCATGGACAAGTTAAAGGATACTGCAGCAAAATGGAAAGAAGAGACCGGACTGGGATTCAGCCTTTACGGAACACCGGCCGAGTCACTGTGTTATCGTTTTGCCAAGATAGACAGAGAAAAGTTCGGCGATATTGAAAATGTGACCGACAAGGGCTATTATACCAACTCTTATCATATCGATGTAAGAGAGCCCATTGATGCGTTCAGTAAATTTACGTTTGAGAGCCAGTTCCAGCATAAGTCACTAGGCGGAGCTATTTCCTACGTAGAAGTTCCTAACCTCATCAATAACGTGGATGCCATTGAAGAACTGATTCGTTTTATCTATGATAACATTCAGTACGGCGAGTTCAATACCAAGTCCGATTACTGTCATGTGTGCGGCTATGACGGAGAGATTCAGATAAATGACGACAATGAGTGGGAATGCCCTCAGTGCCACAATAAGGACCACTCCAAGATGAACGTAACAAGAAGGACCTGTGGATATCTGGGAGAGAATTTCTGGAATACCGGCAAAACGAAAGAAATCAAGTCGAGGGTATTGCATCTATGAATTATGCAACAATAAAGAAAACAGATGTGGCCAATGGTCCCGGTGTCCGTGTGTCCCTGTTTGTAAGTGGCTGTACTCACCATTGCCCGGGGTGCTTCAATGCGGAAACTTGGGATTTCGGCTATGGACAGCCTTACACGGAAGAAACGCAGCAGGAGGTTTTGGAAGCCCTTAACCACGATTATATCAGGGGCATCACTTTCCTGGGCGGGGAACCTTTCGAGGATGCCAATCGTCCCACTGTGCTGGATCTTGCAGTAAAGATTCGCAAGCGCTTCCCTGAGAAAACTATATGGTGTTACACGGGTTACACTTACGAAACAGACTTATTGCGCTGGATAGAAGAAGGGAAAAACGATGTCCTGCCGCTATTGCAGCAGCTGGATGTTCTGGTAGATGGAGAATTTATTGCCGCCCGGAAGAATTTACGCCTTGCTTTTCGTGGATCAGACAACCAACGTATTATAAATGTACCGGAGTCATTGAAGGCAGGTAAAGTAATATTAGAAATGTAAATTAATGACCGTAAGAACCCACGCTTGCAGGAGCGTGGGTTCTTGCAATTTTAGAAGATTATGTGCTTTGGAGGGAGATTATTCTTCCTCATCTACCACATTACTCTGTCTTACTACGATTCCATTCACTTCCACACTGCCGTCCAATGCAATGACCAGGCAGCGGCGGCCATTGATAACCTGGGTTTCCACAAGATCCGTGCGTTCAGGCTTGACTTTCACCACCACATCCGGTGTCTTCACTTCAAAGGAGCGGGTATTGATGACATTATCCACTAAAAGTGTGGCTTTTTCTCCGGCAGTCTCATCAAAATGTTTGTCAAATTCCTCCAGTTTTTCATTAGAAACACCACTGTTGGCAAAGAGAGACTTTACTTCATTCTTGGCCAGAACCAGTGGTTCCGGCTCTTCTTTATGTTCCTCCACCATTTCTGTCAGCTTCTCATGGATATTTTTTACCATCTCCACGTCACAGGTTTCCCCTAGAGTCTCCTCCACCAGAGCCTGGAAGGTCTCTTTCTGACCGCCTGCGGAAAGCGGAAGCGGACAGCCCAGCATCTGATTCACAAAGCCCTCTTTCAGCTCCTCAGAATCCTTAGAGTAATATAGTACACTGTGGATATCACTGCTGCGGTCATTGAAGGCAGGAAAGAGAAAACCTGTCTCCGGCATGGCTACTACCCAGTCACGAATTCTGTTCTGGAAAGCATTTTCTTCTGCGTTGTAGCTCAAGCCCGGTTTAGACAGATTGACCGGACAAATGCAGGTCAATATGTATTCATAGATTTCATCGGAAGCATCCTCCATTTCAATGCCATCCGTGGTCTTGCCGGGAACATCGTAGACATCATGTATGACCAGAATCAGATAGTTCCCTACATATTCATAAGTTTCGATGATTTTGTCGTAATAAGTCTCAAGGAGCACATCATCCTTTAACTTGCTGTCGCGAAGGCGCAGCAGCAGATCGTGGGGGCCGCCCTGTTCTTCTGCTTCCAGAGGGAACTCCAGATTCAGCATATTCTTACCGAGAGAGCCGGAGAAACATTTGCGGAGAATCTCAAAATATTTGAACATTTCTTCCTCGGGGAGACCCAGAAATGCCTGTTTAAACTCGGTCTTTTTATTTTTCTCTCCATCCACGTAGCAGCCGCAGATGCGGGTGATAGAGCAGTTGTTTTGCGTAAATAGCTTCTTTATTTCAGATATTTCCTGTTTGATCATAATCGATATCATCCTTCCTGTCTACATTTAGTATCAGTATAGCGTAAAAAGTGAATTTCGACAATTGAAAAATTTGTAATATTCGGGCGGATATAGGCCTAAAAGCAGAGAAGAAAACAGAAAAAGGGCGGAATTTCTTGCTTCCTGGCGGATTCAGGGTGATGTTGCGGTGAGATGATGTTGAAGAAAGGAACAAAATAACCGTATAATGGGAAGGAACAAGATTTTGGAAGTTTTGTCAGGAAAATGGAGGATATTATCATGGAACAGCTGAACCTTATTTCTACAAAGGATAATGATAAAGTATACAAAATATTAGGAGATCTGATGAATGCAGATAAAGAATTCCAGATTATGATCACAGTGCCCTCCACCGGAAAAAGCGCTGCCCGGAAGGGGCTGCATGAGGAAACTAAGCCTGCAGGCCCCGTCCGCGATCTCGAACAGGATGTGACGGATATGATACATGAAATAGGAGTGCCTGCACATATTAAGGGATATCAGTATCTGAGGGAAGCAATCATTATGTCTGTAGAGGATCCGGGTATGATAAGTTCGATTACTAAGATTCTGTATCCTACTATTGCCAAGAAGTTCCAGACCACACCCAGCAGAGTAGAAAGGGCGATACGACATGCCATAGAAGTGGCCTGGAGCAGGGGGAGGATGGAGACCTTGGATGCATTGTTCGGTTACACAATCAATACGGGCAAGGGAAAACCTACCAATTCGGAATTTGTTGCGTTGATATCAGATAAGATACGTCTGAAATATAGAGAACCGTTTTAGGTACATCACAACATATATATGTTATGATAAAGATTTGATGAAAACTCTTTTCTTGAACGGATTGTTGATGTATAATATAACATGTAGCAGCATATCAATCGTATTGGAGGATTTCAAATGAAAAAGATTCTGTTTGTGGCGTCAGAAGGTGTACCTTTCATTAAGACCGGCGGATTGGCTGATGTAGTAGGTTCTTTACCGAAGTGTATTGATCGGGAGAATTATGATGTTAGGGTCATTCTTCCTAAGTACACCTGTATGAAGCAGGAGATGAAAGATAAACTGCAGCCGATTACACATTTCTATATGGATTTCAACTGGAAGAGTGAATATGTTGGAATTCTGGAAGCAGAAGTAGACGGTATCAAATATTACTTTATCGACAACGAATGTTATTTTGGCGGCTTTAAGCCTTATGGTGATAATGCTTTATATGAGATTGAAAAATATGCATATTTTTCTAAAGCATCTTTGGAAATCCTTCCAATGATCGATTTCCGGCCGGATGTCATTCACTGTCATGACTGGCAGACAGGACTGATTCCGGTATACTTGGATGCAGAGTACCGTGAGAAAGAATTTTACAGTAACATGAAGACAGTTTTCACCATTCACAACCTGAAGTTCCAGGGCAGATGGGAGCCCAGAGCGGTGCAGAGTATTACGGGACTTCCCTGGGAATACTTTACCTGGGAAAAGCTGGAATCTTACAATAATGCCAATCTGTTAAAAGGTGGTTTGGTGTATGCGGATGCGGTGACTACGGTGAGTAATACCTATGCGGAAGAGATTAAGACGCCTTTTTACGGTGAGGGTCTGGATGGTCTTCTCCGCGCCAGAAGTAATGATTTGCGAGGCATCGTAAACGGTATCGACTGTGACGATTTCAATCCGGAGACAGATAAGTTCATTGTAAGTCAGTATAACGTAAGCAATTTCCGTAAGGAGAAGATTAAGAATAAGAGAGCCCTGCAGGAAGAACTGGGCTTGAAACAGGACGATAAGAAAATGATGATCGGTATCGTATCCCGTCTGACAGATCAGAAAGGCTTTGATCTGATTGCCTACGTTATGGATGAATTATGTCAGGATGATATCCAGTTAGTAGTTCTGGGAACAGGCGAAGAGAGATATGAGAATTGCTTCCGTCATTTTGAATGGAAGTATGCAGATAAGGTATCTGCTAACATCTATTATTCCGATGCTTTGTCTCATAAGATTTATGCGGCTTGTGATGCTTTCCTGATGCCGTCACTCTTCGAGCCCTGCGGTTTAAGCCAGCTGATGAGCCTGCGATACGGTACAGTGCCTATCGTACGTGAGACAGGTGGTCTGAAAGATACGGTTGAGCCTTATAACGAGTACGAGGGAACCGGTACAGGCTTCAGTTTTGCCAATTACAATGCGCATGAGATGTTAAGTATCATCCGTTATGCAGAGAATATTTATTACAATAAGAAGAGGGAATGGAACAAGATCGTAGAAAGAGCAATGTCTGCGGACTTTTCCTGGAACGCATCTGCCGGAAAATATGAGGAAATGTATGACTGGCTGATCGATTGATGAGAGATATATGACGAATAATAGTAGTAGAAAAGAATCTTTTCTTGTGCAGGCCGGTATACTGGCCGCAGCAGGATTAATCAGTAGAATCATAGGGCTCTTATACAGGAGCCCTTTGGCTGCAGTTATAGGGGATCTGGGAAGCGGATATTATCAGGCAGCGTATAGCATTTATACGATTGTGCTGCTGATATCCTCTTACAGTATCCCCTCTGCAATTTCCAAGGTTATTGCACAAAAACTGGCCGTGAGGGAATATCGCAATGCACACAGGATTTTTCTTTGTTCCATCTGGTATGTGCTTGTGATAGGCGGAGCAGCCAGTCTGTTTTTGTTCTTTGGAGCAGGGCTTTTGGTGGATGGTGCAGCCATTCCGGTCTTGCGGGTATTTGCTCCTACAGTATTCCTGTATGGGCTTTTGGGTGTGCTCAGAGGTTATTTTCAGGCACACAAGAGTATGATACAGACTTCAGTATCCCAGATCCTGGAGCAGGTTGCCAATGCAGCAATCAGTATCGGAGCTGCGGTAGCGCTTATTAAAATCTTTGCAGGAAATGCAGGAAACGGGATTATTATAGATGCACAGTTGAAGAACAGTCCTGCACAGTATGGTATGGTACTGGGAGCAGCGAGTGCAAAATATTATGCTTCCTATGAGACAAGCAAAGCTATGTATGGTGCCATGGGAAGTGCCATGGGTACCGGAGCAGGTGTGCTGGTGGGGCTTTTGTTCATGTGGGGAATCTATCGGTTAAACAAGGAACTGTTTCATAAGAGGATTCGTAGGGACAGGACGAGGGCAATAGATTCTTATCAGGACATTGCACGCACTATCACTCAGGTGGTAACACCTTTTATTCTGAGCACAGCGGCATATAATCTGAGTACTTCTCTGAATTCTGTGATGTATTTAAAGCTGTATCGCTATGTGAAGGATATCGAGGAAACGACTGCTTATGCCAATTACGGAGTGTTTTCTTATAAAGCAGTAACGATCGCAAATATTCCGGTTGCCTTTGCCAATTCAATGGCATCTGCTATGATTCCTTCCGTGGCACAATTAGTGGCTCAGAGGGATTACGAACAGGCACGCCGAAAGATCAATTTGGCAATAAAGAGTACCATGATGATAGCAATTCCATCCGCGGTGGGACTGGCTGTACTGGCAAAACCAATTACCTGGCTTTTATTCCCACAGAAAGAGACTGTGGATCTGGCCGCGAAGCTCCTGATAGCACTGGCTGTTACAGTGATCTTTTTCTCCTTGTCTACGCTCAGTAGTTCCATCCTGCAGGGTATCGGAAAAGTCAAGACGCCGATTTATAATGCGGTCATTGCTCTGGTGGTGCAGACAGGCGTGTTGCTGGGATTGCTTTTATTGACAGACTTAGACCTCTATGCGCTGGTGATTGCCAATATCGTATATTCCGGTCTGATGTGTGTCTTGAATCAGTTATCTGTCCGTAAGGCAATCGGTTATCGTCAGGAATGGGTAAAGACATTTTTGGTACCGCTTTTAGCAGCATCTCTTATGGGAGTGGCAGCGTGGACGGTATATGATGTGATGTATCTGGTTACATCCTCTACGGTTGTATCGGTGGTTCCGGCTATTGTAGTAGCTGTTGGTGTGTATTTTGTCATGCTGATTGCATTCAGAGGCGTTGAAGAGCAGGAACTGAGAAGCATTCCGAAAGGGTATCTGATTGTGAAAGTGGCGAAGAAATGCAGACTGATGAAATAGTGCAGGAATCCGGCATCGAGGTCATGATGCCAGGAATCTGACATAAAGAGAAATTTGGAGAACAAGATAATGAACAATTGGAAGAAAGCAGTTACATTCAGTTATGATGACGCAGTAACTCAGGATATTCGCCTGATTGAGCTGTTCAACAAATATGGCGTGAAGGGAACCTTTAATCTGAATTCAGAACTTCTTGGAAAAGACGGACATCTGATCAGAGAAGGTGTGCGGGTAGACCATATCAAAGTAGCGCCTGAGAAAGTAAGAGAGATTTATACGGGACATGAAATTGCCGTACATACCCTGACCCATCCCAATCTGGCACAGGTGACGGATGATGAGGAAATCGTCAGACAGGTGGAACAGGACCGTGAGAACTTGAGCCGTCTGGCAGGATACGAAGTTGTAGGAATGGCTTATCCCGGCGGCGGTGTGAACTTTACGGAGCATGCCGCTAAACTGATCGAGGAGCGGACCGGTGTAAAATATGCCCGTACAACAGTATGTAATCAAGGCTTTGATGTGCAGCAGGATTTGTATCAGTTCAAGCCGTCCGTGTATCATATGAACATGGATGAAATGTTTGAAGTGGGAAATAAGTTCTTGGAGAGTAAGTCGGGGGAACGCCAGATATTGTATGTATGGGGTCACAGCTATGAATTTGATATTCATAATACATGGGACCGGTTTGAAGAGTTTCTGAAGTTGATTTCAGGTCATGATGATATCTTTTATGGAACGAACAGAGAAGTTCTGCTGGGTGAGTAAGGTGGGACTTAGCAAGTCGAATCATTAAGAAACGCTGCAAAATGGACGAGAAATTCATTTTGCAGCGTCTTTGCGAATGGCGCGTCGGAACTGTTACTTCTGACCGAAGCAGTATCTTACGGCAGGTTCACATTTGACTACGACAGCTGCGTAATCCCGGAGATATCCGAATCAATCATTAAAGAATAATTGGTATAATATACCACAAATCCCGGCTTGGCAGCATTGGGCTTCTTAACATGCTTCTTCTGAATATAGTCGATTTCTACTTTATCCTGCCCACGTCCCTTAGAATAATAGGCAGCCAGCCGTCCGGCTTCCTCGAAGGTCCTGTCGGGCAGCTCCTCAGCCCCTTCCGTCTTCACCACAACGTGAGACCCCGGCATGCCTTTTGCATGGAACCACCAATCATTACCGGTAGCGAACTTAAAGGTCAGTTCATCATTCTGATAATTATTTTTTCCCACATAAATATGAAATCCGTCACTGCTCACATAATGGAACGGTTTGCTTGTCACTTTGGCTTTCTTGGTACCACTCTTTCGTTTGATATAACCACTCTCAGTCAATTCCTCTTTGATTTCCACCAGATCTTCCTCAAGCAGTGCAATATCCAGCGAAGCACTGATAGATTCCAGATGATTAATCTCCTCCTTTACCTGTTCGGTCAGTTCGGTCAATGCTTCATAGGTACGCTTCATCTTACTATATTTATCGAAATACTTCTTGGCATTTTCCTGCGGAGTCATAGTAGGATCCAGCGGAATCGTGATCATCTCATTGGTATAGTAATTAAGCGCTTCCATGGATTTGCTGCCCGGCTCGATATTGTAACCGTAAGTGTTCAAAAGCTCGCCGTAAATACGATAAGTATCCCGTTTCTCCGTATCCTTCATCTGTCTGCGCTGCAGGTCATACTTTTTCACATTACGTTCTAAGGCGGTCTGCACGATACGGCGCAGATCAGAAGATTTCTGACGAATCCGTGTCAAAGTATTCTTCTCCGCATAATAAGCTTCCAAAAGCGCAGACATGGATTCATAAGCTACAATTCTATCATTCCCGTGCGTATACATAGTCAGCGGAAACGCCGCAAACTCCACCGGCTGAGATCCCGTATAAGCAATATTCGGCGCAAAATTTCCACTTTTAATCGCCATTACCATCCTATCAAAAGCACCATACAACGCTTGATACTGTAGTTCACTCAGCGCAGCAGTAGGCAGTTCCCCATCAATCCCTGCTTCATAACACACTTCCTGTGCCAGAATAGGAGAGATACCCGTATAACCGGAATAAACTGCCTTAAAAGCCGCCATAGGCCGTGAAGCCAGCGCCCGCCGAAATTCTTCAAAAGTCGTCTCCAGAGCATTCAACTTATCCTGCGTGTGTGCCACAAAATAAGGCTTCCCCGGCAGAACCTCCCTGACACTGCTCATCAGCCCCGAAACATGCTTAATACTATCCATAATCATACCATCTTCATTACAAAAGATAATATTACTATGCTTCCCCATAATCTCCACAACCAGCCGCTTCCGCTTCAGATCCCCCATCTCATCCAAATGCTCCACATCAATATGAATAATTCTCTCAAGCCCCGGCTGGGAAATATCCACGATCCTCCCATTCTGCAGATGCTTCCTCAGCAACATACAAAACCCCGGCGCAGTCATAGGACTGGGCTTATTCGTATCCGTCAGATAAATCAAAGGCAGCGAAGCCCCCGCCGAAATAAACACCCTCCTCTGCCCATTCCCCGTTTTCACCGTCAAAATCAACTCATCCCCTTCCGGCTGCGCAATCTTATAAACCCTCCCCCCC
>JAZQAT010000046.1:0-46978 GCA_045545375.1 Acetatifactor sp.
GAGAACACCCACGAAGCCATTATTTCAAGGGAAGTCTTTGAACAGGTGCAAACGCAGATCGCCAGCCGCCGCAGACAGCAGAAGGACGCTACCACACAGATATTTGCAGGACTTGTCCGCTGCGCTGATTGTGGATGGTCAATGAGCTTCGGCACAAACAAGCAGAACAGTAAACCGTACAGCTATTTCAACTGTACCTCTTACAGACAGCTTGGCAAAGTCAGCGGGGTCTGCTCCGCACACTATATCCGCTATGACTACCTCTACACCTACGTTCTATCCAGAATACAGGATTTGTCGAGACAGGCGCAAGTGGATGAAAAGGAACTTCTGCGTCGGATACTGAAAGCCAGCGAACACGAGCTTGCAGCCAACGTCAAAAGACAGAGTGCCAAGCTTACAAGAGCCGAGAAGCGCAGAACAGAGGTTGACCGCAAGTTTGCGAAGCTGTATGAGGACTGGTCGGACGGACGTATCACGGAGTACAACTTCAACATGATGTCTCAGAAATATCAGACCGAGCAGCAGGAGCTTGTTGAGAAGATCGAAAGGCTGTCTGACGAGCTTGAATCTGAAAAGCAAACAACTGTCGATGCGGAAACTTGGATTTCTCTTATCAAGCAGTACGCAACCCCCACCGAACTGACAGCGGAGCTTCTGAATACGCTGATTGAAAAGATCGTCATTCACGAAGCAACCACCGTGGACGGTATGCGTGAGCAGAATATTGACATCTACTACCGCTTTATCGGCAAAATCGAGTAAAAACAAAGATATGAGTGCCTATGCAAATGGGCGTAGGCACTCATACATAACCAATATCTTTATGTACGGGAAACGGGTTTTGGCAGGTATGATGTAGTGTTAGAACCGTTAAAAGGAAATGATTTCGCATATATTTTAGCATTCAAGGTTCATGATCCGGAAGATGAGAAGACACTTAAAGATACGGTGGCAGCGGCTCTTGACCAGATCAGGGAGAAGCAGTATGAAGCCGTACTTTTATCAAAAGGAGTTCCGGCAGAACGTATCCGGAAGTATGGGTTTGCCTTTGAAGGGAAAAAAGTATTGATTAGCCCCTAAAATATGTAATATACTATGTTGTTATTGAGAAGGTCACAAGCATGGCCTTCTTATTTGATGGGATAAAACAGTAACCAATCTAAAAGATTGATAATGAGTCATGAAGTCTGATTCTTTACACTTAACTTATATTTATGATATACTAAATATCAACGAACAGGAGCAGATGCAACCTGTTTTGCGGAAGCGGCAAATGCCAATCAAAGGAGAGTAAAATATTATGAAAAAAGAATTCGACTTATTATCCCTGGGAGAACTGTTACTGCGTCTGTCTCCACCTGATAATGAAAGAATGAGCAGAGGAGGTACCTTTAATAAACAGGTAGGAGGCGCAGAACTGAACGCCATTACCGGAGCTGCCATGCTGGGACTTCGCTGTGGTATCATTTCCAAACTGCCTGCCAATGATCTCGGTACTTTTGTAAAAAATACAATTCGCCAGGGCGGTGTCAGTGATGACTACCTGGTATACGACAGTGATAAAGATGCCAGACTGGGCGTGTATTATTATGAAAATGGTGCTTACCCCAGAAAGCCCCGCATCGTCTATGACAGGAAAAATACCTCCGTCAATAAGATTCAGATAGCAGACTACAGTGACAACATGTACAGTTCTGCCAGATGCTTCCACACCAGCGGTATCACACTGGCGCTGAGTCCTCAGGTAAGAGAGACTGCCATTGAAATGATCAAGCGTTTTAAGGCAGAGGGAGCAATCATTTCCTTTGATGTGAACTTCCGCGGTAATCTGTGGAGTGGTCCGGAGGCTAAGGAATGCATAGAAAGTATTCTTCCTTATGTGGATATATTCTTCTGTTCAGAGGATACAGCCAGACTCACTTTCCTGAAGGAAGGCGATGTCCGAAGCATTATGAAGAGCTTTACTGAAGAATATCCTATTTCCCTTGTAGCCTCAACCCGGAGAATTGTTCACAGTCCTAAGAGACATACCTTTGGTTCTATCATTTACAGTGCAAAAGATGATACTTTTTACGAAGAAGCTCCTTATGCAGATATTGAAGTGGTTGACCGTATCGGAAGCGGGGATGCCTATATCTCAGGTGTATTGTATGGATATTTAACTTATGAAGGAGACTATCAGAAAGCTCTGGAATACGGTAATGCCATCAGCGCATTGAAAAATACCATTCCCGGCGACCTTTTGTGTACAGATTTAAAAGAAATCGACGGTATTATCAAAGAACATAAATCCACCGGGCGTATCGCGGAAATGGATCGATAAACGCGGTACCTTTGGATGTATGCGCATGCGCTTTTCCTGCCAGTGGCTGACGTGTGAACTGTAGCGTAAGTAACAATGTTTTTACCATTTTAATAAAAATTAAGTTGCCATGTTCCCCAGGATGTGGGATAATGTAGCATATCGGAAGGAAATCAAGCGCTCGCGAAGCGAGCATTTGATTTCACCCGATATGCTAACGAGAAAACCGGTTGCGAAGCAACCGAGGAAATGCTGCATAGCAGCATTTCCGATAGAGCGCGAAGCGCGAGGTTTTCGAGTTGACTTGCGACTCCCCAGCTGTGCACATTTGCGAAGCAAATGCAGCTGACGTAAGTCAGCTGTCGGAACGTAAGTTACGATGCACAGCGTAGCATATCGAAGAAATATTTCTCCCCCAGAGGCAATCATATGGCAGCGAATCAAAATTGGAACATCATTGGAGAACAGATCCGGGATGCGGTGCAGGAATCACTTTCCACCGGAGATTTTAAACAATTAAATGATATTATTGCAGGGACGGTAAGCAGCGCCGTTTCGGAGGTTAAGCGTCAGGCCGGGCAGTCCCCCAAGGTTAATTCTACAACTCGCAGCGCACGGCCGCAAAATCAAAATAACAATGTCCGTGCTCAGACTCCTAAAACAGGCTTTATGACCACAATCAGGACGAAAAAGGTAGGTAATGTATCCGGCATCCTGTTAATCGTATTTGGAGGAATCGGTACCGGAATCGCTGCCATTGTGGCATTTTCACTGTTGATATATTTCCTGACAGGACATTCCCTCGTGCCTTTTCTGTGGGCAGGAGCATTTCTGGCAGGGTTTATTTTTATGATTGAGAGAGGCTGCATGAGAAGAAATCGTTTGAAACGTGCGGATCGTTATGTGGAACTTTGCGGAGGCAAGAGTTACATTGATATAGAAGATCTGGCGATGCATATAGGCAAAAGCAAAAGGTATGTTCTGAAAGATGTCAAGAAGATGATCAAGCTCGGCATTTTCCCGGAAGGACATCTGGATGTCCAGGAAAAGTGTCTTATTCTAAACGATGCCACGTTCCGTGAGTATTTAAGACTGCAGAAAGAGCGTAAGGCTCTGGAAATGGAAGCCAAGGTAGCGCGGATGCAGGAACGCCAGAAGAGCAGCGGGAAACTTTTGACTCAGGAAAAAAATGAGCGTGAAGAACTTTTAGAAACCCAGGCTGCCAAAGAGGAAGAAGAGAAAATCGACAATCCTGAACTGGCTGCCATGATCAAACAAGGAAATGATTACATCAGAAAGCTGCGGGATATGAACGACAGGATAGAAGGGGAAGTGATATCTGCCAAGCTGTTCCGGTTAGAAAATCTGCTGAAAGAGATTTTTGATCGAGTGAAAGAGCATCCGGAGCAGATGCCCCAGATGCAGAAGTTCATGAATTATTACCTTCCCACTACGTTAAAACTGGTAGAGGCATATGCAGAGTTTGATGAGGTCAGTGTTCAGGGTGAGGATATCAAGTCAGCGAAGGCAGAGATAGAGAAGACATTAGATACCATCAATCAGGCATTTGTGGAACTTTTGAATAAGCTTTTCCAGGCATCGATATTTGATGTGACTACAGATGCACAGGTGCTTCAGACCATGCTGGCCAAAGAAGGACTGACCAGAGAGAAAGAATTTGAAAAATTGACCAAATAATAAATATCATATATCATCAGGAGGAGCCGAAATGAGTAAAGATTTAGATGAACTGCTGCAGGAAGCACCAACCCTTACTTTTGAGCCTTTCCCACAGGAAAAGCCTCAGGTACCGGTTGCAAGTGACCCCGTTGTAGAAGAAAAGGAAGAGGAGAAGCTGGAAGTAGTACTGACACCGGAAGAACAGAAAATGGTGGACAATTTTGCTGCTCAGATTGACCTGACCAATACCCAGCAGATCATGCAGTATGGTGCAGGCAGCCAGAAGAAGATTGCAGACTTTTCTGAGACCGCTTTAAATAATGTTCGTACCAAAGATATGGGCGAAGTTGGCGATATGCTGACCGAGGTGGTAGCGCAGCTGAAAGATTTTGATGATGACGAAGAGGAAAAGGGCTTTCTTGGTCTCTTTAAGAAGAGCAGCAACAAGCTTGCCAATATGAGAGCCAAATATGACAAGGCAGAAGTGAATATCAACAGAATCTGTGATGCACTGGAGCAGCACCAGATTACGCTTTTAAAGGATGTTGCTATGCTTGACAAGATGTATGATCTGAATCTGAATTATTTCAAGGAATTGTCCATGTACATTCTGGCAGGAAAGCAGAAGCTGGAGCAGGCTGCGAAAGTTGAACTGCCTGCTTTGGTAGAAAAGGCACAGAAGAGCGGACTTCCTGAGGATACCCAGGCCGCTAAGGACTTTTCACAGATGTGCAATCGTTTTGAGAAGAAGATTCATGACCTGGAACTGACTCGTATGGTATCTCTGCAGATGGCTTCTCAGATTCGAATGATTCAGAGCAATGATACTGCGATGTCAGATAAGATTCAGTCCACTCTTGTGAATACCATTCCTCTTTGGAAGAACCAGATGGTGATAGCTATCGGTCTGAATCACTCTACCGAAGCTGCTCAGGCACAGCGTGAGGTCAGCAATATGACCAATGAGCTGTTAAAGAAGAACGCAGAGACCTTGAAGATGGCTACCCTGGAGACTGCAAGAGAATCTGAGCGCGGCATCGTGGATATCGAGACGCTGCAGGCTACCAACCAGACGCTGATCAGTACCTTTGATGAAGTGATGAAGATTCAGGAAGAAGGAAGAGAGAAGCGCAGGAATGCAGAAATCGAGCTTCGTAAGATTGAAAACGAGATGCGCGAGAAGCTGCTGGAGATGAGTAAGTAAAATTAAAATAAGTAAGGTAAGAATTAAGCCCCGGCCCGAGGAATCAGGTCGGGGTTTGTAGTAGAAGGAGACATACGTCTATGAAATCATCCAACGACCTACGTATTGCACTTCGTGCAATCGACCACAAAGGATACCCTGCCTATAAATCTCTGGCCGGCAGCTATCAATTCAGTAATTTCATACTGGTAATCGATCATGTGCAGGGAGATCCTTTTGCTTCCCCTTCCAGCCTGCATGTGGAGGTTGATCATAAAAATGCAGGATTTCCGGCATCATTTTACGAAAAAGACTGTTCCCGCATTGCGCTGCAGGATTATCTGACCAGGCGACTGTCCACCCAGTTTGAGGATTATAATTTCAAAGCAAAAGGTTCCGGGAAAAGTGGTTTGCTGTCTATTACCAGATGCGGGCAGGAGGTGCTTGAGAGAAGTGCCTGCCAGATTACGGATAATGAGATAATTGCCAGATTTCATGTGGGCTTCCCGGCTTTCGGACGTACCATCAATGCGGGGGAATTGGAGAAGATACTGTTTGATTTCCTGCCTCACAGTATAGAAAACAGCTTATTCCTGCGCAAGCTGGACAGACAGAAGGTGGAAGCTGCAGTTCAGCTTTCTGAAGATCAGGATGAATTACGTGAAATTATGAAGAAAGAAAAACTGGTTGCTTTTGTTGCCAATGGAGCTATCTTGCCAAGAAAGAGCGGAGTGTCAGATTGGCCCCTTAAGGATGGCGTTCCCTTTGTCTCACCTGTTTCACTTCAGAGAACTTTTAAGCTCCCTCACAGAGGAGAGATTACCGGCATGGCTATTCCGGAGGGGATTACCTTAATTGTAGGCGGTGGTTATCACGGAAAGTCAACTTTACTGGAAGCGCTTCAGACGGGTGTATACAATCACATTGCAGGAGACGGAAGAGAGTTCGTATTGACGGCTGATACAGCGGTAAAGCTACGTGCCGAAGATGGAAGAAGTATCCGAAGTGTAGATATTTCCATGTTTATCAATGATCTGCCCAATGGAAAGGATACCACTGCTTTCTCCACGCCGGATGCCAGCGGAAGTACCTCTCAGGCAGCTGGTGTAGTGGAGGCAATAGAAGCAGGAACAGAACTTTTATTAATTGATGAAGACACGTCTGCTACGAATTTCATGGTTCGTGATGACCTGATGCAGCAGGTCATCAGCAGGGAAAAGGAACCGATCACCCCATTTTTGGAGAGAGCACGTGACCTGTATGAGCAGGCAGGTATCTCTACCATTTTGGTAGCAGGCAGCTCCGGGGCTTTTTTCTACATTGCAGACAGAATTATTCAGATGGATTGTTACCGGCCGGTAGATATCACGAAGCAGGTGAAGAAAGTATGCGCGGAATATAAGGCTCCCAGGATACAGGCTCCGGATTTTGCCATACCCCAGAGGCAGAGAGCATTGCAGGGCGGCAGACAGACTGTAGGTAAGGTGAGGGAACAAGGGGCAAACCATAGAGGTGACCGCCAACGAGATGAATATCGAAAGGACAGCCGCCATGAGCATATGAAAATCAAAACTTTCGGGCGAGATAGTTTTTTGCTGGATAAAGAAACAGTAGATGTAAGGTGTGTGGAGCAGCTGACGGACACAGAATTAGTGAACGGGTTGGCGCATCTTGTGCGCTATGGTCTGGAGCAGGATGCCGGAAGTTCCGGATCCATGAAACAGAATATCGATCAAATCTACAAGACGCTGGATACCAAAGGATGGGAACCACTTTGCAGTTCTTATGTTCCTTGCGGACTGGCAAGGCCCAGAAAGCAGGAAATATATGCAGCGTTTAACAGATTGCGGGATTGACTTCAAAAAATGCGTCAGATATAATGAGTGTAACTTGATGTACAGGGAAAGAAGGTGTGGATACAATGGATAGAAAAATAAAGCTTCCGATTGGTATAGAAAATTTTAAAGAAATACGAACGGAAGGATTTTATTATGTAGACAAGACCGGGTTAATCAGGGAATTGCTCCATAACTGGGGAAAAGTAAACCTGTTTACCAGACCCAGGCGGTTCGGTAAATCCCTGAACATGAGCATGTTGAAGCACTTTTTTGAAATCGATTGTGACAGATCACTTTTTGATGGTCTGGAGATTTCAGAGGAAACTGAGCTGTGCGATGCATATATGGGAAAGTTTCCGGTAATTTCCATCAGCCTGAAAGGGGTCAGCGGAAGCCAATTTGAAGCTGCGCGGGCCATGATGTGCAGTGTGATTGCCCGGGAAGCATTAAGATTTCAGTTTCTTTTGGAGAGTGATAAGTTATCAGAGTTTGAAAAACAGCAGTATGTATCGCTGGTTCAGCGTGATGAAAATGGATTTTCCATGACAGATGCGGATTTGATGAACAGTCTGCTTACTTTGTCTGTTCTGTTGGAAAAACACTTTGCCCATAAGGTCATTGTTCTGATTGATGAGTATGATGTCCCGCTGGATAAAGCTATGCAGGCGGACTATTATGAAGATATGGTTAATCTGCTCAGGAATTTTCTTGGAGAAGCCCTTAAGAGTAATGACAGTATTTATTTTGCAGTGCTTACCGGATGTCTGCGTGTTGCGAAGGAGAGTATTTTCACAGGATTGAATAACTTTAATGTATTGTCAATCACAACTGTACAGTTTGATGAATATTTTGGTTTTACAGATAGTGAAGTAAGGGAACTGCTGGAGTATTATGGCCTTTACGGAACATATGATACAGTAAAGAAATGGTATGACGGATACCGTTTTGGTAATGTGGATGTATATTGTCCGTGGGATGTAATATGTTATTGCAATCAGCTCCGCACGGATCCGGAGGCACAGCCGGAAGCATTTTGGTCAAATACCAGCGGGAATGATATTATACGCCGTTTTATAGGTATGGCAGATGGTGTGACGAAACGCGAGATCGAACAGCTGATGGCGGGTGAAGCAATTACGAAGGTGGTTCGTAAGGAGTTAACATATAAGGAAATGTATGATTCCATCAACAATCTTTGGAGTGTACTGTTTCTTACCGGGTATCTGACGCAGAGAGGAAAGGCGGATGGGGAAAAAATTAAGTTGGTGATTCCAAATGAAGAGATTCGATTGATATATAAAAAACAGATTCTGGATTGGTTTCAGAGTACAATTCGCAAGGATGGTGTCACACTGAATGCGTTTTGTGAGGCATTTAAAGATGGTAACGCAGCAGGTGTGGAGGCACAGTTTCGTTCATATTTAAAGAAGACGATCAGTATCCGTGATACTTTTGTGAGAAAAGAGAAGAAGGAGAATTTCTATCATGGAATTTTAGTTGGGCTTCTGGGTTATAAGGATAGTTGGGGAGTTTCCTCTAATAAGGAATCAGGGGAAGGCTACAGTGATATCCTGGTGGAAATTGAAGATGAAGATATTGGAATCGTGATTGAGCTAAAATATGCAGATGATGGCGATTTGGAAGCAGGATGCAGGAAAGCTTTAGCACAGATAGAAGCGAATAACTATGAAGAGAGGCTTCACGATCTTGGAATGGATAACATTTTAAAGTATGGTATTGCCTGTTATAAGAAACGATGCAAGGTCATGCTTGGATAGCATTAAAATCACGCTGCTGAGAGGAGACAAAATCATTCCGCAAATTTTCTTGACAGTATGTCATTTAAACGATAAAATGTATATAAATTTTACCAAACGGAGGAAAAGCCCATGAAAGAAATCCCCTACAAAATATATCTGGAAGAGCAAGAGATGCCAAAGCAGTGGTACAATGTGCGTGCCGACATGGCAAAGAAGCCTGCTCCCATTTTGAATCCTGCAACCTTAAAGCCTGTGACACTGGAAGAATTATCAGCTATCTTCTGCGAAGAGCTTGCAAAACAGGAGCTGGATGATACCACACCTTACATTGATATCCCGGAGGAAATCCGTAATTTCTATAAGATGTACAGACCCTCTCCACTGGTACGCGCCTACTGTCTGGAGAAAAAGCTGGATACACCTGCTCATATTTATTACAAATTTGAAGGAAACAATACCTCGGGAAGCCACAAGCTGAACTCTGCCATTGCCCAGGCTTATTACGCCAAGCAGCAGGGACTGAAAGGTGTGACCACCGAGACCGGAGCCGGTCAGTGGGGAACTGCGCTTTCTATGGCGTGTGCTTACTTTGATCTGGACTGTCAGGTATACATGGTGAAATGTTCTTATGAGCAGAAGCCTTTCCGTCGTGAAGTTATGAGAACTTATGGAGCGCAGGTAACACCTTCTCCCTCCATGAATACCAGCGTAGGACGCAAGATTAATGAGGAATTCCCGGGGACAACGGGAAGCTTAGGCTGTGCAATTTCTGAGGCAGTAGAAGCTGCTGCAAGTCAGGACGGCTATCGCTATGTGCTTGGTTCTGTGTTGACCCAGGTACTTTTGCATCAGTCTGTTATCGGTCTGGAGACTAAGGCTGCCCTCGACAAATATGGTATCAAGGCAGACATGATCATCGGCTGTGCCGGCGGCGGTTCCAATCTGGGCGGTCTGATCTCTCCGTTTGCAGGCGAAATGCTCCGTGGCGAGGCCAATTACGATATCATTGCAGTAGAACCTGCATCCTGCCCCAGCCTGACAAGAGGTAAATATGCTTATGATTTCTGCGATACCGGTAAAGTATGTCCTCTTGCCAAGATGTACACGCTGGGCAGCGGTTTCATTCCTTCCGCCAGCCATGCCGGAGGATTGCGCTATCATGGCATGAGTTCCGTGGTATCCGAATTGTATGACCAGGGTATTCTGACAGCCAGAAGTGTGGAGCAGACCCAGGTATTTGAAGCCGCTCAGATGTTTGCCAAGGTGGAGGGTATCCTTCCTGCACCGGAAAGCAGCCATGCCATTAAGGTGGCAATCGATGAGGCCATGAAGTGCAAGGAGACCGGTGAGGAGAAGAATATCGTATTCGGATTGACCGGTACGGGATACTTTGATATGGTAGCATACCAGAGATTTAATGATGGCGAGATGAAGGATTATATTCCTACAGATGAAGAGCTGGCTGTAGCGCTGGCAAAGCTGCCTAAGGTTGAAGGATAATGGAAGTACAGTTGGATAGAAGTGTAATATGAACTATAATAGGCTGCCCGGAATTTATGTCCGGGCAGCTTCCGCGTTAAGCTGTATATCGTGAGCTTTTTTGGTAAATTCTATATGTATTGGCGGCCCCTTTGCGGATGGCAAGGGTTGAACAGATAATGTGTGAAGAAACAAGGAGGAAGCAATGAGTTGCAAATTTAATTGGAACGAAGCCTGGTTGTTTACTAAGGATGGTGCACTGGTACAGAACAACCGTGCAGTCAATACCAAAGACTGGGAAAAGGTTGACCTGCCCCACACCTGGAATGGCAAGGATGGTCAGGATGGCGGCAGCGATTATTACCGCGGAACCTGTTATTATACCAAGAAGCTTGATAAAGCACTATGTGAAGGTGCTGAAGAAGTATATATTGAATTCGAAGGTGCCAACTCCTCTGCCGATGTTTATGTAAACGGAACATTGGCAGTTCATCACGATGGCGGCTACTCCACTTTTCGTGCCAACATCACAGAATTATTAAAAGAGGAAAATGAAATTATTGTCGCTGTGGACAATGCTCCCAACGACAGAGTATATCCTCAGATGGCTGACTTCACTTTCTACGGCGGAATCTATCGTAATGTTAATATCCTCTGTGTATCCAAAGCACGTTTCGACCTTGATCATTTCGGAGGTCCCGGAATCACTGTGACTCCTATTGTGGAAGGCAGCGATGCCAAAGTAAATGTAACTGCTTATCTGACAGGCCTGAACGGTACTGAGACGGTAAAAATCACTATTAAAGACGGTGAAAGAAAAGTAGCTGAAGCTGCCATGCCTGCAGCAGATGCAAAGGCTGATTTCGTAATCGAGAATGCGCATCTCTGGAACGGACGTAAGGATCCTTTCCTTTACACCTGTGAAGCAGTCCTTCTGGATGGTGAAAAGGAGCTGGATGCAAGAATCGTGAAGTTCGGCTGCCGCTACTTTGAAATCGACCCGGAAAGAGGCTTTATCTTAAACGGTGTGGAATACCCTCTGCGCGGTGTGTCCAGACACCAGGACAGACCTGAAATCGGTAATGCCCTTCTTCCTGAGCATCACAAGGAAGATCTGGACCTGATTTACGAAGTAGGTGCCACTACCATCCGCCTGGCACATTACCAGCACAATCAGTACTTCTATGACCTGTGTGACGAGATGGGCTTCGTACTCTGGGCAGAGATTCCCTATATCTCCAATCACATGCCTAACGGTCGTGAGAATACCATTTCACAGATGAAAGAGCTGATCATCCAAAACTATAATCATCCTTCCATTTTTGTTTGGGGAATTTCCAACGAGATTACCATGAGGGGTGCAGAAGATACTGATTTGTTGGAAAACCACAGAATCTTAAATGACCTTTGCCACGAAATGGACAAGACAAGACGGACTACCATGGCTGTGGTATCCATGTGTCCAATGGACAGTGAATATGTGACCATTCCTGATACAGTATCCTGGAATCACTATTTCGGCTGGTACGGCGGGGATACTTCTATGAACGGTCCCTGGATGGACCAGTTCCATGCAATGCATCCCACTCTTCCGGTGGGTATGAGTGAATATGGCTGCGAGGCACTGAACTGGCACACCTCCAATCCGGAGCAGGGCGATTATACCGAAGAATATCAGGCTTATTATCATGAGGAGCTGATCAAGCAGCTGTTCACCAGACCTTATATCTGGGCTAGCCACGTATGGAATATGTTCGACTTCGCAGCAGATGCCCGTTCCGAGGGTGGAGAAGACGGTATGAACCACAAGGGACTCGTTACGTTTGACCGTAAGTACAAGAAAGATGCTTTCTATGCGTATAAAGCATGGCTGTCCGATGAGCCTTTTGTGCATATCTGCGGCAAACGCTATGTGGACCGTGTAGAAGACGTGACCAAGGTGACGGTATATTCCAACCAGCCTGAAGTAGAGCTGTTTGCAAACGGTGTCAGCCTGGGCAAGCAGACAAGTGACGTACACTTCTTCTACTTTGAAGTGCCTAACACAGGTATAACAGAACTGGTAGCGAAAGCAGGCGCCTGCGAAGACAGCAGCAGGATCGTGAAGGTTGATAAGTTCAATGATGCTTATCGTATGGTAGAGACCGGTGATGTCCTGAACTGGTTTGAAATCACTGCACCGGAAGGATACTTCTCTATTAATGATAAGATGAGCGATCTGATGGCAAATCCGGCAGGAAAAAAGCTGATTATGAATATCATGAAAGAAGCAATGGCCGGCAAGAAGGGCATGATCGACAGCGAAAGCATGATGAATAACGATGCCATGATGGGTTTCATGGGTGGATTTACCATTAAGCGCCTGATGTCCATGATGGGAACTATGGGCGGAAATACCTTGGGCAAGGCAGAGATGCTGGCATTTAATGCGAAGCTGAATGAGATTAAAAAGTAAATACTTGTATAGCCAAGGAACTCCGAAATCCGGGTGATGTTATGGGAATCTATTTAAAGAACAGTGATGCCTATGCTATGTATAAATGCCTGTGACAGCAGTGATGTATTTGGTACTTTGAAAATAGCCGGCACCGAGAAGTACAAGGAGCATCTGAATGTCCATGATGTCATTTACATCGATTTCAGCGAGATAGATGATGAATGTCGAAGTTACAGAGAATATATCAGAAATATCAAGAGCCTGATGAAAGAAGATTTGCATGCAATGTATCCGGAAGTGGAATTTCGCAAGAACGGAAGCGTTGCAGAAGATTTGAAAAGAGTTTATGCAAGAACACTGGCTTATATGACGGGGATTTTACCAATCGCAAAGTATTCCAGTGGCTCAGAATTAAATATGTTTCTGGAATATACCATGGCTACGGAGGAACGTTTCAGCGAATATTTTGGCTTTACAGAGACAGAGGTGGATGAGCTTTATCACCGTTATCTGAAGCGGACAAAGGAGCAGAAAATTACCCGTGTGGGTCTGAAAATCTGGTATGATGGTTACCATACCTGCGGTGGAAAAAGGATTTATAATCCGCGTTCAGTGGTGGCATCCTTGTCAAATAATAATCTGGGAAGTTATTGGACCAGTTCAGTAGTATACATTCCGAATAATTGGGGTACGTGTACAGGCTGTCAAAGGAATCAAACCGGAGTTGAGGGCGACGTTTGCCGGTGACACTGACACTATGGAGCAGATTCTGGCATATGCGCATAATACAGAGACACCATTGCTGCAGTATAACAATGAGAGTGAATTGTCAGCGATTGTGAACCTGGTGTATCTTGTAGCGCGGGACACTTATGAGGTGCATCGTGAGGACAAGGCCGGGATGGGGTATGTAGACTATATTTTTACACCGAAGCAGAATCCACATACCGGCTGAAAGCCCTGCCCAAAGCCGATCACGCAATCGCCGCATCCCCGTAAACGCCTGCCGTATTATTCAATACAATGGAAGAAACACTTGCAATTCCCTGACGCCCCAGAGAAGGAAGCGCAGTAGCGATGGCAGCACCGGAAGTTCCCATATCAAGCACGAAAATGAAAACCGGGTCCAGAACCATATTCAGGACACCACCGAATCCGATTCCTATCATACCATAAAAAGACAATTCCTCAAAACGAAGTAAATTGTTCATAACAAAGGAACACATGATAAAAGGCGTAGCATAGAAAATATAGGTGGCATAATCTCTTGCATAAGGCAATATCGTCTCCGTAGCGCCAAGAAAACGGATCAAAGGATCGATATGAGTCAGAGCAAGAATGGCAATGACGATGCCCGCAGCAAAGGCGGTAAAGAACCCGGTTGCTACATATTGCTTTGCCTTTTCCTCATCCCCTGCACCAAGCGCCTGGGTGATTCTAATTTTGTGTGATGATATTGGTTAACAAGAATTCATCTTATCTATAGGAAGCACTAGTTCAACAGTGGTTCCCTCGTTTTCCTGTGAGGATATATAAAAACCGCCGTTTTCTCCATAATAATTTTTGATCCGTTCATATATATTAACCAGTCCATATCCGCTGGAAGAGGAAGTGTTTAACCCCAGTTCCTGGTGCAATTTGATCTTAGACAGTTTTTCAGATGTAATTCCGGAGCCATTGTCTGTAATGTTAATCACTAAATGCTCCGTTTTTTTTGAAATATTCATGACAATGGATCCTGGTTTGTTTTGCAATCCGTGAACAATACTGTTTTCAACGAGAGGCTGAAGAAGCAGTTTCAAAATATGGAGATCATATACATCCGGGTCTGCATGAATCTGCAGGTCAATACTGTTATTAAAGCGTTTGTTCTGTAATTGCACATAAAGAGAAACATGTGTTAGTTCATCCCTGACAGAGATAATATCCAAACCGTTTGAAAGGCTGATTCTATAAAAATTTGAAAGCATATCTACGATATCAGATACTTCCTCAGGTGTTTTTGCCTGTGCAGTCCATTTAATGAGATTTAATGTATTGTACAAAAAGTGAGGATTGATCTGTGTCTGCAGCAGACTTAATTCGCTGTTCTTTAATTGAAGGCCCATATTGTATTGTTCAGATAATAAATGCTTGATCTGTTCAATCATTTCATTGATATTTACCTGCAGATCCCCAATCTCATCGTAGCTGTCAACGATGCAATGCTCGGTTAAATACCCCTGCTGAATCTTCTTCACCGTTTCTGACAACGCAAGGATTCTTTTGGAATTAGAATGTGCGTATATGTAAGCAATGATATAAATAATGATTCCCACAACAAATGCTATAACAATCAGCTGGAATAAGGAAAAACCATCTGTCGTTGAAAAGATAGTAGGAGAAGAGACCGCAAGATGCCATGTTCCCTGTATGAGAGTAGAGATGACGGTTAAGTTGCTCTCGGACAGAGAAAAGGATTCTTCCATATTAAATTTGGGAATACGCTCTTCATAAACTATAATACTGTCTGTGCTGCTGTGGTAACTGATCAATGGACATCCGAAGGAATCAGTTAAATAGACCGCTCCTCTTTCAGAATAGTCAGTACTTTCTAAAATATCTAAAATCGCATCTTTATAGATATCTATACATATAAGTCCCACTGCATGATCGTAATTATTGATGCCATAAACAGGCATGGTTAATGAAAATACAGAAATATAATTTCCGAGCCCCAGTTTTAATTCGAAGGGACCATGCAGCATAGGACCATTAAAGATTTTGTCCTCGCTGCCCGGAAAATGGTCGGAAATGCATTCTAATGACCAGGTGGTATCTTCTTTCGCTGCATATTTAAAATCGGGATTTACATAAAGGCGGATCTGATAGATGGATGTATCATAATAATGACTTCTAATGACTGATTGCATTTCTTCCAGATCATTAGCCTGTTCCAAAATACTGTAATCTTCAGGATCTTTCTCCAGACAAGTGCGAAGCGTTTCCTGCATGGAAAGAGATTTTGTAAGGCTGAGCATTTCTGAAATTCTGGTTTCCAGAGCGGTAGTAGCCTGATTCAGATAGAGATTGCTTAAATTTGTAAAATGGTTCAACTGTGTAGTGGATATATGCATATAAAAAATAGCTGACAGTACTGTTAAGGGCAAGAAGATCAATATAAAATAAGATAAAAAGAGTTTTTTCTGATAAGAAATACTTTTCACCTTAAAAATTATATATGAGAGAAAGTCCATAGCCTTTAGTCCTCCGAATTTTTATAGGAATACTTATTATTACGGAAAACGCTTGGAGTAGCTCCATAATAAGAAGTAAAGATTCTTGTAAAGTAGTTCTGATTCATATATCCCAGAGAAGATGCAATATCACCGATTTTCATATTGGTATCCAAAAGCATGGATTTTGCTTTCTGCATACGGATATCCAGAATAAATTGCTTTAAGGTCTTTCCGGTCTGCTTTTTATAAAGAAAACAGAGATAAGTAGTGGATACGAAAACATGGTCAGCAATCTGTCTGACGGATAAAGTATCAGATATATTGTTGATAATATATTTCTCTGCTTCATAAACAATCTTACTGTAATTATTTTTATTTTCTATTTCGGAAAGATATAAGTTAAGCAGATGGTGGATAAAATAACGCAGATCCTCCAAGGTGGCTGCAGCATTTACAAATTCGCTGATCAGTTGAGAAGGCGGATTTTTCAGCTTCTTATTCAAATGTGCAGCGAGATGCAACAGATCATCTCTGATATCTGATATGTATTGAACATTGCAGTTGCTCAGATAGATAAAATAGTCATCCAGATAAGCACATGCCTGAGAAATATTTAATTTTTCAAGACAATCAAAATAACACTTTCTTGCATTGTGTTCTACAGAAAATTGATTGCTCTGTTGGTCACTGCCCCAAAAGATGTGCTTATATCCTTTGAAAAAAGCCGAGAGTACAGCAGTACGTGATTCACAAAAGGCTTGATTCAGATGATCGGAAGAGCTGTAGATATGGCTGACACCGATTGCAGCGTTTACCTCATCAAAAATAGTGAGTAAGGAAGACAGGCGTTCTGATAATGATAATTGGGTATAGCCATCCTGTACATTTGCAAAAATAATATAGCCATTCCCACACTTTGATATCATAGTTGCACTGCCAAGTATTTTGGGGAGTTCTGCTTTCATAATATGAAAATAATTGTTTGTCAAGGTCTGCAGTTCCAGAGAATCCAGTATTTTTTGAGAAGAAAAAGTGATACCGGAATTCAGACGGATCAATATCACACTATAGGGTTCGTCAAAAGACACCGGCAGCTCCAAATCGGAAAGATATCTTTTAAAATCGGGAGCAGAAGATTTATAGAGTACTTTTAGTGCAAAATCATCATCTGTATAGTTTGATTTGTCGTGTACAAAAGTCCGCAAACGGTGAAGTGCCTTTTCAACTGCGTTCAGAAGGTCGGAAAGGGTAAATGGTTTAAAGATGTAATCTACCGCACTCAAGCGTACAGCGGTCTGCAGGTATGATTTATCAGCATAGCCACTTATAAAAATCAATTGAGCGGATGGAAAACGGCTGGTAAATTCCATGGCAAAAGAAATCCCATCCATATGAGGCATTCTCACATCGCAGATAACAATATCCGGAAGCAGCTTTTCAGAAAGGATAAGTGCCTGCAGTCCGTCTTCTGCTTCTCCTACGATTTCAATATTCATCTTATTCCAGTTAATGGAAGCTCTGATCTGCTCTCTTGTAGAGCTTTCATCATCAATAATAAGCAGACGATACATGTCTTTACTCCTCTAAAACGATTCTGTTGATTATCAGTTGATTCATTTGATTATACCATTATTCAAAGAAGGATACAAATCTTAGATTGTCACTTTCAAAAAAAAACATAATTTACTAGCAAAAATCGAAATTTTTTTGCCTTTTAGTGCAAGGATTACCTAAAAAATCAAAAGATTTTATCAATTTAGGTTAATGCTGTTTGTATCGCATGAAAAAAAGATATGGTAAAGTAAATGTATACCGGATACATAAAAAAGGAGTAAAAAGCATGAGAGGTAAAAAGGCATTAAAACCGAAAAGAATCAAGTTGAGTATTTATTTAAAAAGAAATTATGATCTGTATCTGATGTTGATTCCCACACTGATATTTGTTATAATTTTTGATCTGGCTCCAATGTATGGAATCATGCTGGCATTTAAGGATTATAACATGTTTGCAGCAGATACTCCCTTCCAGTCCATACTGGCAAGTGAGTGGGTGGGACTGGAACATTTTATAAAACTCTTTGGGCGTTCAGAGTTTATTGCGGCTTTGAAAAATACGGTCATTATCAGTGTTTCCAAAATCATTTTTGTGTTTCCGATACCGATCCTCTTTGCAATCTTTTTAAGTGAAGTGAAAAGTATCAAATATCAGAAAGGGTTGCAGACAATTGTTTATCTGCCCCATTTCCTTTCATGGGCTGTGGTTGCAGGTATTTTCGTATCCCTGCTCAGTTCTACAGGGCTGGTGAATTCTCTGCTGGTTTCATTGGGATTTGAGAAAATAAACTTCCTGATGAGCAATCAGTTGTTCAGAGGGGTATTGATTATTTCTGATATATGGAAAGAATTCGGTTGGAGCTCTATTATCTATTTTTCTGCGATTGCGGGACTGGATCAGGAGTGTTATGAAGCTGCCAAAGTAGATGGTGCAAACCGATTACAGCAGATATGGTATATTACGATTCCGGGTCTGATCCCTACTATTGTGCTGATGCTGATCACAAGAGTGGGTAATATTATGGATGCAGGTTTCAGCCAGGTATTTGCCATGTACAATCCGACAGTCTATGAAACAGCGGATATTATCGGAACATATGTATACAGAGTGGGTCTGGGCAAGATGGATTTCAGTATCGGTACAGCAGTAGGTTTGTTTAACTCTATCATTGGATTGGCTCTGGTTCTTTCCTCCAATGCAGCTGCAAAGAAAATGACGGGCAAAAGTATTTGGTAGAGAAGGGAGGCAATGAAAATGAAAAATAGAAAAAAGTTAAAAATATTTGACATTGTTCTTTACATTGTAATGACAATATTGGGATTTATTACTTTGATACCCGTGCTGAAAGTTGTGGCAGAAGCCCTCAGTGATCCCAGATATGTAGTATTGGGTGATGTGGGGATCTTTCCGAAAGGATTTACGCTGGATACCGTTGGATATGTATTAAAGAAACCAGAGTTCTTAAACTCTTTTAAAGTAACGGTGATCATTACGATAGGCGGTACGCTTCTGGCAATGGTGCTTACCGTTTTGGCGGCGTATCCGTTATCCAAGCCTGATCTGAGAGGAAGAAAATTCTTTTTATACATATTTGTGTTTATCATGCTTTTCCATGCAGGAATGGTTCCGAAGTATTTGCTGTTCCGCTCGCTGAATCTGATCAATACAATATGGGCGTTGATATTTTCCTCTGCATTTTCGGTATTCAATTTATTTGTAGTGAAAAATTATTATGAGGGTCTTCCGGAATCTATAGAAGAAGCAGCGAAAATTGATGGGGCATCCAATACAAAGATATTACTTAGGGTGGTACTTCCTATGTCCTCTCCTGTGCTTGCTACTGTAACATTATTTTATGGAGTGGGTTATTGGAATAGCTATTTTTCTGGTATTATGTATATAACAGATCCAAAATTAAAGAGTCTGCAGCAGTATCTGTATGATCTGATCAAGGCGACATCCGCTACAGACTTAAGTGCTGTGGATGCAGAAGCACTGGCAACATTATCCGGAGATGCCGTGCGAAGTGCTACCATTCTGGTATCTACAGTGCCGATCTTAATTTTGTATCCTTACCTGCAAAAATATTTTGTAAAAGGAATCACCATTGGTTCCGTCAAATAATAACCGAATTAATAAACATGCATGGATTTATTAATACTATTAATTTATTATAAGGAGGATATTTTATGAGAAACATGAAAAAATGGACAGCATTATTGCTGACTATGACACTTGGAGCAAGTGCCCTGACAGGATGTGGCAGCCAGAGTACGGCTGGTGATCCTGCGAAGAACAAACAGGAAGTGGAACAGGAAAGTTCAGTCAATGAAAAAGCAGAACAGACAGAGGCATCAAAGGAAGAAGATCCTTATTTAACAGGAGAAAAGCCTGTATTAAATATTCTGTTTTACAATCAGCCATATGATATGAACGCAGATGCTGCGAAATCAATTATGGAAGAAATTACAGGATATGAGGTAGTATACCATAATCTCCCGGCTGAAAATGCATCTGAAAAGTTAATGCTGGAAATCGCATCCGGTGCAGAATATGATATGATTTACCGTTGTAAGACCTCAGATTACAGAGAACTGGTTGCTCAGAATGCTGCTATGGATATCACAGAACTTCTGGAAAAATACGGAGAAGAAGTCTTAAGTAACGTAGAAGAATTGGACTGGAGCATGGTAACTGATAAAAATGGTGTGGTCACCGGTATACCTTATCCGGGTTCACAGCAGGCTTCAGATACATTATATGGATATTTCTCAGGCGGCATTGCATTCAGAAGTGACGTATTGGAAGTGCTTGGAAAAGAAATTCCGGATACCATTGATGAATTTTACGATGTACTAGTTGCATATAAGGAGGCCACCGGAAATGCAGGACTTACCATGAAGGGTACCGCTATTCAGGGAGCAATTTCCTCTGCTTTTGGTTTTGGTAGCTGTGAATGGTATGATGTGGACGGCGAACTGGTAAACAGAATCCGTCTGGATGGATTTGTGGACTATGTGGCGTTTATGCAGAAGTTATATGCGGAAGGTCTGATGGACAATGATATGCCGATCAACTCTTCCAGCAACTGCAGAGAGAAGTTTGCCAATAATACAGTGCTTTGTATGCCGTTGAACTTCTGGGATATTCCGACGATCAAGTCAGCTATGGAACTCAGCAATCCGGATGCAAAGGCAGTATTCTCCGTAGCGTTGGCAGCGGATGAAAAAACACCGGCTCTGGTATCGGTATCCAATGGTGCAACAGAAATTTGCGTCATCCCGAAAACAGCAAAGAATCCGGAACATGCTATGATCTGGTATAATATCATTTCTAATGCCGAAAACTGCAAGAGCATTTATATCGGTGAAGAAGGCGTAAGTTATGAAGTTGTAGACGGCGAATATTATCCGATTTTCCCTGCCTTTGACGAGTATGCAAACGCAGACAAGTATACCGGCTCTGTCAATGGTGCGGAAATGAAGAAACAGTGGATGGCAAGAGCAAGAAAAACCACAGAAATGGCAGAAGCTTTTGAACAGATGAATGAGGATCCGGATCGCTTCGAAAGATATGACTCTGTAGAGAAATATGCTACAAATCTTCCGGCAATTACGGAATATATTACTTCTTTGAATTCTGCAATTAACGATATTCTTGTTGCAGGTATCGTAGAAGGCGGTGATGCACAGGCAGTTGTGGATGAAGTCATTGCAACCTGGGAAAGAGACGGCGGTCTGGAATGTGAGCAGGAAATCAATGAATGGTATACAGAATTCAATAAATAATTATATAAAACATTAATCTAAAAATGGGAGGGTTTTCGAACTTTCCCTTTTTAGATATGAAAGGCATTGTATAGGAAAGAGTGATCGGAGAATAGAAAGTATGGCTATTATATTTGATGAACAAAATAAGGTTTTTACAATACATACACAAAACAGTACCTACCAAATGAAAATATCGCAACATGGGCATCTGCTGCATTTGTACTATGGAAAAAGAATCGGAGATAAGGACGTTTCTTATCTGATTCCCAATGTAGTAAGGAGTCATGAGTCCAATCCTCCCGAAGCCGGAAGGGATCGGGTGTATTCGCTGTGTGCCTATCCGCAGGAATTTTCCAGCAATGATGCAGGTGACTATCGCATTCCCTCTATTGAATTGATCAACTGGGACGGAAGCTATGCATTTGTAGGCAAATATTATTCTCATAAAATATATCGGGGAAAATATAGTCTTTCGACATTGCCTGCGCTATATGCGGCAGAAAATGAGAATGCAGAAACACTAGAGATTGTTTTGGAAGATGAGGTCACTCATGTGAGAGTAAAGTTGCTTTATGGTGTATTTTTTGATAAAGATACGATCACACGGGCAACAGTTTTCTGCAACTGCTCTCAGCAGGAAGTGCAGTTGGAACGTCTTATGTCAGCGAATCTTGATTTCATGACAGGGGATTTTGATATGATTGGTTTCTTTGGACACCACTATATGGAAAGGCAGATGGATCGCCGTCATCTATCTCATGGAATCAATGAAATTGGCTCTTTTCGAGGAGTGTCAGGGCATTTTCACAATCCTTTTGCTATACTCTGCGACAAAAATACGGATGAAGACAATGGTAATGCCTATGGATTCGCGTTGATGTACAGTGGTAATTTTGTGTTTGATGCGGAAGTGGATGGATATAGTCAGACACGTGTAGCAATGGGGATTCATCCGAAGCAATTCAGATATTTGATAGAAAAGGGCGGGACTTTTGAAGCACCGGAAGTGGTGATGTCCTACTCTCATCAGGGCTTGGCGAAACTGAGTCACAATTACCATGATATTTTCAGACAGAATGCATGTGACAGTAAATTTGTGAACAGTAAAAGACCGATTCTGATTAACAGTTGGGAGCCCTTTGGATTTACATTTGACAAAGAACAGCTGTTGCACACGGCAGAAATAGCAAAAGAACTGGGAGTGGATATGTTTGTATTGGATGATGGCTGGTTTGGTGCCAGAAACAGTGCAAAGGCAGGACTGGGAGACTGGATTGCCAATGAAGAAAAGCTGCCGGGAGGAATCCCCGCGCTGTCAGAGTGTATCCATAACATGGGAATGCTGTTCGGGCTCTGGTTTGAACCGGAAATGGTAAATGAGGATTCGGATCTGTATCGGGAACATCCTGACTGGTGTCTGCACGTGCCGGGAAGAACGCCGGCTCGCAGCAGGTATCAGCTTTGTCTGGATCTGTCACGTCCCGATGTGTGTGATTATCTGATTCAGGCAGTGAATAAGGTGCTGGATACCGGTGGTGTGGATTATGTAAAGTGGGATTATAACCGTTATGTATGTGATGTGTACAGCAGCTATTATCCGCCGGAGAGACAAGGGGAGATTTATCATCGATATATCTTGGGATTGTACCGGATTCTGGATGGTATTATCAAAACCCACCCGGATATCTTATTTGAAGGCTGCAGCGGCGGGGGCGGACGCTTTGATGGTGCCATGTTGACATATTTTCCACAGATATGGTGCAGTGACAATACAGATCCTGTATCCAGACTGATCATTCAATATGGAACATCTTTTGCATATCCTGTCAGTACTTTTGGGGCCCATGTATCGGTTAGTCCCAATAAAAGGACAAAAAGGACGGTTTCATTCAAGACACGTTCAGTAACGGCAATGCATGGTACATTCGGGTATGAGCTGGATCCCGCCAAAATGAGTGAGGAAGAGCGAAAGGAATGTGCCGGTTACTCTGACTTTTACAGGAAGCATCAGGAACTGATCATGTCTGGGGATTATTATAGGTTGTCTTCACCATATGATGAAAGTTTGTTTACGGCATGGCAGTTTGTATCCAAGGATGGGGAAGAATGTCTTGTAGGCGTGGTAACCCAGGATATTTCTATCATTGATAAAAACAGCTATGTACATCTTAGAGGGCTGAAGGATGACGTTTTGTATCAGATAGAAGAAACAGGTCAGGTATTCAGTGGGGCGGCTTTGGAAAATATCGGTCTGCTTATTCCGCATATGGAGCCTCAGTACAACGCGTTTATATTTTATTTAAAAAAAGTAAATTAAGAGCTTGAAGACAACTTATGGGGAAGTAAAAGGCAGTACAAAATTTATATAAGGAGACCACCATGCGAAATGGCAACAAGAAAATTCGTGTAAGCAGAATTTATAAGCGATTCATCCTTAGCTTTGCTATTGTTTTATTACTGCCGGTTGGTTGCTTTACATTTATATTTTTACAAAATTACCGGGAGATATACCGCGAGAAGGTTTTGGGACTGGCGGAGAGCTCTCTTGAGGCTTCGGTAATGGAGCTGGAACGAACAATAGAAAGTCTGGAAAACTTTGTGTCTTATAATCTGATGGCGGGCAGTTTGTCCGAAGAGGTTCTGTTAAAGGATTGCAGAGCTGCGGAAGCGGGTAATATTTTGTCCGCAGAGGTCATGGCACAGCCTATTTTGAAAGGGGTCAGTTACTATAATGCAAACTTACCGGATACCATTTATGTGGAGGACGGAACCTTCGAACCGGCATATTATGCACAGGTTTACATGAGCATGGAAAACGAAGAGGTGCTTTTAAAAGCGCTGACAGATCCTGAAAATGCAGGTTGGGTAATCTGGAAGGAGGCAGACATTACAGAGGGAGTCGGTGTACCGGCTTTGTGGTATGTGGCCAGAAGCTGGGCAGACGAATGCTGGATTTTCAGGATATCTCAGAGTGAGTTAGAAAGAATCATCAATACGGAGAAGGCCGTGACGGTTTTACAAGACAGTGAGGGACAGCGATTATATCCTTTCCTGGAAAGGGAGTCGGCAGAGGCTTCGGGCTTTATCGGAGACATGGAAGGATACTGCGAGATAACAGCGGTAGCCTCTGACGGAAGCTTTATGCTGACCAGATATATGGAAGAGGCCTATCTGTTTGCAGAGATCAATGCATGGCAGAAATCCTTCTTTATCATTTTCATGGTAGTGCTGGTGCTTGGGGGTGTGCTGATTCTGGTTTTGACTACCTTTAACGAGAATCCGATCCGGAAGCTGCAGCAGGACTGGCGCAAAAAAATTCCGGATATGCCGGAAAATGCTATCGGACTGGATGCTTTACAGTTTGCAATGAAGTCCATGGAAGAGCAGGTAGCTATTTTGGAGACCAAACAGCAGAAAAACCAGCTGCTGCTTGAAATGATACATGGTAAGGAATGTGAAACGAAACGGTTTAAAAATAAAGTGAACGAAGCCGGACTGTTTAAACAGGCCGAGGTTTACAGAGTCATGATAGCGGTTTCTAACGAAGAACAGGAAAACAAGATCAATAAATGGGGCGTTTATCTGGACATGTTTATGGAAGAAGGCTATGAATTCCGCAGGATCGAGATGTCCGGTGTTGGTGCGTCTATCATCATTGCCGGGATGACTTTGGAATCCGATAAGCAGTTGGAACAGAAGCTTTTGGAAATCGTAGAGCAGATGGAGCAGAGCGAAAACGAAAAAATCTTTATCTACGTGGGAGAACGATATGAGCGTATGGACCAGATCCACCTGTCCTATTCTGAGGCGCTTTCCTGTAATCAGAATAAAGAAAAATCCAAAGAAGCCGGTGAAGCAAAGCGCGTGACATTCTACCAGCTCCTGAAGGAACCTGTGCAGAAAAAGGATAAAAAGGAAGAGAGTGACAAGGAAGCACACATTATTTCCAAGGTATTGGCCTTTATTGAAGAGAACAGTCGCTCCTGCGATTTGAGCGTAAGCATGATCGCATACTACTTTGATATATCCATTTCCAACTTAAGTCACCAGTTTAAGGCGCAGGTCAACCGGACGATTTCGGATTATATCGCAGAGAAAAAGTTTGCTTATGCACAAGAGCTGCTTCTAACAACGGATTACAGTGTCCAGAAAATTGCTTCCATGACAGGATACAGTCAGCCGGCAAGCTTCATCAGAAAATTCAGACAATATTATGGAATGACTCCGGTGGAATACAGAAATACAGCCGGGGGAAGCAATAGATCGAAGGAGGTTATATGATAGAAGAAATCAAAAGCAGAATAGAGGAACTATTAAATGAGATGACCTTGGAGGAAAAGGTTTCTCTGTGTCATGCCAATTCAAAATTTACAGTAGCTGCGATTGAACGTCTAGGCATGGAAGAGCTGGTCATGTCAGATGGCCCTCACGGAGTGCGCCCGGAAGTAGAAAGAGACAGCTGGAAGAGCTTAAAGCGTCCGGAGGATGCATGTACCTATCTTCCAACCGGTACGGCACTTGCAGCGACATGGAATCCAAAGCTTGGAAGACCTTATGGAGAGGTGCTGGGCAGCGAGGCCAGATACCGCGGTAAGGATATTATTTTGGGACCGGGTGTCAATATTATCCGTACACCGCTCTGCGGCAGAAATTTTGAATATATGAGTGAGGATCCGTGCCTCATATCCAAGATGTCCCCGGAGCTGGTAAAAGGAATCCAGTCTCAGGATGTGGCTGCCTGTGTAAAGCATTATTGTCTGAACAATCAGGAATTGGACAGACACCATGTAAATGTAGATGTCAGCGACAGAGCACTTCACGAGATTTATTTAAAAGGCTTTTACAGTGCGATCATGGAGGGAGAAGCCTGGTCCGTTATGGGCGCCTATAATCTGTATAAAGGCCAGTACTGCTGCCACAACGATTATCTGGTAAATTATGTGCTGAAGAACAGCTGGGGCTTTGATGGGGTATACCTGACTGACTGGGGCGGAGCAAGCGATACCGAGGAAAGTATTTATAACGGTCTGGATATTGAAATGGGTACTAATTTGCCGTATAACGAATATTATCTGGCAGACGCTTTTTTGGAAAGGGCAAAGGAAAGCGAAGTGGTTCGCGAGCTTTTGGATGATAAGGTTCGCAGAATTTTAGGATTGATGTTCCGAGTAAAGAAATTTGATGCAGATAGAAAGAAGGGCGAATTTAATACCCCGGCGCATCAGCAGGTAACCTATGATGTAGCTTCTGAAGCCATGGTTTTACTGAAGAATGAAGAAAATCTTTTACCTATCGATAAAAATAAATTAAAGAAGCTTCTGGTAGTAGGACCGAATGCGGACTTAAAGCATGCCGCCGGCGGCAACAGCAGCGGTATTATGGCGTACTACGAGGTTACACCGCTTCAGGGCATCCGTGACAGACTGTCTGATATCTGTGAGGTGGAATATGAAAGCGGAAGCATAGGATTGACCTATCAGCCAATCCCGGTACAGATGTTAAACATTATCGACCAGGTGGCAGGTTGTCGCGCTTATAAGCACGTGGTTTACATGAAACAGGAAAATGGTGAGGTAGCTGAGAACGTAAGCTTTTTGGAAAATGGTAATGTGACAGAGGGAACAGCCAATGCTTATGATATTGTGGTTTCTGCACAGATTCCGGAAAGCGGTCGTTACTCCTTACGATTCTATACAAACGGTAATGCTGTGGTAAAAATCTGCGGCGAAGAACATGTGAAGCTTCAGGCGAACGGACGCGAGCAGGAAGTGACATGTGCATTTGATTACACAGAGGGAGACAAGGTGGATATCGAGATTCATCTGGAGCGTGTGAAGGAAGTTGTCAACTTCCAGTTTGGCTGGATTACGCCGGCTGATTATGCAAATTCTTCTTCTGAGAGTGAGCTTCTTAGAAAAGCGGGCGAGGCTGACTATGTCATTTATTGTGGTGGTCTGGATCACAGCTACGATACCGAGTCCTTTGACAAAAAGTCCATGCAGCTACCAAGCGAGCAGGATGTTATGATTCCGAAGCTGTTAAAGGTAAATCCAAATACAATCCTTGTCATGACCGCAGGCTCTCCGGTTACCATGCCTTGGATTAAAGAAGCAAAGGCAGTGCTTTGGACTTGGTATGCCGGAATGGAAGCGGGTCATGTGCTTTGCGACATTTTGACCGGTGACATCTCTCCAAGCGGTAAGATGCCGTTTACTCTGCCAAAGGTCTACGCAGATACTCCGGTAGCCAGATATGGCGAGTACAAAAAAGGGGACTGTAAATATAACGACGACATTCTGGTGGGCTACCGTGGTTTTGATTATGACAATATTGAGCCGATGTTCCCATTTGGACACGGTCTTTCCTATAGCAGCTTTACCTATTCAGACTTAAAGCTTTCCGTAGAGGGAATGGAGCTTTGCGTAAGCTTTAAGATTACCAGTGAGGGCGCAATGACTGCAATGGAGACTGCACAGGTGTATGTGGGTGATCCGGTGTGCAGCGTAATGCGTCCGCCGAGAGAGCTTCGAACCTTTGAAAAAGTAAAGCTTGCACCGGGAGAAACAAAAGAAATTACATTACCGATTACGATCAGAGACCTTTCCTATTATGATGAGACGGCAGAGGATTGGACCTTTGAAAGTGGTGAATTTATCATCAGCGTGGGCAGTTCTTCACGAGACATCCGATTACAGGGAAGCATTGAATTATGAGCAGACTGGACAGCAATGCCGGACAGACCATGCAGTGATATAAAAATAGATATACAAAATTTGAAAAGGCATATGCTTTGTGCCACAAAGTGACGGACGAAACAGCCCTAAAAACGTGCAGAATGGATATTTTGCACGTTTTGAAGGCGAAAAAGCATTCAAAAAGAGATTATTTACAACAAAAAAAGATGAGGGTAAGCTTAAGAAAAAAGTAAAGGAGAGAGTTTTATGAAGAGAAACAAAGCAGTTAGCAAAGAGATTGCGGCTAAGCACAGAAGCCAGGCAATCAAGCTTATGAAGAGAAACTGGCTTTTATATGTTTTTCTGCTGCCGGCGGTATTGTACATCATTCTATTTGATTACGCACCGATGTATGGTCTGCAGATTGCGTTTAAAAACTATAGTTTTGCCAAGGGATTTTCCGATAGTCCATGGGTAGGCTTGAAATGGTTTAAGACTTTTTTTGAGACACCTAGATTCTGGGCAATTTTATTGAATACCTTAAGAGTCAGTATCTACTCTATGATCGTGAGTTTCCCGTTTCCTATCATTCTGGCATTGTGTATGAATAATGCAAAATGGATGAAGTGGAAACGTTTTGCACAGACTGTTACCTATATGCCCCACTTTATTTCTACCGTTGTATTAGTAGGTATGATGTCCGTTATGTTCTCACCTACTTCAGGTGTTGTAAATAATGTGTTAGCCATGTTCGGCGGTTCCGGCACTACATATTTCATGGGTAAAGCGAAGTATTTCCCACATATGTATGTATGGAGCGGCATCTGGCAGGGTATGGGCTGGGGCTCCATCATTTACATGGCAGCACTGGCAGGTGTAGATCCGAGTCTTCATGAAGCAGCGATGATCGACGGCGCAAATAAATTCAAGCGAGTGCTTCACATTGATCTTCCTACGATCATGCCAACCGTAGCCATCATGCTCATTATGAACTGTGGTAAGCTTTTGAATGTAGGTTACGAAAAAGTTTACCTGATGCAGAATGATTTGAACCTTACATATTCAGAAGTTATTTCCACATACGTGTATAAGATGGGTCTTGGAAGCCAAAGATACAGTTATTCTACAGCGATCGGTCTGTTCAATAACGTAGTAAGCTTTATCTTCCTGATCATCGTAAATAAGATTGTTGACAAGTTGACCGGATCCGGTTTGTGGTAGGAGGAATGAACAATGAATAGATTAAAAAGCAAATCATGGGATGATATCGTTTTTTCCGCGGTCACCAAAATCTTTCTGGTACTTATGGTACTTGTTACCTTATATCCGGTATATTTCGTAATCGTTGCATCGTTTTCTGATCCGATTTATGTAAATAACGGTACCTTCCTGATCTATCCGAAAGGATTTACACTGAAAGGATATATCGAAGTATTTAAGGATGAAAGAATCTGGACCGGTTACCGCAATACGATCCTTTACACCGTGGGCGGTACAGTCTTAGGTACAGCTATAACGGTACTGGCAGGTTACGCGCTTTCCAGAAAAGACCTTCCGGGACGTTCTATCATTTCAAAGCTTATGGTATTTACCATGTACTTCAGCGGCGGTATGATTCCGTTCTACATAATCGTTAAAAATCTGGGACTGTTGGATACCAGAATATCCATGATTCTCCTCGGAAGCTTGTCCGTATATAACATCATCGTAGTTCGATCCTTCATGGCAAGCACCATTCCGGATGAGCTGTTTGATGCAGCGACCATTGACGGCTGTGGAAACGGCAGATTTTTTGCACAGATCGTAATACCTTTGTCCAAAGCAGTTATCGCAGTAATCGTTCTCTACATAGCAGTATCCAAGTGGAATTCTTACTTCCATGCAATGATGTTCCTGACAACAGAGAACAAATATCCGCTGCAGATATTTTTAAGACAGATCCTGCTTGCCGGTGAGGCTATGGTTAATAATACAGAGACCATGCAGGATGCTTTGGCCGCAGCAGAGCTCAGAAATATGGCGATGGTTGTAAAATACAGCGTAATCGTAGTAGCAACGATTCCGATCATCTGCGTATATCCTTTTATTCAGAAATACTTTGTAAAGGGTGTTATGATCGGCAGTGTAAAGGGTTAGGAAATCACCTTCTTATGGAGGGATTTTATAGAAAATTTTTATACAGGAGGAATAATGTATGAAGAAAAAATTAGTCGCATTGACTTTGAGTCTGGCTATGGCTGCAACTGCATTTGCAGGCTGCGGTGCCCAAGATGTATCTGAGTCTCCAAGCAATGCAAGCACAGAAACAGCTGTTACAGGTACCGAAACAAGCACAGCAGATACCGAAACAAGCACAGAAGGTACAGACGTAGCAGAAGAAATTCCGGTAGATAAATTTGCCGGTACAGAGCTTACTATCGTAGTAAAGAAGCACAACTATGATACCGGTGAAAGCTGGGAAGACAAGCCTGCGATGAAGGCTGCAGAGGAAGCAACCGGTATCAACATTAACTGGATCATGATCGATTCCGGTCAGACTGAGCGAATCAACGCAATGCTTGCAGGTGATATGCCTGACGCATTTATCGGCAACATGGTCAAGGAAGATACCATTGGTGCAAATAAGGAGCTGTTTTATGATTTATCCGAAGAAGGTTTATTGGAAACCTACGCTCCTGATGTATTAGAGGATATCAAGAGTTTAAACGGTGGTAACGGCTTAGATTTAATTAAATGGCCGGACGGCAGTATCCGTTCTTTGATCACGAACGATGCATCTAACTATGCAAACGATGCAGAAGGTATCATGGTAATCAACAAGGCTTGGTTAGATAAACTGGGATTACAGATTCCTACTACAGCTGACGAATTTTATAACGTACTTTGTGCATTCCGCGACAACGATATGAATGGCGACGGAGATGCTTCTAATGAAGTTCCATTTAATATTACACAGAAGTTCTGGACATCCAAGATTCTTCAGGGTGCAAACTCCTGGGGTATTGCCGGCTATACAAATGCAAGTAAATCCCATTACTTACAGTTAAAGGATGGCAAGATTACCTCTACTGTTGACACAGATGAATTCCGTGCATTCCTGGAATACTACAATAAGCTTGTAAACGAAGGTCTTATCAATTTAGATTGTTTCTCTGAAACAAGTGACCAGCGTAGTGCTAAGTTATTATCAGGTACAGTAGGCTGCTTCTGGGCATGGACACCGGAAGACGTAGGTGATTCAGAACTTGCAAAAGAGTACGTAGTATTACCTCCTTTCCAGGCTTTAGAAGGTGTAGAACCTGTTAAGTCCGGTACAAGAGACAAAGAAACCTTCTACAACAACGGTTTGGTTATTTCAGCAGAATGTAAAAACGTAGAAGCATTGTTACACTGGTGGAATTACCTGTCCAGCTCTACCGAAATGAAGTATTTCGTAAAATACGGTGAACAGGGTCAGGCATGGGATATCGATGCAAACGGCAACGTATTCCTGAAGACACCGGACGGTATCACCTCTGACTTTACAATTAACAACTACCATTATACATACGGCTGGTCTTCTTACAGTCCATTGATCTTAAAGGATGAGCTGCCTGTAGTAGATACAACAGATCCTTATGCTTCTGATGCATGGCGTAAGAGCATGGTAGATGCAGTATATGATATGATTCCTGAAGAAAGCTTCAGCACTAAGAAGTTTATAGAGGCTGAAAAGCTGGAAGAAAGAGATTTCATCGAAGAAGAACTGGATGCTTACATTTCTAACTTCGTTTCCACCAGCATCATCGAAGGTGTAACAGATGAATCCTGGGCTGCACACTTAGAACAGCTCAAGACAGTACAGTATTATGAGTGGCTTGAATGGTACCAGAAGTACGTTGACGGTACATTATAATAGCTGAATAAATCTGAATTACAACAAAAAATCCGGCCGGCAGTGCAGAAGCTGTAAATTGTCCTCTCTTCACTGTCGGTCGACTTGTCTAAAAACAAGAAAGGAGCAAACGTATTTTGAAAAAATATATTGCAAAAATAGCATGTTTTTTGGCGCTGGTACTTCTGGTAACCGGAATTCCGCAGGCGACGATCAGTGCATCAGCAGAGAATGCGTCTGCAGCAGGTCCCACAAAAACCGGAACTGAGATCGGTGCATTGGGGCTGTCCGTGGGACAGGGACTAATTGATACTTATATTGCTGAAAGTGATAGCCTTGCTAACCGTAGTGAAGCAGGATGGACTTATGATGCAACTGAATGGAGCTATGGTTTCCCTAAATCTGCCACTGGCGGCGGAGTGAGTTGGGGCTGGTGGAAGGAGAGTAATGCTTACCAGACAGCTTCTGTAAGTGGTGGAGATACGCTTTCACAGACTTCCTATAAGACAGATGCAGTAATTTTATTACCTAAGTTACCTTCTACAAACTATAAATTTGAGGCAACCTTTACGGTTCAGGCAAAAACGGATGGCGGCACACCAAACGGTTCCTTTGGTTTAGTAACGAATATTGCGCCTGATTATATAAAGAGTATCGGTGGTACCAGATTTGGTGCCTATACAACCGGACAAACAAATGGGTCAGCTAAAAATCGCCTTTATGTTCACAATAAGGCAAAACAAGCTTCTATTGGCGAAGCCTTGTATGAAAAAAGTCAGACTAATATCGACAATTTGGCCGGATACACTGCTCCGAGTGCAGGTGATAGTGTAACACTTACCGTATACACTTATAACGGAACTAATTATTACTATGTAAATGGTATTTTTGCAAAGAGTTTTGCTTCCAAATTAACAACAACCGGCGAAAGTCTTTGCGGTATTTATACCTCCGGTAACGAAGAAATGACTGTAGCGATCACAGATATCTCTGTTGAGGAACTTATTCCAACTCCACAGATACCTGCTGAAGTAGCAAATGCAGTAACAGGCTATCAGGTAAGTCTTGGCGACAAGCTGATCGATACCAATATTTCCGGAAGATATGTACTTCCTAGCCGTGATGCAGAAGGTTGGACGCAGATAGCAAAGGAATGGAGCAGCGGTTTGCCAAAAACAGCCGAAGTTGGCGGATTGAGCTGGGGCTGGTGGAATGATTCCAAAACGAGACAGAGTGCTTCTGTAACCGGCTTTAATACACTTTCACAGACTGCTTTTGGCGGCGACCCTGTGATTTTATTACCGACTCTTCCTTCATCAAACTATAAGTATGAGGCAACCTTTACGATTGCAGGAGCATCCGGCGATGATACTCCGAGTGGTTCCTTCGGTTTGGTAACGAATATTGCACCTGTTTATACAGAGAGTGTCGGTGGTACCAGATTTGGTGCCTATACAACAGGCCATAGTAAGGGTGCGTCAAACTACAATCGTCTTTATGTTAATAATAAAGCACATAAGTCTGCTGTCGGCGGTACAAGCGAGAGTCAGACAAATATAGACAATGTAGCCGGCTACACTTCGCCAAGTGCAGGCGACAGTGTAAAGATTACAGTGTACACTTGCAACGGCACCAATTACTACTATGTAAATGATATTTTTGTAACAAGCTTTGTTTCTAAGCTGACAACAAGCGGCGAAAGCCTTTGCGGTCTTTATGTTTCAGGAAGTGAAGAATTAACGGTAAGCATAACGGATATTTCTGTTAAAGAGCTGATATTTACAGAGGACAGTAGTTCAGATGACAGCTCAGAAGACATTAGTTCAGGTGACAGCTCAGAAGACAGCGGATCAGAAGAAGAAAACACAGGTTTAGTGTTTGACGGTTCTTATACACTTGGCAACGTATTGTATCAGACAGATTTTGAAAATGTGACAGTAGGCAATAATGGGCTTCCGGAAGGCTGGAGTAAAGGCGCTCCAAAAGATCCGGATTATACTACATCTTATGGATGGGGTGATACTTCCGGAACCAGTATGGTCGGCGAAGTAACGACACTGGATGGATATGGTAACGTAGTACGTTTTGGCTCCACAAATACAGATGCATATATCACATTACCGGCGACCGGTACTATGGATTATCTTTTTGAAGCAACAGTGATCGTAAACTATGATACAAAGGGCGAATTTGGTCTTGCAAACAACTTCTATACAAGTGCTACGGAAGCGGATGGCTGTATGTATAATTCCAGCCACATACCGGAAGCAGGTGCAGAGAAGATAGCATCCACATGGAAATACAGAAAAGCCAACGGCAGCACCAAGGGTGATTGGGCTCTTTCCTATTATCCACAAAAAGGTGATATTGCCAACTTAAAGATTCTCAGCTACAAAGGATATAATTATGTGTACTGGAATGATTATCTTTGCGCGATTGCTCAGGCACGTGGCACCACAGATGGAAGCAAACCGGTGAGCGATAATCCTGGATTCTTTACATTTGGAGGCGACCTTTATATTACAGATGTTAAGGTGACCAAGATCCATTTTGACCAGGCAGAGCTTGTCATAGAAGGTGCAGCTCTTTGTTTGGATGAAACCGGCAATGTGAGCGTAGATGTTGCTTTGAATTTTGACAAGACACTGGAAATTTACTCCAAGTATGTAACAGGCAATTATGAATACAGCGACACAGCAGCAATGAAGTTCGGTGTATTGACTGCTGCCGGAGTAGGCCAGACGCCTCAGGAGATCACAGCAGAAACAGCGGGTGTAGGAAATACTGTTTTTACAGAGTGTGAGCAGGATGACAGCAAGATAGACTTTATATATTCTATTTCCGATATTGCGAAGGAAGATTATGATAAATTCTATACGATACAGCCGTATGTATTAGTAGAGGGTACCTATTATTACGGAACAGCAAAGGCATATTCTGCAGCATCACTTGCAAATGGTGTTTATGCGTTTACAGAGGATGAAACAGTAAAAACGACTCTGGATGAAGTGTTTGCGGATTCCAAGGTGTTCGCAGGAAAAGACGGCGCAAGCCTTACCTTTACTTTGTTCTCTGATTTCCATTACAAACAAGGAATGTATCCCACAACGATTGCGAATCTGAAGGGAATCTTAGACCGTGCAGATGACAGTAATTCCGCATTTGTTATGTCTGCCGGTGACTTCTGTAATGACGCTTTAGGTTCACCGGAATTATTCAATACATATTATAATTATACGACAGCAGACGGCAATCTGCTCAAAGCGTATAATATTTACGGTAACCACGAACTGGAATCCGCAAACAATTCCATGGAGGTAGTAACTAAACTATTGACCAATGATGATTCCGTAGTATGGGGAACTGCAGACGGCACATATGATTCAAATGTGGGATATTACTACTTTGAATCCAACGGTTTCCGTATTGTATGTACAGATAATAACTATTCCTGGAATCCAACGCAAGGATATTGGGAACACAACCATACCAAGAGCTATGGACCTCCATCCGGCAATACCAACACCTATTCTTTAGGACCTGATCAGCTTACATGGCTGGAAAATGTACTTACAGAGGCGGCAAATGAAGACATCCCATGTATTATCGTAGAGCATTCTGTTTCCAAGGAAGTAAGTGCAATCTACCAGAAGGTTAATAATATCAATCCTGGCACTGTGCTTATGTGTATCTCCGGACATACTCATACCGATGAGCAGTCACTGGATGACGGCGTGTTCCATCTTGTATGCAACACAACTCGTAATGGTTTGTGGCAGGATGGCGGAACAAAACATTATGACGCTGAACACACCTTCAAATTTGAAGAGTATGATAAAAATGGTAATTTATTATCTACCAACGATAAATCCCTTGGCGATTTATCACAGGGCAAAAATACCTATTTCTTTACGGACCCGTTAAGTGCAGTTATCCGCATCAACGAAAATGGTCTGATCGAAATTGACGGATCTGAAAGCACATGGGCATATAATATCGTTCCACTCGGAGCAAGCAATATTATTGCACCGCGCATTTCCTCCGGTAAATTCTGGGCTTGTGACATCATTGGCCATGATTTTGAATACCAGTATGATGAAACATACCATTGGTCTACAGGATGTACAAGTGATCTTTGCAGTGAAGTGCTTGCACAAACAGCTCACAGCTACGATCAGCAGGTAGTATCAGAGGAATATCTGGCAGCAAATGCTGACTGCGGCTCCGGCGCAAAGTATTACTACTCCTGCGTTTGCGGTAAAGCAGGCACAGAGACCTTTGAAGTAGGTGAAGCAGTCGGCGAGCACAGCTATGGCGAGTGGACCGTTGTGAAAGAAGCAACTACTACGGAAACAGGACTGAAACAGAAAACATGCTCTGTTTGTAGCGATGTTCAGGAAGAAGTGATCCCTGTTCTGACACAGCCTTCTGACGACGATGATGATGACAACACAGGTACAGGCGGTGATTCCGGATCAGATGATAATGATGACGGACAGAAAGATGAAAATACAGAAGAAACAAAACCTTCTGAAACAGAAGAAGTAATCCCTGATCCTGACGACGATGGTGATGACAACACAGGTACAGGCAGCGATTCCGGATCAGATGATGATAATAATGACGGACAGAAAGATGAAAAGACAGAAGAAACAAAATCTTCTGAAACAACTGCAGCAAGCGCAGCCACAACGGCTACAGGAGATAACTTCAGACCGGGACTCTGGGTGATACTTGTGGGTGTGGCATGCCTTGCCTTAGCAGCACTGTTTCTTTTTAAAAAGAAAGCATAGAAAACCTTTAAAATGTATTGATATTTTAGATATGCATAATTAGAATATTAATAGAAGGGCACTACCGATAGACGGTTTGTCCATGATATTGATTACAGAAAAGTAACCTTACCTTTGGAACTGGGCGGTTACTTTTTTGTGTTAAGAATAAGGACTTATATTACGATGCACTCGGTCGTTCTCAGCATGGATGGCATGAAGGAACAGAGGACGCTTGCTCTTGTTGAAGAGAAACTTCCTGCCATGCGGCGCTTTGTTTTTGCTGAAGATGGTGTAGCAGAAGAAATTTTCTGTGATGAGGAATCAAGACTCCGGATGATGCATCTTCCAATTGTTTTTTGAATAAGTTTCCGATTAAATGTCAGCCAATCTTCCGAATGATTTTTTGCCAATCTTCCCAAAATGCTTGAAAAGTTCATAATTTTCGGATATACTATGAGTAGCTTAAATGGAATCGAGGTGTTCCGAATGAAGAATTACAGAAAAAGAATTGCCGATGATATACTGGCAAGGAAGTTGGAGGGCAAGGGTGCTGTCCTAATTGAAGGACCGAAGTGGTGTGGTAAAACTACTACCGCAGAACAAATCGCTGCCAGCATTTTGTATATGGATGACCCGGAAAAGAAAGAACAGAATATTGCGATGTCCGAATTAAATCCCAAGCGATTATTAAAAGGTGCTACTCCGAGATTGATTGATGAATGGCAGCTTGCTCCAAAACTCTGGGATGCTATCCGTTTTGAGGTTGACCATCGTGGCGAACTTGGGCAGTTTGTTCTTACCGGTTCTGCTGTTCCCGCAGATACTAAGAAAATTACTCACTCCGGTACAGGGCGTTTCACTTGGCTGACAATGAGACCTATGAGCTTGTATGAATCGGGAGATTCAACAGGCGAAGTCAGCTTAAAAGACCTGTTTGACGGAATGACGGATATAGACGGTGCTTCGAGTTTAAGCATTGACCGTCTGGCTTTCCTTGTGTGTCGAGGAGGATGGCCGCAAGCAGTAGATATGCGTGATGAGATTGCTTTGGATCAGGCAATGGATTATTTTGATGCCGTTGTTCGTTCCGATATTAACCGGGCAGACGATGTACAGAAAAATCCGGTAAAGGTGCGTCGATTGATGCGTTCCTATGCCAGAAATCAAGGAAGTCAAGTGCCGAATACTGTACTTGCACAGGATGTATCCGCAAATGACGAAACTCCTATCAGTGACGAAACAGTTGCGTCTTATCTCAACGCCCTCCGTAAGATTTTTGTAGTGGAAGATATGCCTGCGTGGAATCCGAACCTGCGTTCAAAGACAGCAATCCGTGCTTCTGATACTCGCTATTATATCGACCCATCTATCGCTGCGGCGGCATTGGGTATCGGACCGAATGACCTTGTGAACGACCTCAAGACCTTTGGTTTCCTGTTTGAAACTCTCTGTATCCGTGATTTGCGTGTTTTTGCAGATGCCCTGAACGGCGAGGTTTATCACTATCGAGATAAGGACGGACAGGAATGTGATGCCGTTGTTCACTTAAAAAATGGAAAATACGGTCTGATTGAGATTAAGCTGGGCGGCGACAAGCTCATTGAAGAAGGAGCAAAGAGCCTAAAGAAAATGGAAGCCAAGATTGATACCGATAAAATGAACGCACCATCGTTCCTTATGGTCTTAACAGGCACCGGAGATTACGCATACCGCCGTCAAGATGGCGTTTATGTTGTACCTATCGGCTGCTTAAAAAACTGATCAGAAAAAACAGAATATGAACTACAGAAAAGCATCTCTGCGGAGGTGCTTTTCTTTTATCCAAAATTCGGCAGACATCCGGCAACGGGCTATCGGCAACAGACTCAAATTTTCTTCACTATTTTTGCGAACTGACCGAGGAAAAAGCCCGACAGATGGAACTGCAGGCCTTCTGTTCTTGAGTATATTATATCAAAATGAAAGCAGTAAAACAATAACTTGTAAAGAGATGCACGCAACCAATGGTTGTTCGAACATTAAAAATCCTAATTTGAGTTGATTTTCTTTTTAAGAAATCACAGTATAAATCTCCTCAAAATACAGATAATAACAACACAATTTGTAATTTAAGGAGAGATTTATATATGAAAGCAACAGGAATTGTGAGAAGAATAGATGACCTTGGCCGTATCGTAATCCCAAAAGAAATCCGCCGCACCCTTCGCATCCGGGAAAGTGATCCTCTGGAAATCTTTACCGATAGGGAAGGTGAAATTATTTTAAAAAAATACTCACCCATTGGTGAGATGACCACCTTTGCAAAACAATATGCAGAGAGCCTGGCTCAGGTGTCCGGTCATGCGGCATTGATTGCAGACCGTGACCAATTCATCGCAGTTTCCGGAGGATACAAGAGTTTGCTTGGAAAGTCTATCAGCAAGCAGCTGGAAGAAAAAATTGGTAACCGGGATACTATCCTTGCAACCAAAGGTGACCGCAGCTTTATCACAATCAGCGAAGAGCAGACTGAAGAATATCAACATCAGGCAATCGCCCCCATTATATGTGAAGGAGATGTCATAGGTGCAGTAGTACTTCTGGAAAGTGATAATAAGAGCAGAATGGGTGAAGTGGAGCAGAAGCTGATTCTTTCAGCAGCAGGCTTTCTTGGCAGACAGATGGAGCAATAGAATAGGATAAAATAGAGAAGCAGCAGTCGTACTCGTTGATCACGACTGCTGCTTATTTAACTCATAAATTTCTTATTTCTCCAATTTCCTGAAGAACTTAAAAGTCATAGGCCAGATGCCTCCCGCAAAAGCGGTTATCAGGAAATAGCGAATTCCATCAGCAATGAAATTACCCTTGCACAAGCAGTAAAGCGGTGCTTTCAGTCCCGATTTGATTGCAAGCAGGGGAATCAATCCAAGTAAAAGCTTCAATACTTGAACCCACCAGGTTCCCTTAGTATCAAAATGTATGTAACGAGTGTCTATCTCATAAGCAAGCCAGAGTCCCAGAACACAACCAAGAATCTTATAGGCATTCTTCACGCCGCTGGCATAATTATCAGGATCAATGTCAGCAGGAAAATTGTAAAGTAGCACAAACAAAAGGAAGAAGAAGGAAAGCATCGTCATAACGCCAAGATAGATGCGCATATGCTTTGGCTCTGCCAGTGCCCATTCTACTGCGGGGTACAGCACAAAAATTAAAAGAATCGCAATAATAAAGGAAACCCCTACATCAAGCGGTGTGTGTACGCCCAAGTACATACGTGACAGGGGAACCAGCAGGCAGGCTGCAATACATAAAATGCGTGTAAGTATTTTCTTGCTGACACGTGCAATACTTCCGAATACGCCAACCGCGCTCTGAGTATGTCCGCTGGGAAAAGAGTATCCCGTAGCTTCAGCTCTGGCACTTTCCACAATAGTAAAATCAGGATCCTTGACCCACGGGCGGGGAATCCGGAATAAAAGCTTCAAAAACTGATTGATCACAGTGCCTAAAAAGCCTACGGAAAGAATATAATATCCTTGCTTCTTATTAATGCACCAGAAAAATAAAAGCCCTACGATGATAAAAAGTGTTTCTTCTCCCAAATGAGTAATGATGGAGAAAAATGTATCTCCGAATGGCGTACGGAGATTTTCCAAAAGTCTGAGAAATTCCATAATAGTCCCTTTCTTGAAAATAAATTTGCCTTAAAATAAGTATAAAAGTCCAACAATAAATCATCGCCCGGTAAACACTGCAATCGACCTAGGTTTCATGATAAAGTTTCCCTCAATCCGAACTTCTTTCCCTTCGGGATAACAGTAATGCCCATGACCGTCCCCATTGGTATTGACACTCAAATACCAGAAAGCTCTTTTGTGCAGATTAGGAAGAGTAATGGTTACTTCCTCCCAGTGCGTATTCACGGCCACATATACCAAATCATCCTTACCCTTTTGTGGATCGTAACCTGCGAAACTGATACCCAGAAATCTGGTGTTTTCCGGCAGATTTAATATTGAGGCATCCACATCGTGGGTATGGAGAGGCTCCATGCCGCAGACTGCATCGGGCAGCTTTCGCCGGATGACAGGATGTTTCTGTCGATAAGCAATCATAAATTTAAAAAAATCAAATAATTCCTGATTTTTCTGAAGCAGACTCCAGTCAAGCCAGGAAAGTTCGTTATCCTGGCAGTAGCAGTTATTGTTGCCGTTCTGGGAATTACCAAATTCATCTCCCGCCAGGAACATGGGCGTACCACGGCTGCACATAAGTACTGCGCAGGCATTGCGGATCATGCGATAACGCAGCTTCAGTACCTCCTTGTCATCGGTTTCTCCTTCTGCGCCGCAGTTCCAGCTTCTGTTATCATTGGCACCATCGGTATTGTTCCAGCCATTGGCTTCGTTGTGCTTCTCATTATAGGAATACAAATCATATAAAGTAAATCCATCATGACAGGTCAGAAAATTGACACACGAATTGTAGCCTGCGTAATTGTTGTTATTATCTCCAAAGAAGCCACCATACAAATCACCGGAACCGGCAACGCTCCATGCTGCGTTCCGGGATTCCCAGTTCTCACCCTTTAAATAACCTCTTATGCAGTCGCGGTACCGACCGTTCCATTCCGCCCAACGCTTACTGGCCGGAAAGTTACCTACCTGGTACATTCCACCGGCATCCCAGGCCTCCGCGATCAGCTTTACATTGCTGAGCAGAGGGTCATAAGCCAGAGATTTCAACAGAGGCGGATTGTTCATGGGAGAACCGTCCACATTTCGCCCCAGAATACTGGCCAGGTCGAACCGAAAGCCATCAACGCGGTAATTTACCGTCCAATGGCGCAGACATTCCAGAATCATCTGGCGAACAATTGGGTGATTACAGTTCAGCGTATTGCCGCAGCCGCTGAAATTGTAATAATGACCATCGGGAGTCAGCATGTAATAAATCTGATTGTCCAGTCCTTTAAAAGAGAAAGTCCGGCCATACTCGTTGCCTTCTGCCGTGTGGTTGAACACTACATCCAGAATCACCTCAATGCCGTTATTGTGTAAATCACGGATAAGCTCCTTTAATTCAGTTCCTTCCTGGTTGTGCTCTGTTGAGGAAGTGTAGCTTGTGTTGGGAGCAAAGAACCCCACTGTATTATAGCCCCAGTATTCCAACAGCTTTTGGCCATCCACTTCCCTGGAATTCACTGTCTCATCGAATTCAAAAATCGGCATCAGTTCTACTGCGTTGATTCCCAGTTCTTTCAGATAAGGAATCTTTTCCCGAAGCCCGGCAAAAGTGCCGGGATGTGCTACGCCGGAAGAACTGTGTCTGGTGAATCCCCTGACATGCAGCTCATAGATGACAAGGTCGCTCATCTGCCGCTTAGATTGCGGCATGTCGCCCCAATCAAAGGTATCCTTTACGACTCTGGCATGATAGCTGCCTATTTTTTCTTCACCCCAGATACGCTGCCCGGCGACGGCTTTGGCATAAGGATCTAACAGTATGGCTTTCTTATCAAAAATAAGACCGTTTTGAGGATCGTAAGGACCGTCAACACGATATGCATATTCGAAGTCTTCAATCTCCAGACCGAACACAATCATGGAATAAACGTCACCGATTTTATATTCTTCCGGAAAAGGAAGTGTTGCATAAGGCTCTTCCTCACCTCTGTGGAACAGCAGCAGCTCACAGGAAGTGCCACGGTGGGTATGAATGGTAAAGTTCACGCCTACAGGAAGCGCGAAAGCTCCCGGTTTATCAAACATTCCCGGGCGTACCGGATAACCGGCGATCTTCCCCATGGGCTGCACGGACACCGGGCCGTTGGAGGTGAATTTCTGGTCGTATAAAGATTTCAAGAGTAGTCCTCCTGTCTTTTGTAGTAATATTGGCCTGAAGTTTAAGCGTTTCTGCATGGGAACGGGCTGCTCCTAATCGCTTTGTAATAAGTATAACGTATTGGGGGAAAGAGGTAAAGAATTTTTTGAATCTTTCCGCCACTTCTTGACTATGTATCTTCTTTGTGCCACAATAAGCAAAACGAGCTAAGGAGAGGATTCCTATGAAAATACGAAGAGCAGAAGAACGAGATATGGATGGCATCAACAGCCTGCTGTGCCAGGTACTTACCGTACACCACAATGGCAGGCCGGATCTGTTCAAGGCCAATACCAAGAAGTATACTGATGAAGAATTGAAGGACATCCTGAAAGATGATACCAGACCTATATTTGTCGGTGTAGATGAAGAAGAGAACGTAATGGGATATGCTTTCTGCGTATTTCAGCAGCACATCGGGAATAATATCCTGACAGATGTGAAAACTCTCTACATCGATGATCTGTGTGTTGATGAAAAAATCAGAGGACAGCATATAGGAAAGCAGCTCTACGAATATGTGCTTGATTATGCAGGAAAGAGCGGCTGCTATAATGTGACTCTGAATGTCTGGGTATGCAATGAAAGTGCCAGAAAGTTTTATGAGAAATGTGGACTTGTGCCGCAGAAGATTGGGATGGAGAAGATATTATAAAATTCCGTTGTCTCCCTCTTGACAACGACTTCAAAACCGCGTAAAATTGGGGCAACAAAGAATACTAAAAAGCAATGACGAAGACAGTAACCGTTTTTCAAACGTTCAGCGAGCCGGTGTTGGTGTGAGACCGGTACCAGTAGGAAAGCGTGTGAAGATCCCTTCTGAGCTGCCCGGACCAAAGGCAACGAGTAGTCCCCGCCGGTTTTCCGCCGTTAAAGGAAACCATATCGCTCTATTTTAAAGAGCCGTATGTTGTAACAGGTGGTTAAGCGAGCACAGGCCTCGTCCTTTTACAGGACGGGGCTTTCTTTTTTAAGAAAGGAGCACAAGATGTACCAGAAAGTATCGACAAACCTCAATTTTGTTGAGAGAGAGAAAAATGTTGAAAAGTTTTGGAGAGAAAATGATATTTTCCGTAAGAGTATGGAAAACCGTAAGGAAGGAGAGACCTATACCTTCTATGATGGACCGCCTACCGCTAACGGTAAGCCCCACATCGGTCATGTGGAGACACGTACCATTAAGGATATGATTCCCAGATATCGTACCATGAAAGGATATATGGTACCCAGAAAGGCCGGTTGGGATACCCACGGTCTGCCGGTAGAGCTGGAAGTAGAGAAGCTTCTGGGACTGGACGGTAAAGAGCAGATCGAACAGTACGGTCTGGCACCGTTCATCGACAAATGTAAGGAAAGCGTATGGAAATACAAAGGCATGTGGGAGGATTTCTCCGGTACCGTTGGTTTCTGGGCTGATATGGACAATCCTTACGTTACTTATGATGATAATTTCATTGAGTCCGAATGGTGGGCTTTAAAGACCATCTGGGATAAAGGGCTGCTTTACAAGGGCTTTAAGATCGTGCCTTACTGCCCCCGATGCGGTACTCCTCTGTCCAGCCATGAGGTGGCTCAGGGATATAAAGATGTAAAAGAACGTTCTGCTGTAGCACGTTTTAAAGTAGCAGGCGAGGATGCTTACATCCTGGCATGGACCACCACCCCCTGGACACTGCCTTCCAACGTGGCTTTGTGCGTGAACCCCAATGAGAAATACGCAAAAGTAAAAGCTGCTGACGGCTATACTTATTATATGGCTGAAGCACTGCTTGACACTGTTCTGGGCAAGCTGGCTGATAAGGAAAACGGTGTGGCTGCATATGAAGTACTGGAGACTTACACCGGTAAAGACCTGGAGTACAAGGAATACGAGCCGCTGTTCCCCTGGGCAAATGAGACCTGTGCTAAGCAGCATAAGAAGGCTTTCTATGTAACCTGCGATACTTATGTAACTTTGACAGACGGTACCGGTGTCGTTCACATTGCACCTGCTTTTGGTGAAGATGATGCAAATGTAGGACGCAAATATGATCTGCCTTTCGTACAGTTTGTAGACGGTAAAGGTCAGATGACCAAAGAGACCGATTATGCAGGCGTATTCTGTAAAAAAGCAGACCCTATGGTTCTGACTGATCTGGAAAAGAAGGGTTTACTTTACGATGCACCTAAGTTCGAGCACAGCTATCCTCACTGCTGGAGATGTGACACTCCGCTGATCTACTATGCACGTGAGAGCTGGTTCATCAAGATGACCGCCGTAAAGGATGACCTGATCCGTAACAATAATACCATCAATTGGATCCCTGAATCCATCGGCAAGGGACGTTTCGGCGACTGGCTGGAGAATATCCAGGATTGGGGTATTTCCCGTAACCGTTACTGGGGAACACCGTTAAATATCTGGGAGTGTGAATGCGGCCATATGCATTCCATCGGAAGCCGCGAAGAGTTGTATGCAATGAGCGGAAACGAAGCCGCCAAGACTGTGGAGTTCCATCGTCCTTACATTGACGAAATTACCATCACCTGCCCTGAGTGCGGCAAGCAGATGAAGCGTGTACCTGAGGTTATCGACTGCTGGTTTGACTCCGGAGCAATGCCTTTTGCACAGCATCATTATCCTTTTGAAAATAAGGAAGTGTTCGAGGCTCAGTTCCCTGCACAGTTCATCTCTGAGGCAGTTGACCAGACACGCGGATGGTTCTATTCCCTGTTGGCAGAGTCCACCCTGCTGTTCAACAAGGCTCCTTATCAGAACGTTATCGTTCTGGGACATGTACAGGATGAGAATGGTCAGAAGATGAGTAAGAGTAAGGGAAATGCAGTAGATCCTTTCGAGGCATTGGAGACCTACGGCGCAGATGCCATCAGATGGTATTTCTATACCAGTTCCGCTCCCTGGCTGCCCAAGCGCTTTTCCGGCAAGGCAGTAATGGAAGGACAGCGTAAGTTCATGGGTACCCTGTGGAATACCTATGCATTCTTCGTACTGTATGCGAATATCGATGGCTTTGATGCAACAAAATATACCTTAGAATATGATAAGCTTCCTGTTATGGATAAGTGGTTACTTTCCAAACTCAATACCGTTGTAGGGGAAGTAGACTCCAATCTTGAGAAATACCGTATTCCTGAGGCTGCCAAGGCTCTGCAGGATTTCGTGGATGAGATGAGTAACTGGTACGTAAGACGCAGCCGTGAGCGTTTCTGGGCAAAGGGCATGGAGCAGGATAAGATTAATGCTTACATGACACTGTATACTGCCCTGGTAACCATCTGTAAGGCTGCAGCGCCCATGATTCCTTTCATGACAGAGGATATTTATCAGAATTTGGTAAGAAGCATCGATGCTTCTGCTCCGGAAAGTATCCATCTGTGCGACTTCCCTGTAGTGGACGAGAGCATGATCGATCACAATCTGGAAGAAGCTATGGAGGATGTACTGGATGCAGTTGTTATGGGCCGTGCATGCCGTAACAATGCTGCCATCAAGAACCGTCAGCCTATCGGCAGAATGTACATCAAGGCTGATTTTACTCTGGATGAATTCTATCAGGATATCATCAAGGATGAGCTGAATGTGAAAGAAGTAGTATTTACAGACGATGTAAGAGACTTTACTTCCTATACTTTCAAGCCTCAGCTTCGTACCGTAGGACCCAAATACGGTAAGCAGCTTGGCGGCATCCAGAAGACACTTGCTTCACTGGACGGCAATGCGGCCATGGATGATCTGAATAATAACGGCAAGCTGGTATTTGAAGTAAACGGTGTGACCGTAGAACTGACCAAGGATGACCTGCTCATCGATATGGCTCAGAAAGAAGGCTATGTATCTGAGGAAGACAACAAGATGACAGTCGTTCTGGATACTAACCTGACCGAAGAACTGATTGAGGAAGGTTTTGTATATGAGATCATCAGTAAGATCCAGACTATGCGTAAGGATACAGGCTTTGAGGTAATGGATCATATTAAAGTATCTATCAACGGCAATGAAAAGCTGGCTGCCATCGTTTCCCGTAATCTGGAAGCCATTGCCGGCAAGGTTCTGGCCGATGAAATGCTCACCGACGCAGAGCTTGCTGTTTCAAAAGAATGGAATGTAAACGGAGAATCCGTTGTAATTGCTGTGGAGAAAGCATAAAAATCTGCAAAGAAATGTGACTAATTTTATAGGAAAAAAAGACCGATAGGTACTTTTTTGGCAAAAACTTCACAAAAAGCGGCATTCCCGGCATTTTTGCCTTGGAATGCCGCTCAAAATCTGTTATACTGTTATAGCGAGCACGCATAAAAGAAAAAGTTGCATATGAGAACAAAATAAGGAGGATTTAGTTCGATGGCTTCTGTTACAACAACATCGACAGCAACGGCTAAGACATCATTGACAAATTTAAAATTTGATAAAGAACTGTTTAAACGCAGTGTACTTTACAATGTTAAGACACTGTACCGCAAGACCCTGGAAGAGGCTTCTGCACAGCAGATTTTCCAGGCAGTATCCTACGCGATCAAAGACCAGATCGTAGAGAACTGGATGGAGACCCAGAAGGCATATG
>JAZQAT010000047.1:0-9419 GCA_045545375.1 Acetatifactor sp.
GTTTCCCTTCTAGCTCCCGGTCTTGCAGCAGAGATTGTATCAGCAGCTTGTACAATACATGCAATCAGGGAAGTAGGCTCTACATCGCCATGGTGAGATTCTACAGCATTGATGACCGTAGCATTCTCCTTGTATTTTTTACAAAGTTCTACACCCAGCTGGATATGGGAACCTTCCATCTCATGGTCAACGGCTTTACCGATGTCATGCAGCAATCCTGCACGCTTCGCCAGTCTGACATCCAGACCCATCTCTGCAGCCAATAATCCCGATAACTGCGCTACTTCGATGGAATGCTTCAGTGCATTCTGACCGTAACTGGTTCTGAACTTCATCTTTCCGAGTAATTTTACAAGTTCAGGGTGAATACCATGTACACCAACCTCAAGGGTTGCGGCTTCACCTTCTTCTTTAATCATTACTTCTACTTCACGCTGTGCCTTTTCTACCGTCTCTTCGATTCTTGCGGGATGGATACGTCCATCTACGATAAGCTTCTCAAGAGCAATTCTTGCCACTTCACGACGAATCGGAACAAATCCGGAAAGGATAACTGCTTCAGGCGTATCATCAATAATTAAATCTACTCCCGTCATGGTCTCCAGGGTACGAATATTACGTCCCTCTCTACCAATGATTCTTCCCTTCATCTCGTCATTCGGAAGCTGCACAACGGAAATTGTGGTCTCAGAGACATGGTCTGCCGCACATCTCTGAATAGCAGACACGACATATTCCTTCGCCTTCTTATCTGCTTCTTCTTTGGCCCGACTCTCCATTTCCTTGATCATCACGGCCGTTTCATGTTTTACTTCATCTTCAACAATTTTCAATAAGTAGTCTTTTGCTTGTTCAGAGGTCAATCCGGAAATTCGTTCCAGTTCCTGTAATCTTTGCTCATTCAGCTTAGAAATCTCCACCTTCATCTTGTTAAGGGATTCTTCTCTGGCTGTGAGTCCTGCTTCGCGTTTTTCAAGTGCATCGGCTTTCTTGTCGATGTTCTCTTCCTTCTGCTGGACTCTGCGTTCATAACGCTGTGCTTCCGCTCTTCTCTCCTTGATCTCCTTATCCAGTTCGTTCTTGGTACGAATGGACTCTTCCTTGACTTCAAGAAGGGATTCACGTTTCTTCGTCTCAGCGGTCTTAAGAGCTTCATCAATGATTTCTCTCGCCTTGTCCTCTGCATTGCCGATTGTCGTCTCAGTAACCTTCTTCTGATACATAGTAGTTACGACAGCAGTAATAGCAGCTGACGCTACGATACAAACCAATGCGGTAATCACATAACTCCACATCGCTACAGGAGCACCTCCTTATTAAATTTTCATTGTACAAACATCTAATGGAATGTATGTACCAATCTGTCTTATGACAGAGTATTGTAGAACATTCTCACAAGCAATTCACAACAGTTAAATTTTAAACTGATTTAGTCGATATGTCAAGTAGAACTGTAAATTTCCCCAAACTTTTGGTCAGAGTTTACACTTTAGGATACCGGGGCAGCCCCAATCGGGAGAGAAATCTTCCATTCAGACACGCTTTCGCTCGGTCAATCACGTAGCGAACCTAGGGCTTGGCGGATTTGGGTGGAAGGGTAGCCTTTGCGGAGGAGGTAGGCGTAAATACGCTGTTGTTCCTTGTAATCGGCGTTTTCAGGGTCGTAGTGTTTTTTGGTTAAGAGGGCTTGGATCATGGATTGCTCGTCTTGAGTGCCGCCCTGGGACTGCCAGTCTTGGAAAGCCCGGGCAATAGTGAGCTGGGAAATACCTTTGCGGCAGAGGTCCTGTTCGATGCGATTGCGGCTTCGGGTGGCCTCGTGGGCAGTAATATAATCGGTGGCATAACGCAGATCATCGATATAATGGAAGGAAGAGACGTAGGATATGGCCTGATCGATGATTTCTTCGGGGTATTGGCCCTGGCGGAGCTTTGTTTTAAGCTGCTCCGTAGTGTACTCCCGGCTTTTTAAGAGATTCATGCATCGAAGCTTGGCACGTTTGGGAAGTACCTCTTCCATGATGGTACGGTAATCTGATTCTTGTAATTCTTCTCCCTCCCGCAGATGGTATTGACGCAATTCGCCTTTGTATAAAACAAAGGCGAATTGATGATCAATTTCGATTCTGCTGCGGGACTTTGATACTTCTGTTATCCCTGTCACTGTCATAATTATTTCTCTGTATTTTTGTCAGTGGCTCTTGCCGTTGTTCTGCCAACCGGCTTATCTGCCGCTTTCTCTGCTGAACTATCTGCAACACTTCCCTCTTCTGCCTGCTTGCCGGCTCCGTCCAGACCAAAACGTGCTCTTACTTTCTTCTCAACCTCTTCCATTACTGCCGGATTATCTTTCAGATACTGCTTTGCATTCTCACGTCCCTGACCTATCTTATTGCCTTCATAAGCGTACCATGCACCGGATTTGATGATGACATCAATGCTGGCTGCCAAATCCAGGATATCTCCTGCGGTGGAGATGCCTTCACCAAACATGATATCGAATTCTGCCTCCTTAAAAGGCGGTGCAATCTTATTCTTTACTACCTTTACACGGGTACGGTTACCGATCACCTCACCGCCCTGCTTCAGAGACTCAATTCTTCTGACATCCATACGTACGGAAGAGTAGAACTTCAACGCACGACCGCCTGTGGTAGTCTCAGGATTACCGAACATAATACCTACTTTCTCACGAAGCTGATTAATGAAGATAACGGTACAATTGGACTTACTGATAACTGCGGTCAGCTTACGGAGTGCCTGAGACATCAATCTTGCCTGCAGACCCACATGTGAATCTCCCATATCGCCATCAATCTCGGCCTTGGGCACCAAAGCTGCAACAGAGTCCACTACAATAATATCAATTGCGCCGGAACGAACCATGGTCTCAGTAATCTCCAACGCCTGTTCTCCGTTATCCGGCTGAGAAATATACAGATTATCAATATCTACTCCGATATTCTTAGCATATACAGGATCCAGTGCATGTTCTGCATCGATAAATCCTGCAATACCACCACGCTTCTGCACCTCTGCAATCATGTGGAGGGTAACTGTGGTCTTACCACTGGATTCCGGTCCATAGATCTCTACAATTCGTCCCTTGGGTATACCACCTAACCCCAAAGCGATATCCAGGCTCAGGGAACCTGTCGGAATGGTCTCTACATTCATCTGCGCAGCCGGGTCACCCAGTTTCATAACCGCTCCCTTACCATACTGCTTCTCAATCTGGCTGAGCGCCGCATCCAATGCTTTCAGTCTTTCATCTTTTTCCATATGTAATCTCCTTCTCTCAAGGAACAAATGTTCTGTTTTTATAAGAATAAAACATTTGTTCGAATTTGTCAATCTTTTTTTGAATTATTTACATATTACCACTTATTAGGTCCATTAAACCACCCTCAAAAGCATCCCTCCTCCAATATTTTCATTCTCTTTTCTGAAACTTGTGGCGACATGCCGGATTGGTTTACGACAGATACTTTCCCCTCAGAATAAAATGCTGCTGAAGCCCCCTGATCCTTCAACCCTTCTGCAGTTTCATATCTTTCATAGACGATAAGTTATCAGACCTCTTAACTCTACCACATTTCCCTCCCCCTGACAACCCACCTCAAGAAAAATTATACAAAGAGAGAGGCACACAGACACTGCTTCCAAATCAGTGCCTGTGTGCCTCCCTCCGGCCCTTCCCTTTTCTTCAATTTTCCAAAACACATCTCCGCATAAGGGTAAGGGCTGCCATAACAGATGACTCCCTGATTTTCATGCGGTTTCCGATAAAGTGATATTCCTGCACGGTAATCTTTCCTTTGACATTGCAGGCAATATATACCAGCCCCACGGGTTTCTCCTTTGTTCCGCCGTCCGGTCCTGCGATTCCGGTTATAGCTACTGCCACATCAGCCTTAAAGTTTTCAGCTGCGCCCTTAACCATTTCCTCTGCGGTCCGGGCACTGACTGCGCCGTATTTTTGCAGCGTATCCTTCTCTACACCCAGAATCTTACGCTTGGCCTTGTTAGCGTAAGTCACGAAACCACACTTATAAACTTCAGAAACTCCCGGAACATTGATCAGTCTTGCCGAAAGCATACCCCCTGTGCAGGATTCCGCACAGGTCACGGACAATTCCTTCTCCAAGAGCAGATCCACAACTGCTTTTTCCAGGGTGATATCTTCGTCGGTACTGTAAATATCATTACCAAAACGCTTCTTCAGTTCCTTTATCATGGGTTTGATCAGCCTCTTCGCCTCTTTTTCCGTTTCTGCCTTGGCCGTCACCCTGATATGGACTTCACCGGTCTTGGCATAGGTGGCTATGGTAGGATTGATCTGCGCATCGATCAGGTCTACTATCATGGTTTCAACTTTACTTTCCGATACACCGCTAAGCTTGACTGTCTGAGAGTAGATTACCCCCGGCTCAAGTTTATTCAGATAAGGCATTACGCTTTCTTCAAACATTGGAATCAACTCATTGGGAGGCCCCGGCAACAGAATCACATGGGTGTTGTCTTCCCGGATAATCACTCCGGGAGCCGTCCCGTTATGATTTACAAGCACGATAGCATCTTCCGGTACCATGGCCTGCTTCCAGTTGTTTTCTGTAGCTTCTATTCCTCTCTGTTTAAAATATCCGGCAATGGCTTCTTTACTGGCTTCATCCATAATAAGCTGTTTTCCCATGACCTCTGCTGCCGTTTCTTTGGTCAGATCATCTTCGGTAGGCCCTAATCCGCCGGAAAGGATCACGATATCCGAACGCTTTACAGCAGTCCGGATTGCTTCCTTTAATCGCCCGGCATTATCGCCTACTACGGACTGATAGTAGCATGACAGACCGGCTGCAGCACACTTTTGTGCCAGATAAGCGGCATTTGTATTCACAATATTCCCAAGCAATAATTCCGTTCCAACGCAGATAATTTCTACAGTCATTTCGTCCTCCCGTTTTTACACACTCTGATAAACTTTTATTAAATGATTTATTTCGTCTCTTTCATAACAGCTTTGTTTTTCCAAATATAGTCTACCAAAGAAATAATAGTCAGAGCCAGTGCTACCCACATGATGATATCGGTCAGAATCTGTATCTGAGAGATATTGGCAATCATCAGGCAGATCATAATCATCTGGAAAGTAGTTTTAAATTTGCCCCAGTAATTGGCGGCAATCACCACACCGTTGTCAGATGCTATCAGTCTGAAACCGCTGATAATGAATTCACGGCTGATAATCACGATAACTACCCATGCCGGAATTCTTCCCATCTCTACCAGGCAGATCATCGCAGCACATACCAGAAGCTTATCCGCTAAGGGATCCATGAATTTACCGAAATTGGTCACCAGATTGTACTTTCTGGCAATTTTACCGTCCACCAGGTCGGTCAGGCTGGCAATAATGAAGATAACCAGTGCGATATAGTCCACATACTCCATAATACCACCAAATATGGCCGTAAACCATCCCCACTCATGGAAGCCTCCCAGCATCAGCAACACAAAGGGTACTATCAGTATTACCCGAAAAATAGTTAATTTATTAGGCAGATTCATAATCATTCTCCTTCCTCGTGATAAATCTCTCCAATCAGATCATATTCGTTAGAGTCTGTTACCAGTACTTCTACAAAATCACCGGTCATCAATGTGGCCGTAGTATTTAAAAACAGATAGCCGTCTACGTTAGGTGCATCACGGTATGTTCTGGTCACATAGGCATCCTCATCGGCAATCTTGCCTTCTACCATGACGGTCAATACACGTCCCGTCATATCTTCTGCTTTTTCAAAAGCAATCTCCTGCTGAAGCTCCATCAACTCATCCTGTCGCTGCTGCTTTACCTCTTCCTCAATCTGATCCGGCATGATCGCCGCCGGTGTATCCTCCTCCTGGGAATAGGTAAAGACTCCCAACCTGTCAAATTCCATCTCGTCCACAAAGTTCATCAGCTCTTCATGGTCTTCTTCCGTCTCGCCGGGGAAGCCGGTAATCAGGGTGGTCCTGAGACAGATGTCCGGAATCGCCTCTCTTAGCTTTGCGATAATGCTTCTTAGCTGCTCATTGTCGGTTCTTCTGCCCATTCTTTTCAGAATCCTGTCGCTGGCATGCTGGATAGGAATGTCCAGGTAATGGCATACCTTAGGTTCCGAAGCAATCACTTCTATCAATTCGTCTGTAATCTCCTCCGGATAACAGTAAAGAATCCTGATCCAATAAATACCGCTAATCTTAGCCAGTTCCTGTAAAAGCTTCGGCAGCATTTTCTGACCGTACAGATCCACACCATAAAGTGTAGTCTCCTGAGCTACCAGAATCAGCTCTCTGACACCATTTTCAGCCAGTTCTGAGGCCTCTTTTATCAGTTCCTCCATGGGAACACTGCGGTAGTTGCCCCTTACTTTGGGAATAATGCAGTAAGTGCAGTGTTTATCGCAGCCCTCCGCTATTTTCAAATAGGCAAAATGCCCGCCGGTAGTCACAATCCTCTTGTGTCCGGTGACCGGAGCTGCATTGATATCCCGGTAATGGTTCTGTCCCTTGCCTGCAAGGACATCTTCTACTGTCGCTACAATCTGATCGATGGCCGTGGTTCCCAAAATGGCATCCACCTGGGGAATCTCCTGCTGGATTTCCTCCCGGTAGCGCTGGGCCAGACAGCCGGCGGCAATGAGCGCCTGAATCTGCCCATCATCCTTAAGCTGAGCCATTTCCAATAAGGTATTAATGCTCTCCTCCTTGGCATCATTGATAAAGCAACAGGTATTGACCACTACAATATCTGCTTCCGTTTCATCATCCGTGAAGCTGTAGCCCTTCTCCCGAAGCATGCCCAGCATCATCTCAGAATCCACAAGGTTCTTATCACAACCAAGGGAAACAAACAATATTTTCATAATCACAATCCTTTCCTGAAACAGGTATTATCTGTAATACGCACAAGAAGCAGAAACAGGACTGACCGGCTTCTGCTTCTCTCTGCGTCCGAAATACGTTACGCTTCTTCCTCATCACCAAGAATCTTAATCTTGCCCTGATTCAGTTCTTCCACTGCTACAGACAAAGGCTTGTTGGTTCTCTCAGGTACCAGAGCCTCTTCACCGCCAATCAGCTGTCTGGCTCTCTTTGCAGTAGCCATAACAATAGAATATCGGCTGTTTACAACAGGAGCCTCACCGGGCTCTACCTCACTGTTTACTACTTTCATTAAATCGGAATAAGATGGATGTAACATTATTCTGCTCCTTTCGAAAACTCTTTGAGTTCTTCTCTGATTTCTTTTATAAATGTTTCTCTGCGTACGGGTGCTTTACGGGCTGCCTCAACGAGACCGTTGATTTCCTCCACACACCGTTCCAGGTTGTCATTCACTACTATATAATCATAGGCTTCTATGCCTTCTGATTCCTCATATGCCCTTGCCAGACGTTTACTGATCACTTCTTTACTCTCTGTACCTCTGCCCACCAGTCTGCGCTCCAACTCTTTGGCATTGGGCGGTGTCACAAATAAAAGCAGGCTCTCCGGGAACTTCTCCTTTACCTTCAAAGCCCCCTGAATCTCGATTTCCAGGATGACATCCTTGCCTGCTTCCAGCTGTTCCTCCACGTATTTTCTGGGGGTTCCATAATAATTGTCGCAATAACGGGCATATTCGATAAAGCCGTCCTGCGCAATCTTGTCTTCAAACTGTTCCTTTGTAGAGAAAAAGTAATGTACGCCGTCTGCTTCTCCTTCCCTGGGACTTCTCGTGGTCATGGACACCGAAAGGGCATAATTATCATAAGTCTGCATTAAAAGCTTCATCAACGTCCCTTTTCCTGCTCCGGAAAAACCGGATACAACAATCAGAATTCCCTTATGCTTCATCTGCATTCTCCTCTCTTAGTTCAGGTTGGATCTTCCCTGATGCACTTTCCGGCTCGGACATGGCTCTGCCTGTTATAGTCTCCGGCAAAAGTGCCGACAACACAATCTGGCTGTTCTCCATTACCAGAACCGCCTTGGTCTTACGTCCCTGGGTTGCATCAATAGCCATCCCCTTCTCTTTCGCATTCTGCACCATACGCTTTACCGGTGCAGAGTCAGGACTGACAATGGCAATAATCTTGGAGGTATTCACCATATTGCCGAATCCGATATGAATCAGTTTATTCATGTCAGGTTCCTTCCTATTCAATATTCTGGATCTGCTCTCTGAGCTTTTCGATCTCGGTCTTAAGCTCTATGGCACAATTGGAAACTGCCAAATCATTGGCCTTAGACAAAATCGTATTGGCCTCTCTGTTCATCTCCTGGGCAATAAAATCAAGCTTTCTGCCGATACTTCCGCCCTCTTTCAGTGTATTTTTCGTCGTCTCAATGTGACTTCTTAAACGTACCAGCTCTTCATCTACACAGACCCTGTCAGCCATAATTGCCACTTCTGTCAAAAGCCTGCCCTCATCAATCTTAGTATCTTCCAAAAGCTCTTTTACTTTCTCAACCAGTTTGTTATGGTACTCTTCCAGAATCTGAGGCGACCTTTCTGTGATGAAATCCACCAGTTTCAGCATGCCATCCAACTTCTCGATCAGGTCATCCTTTAAGTGTTCACCTTCCACGACTCTGGTCTGAACAAAGCCTTCTGCTGCCTCATCCACAGCTTTCTGCAGAGATTTCCACAGTTCCTCCTCATCCATGGTCTGCTCTTCCATGGTAAAGACTTCCGGATATTTGGACAACGTGGATACTCTCACATCATTATCCAGCCGGAACTCCTCAGCCATCTGATCCAGATACTTCAGATATTCCGCAGCCACATCACGATTGTAACGCACCGTGGTATTGCTCTCGCTGAAATCTTCATAAGTAATGAAGATGTCCACCTTTCCTCTGGAAATATACTTCTTCAGCTCCGTACGGATAGAAGATTCAAAAAAATTAAGCTTCTTGGGCATCTTAATGTTGACGTCCAGATACCGGTGGTTCACAGACTTCATCTCCACCGTGAATTTGCGGTTATTCTCGGCAACTTCACTTCTGCCGAATCCTGTCATACTCTTTATCATATGTGCTCCAATCTTAAGACAGACTGCTGTTTACACTTCTTCTTATTATATGATAACTTTTGCCGACCGTCAAGAGGGGTTCCTTTTTTCTGTGTAATCTGGTATACTGTTGTTGCAGGTTATGGATAGACAACTAAGGGCTGCGTCCGGGCACCAGGGGGTCAAATCCAGACACGCTTTCGCTCCGTTAAAAACGCAGCGGTACTAGGTCGCGAAAGAACCGCGACCAAGGACCGGCGTTTTTATAGGGTCTGGATTTGACCCCCTGGTGTCCGGACGCTGGTTAGTTGCCAATCTATAACTTGTAACAACAATATATCAGATTATACAGAAAAAATTATAGAGGTAATAAAAATATGG
>JAZQAT010000048.1:0-59628 GCA_045545375.1 Acetatifactor sp.
GTTACCCGATATTGCCGGCTGGGATGATTCTTTTTCCATTCGTCAAAAGCCGCCTGGAACTGGGCCAGAATGGCGTCCGGGTTCACGGTCACGAAGGTTTCAATATCCTTGCCTGTATAATTGAATAATTCAAAATGAATCACCATCATTTCATCCACCGTGGCTTCCCTGGTGTAATCCACATCGGCGGGAAAAAAGGTGACGGAATAAGGCTGCATATCCATTTGCTGATCGCCCCAGGCAATATGGGCGTCCGTCCTTTTGCGGAAGGAAAGGGCGCAGAAATGGCGATTGGTGTTTTCCATGCGCACATGCCCGCTGGAAATACTCAATACATCAATCACCCGGAATACCAATTGGCTGTTTTCGAAAATCATCCCATCGCCCCTTTTCATTTCCTATATCAGGATAACACAGCAGTTTCGTTTTTTCAACCTTTCTTTTCGTTTTTCCGGTTCCATTTTGGAAAGAAATGGTGTTAAATAAGAATACGGATATATTGATAACAGAAAGGGGAAAAAGCCCATGAATGAAATGATTTCCCATCGGGTGAATACCTGCTCCTGCCCTTCCGATCTTCGCATTACGGATATGCGCTTTGTGGATATTGACGGCGCGCCCAAGCGCTGCACCATTCTGAAAATTATGACCAACCAGGGCATTACCGGCTATGGCGAAGTGCGGGATGCATCCAGCAAAACCTATGCCCTGATGCTCAAGAGCCGTATTCTGGGGGAGAATCCCTGCAATGTGGATAAGATCTTCCGGAAAATCAAGCAGTTCGGCGGCCCTTCCCGTCAGGGTGGCGGCGTATCCGGCATTGAAATCGCCCTGTGGGATCTGGCAGGCAAGGCCTATGGCGTGCCGCTGTATCAGATGCTGGGCGGAAAATTCCGGGATGAGGTGCGGGTCTATTGCGATACGGATGTGGAAGGCAAGCATACCGGCAAGGATATGGGCATGGCCCTGAAAAAACGGATGGAAATGGGCTTTACCTTCCTGAAAATGGACCTTGGCATCGGACTTTTGCTGGATGAGCCGGGCACAATCAATGCGCCCCTTGGCTTTATCGACGATATGAAAAAGTACGCAGGCCACATTCTGAATGTTCAGGGCGGCAGTGTAACAGCTGATATGGTTAAGCATCAGAAGAGCTACGATATCGTTACCACAGCCCATCCGTTTACCGGTATCCATATCACGGAAAAAGGTCTGGATTATCTGGAGAACTATGTGAAAGAAGTACGTGAAGTCATCGGCTATGATGTGCCTCTGGCAATCGATCATTTCGGACATGTATGTGTGGAGGATTGCATCCGTTTTGCAAGAAGAATGGAGCCTTACAATCTGGCATGGATCGAGGATATGGTACCCTGGATGTATACTGACCATTATGTGCGTCTGAAGAACAGCACCACCATTCCGGTATGTACAGGAGAGGATATGTATCTGAAAGAGCCTTTTGAGAAGATCATCAAGGCCGGCGGCGTGTCTGTCATCCATCCTGACATCCTGACATGCGGCGGTGCACTGGAACTGAAGAAGATCGGTGACATTGCAGATGAGAATGGTGTGGCAGTGGCAATACATATGGCGGAAAGCCCTGTGGCCTGTATGGCAGCAGTACAAGTGGCAGCAGCTATGCACAATGTTCTGGCACTGGAATTCCATTCTGTAGATGTACCATGGTGGGCTGATATGGTGACCGGTATTCCGAAGCCTGTATTTGAAAATGGATTTATTAAAGTACCGGATAAGCCGGGTCTTGGCTTTGATGATTTGAACGAAGAAGTAATAAGAGAGCATATCAATCCGGATATTCCCGGTCTGTGGGAGTCTACGGATGAGTGGAATAAGGAATTTTCCAATGACAGAATCTGGAGTTAATGATTTCCGGAACTGATATTTTCAGAAAAGAGGTATGAGAAAATGCATTTTAATGATAGAGAAGAGATTATTGCTTTGACACCTTTATGGAAAGGAGAGCGTCTCCCGGACGGAAGACCGAAAGTAGCAGATAAGTATCTGGATGCCCTCAGGGGAATGACACTGGAAGAGGTATGGAAGCCTATTTTCGTGCTGGGCTATGAGAACCAGTTCGTAGGCGGTGGGGTTAACCCCATGCATGCACTGCATGATGACGGCAGAAAGCTGATCGGCCGTGCAGTTACCTGTAATTTCTGTCCCACCAGACCTGATCTGCATGATGTGATGTTTGCAAAAGGCGCAGAAGAAGGCCGCAAAGGGAATTATAATCAGTGGGTTATCGACAGTCTTGGGGAACGTGATGTCGTAGTCGCTGATATGTTTGATAAAATCTATAAAGGAACTTTCCTTGGCGGGAATCTGACCACTGCCATCAAGACCCGCACCGGCAATGGCGGTGCCGTAATCTGGGGCGGTGTCAGAGATGTGGAGCAGATGAAACAGGTACCTGATGTGCAGGTATATTACCGCGGCATTGACCCTACACCCATCAGAGATTTTATCATGACAGGATTTAATACTGTAACCAATTTCGGCGGCGCAGTCTGCCTGCCCGGAGATGTCGTCTTTGGTGCCGGCGGCGGTGTGCTGTTCATCCCCAGCCATCTGGTAGCAGATGTTGTTGAGGGCGCAGCTAAGACCCATGTAAAAGATGACTTTGGTTTTGAGATGATTGGCCAGAACAAGTTTACTACGGCACAGATCGACAGAAACACCTGGACAGAGGAAATGCTGGATATGCTGCTTGAATGGATCAAGACAGATCCCAGAGGAGAAGCTTACCGCGACCTGGATTGGTCAAAAGAATATGATCTTGCCAGAAATGGGGATCCCAATGACACTCAAACTGCGTTATAATATGATAGGATACCAGGGTCTCAAAGTGCAGAACAATCCGTGGTATCTAGGTGGTAAAATACAATCACTGAAATGATTACGGAGGTGATCAAAATGATGGAAAATAGAGCAAAACGGGCTCTTGTAACCGGTTCCTCCAGGGGAATCGGAAGGGCAATTGCAATTTCTCTTGCAAAAGATGGCTATGAGGTGTTGGTACATTGTGCCGGCAACCGTGCCAAAGCAGAGGAAACTGCAGAAATAATTACACAAAATGGTGGAAAAGCTACCATCCTGCAGGCCGATCTATGCAATCCAAAGGAGACACAAAGGCTGGCAGTGCAAATGGGTGATATTGATGTGCTGGTCCTGAATGCATCGCTGCAGATCCGCAATCCATGGAGCAGGATTTCATTGGAAGAGAGTTACAATCAGCTAAACTGTAACTTTGTATCTTCCCTGTTGCTCATTCAGGCTGCTGTACCTCATATGAAGCAGCAAAAATGGGGCCGTATTGTAACCATTGGCTCTGTTCAGGAAGCAAAGCCCCATCCTGACATGCTGGTTTATTCTTCCTCCAAAGCTGCTCAGACCAATATGATGCAGTCCTTGTCCCTGCAGCTTGCAGCAGATGGGATTACGGTAAATAATGTGGCTCCCGGTGTTATCTATACAGACCGCAATATGGAGGCGCTTGCTGATGTTGAATATGCCAAAAAGGTAACAGATTCTATTCCTGTAGGCTTCTATGGAGAGCCGGAGGACTGCGCCGGTATCGTAAGCCTGCTGTGTTCTGAAAAAGGCAGATATATTACCGGACAGAGCATCTATGTAGACGGAGGCAAGAGTATACAATGATTATCAGATGGATCGGACAAAGTGGATATATAGTAAAAACAGCACATACGGAGATTATCATAGATCCGTATCTGTCTGATGTAGTGAACCGTGTGGCAGGGCGTGAGCGATTGGTAGAAGCCCCTGTTGACCCGAAAGAAATCAAGGCGGATGCAGTCATCTGTACCCATAATCACCTGGATCATCTGGACGTGGATGCCATTGCAGAGATGGATGAGTCTCTTCTTTACATTACTACGTATGAAGGGAAAGAAAAGCTGAATTCTCTTGGACGTACCAATGTGCGGGCCTGCAGGGTAGGAGATTCCCTGTCCGTTCGTGATGTGGAGATTACAGCTGTCCATGCGAAGCATACGGTGGAAGCGTTTGGCGTAATCCTCAAAGCAGAAGGTGTGACCTTGTATTTCAGCGGAGATACCCTGTATGATGAAGAACTGTTTTCCATTGCAGCATATCAGCCGGATGTGACCTTTATCTGCATCAATGGCAGGTTGGGGAATATGAACGTGGATGAAGCTGTGGAGACTGCAGAAAAAATCGGTGCGAAGATGAATGTGCCGAATCATTATGGAATGTTTGCTTCCAATACCGAGGACCCGGAGAAATTTACCGGTAGAATGAACAATGGATTTATTATGGAGTTTGACCGGGAATATCAGGTGAGCCGAGATGACGGAATGGTAATCATAAAATAGAAAAGTGGTAATGAAGGCAGTCTGTTCTCAGAAATGAAAACAGGCTGTTTTTGTGGTGCGCCCGGTGGGCGCACGCTGAGTGCTAAAATCCACCCTTGCGCCGTTCCAACCGTAGTTCTCTCCGTTTCTGTGCCATGCGATTTTCTTCCCGCTGTATGTCATTCTCAAGTATCAGCTGTGGGATAACAGAGGGGTGATTATTGTCATCCAAAGCAACCAGCACAACATAAGCCCGATTGATAGGATAACGCATACCGTCGCCTCTTTCTACATACGCATCTACACGAACTTCCATTGACGTGCGACCGGTATATGTAATATATCCGATGAGTACGATCAGGTCATTTAAATAGGCACCGGATTTGAATATTAAATTATCAATAGCAGCAGTAGTAACGGTTTTTAATCCTGTGTGCCGCATTGCTACGATTGCGGCAATTTCGTCTATCATTTTCAACAGTGTGCCGCCGAATAAACGCCCGCCGCCATTTAAATCTGCGGGCTGAACCAAATGTACCTGTTCAGTTTTGGAATATGCAACAGTTCGATCCTGCATTATTATTACCTCGGTATTATAAACTAAAATTTTTAATATATTATATTTGATTAGGGTGTCAAAATTAGCAAATCCTATACCTCACCTTTGATATGTCTCCATTATAACAAATTGGTGAGGATTTGTGTAGCTTGGCGTCAAGTTTTGACACCTAAATTCCCAATGGAGGCACAATGTAAGAAAAGAGGGCATACAGCCAATCCAATCAGGAACGTTAGATATAAATATTTTGCCATTTATGTTTGTTTATCACATAAAATTTCCTGAAATTCATATTCTATATTAGGAATATTCTGATTCGAGGAGTTGTTAATTATGCGGATAAATAAAAGTTTACTGATCAAATGCATTGCTATTCCTTTGCTTGTAGGAGGTGTGTCGGCATTTCTTACTCAGGAAGGAATGAAGGTTTTTGAGGAACTAAATAAACCGCCGCTGTCACCGCCTGGCTGGCTGTTTCCTGTGGTATGGACCATACTATATATCCTGATGGGTGTGTCATCCTATCTGATAATCCGGTCAGGTGCAGAAAAAACAGAAATTAACAGAGCGTTAGCAGTATATGTGTATCAGCTGATTGTTAATTTCCTGTGGCCCACATTCTTTTTTAATTTTCAATGGTACTTGTTTTCTTTTATCTGGCTGGTATTGCTCTGGCTGCTGGTGCTGGTCATGATCGTAAGATTTTATAATATTTCTAAATTGGCCGGGGTTTTGCAGATACCTTATTTAATCTGGCTGACTTTTGCAGGGTATTTGAATCTGGGAGTCTGGTTGCTGAATTGAGATTACTCTCTTGGTTCCTATTTGCTTATAAGTGCGCCGCCGCATAATGGCAAAGTCCCTCTTATGCGGCATTTCTGTCATCTAACAACATCGATCTTGACAATTCTCATGTCCCCCAATATAATAAATGAAAAGCTTAAGGTTTTAAACATTAAGCTTTCATTACAAAAGAGAAAACTGTTTTCAGGCATATCGGAAAGTTAAGATATGTCTGAGAACAGAGTCTTAAGTGAAAAGTCTTTTTAGTCTTGCTTTTTGGGACTAAATCCTGGACATTTCGTCCGTATTTTCACTTGGAATACAACTGAATATGGAAAATTGATTGATTGTGTCGAAGGCGTTACAGTTCACACGCAATGTCAGTAATTCGAGAGTGGAATGCGGAAGAGGAATTTACGAGAAACAGTTGCAGGATATACAGAATTTTGGTATAATGATAATCAGAAAAATACTTCCCGAAAAATAAACTGCTTATTGCTGTCTGCTGTTGCCTTTCGATACAGAACAGGAGGTTTATGGGGAAAAAGAACAATCAGAAAAAAGGCAGGAAAGCCAATGCGAAAAAGCAGGTGCAAAGTATACGTCTACGGCAGGATTTGCTGGCTCAGGCAAAGCAATTCAATCTGTTAAGCAATGTATTCATGTCAGTGGCACTAAACGATATCCCTGCATGTCAGCATGTACTCAGAATTATCACCGGGATCGAGGACTTGAAAGTAAAAGAAGTCAGGATGCAGTACCATATATCCAAACTGACATCCCACGATGCAGTTCTGGATATTCTGGCTGAGGATGGAGAAGGGAAATTATATAATATCGAGATCCAGAAGGGGGACGCATTGGACCATGCCAGACGTACTCGATTTTATGGCTCCATGATAGATTGTGAATTTCTGCAAAAAGGCAAAAATTATGATGAAATGCCGGAGGTTCAAATCATCTACATCAGTGAAACAGATATTTGGAAAAAGGGAAAGCAGTCTATCAGGTGCAGAAAATACTTAACGATGAGGATATGCCGTATGATGATGGCAAGCATGTGACATATGTAAATGCTGCGGTGGACGATGGTTCGGCCATTGCAAAGCTGATGGATTATTTTAAAACGGCTGATCCAAAGGATATGAGCCAGGGAGATCTGTCGAAAAGAGTACAATTTTTAAAGTGTGAGAAAGGAGGACAGGATATTATGTGTCAGGTTACTGATAGAATTTTGGAGGAAGGCAAAAAAGAGGGCAAGCGTGAAGGTAAACGTGAAGGTAAACGTGAGCAGGCCAGATTAACGGTGTTAAATCTTGCTAAGATGGGCATGTCCGTTGAGAAAATTGCTGAAATAGTAGAAGTAAATATAGGGCTTGTGGAGAATTGGGTCAAAGAAAAAAAGATGGTTTAGTCGCTTTGGAAAAGGCGGACAAATAATTTGCATTGAAAAGCTATAAGGCATGTGATAAAATTGCACTAGATAGGAAAATGGTAATATTCAGCAGTAAAGGAGGTCTGGCATCGTGAAGCGGTTCAATGTCACAGGAACGTGTATTCCGCAAAAACATTATATGGTTGATACTTCTGCCAAACTCAATCAGATTACAAAAATGATTGAGCAGGACAGCTATTTTGCAATCAACAGGGCAAGGCAATACGGTAAGACCACCTCCCTGATGTTACTGTGGAAAGCCTTAAAAAGGAAATATATTGTAATCAGCATCAGCTTTGAAGGGATGGGGGAGGAGGTATTTAAGAACGAAGATACCTTTATCAGGAGATTCTGTAGCAGAGTTTCTGATAGCCTGAAACTGACCGGTTACGACAGCGGACTGCTCAGTTATTGGAAATACGGCGATACAAAAGAAGATATGGACAGCCTGAAAGCAAGAATCAGAACGTTTTGTACGGAGACTGACAGGGAAGTACTTCTTTTTGTTGATGAAGTAGATAAGAGTTCGGATAATCAGCTTTTTCTGAATTTCCTGGGAGTGTTGCGTGAGATGTATCTGGAACGTGCCTATGGTGGGGTGACCTTTAAGAGTGTTATTCTGGCAGGGGTCTATGATATTAAAAATCTGAAACTGAAGCTTCGCCCTGACGATGAGAAAAAGTATAACTCGCCTTGGAACGTAGCGGTGGATTTCATGGTGGATATGAGCTTCTCAGCCGGAGAGATTGGAACTATGCTGAAAGCATATGAAGAAGATCATATGTCCGGGATGGACATTGAGGCAGTTTCAGAAGAGATATATAGATATACAGCAGGATATCCATTTTTGGTTAGTCTGATTTGCCTGTGGATTGACGAGCGCTTGCCGGATGAAGGATGTAAAAGGTGGGATGTGTCAGGCGTACGTGAGGCAGTACGAGAGATATTGAAGAATTCCAATACACTGTTTGATGATGTCATTAAGAATATTGAAAATAATAAATCATTCGGTGAGTTTGTGGAGCAGATTTTATTGGAAGGGAATCAGATTCCGTTTAAGGTATCTAATCCGGCAAGACGTCAATTCCTTACAGCGGATGGAAGACTGGATATGGTGGCTGATATCCTTTTGCTTTAACCGAAATAAGGGAAAAGTGATTGATGCATATACAAGAGAGGCCATTCAATATGAAGGGAAAGAAATCAGTACTTTTGTAGTGTAAATGGTCTGTTCGCCCAAGCTAAATTTTTATAGCTGGGCGACAGACCTTTTGTTTTACCCGATAATCCTTTATCTAGCAAAGAGTGCTTTATAGAAAAATGATTTACATCACTATCGGTAAAGCCAAGCACAGCATCGTGATAAACCGGCAGCACCCATGCAGCTTTTGCAGCCTGCAGTCTGTTCGCACTGAAAACAAAACATCTTATTATCCAATTTGAGTTCCTCCAATATTTTAGTCTAATATTCTACCGTCAGTTGAAATGGTTACAATTCTCCAGGGAATGAACTTGCCGCTTGCCTGGAGAGCACGTTTTACTGCGTTCTCGATACCGCCGCAGCAAGGCACTTCCATACGAGTGACAGTAACACTCTTGATATTGTTGTTAGCGATAATCCGGGTTAGCTTTTCCGCATAGTCAACCTCGTCAAGTTTGGGGCAGCCGATCAGTGTAATATGATTACGGATAAACTCGTTATGGAAGTTGCCGTAAGCATATGCGGAACAATCAGCCGCAACAAGCAGATTGGCTCCATCGAAATACGGGGCATTTACAGGAACAAGTTTGATCTGCACCGGCCACTGGGAAAGTTGACTTATCGCAGGCGCTGTGTTGGTCACGCCGCAGGGCGTAGATTCCCGTTTGATCGTCTTTGAATTGGAACCGGGACAACCGCAGGGAAGCTTCTGCGGCGCTTTCTTTTGCTTGGCAGCGAGAACTGCCGCTTCATTGTAAGCAGGTGCTTCTCTTTCCTCAAAGGAAATGGCATCTGTAGGACACGCAGGTAAGCAATCGCCTAACCCATCGCAGTAATCCTCACGGGTCAGCTTTGCGATTCCGTTTATCATTTCAATAGCGCCCTCGTGGCAGGCAGCAGCACAGGCACCGCAGCCAATGCATTTTTCTTCGTTAATTTTAATTATTTTTCTGATCATATCGTTACCTCCTTGGTGTTCTGCTTCAAGTTTAAGTTTGACTTCCTGTGGGTATTATAGTACAATGCTAAAAGTAATTCGGTTGTTTTTACAACAGAAAGAGAACTTTATGAAAAAATATATTCCGATCCTGAAACAGACAAAACTCTTCGACGGTTTGAGAGAAGAAGAAATTTCAGCAATGCTTGGGTGTCTGCAGGCAAAACAATATAGCTATAAAAAGGGCGAATATGTATTCAGGCAAGGTGAGTACCTGAATAACATTACCGTTTTGGTTGAGGGCAATCTTCATATTCAAAAGGATGACTACTGGGGCAACCGCAGTATTATCAATACCGTCGGCGTCGGCGAGATGTTTGGGGAAGCCTATGCCGCACCGGACAGTGGTACGTTGCTGAATGATGTAGTAGCAGTGGAAGACAGCACGGTCCTCTTTTTTGATGTAAGGAGAATATTGACGGTCTGTTCGTCAGCCTGCAATTTTCATTCGATGGTCGTACAGAACTTGTTTTTTGCTATATCAGAAAAGAACAGAAGGCTTGTGCAGAAGCTGGGACATATGGCAAAGCGTTCCACAAGAGAAAAATTGATCTCCTACCTTTCAGAGGAAGCCAAGCAGCAGAACAGCGGCACATTTACCATTCCGTTCAACCGGCAGCAGCTTGCTGATTTTCTCTCTGTTGACCGCAGTGCGATGTCGAATGAGCTATGTAAAATGCGGGATGACGGACTGTTGACTTTTGAGAAAAACAGGTTTACATTGTTATAGAGTAGAGAGGTAAATAAATCATGAGCAAACAAATACTATTAATCAACGATATGGCCGGATACGGCAAAGTAGCCTTATCCGCAATGATACCGGTGCTGTCACACATGAAGCATCAATGAGGAATAACTTAAAAGGCCCACGACCTGTTAGAAGGAATATGCTTTCTGACAGAGCGTGGGCCTTTATTTAGAGGGACTTATTTCTCTTTAGATGTGGATAATACCACCCGATAAGTATACCAAATAGCCACTATAGAAATCAGGAAAGTCAGCACATCTGAAACCGGCATGGAATAAAGCACACCGTCCAGACCAAAGAAAACCGGCAAAAGCATTGCAAAACCAACGCCAAATACCACTTCCCTCACCATGGAAAGCAGAGTGGATACCAGTGCCATTCCAAGAGACTGCAGATAGATGAAGGCAGCCTTATTTACGCAGGCCAGAATCATCATGCACAGATAGATACGGAACGCTTTCAGCGCAAATTCAGTATAGTAAATACTTTCATTGGCGGCACCGAAAATCTGAATCAGCTGTCCGGGGAACGCTTCTGCAATAAAAAGTGCTACAGCACCTACACAGGCTTCGGCGGACAACAGATAAGTAAATAATTTCTTGGCACGGTCTTTTCTTCCGGCACCCATATTGTAGCCTACGATAGGGATACATCCTGCAGCCATACCTACTACGATGGAGATGACGATCTGGAAGAATTTCATGACGATACCTACTACCGCCATAGGAATCTGGGCATATTCTGTCTGACCGAATACAGGGTCTAAAGCACTGTATTTTCGAATCATATTGTTGATGGCAGCCATGGCTGCTACCAGAGAGATTTGTGACAGGAAACTGCAGGCACCCAGAGAAATGAAGCGGCTGATCACCTTACGGTTAGGACGAAAGCTTAAGCGCTCCAGTTTCACTGCTTTCATGTGAAGCAGGTACCGGACAGCCAGAACTGCTGTGGCAATCTGACCGATAACAGTGGCAACAGCAGCCCCCATCATTCCCCACTTAAACAGGAAGATAAACACAGGATCCAGAACGATATTGATCAGTGCACCCGCCAGCGTGGAAATCATGGCGAATTTGGGACTTCCATCAGAACGGATAATGGGATTCAGGGCCTGACCGAACATATAAAAAGGAATTCCCAATGTAATATAGAAGAAATACTCTTTGGAGAGGCGAAAGGTCTCTTCGTTTACTCTGCCGCCAAAGGCAGTCAGGATGCTGTCACTGAAAATCAGATAAATTGCAGTCAGAACCAGGCTGCTGACTATGCATAGAAGGATGGAATTGCCGATACTTTTATGGGCATCTTCTTTATTGCCGGCTCCCAGGGACAGACTGACGAAAGCACAGCAGCCATCGCCGATCATAACTGTGATAGCCAAGGCAATGACAGTCAGAGGGAAGACAACTGTGTTGGCTGCGTTACCGTAAGAGCCAAGATAATCTGCGTTTGCAATAAAAATCTGGTCTACAATATTATAGAGTGCAGCCACCAAAAGAGATATAATGCAGGGAATTGCATATTTGCGCATCAAGGTTGTGAGCTTCTCCTTTTCCAGAAACGTATTTGTCTTTAAATCATTCATTTTGATAACCTCCATTTATTATCATTCATACTACAAATTGCTGCAGACATGTCTCGTGGCATAGGACAGGATGCTGTTTTCAGCAGTTTTGCAGGCACAAAAAAGCGTCTGGCTGCAACCGGATTTACGCAGTTACGCCACACGCTGTAACCTGAAGTCTAGCAGAATCTATGGCAAAAATCAAAGGACATTTTGCACAAATTTTCTTTTGGCGATCAAATTTGGATTGCAGGAAAAAAGAAAAATTGTTATAATATTTCTGAATAGTGTGTAAATTGCAACACGATAAAGCTATATGAGATGTGGCATCGTACGACTGAGCGTAATTACAAAAATTCACAAACAGCGTAAGAAAGTGTATGCGCAATATCACGAAATTGCCCCTATAAACGAAAATTTAACTGACATTTCGCGTTTGAATCTGCTAAAATATGGTTATATTAGTAAAGGAGGCAATTGCCGTGAAGAGAATAACAATCTGTAGGATGCCGAGAGGCGGCAGTAAACTGCCCCGGAGATGATGATGTAGGACGAAAAGAAAGGAGGCCCTGTGTGTTTCAAAAAGGTGAAAAAGTAGTATGCGGAAGTAAGGGTGTCTGTAGCGTAGAAGATATTACCACACTGAATATTTCCGGTGTGGATAAGCAGAGGGAATATTATATCCTGAAACCCCTGTATATGGCAGCAAGTACCGTATATGTCCCGGTAGATACGGCGGATGAAGCGATTCGTCGGGTATTGACAGAACATGAGGCAAATGAACTGATTGGAAGGATTCCACAGATTCCGCTGATTACAATTTCCAACGAAAAGTTCCTGGAACAGGAATACAAGAACTGTCTGAGAACAGAGCGGTGCGATGAATGGATCAAAATCATCAAGACCATTTGGATCAGGAAGCAGAAACGCCTGGAAGCGGGCAGAAAGATCACGGCAGTGGATGCCAGATATCTGAAAATCGCCCAGGACTGCGTGTACGGTGAACTGGCTGTAGCTTTGTCCATGCCCAGGGAATCCGTGGAAGAGTTTATCACCAGCCGGTTGGAGAACGAGATCTGTGTATGAACAACAGGTTAACGATTGAAGAATAGGAAGATTTAAGATACACCCGGTTTTGGCCGGGTGTGTTTTTTTAAATAGGGCCCTTTTTTTACATTTTTGACTTCCCCGAGTCTGGATAATGTGTTATAATGTGCGTACAGGGCAGAGGCAAGTGTTCGAAAAAGCAGCTGCCCGGCTTGCTTGAGTGCTTGCAGAAATGAGGAAAAATGAAAAGATTAATGTTAAAATTAAGCGGAGAAGCCCTCGCCGGTGACAAGAAAATGGGCTTTGATGAAGAAACAGTCAGAAAGGTAGCCTTACAGGTCAAGGAACTGGCAGATGATGGCATCCAGGTAGGTATCGTGACCGGAGGCGGCAACTTCTGGAGAGGACGCACCAGCGAAAATATCGATCGTACCAAGGCGGACCAGATCGGCATGCTTGCTACCGTCATGAATTGCATCTACGTATCCGAGATATTCCGTTCCGTAGGTATGCAGACAGCAGTGCTAACCCCTTTTGAGTGCGGTTCCTTTACAAAACTTTTCTCCAAGGACAGAGCCAACAAGTATTTTGATAAAGGTATGGTAGTATTTTTTGCAGGCGGTACCGGGCATCCTTATTTCTCTACTGATACCGGTGTAGTATTACGAGCTATCGAAATCGAGGCAGAGGTTATCCTGTTAGCCAAATCTATCGATGGTGTATACGATTCCGACCCGGCTAAGAATCCGGATGCTAAGAAATATGACGAAATCTCTATTGATGATGTGGTAGCACAGAATCTGCAGGTAGTGGATATGACGGCATCTATCCTGGCAAGAGACAATAAGATGCCTATGTGGGTATTTGGTCTGAACGAAGAGAACAGCATTGTGAATACTGTAAAGGGTAACTTTAACGGAACCAAAGTAACGGTGTAAACAGTGTTAATTGTAAAAAAGAGAATTGTTCGCTGAACACAGCGGCATAATGAATGGAGGACATAAAATGGACGCAAGATTACAGCAGTATGATGACAAAATGAAGAAGACAGTAGAATATCTGGAAGCTGATTATGCTACGATCCGTGCAGGACGTGCCAATCCCCATGTACTGGATAAGCTGAGAGTAGATTACTACGGCACTCCTACCCCCATCCAGCAGGTAGGTAATATCACTGTACCTGAAGCACGTATTATTCAGATTGCTCCCTGGGAGAAATCTCTGATCAGAGCCATCGAGAAAGCAATCCTGGCTTCTGACTTAGGACTAAACCCTTCCAATGACGGAAGTGTGATCAGACTGGTATTCCCGGAGCTGACTGAGGAACGCAGAAAAGATTTGGCAAAGGAAGTTAAGAAGAAAGCAGAAGATGCCAAGGTTGCAATCCGCAATATCAGACGTGACGGCAATGATGCTTTCAAGAAGCTGAGCAAGCAGGACGTGTCTGAGGACGAAATCAAACAGCTGAGTGATGATCTTCAGAAGAAGACCGACAAATACATCAAGGATGTAGATGCTGTTATGGAGAAGAAGTCCAAGGAAATCATGACCGTTTAATGATTTTATTGCGTGTGTCTGCGGTTTAAAAAGCAGTAAATTGCTTTGAAAGGATAGAGCGGACCATGCAGCGGAAAAATATTGCGGGAAAGGGGCAGATTCTGCTCCTTTTGTGCATATCGGGAGCAGGAAAGGAAAGCTTATGAGTGAAGAATTGAAAGTACCGGCTCATGTAGCCATCATTCTGGACGGAAACGGTCGCTGGGCGAAAGCCAAAGGCATGCCGCGTAATTATGGACACGTGCAGGGAGCCAAGACAGTGGAAACCATCTGCGAAGAAGCATATCGTATGGGGATAAAGTATCTTACAGTGTATGCTTTTTCCACAGAGAACTGGAACAGACCACAGGATGAAGTGGATGCACTGATGAAGCTGCTTCGCAACTATATGAAAACTTGCTTAAAGACTGCGGAGAAGAACAGAATGTGCGTACGCGTGCTGGGGGAGAAATCCCGTCTGGACGAAGATATCCGTACCAGAATTGCAGAACTGGAGGAGGCTACCAAAGATAACGATGGTCTTCACTTCCAGATTGCAATCAACTACGGCGGCAGAGATGAACTGGTCAGAACCATGCGAAAGATTACCAAAGAGGTTCAGGAAGGCAAGCTGTCAGAGGCTGAAATTGATGAAGCCTGCATCAGTGCCCATCTGGATACTGACGGTATTCCGGAGCCGGATCTTCTGATCCGTACCTGCAACGAACAGCGGATTTCTAATTTCCTGCTGTGGCAGTTGGCTTATACAGAATTTTATTTTACTCCTGTGGCGTGGCCTGATTTTACAAAAGAAGAATTGGTCAAGGCAGTAAAAGCATATAATCATAGAGACAGAAGGTATGGTCTGGTCAAAGAGTAAGTATGCGAAAGGTTCCTTAGGAGGACGCAGGATAAAGGAGGATATACACATGTTTGTAACCAGATTGATAAGCGGTATTGTACTGATTATCATCGCATTGCTGGCTTTGGGACTGGGCGGACCAGTACTGGCAGCAGTACTTTTAGCAATCTCTTTGATTGCATACAGGGAGCTTACCAAGGTACTTCAGGTGGCTGACAAAGAGAAAGGCCTGAATTTTATGGAAGGAATAGGAATGGCAGGAGTGGTAATCTATTATGCTGCTGTTTATTTTTCAGGTGCGGAAGTACTGCAATTAATGAGTATTGTAGGAGTATTTATGGCGCTGATGTTCGTTTATGTGGCTGTATTTCCAAAGTTTAAAGCAGAACAGTGTATCGGAGCGTTCTTTTCTTTTATCTATGCACCGGTGATGCTTTCCTTTGTGTATCTGACAAGAATGTGTCCAAAGGGTATTTACATGGTGTGGATGATCCTGATCAGTTCCTGGGGCTGTGATACCTGTGCCTATGTGGTGGGGAAGTTAATTGGTAAAAAGAAGATTTTTCCCGTCTTAAGTCCCAAGAAATCTTTGGAGGGCTGCATTGGAGGCGTGCTGGGAGCTGCTCTTATTGGCGGCTTGTACGGGCATCTCTTTGTGGAAGCAGCTTTCCCGAATCAAACGGTGAAGTGGATCATTGCCTTTATCTGTGCTGTGGGCGCGGTTATGAGTCAGATGGGAGATCTGGCTGCATCGGCCATCAAGCGTAATCATAATATCAAGGATTATGGCAAGCTCATCCCCGGTCATGGCGGTATTATGGATCGTTTCGACAGTATGATCGTAACGGCCCCTATGATTTATTTCCTGACGATTCTGATGATACAGTTTTAACGGAGGCTGACTTATGAAAAAAATAGCAGTACTTGGATCCACCGGTTCCATCGGTACCCAGACATTGGAAATTGCAAGGGCTAATCCGGACCTTCAGGTAGTGGCGCTGGCAGCCGGAACCAGTGTGGATAAAATAGAAGAGCAGGTCAGAGAGTTTCATCCTCTGATTGTAGGAATGTGGAGTGAAGAGGCGGCAAAAGAACTGAAAGCACGGATTGCAGACTTGCCTGTAAAAGTAGTGGCAGGTATGGATGGCCTGTTGGAAATTGCAGTGATGCCTCAGTCAGAGGTATTGGTTACTGCTATAGTGGGAATGATTGGTATCAGACCGACCATTGCAGCCATCGAAGCGGGCAAGGCAATCGCGCTGGCCAATAAGGAGACGCTGGTAACAGCCGGTCACATTATCATGCCTCTGGCAAAGAAGTGCAACGTACCGATTTTACCTGTGGATAGTGAACACAGTGCCATTTTCCAATCACTGAACGGAGAGCCGAAAGAAAGAATCTCCAAGATTCTCCTGACAGCTTCCGGCGGTCCTTTCCGGGGAAAAACAAGAGAACAGCTTCAGAATATCAGGGTGGAAGACGCCTTAAAGCATCCTAACTGGGCTATGGGAAGAAAAATCACCATTGATTCTTCTACTCTGGTCAATAAGGGATTGGAAGTCATGGAGGCGAAATGGCTCTTTGGCGTAGAACTGGACCAGATTCAGGTTGTGGTACATCCCCAGAGTATTATCCATTCCATGGTAGAATACGTGGACGGTGCCATTATTGCCCAGCTTGGTGCGCCGGATATGAAGCTGCCTATCCAGTATGCATTGTTCTATCCGGATAGACGTCCTATGGAAGGTAAGAGAGTAGATTTCTTTGAATTAGGGCAAATTACTTTTGAAAAGCCGGATATCGAGACCTTTACCGGCTTAAAACTGGCATATCGGGCCATGCGTACCGGCGGCAGCCTGCCTACGGTATACAATGCGGCCAATGAAAAGGCGGTTAGCCTGTTCCTTGACAGGAAGATCGGATACCTGCAGATCCCTGAGCTGATAGAAGCTTCCATGGACCAGCATAAGGTAATCAAAGAGCCCAACGTGGAACAGATCCTGGAGGCAGAGAGCCAGGTATATGAATTTATTGATAAAGAGGTGCAACAGTGACAATTATTTTATTCGTTCTGATCTTTGGGGTGGTGGTGATCTCACATGAATTCGGACATTTTCTGCTGGCTAAGGCCAATGGGATTCATGTGGTTGAATTTTCCGTAGGTATGGGGCCTACCATAGCGTCTTTCAAGAAAGGGGATACGATTTATTCCCTGAAGCTTTTGCCAATTGGCGGAGCCTGTATGTTTGAGGGGGAGGACGGGCTGAAGACAGAGAATAATGAGTCAGGTAAAGGCTCGTTCCTGGAGGCAAATGTCTGGTCCAGGATATCCTGTGTATTGGCAGGACCTATCTTCAACTTCCTGCTGGCATTCATCGTGGCACTGATTATGGTCAATATGGTGATTACAGATGAGGATGCAGCTTTTCGTGATGTGGTGATTACAGATGTATTAGAGGCGAGCCCGGCTGAGGCTGCCGGTTTGGCTTCCGGTGACAGAATCATTTCCATCGACGGAGATAAGACATACCTCTACGAGGATATTTACCTGTTTACTCTGACCACAGACGGCGATGAGGTACCTGTGGTCTATGAAAGAGACGGCGAAAAGTATGAGACGACGCTGAAGCCTTCCTATGATGCGGAATCCGGCAGATTTCTCATGGGCGTTACCTTCACAGAACCGGCAGAAATTACATTCAAGGACTCTGTGAAATATGCTTTTTACGAGATGCGATATTCGTCCAGATCAGTGATCAAGAGCCTGGGAATGCTGATACGCGGAAAAGTAGGAAGAGAGGATGTGGCCGGACCTGTGGGTATTGCGGCTGCAGTGGGAGAGACATACGAAAGCGCTAAGGAATATGGCTGGGATACGGTAATTCAGCAGATGCTGAACTTTATGCTGCTGCTGTCAGTGAACCTGGGTATCCTGAATTTGCTTCCGCTGCCCGCTTTGGATGGCGGAAGGCTGGTATTTTTGCTGCTGGAACTGCTCCGGGGCAAACCTGTACCGGCAGATAAAGAAGGCATGGTACACTTTATCGGATTGGTGTTCTTTATGATACTGATGGTGTTTGTGTTGTTTAATGATATTGTGAATATTTTTGGATAACTGATAATTGGCTTTACCCGAAGGAAAATCTTGTCAGGTAGCTTTGTCTGTAAGGAGAAAGCTGCCTGAGCATGGATTCGACAGTCGCAGTTGAGTTCTTATGGAATCTGCGGAATATCTTCCGAATTATTCCCTGAAATGAAAATTAATTTCATATTGTTATAAAGTTAGTGTAGATGAGCTATGTTCGAAACGAAAGGATGAATGCATGAAATACATCACCGGTTATGTAAGGCTTTCTGATGGCATCTCCCGGGACAGCATCTTGTTGCAGCAGATACGCTATGGCAGATGCAATGTAGTATTAGCTTGTGTCTGTGAGGGAGGCGTTATTGGAGCCAATGTGACAAAACAGATGAAGCTTTGGCTGGCTGAACGGGGAACGGATCTTTTTGGAAAGAAATCAGACTATAATAGGATAAGGAAAGAAATGGAACGTAAACTGTTACAGTGGCAGGCAGATGTGCAGATGCGGATGACGACAGAAAAGCGCTTTGCTGCTCACAGCAAGCAGAAAACAGGAAATCTACAGGAAACGATGAAATCACAGGTGAATCTGTCGGGTATTCTGATCGTGGACCAGGAATGCTGGCTGCTGCAGGGCGGTGAAAGCTGTATCTATCTGTTGAATAGGAAATTTCAGCGGACACACAGAAGCCTGCTCACTGAAGGATGTTCGGCAGACTGGCAAGTGACGGAAGGACGAATTCAAAAGAATGTGGGCATCTTGCTTGGCAGGAAAGCTTTTTTGCAGGGGATCTCCAAAGAGGTTATGCTGCAGTGCCTGGCAGCACAGGATATTGAGAGAGAGGGGCAGATAGACAGGCGGCTTGCGGAGATGGCGGAAGAAAGCCGCAGGCAGGGGTATGAGAGCGAGTGCAGCGGGGTGTATATTAAGAGTATGTGATGCAGGAGAAGGATGGGAATGAAAGACAAACAGTTATTACAGGAGATGCTGGCAGCAAGAGGCTATGAACTGTGTGAAAAGGCAGGAGAAGGTGCCACTTCACACGTGTACAAAATCTTTGAGAAGGTAAGTGGACAATATTTTGCCTGCAAAGTCAGCGAAAAGACAGAGTGGCTGTTGCCGGAATCAGAACTTCTGCAAAGCCTGGAGCATCCTCTGTTTCCCGGATGGAAGGATTACTGGGAGGAAGCGGGGGTAGGCTTTCTGATCATGGAATTTATCAGTGGAAGCAGTCTGGCAAAGTGTCTGAATAAAACCGGAAGTTTTACCCGGAAGGAGATGCTTCGAGTGGCGCTTGCCCTGGCAGACGGGCTGGGATATCTGCACGAACGGAAACCTGCAGTGATTTACCGCGACCTGAAACCGGAAAATGTCATCTTGCAGCCTAACGGCAAAGTAAGATTGACTGATCTTGGAGCAGCAGCTGTGCCGCAAGGCTGGAAAGCCGGCACACCGGGATATGCAGCACCGGAAATGAAGATTTCAGAAGAAAACGCAGAAGAACGCGCTAAGCCTGTACCAGCCAGTGATATTTATGCTCTGGGCGTGGTCATGCATCAAATGCTGACAGGATGTCGGCCCGGTAAACATAATCAGGAACTGCTTTCTGCCAGAAAGTATAACCGGGGGATATCACCGGGAGTAGTGGATATCATATGGCGTTGTACCAGACCTTGCCCGGAAGAGAGGATTCAGGGGATGAGAGAACTGATGAGGGAACTGGGGGCTTATTATAATAGAAATAAGCTGCAGATGATGAGGCATGAATGGAAGGCAATGCGAAAAAGAAAAGGGGGAATTGTGTATGAGAAGAATGTTTGGGAGAGTGATTATGGGAATGATCTGTAGATCATGATTGTGCGAGAATCTGTTGAGTAGATAGGTCGTGGAGATGATAAGTACACCTGGGGTATGCTTTTCATGCATTCAAAATAAGTTGCCTGCCTGGATGCTTTGTGTTAAGATAGTTATGTAAGGTTATCGGCAGTATGCGGAGGATGCAGTTAAATGGCAAAAACAAGTGAATTTGTGGTTAGGAATGCTTCCGGGGTGGCTCTATGAAGCTGGAGCGGTCAAGGAATGCAATCCGGAATGTGTCTTTTGGTTTGGTAGCTAAGATTGGGGCAATTTTCTTCCCGTTTTTGAGCCGTACGGTGTTCATTCATACACTTGGGGAAGCGTATCTGGGGCTGAACAGCCTGTTTGCATCGGTTCTGACTGTGCTCAATCTGGCAGAACTGGGGTTTGGAAGTGCAATTGTATTCTGTATGTATCGACCTGTTGCGGAAGATGATCATGAGACAATCAATGCACTTTTGCATTATTACAGGAGAATCTATCGATATATTGGGCTTGTAATACTGGGAATAGGGCTGTTGCTTGTTCCTTTTTTGCCGTATCTTGTGAATGGGTCCTGTCCGCCGGATATTAATCTGACAGTGGTATACCTGGTATTTTTGGGAAATACGGTGATGAGTTATTTCCTGTTCGGATATCGCATGGCTCTGATTACCGCTTTTCAGCGGGAGGATCTTATAAGCAAGGTGGATTTCTTTATTTCGGGCATCATATGTGGTCTTCAGATTACGATTTTGCTGACGGTGAGGAATTATTATGTTTATCTGCTGGTGCTGCCGCTTTCTACCATTATTAATAATATCAGGACGCTGCTCATTTCAAGATGGAAGTTTTCGCAGTATTCGCCGCAAAGTGGGCTTTCTGCTAAGCAGAAGGAGGTTATTAAGGAGAAGGTCAGCGGGTTGATGATCAGCAAGGTCAGCGCAGCTTCCCGCAATTCTTTGGACAGTATCTTTATAGCCATGTTCATGGGACTGGTGGCTACGGCAAAATATACCAATTATTGCTATGTAATGCATTCCATTGTTGCAGCACTGAGAGTTTTGACAGATGCTGTGACCGGCGGTGTGGGCAACAGTGTGGTACTGGAAAGCGCGGAAAAGAATTATCATGATATGCAACGTATGAATTTCCTGTATATGTGGCTCACCGGATGGTGTACGATTTGCCTGTTGTGTATGTACCAGCCTTTTATGGAGATATGGGCGGGGAAAAAAGGAATGCTCCCTATGAGCGTAGTGTCATTGATCTGTGTTTATTTTTATTTCCTGAAAATGGGAGATGTCCGGAATATTTATGAGCAGGCGAAGGGCATCTGGTGGGAAAACAGATTTCGGGCGATTGCCGAGACTGTTGGAAATCTGTTTTTGAATTTCTGGCTGGGAAGATGGTTCGGGGTACATGGGATTATAGCGGCTACCTTGGTTGTACTCTTTTTTATTGATTTTTGTTATGGATCCAGAAATATCTACAGGCACTATTTTAAGACAGAGAAGATATCGGAGTATTACAGTAGCCACATTTTCTATGGACTGGCAACGGTGGCAGCAGGAGTCGTAACCTACATCATCTGTGAAATGCTGGAAGGCGGCATAACGGGGCTGATTGCAAGGATGGTTGTGTGCGTGGTAGTGCCCAATATTTTGTACTGGCTGATATACAGAAGAACAGAAATTTATGAGGAAACGATGCCCTGGCTGTTTGGGAAGATGGTACGTCTGGCAAAAGAGATGAAAGCTAACCTTTGACTTTAATGGTAAAAGAATATATAATGTAGCATAGCGGAAGGAAATCAAGGTGCAGGTAATTTGATTTCTGACAGGATAAACGGTCTTGATTGCCGTAGAAAGAAGGATATTATGAAAAGATTAGAAGAGTATGTAAGAAGCATTCCGGATTTCCCGGAGGAAGGAATTATTTTTCGTGATGTTACCAGTGTTCTGCAGGATGCAGACGGATTGCACCTCGCCATCGATACCATGCAGGAGAAAATCGCTGACTTGGAATATGATGTTGTAGTAGGTCCGGAGTCAAGAGGATTTATTTTTGGAACACCGATTGCATATAATAACAGGAAGCCTTTCGTATTGATTAGAAAGAAAGGCAAGCTTCCTTGTGAGACCGTGGAGATGACCTATGATCTGGAATATGGTCAGGCTACCATCGAGATGCACAAGGACAGCATCAAGCCGGGACAGAAGGTTCTGATCGTGGATGACCTGATTGCTACCGGCGGTACTACAGAAGCTATGATCAAGCTGGTAGAGGAGCTTGGCGGTGAAGTGGTAGGAGTTGTAGTTTTGATAGAGCTTGCAGGGCTGAAGGGACGCGAGAAGATCCAGAATTATCGTTTGGAATCAGCCATCTGCTATGAAGGGAAATAAGAGGGCAGGTGTTACCTGGCCCGGAAATTGGTGCAGCTTATGACAGAAGAAAAGAAGGACGATATTTTTGATGATGGCATGATAAGTAAATTACAGGAATTTATGGCTCCTGAGCAGTTGTATCAGGACCTTATTGAGCGTGTTCGGAAATATCATCCCAGTGATGATATCACCATGATTTCCAAGGCTTATCAGATTGCCGGTGAGGCACATAAAAATCAGTTCCGCAAATCGGGCGAGCCATATATCATTCATCCGTTGAATGTGGCAATTATTCTGGCAGATCTGGAGCTGGATAAAGAGACTATCGTAGCGGGTATCCTGCATGATGTAGTTGAGGATACCATCATGACAGAGGAGGATTTGATCAGGGAGTTCGGCGAAGATGTGGCACAGTTGGTAGATGGTGTCACCAAGCTGGAGAAGATTCCGTTGACAAGGGGAACGGATCAGTCGGAAGTGAAGCTGCAGATGCAGGCAGAAAATCTGCGAAAGATGTTCTTGGCGATGGCTAAGGATATCCGCGTTATTATGATCAAGTTGGCGGATCGCCTTCATAATATGCGTACCTTGAAATATCAGAAGCCGGAGAGCCAGCAACGTATCGCTCAGGAGACACTGGAGATTTATTGTCCCATTGCGCAGCGTCTCGGTATCAGTAAAATAAAAGTAGAACTGGATGATCTGTCTTTAAAATATTTGGAACCGGATGTGTATTATGATCTGGTAGATAAAATTGCAGTGCGCCGGAGCGTTCGTGAAAAATATATTCAGAGTATTGTGGATGAGGTAAGCGAGCATATCAGAAGCGCCGGAATTAAGGCCAAGGTAGATGGCCGTGTAAAGCACTTTTTCAGCATTTATAAGAAGATGAAGAATCAGAATAAGACGTTGGATCAGATTTATGACCTGTTTGCCGTGCGTATTATTGTGGATTCGGTGAAAGACTGTTATGCAGCTTTGGGTGTTATCCATGAAATGTATAAGCCCATTCCGGGTCGTTTCAAGGATTATATTGCTATGCCAAAGCCCAATATGTACCAGTCTCTTCATACTACACTGATTGGCGGCAGCGGTCAGCCCTTTGAGATTCAGATTCGGACTTTTGAAATGCATAAGGCAGCAGAATACGGTATTGCTGCCCATTGGAAATATAAGGAGGCTTCTGACGGTAAGAAGCCCGAGGTACAGGAAGAAGAAAAGCTGGTATGGCTGCGCCAGATTCTGGAATGGCAGCGTGACATGGCAGATAATAAGGAATTCATGAATCTGTTAAAAGGTGATTTGGATCTTTTTTCGGATGATGTCTATTGCTTTACCCCAACGGGTGAGGTCAAGAATCTGCCGGCAGGCTCCACGCCGATAGACTTTGCTTACTGCATCCATTCGGCTGTGGGGAATAAAATGGTGGGAGCCAGAGTGAATGGCAAGCTGGTCACCATCGATTATGAGATCAAGAACGGTGATCGGATCGAAATCATCACTTCCCAGAATTCCAAGGGACCCAGCCGTGACTGGCTGAATGTGGTGAAGAGTACTCAGGCTAAGAATAAGATTAATCAGTGGTTCCGTAATGAGCTGAAGGAAGATAATATCATTAAAGGAAAGGAATTGCTTTCCACCTATTGCAAGACGAAATCCATCAATCTGTCCAATCTGCTCAAGCAGGAGTATATGGAAGCAGTCATGCGTAAGTATGGCTTCAGGGACTGGGATTCTGTGTTGGCGGCCATCGGGCATGGCGGCCTGAAAGAAGGCCAGATCGTCAATAAGATGTCAGAATTGTACGAACGCGACCACAAACGGGAATTGACCAATGAAGAAGTATTGGCAAGTATCGCGCAGTCGAATGAGACCGCTGCTGCCAAACCTGCCACGATGAAGTCCAAGAGCGGCATCGTGGTAAAAGGAATTGCTGATCTGTCAGTACGGTTCTCCAAGTGCTGTTCACCGGTACCGGGGGATGAAATCGTGGGCTTCGTCACCAGAGGACGCGGCGTATCTATTCACAGAACGGATTGTATCAATGTCCTCAATCTGCCGGAACTGGAGCGTGCCCGCCTGATTGATGCGGAGTGGCAGGTACCTGATAAGACTGTCCAGGAAAAGTATGTAGCGGAAATCAAGATTTTTGCCAACAATCGTAATGGTCTGCTGGCAGATATTTCCAAAGCACTGACTGAGAAGAATATTAATATCCTGTCCATGAATACCAGAACCAGTAAGCAGGGTCTGGCGACGCTGCAGACGACGTTTGAGATTTCAAGCAGAGAAGAATTGAACAGGGTCATTGACAAGATACAGGGTATTGAAAGTGTAATTGATATAGAAAGGACGACAGGCTGATGGGAGAGATTAAGATCGGACGCATGGTGTTGGGGGTATGCCAGACCAACTGCTATTTTCTGTATAGAGAGGACAGTAAGGAGTGTATTTTTGTGGACCCGGCTGACCAGGGGGTCAATATATATAAGGCTATGACGAAAAATGGTTTTAAAATAGCAGCTGTTTTGCTGACGCATGGCCATTTTGACCATATTTGGGGTACGAAGGAATTGTGTGAGCTCTCAGGCGCAAAGCTTTACGCACTGGATGTGGAGAAAGAAGTGCTGCAGGATGCCCATAAAAATGTATCCTCCCAGGTGGGAAGAGCCTATACCACAGATGCAGACATTTATCTGAAAGACGGAGATGAAATGACCATTGCTGATATGACCTTTCAGGTGATTGCTACTCCGGGGCATACCGCAGGCGGATGCTGCTATTATTTTAAAGAAGCCGGTTTTCTGGTAAGCGGTGATACTTTGTTCCGGGATTCCGTGGGAAGGACAGATTTCCCAACAGGAAGCATGGGAACGTTGGTTCGGTCGATCAAAGAGAAGCTGTTCGTGCTGCCGGATGAGACGAAGGTCTATCCTGGACATGGCGACAATACGACTATTGGGCATGAGAAGATATATAATCCGTTCTGCCAGTAAGGTCAGTAGCTTTTGAGAAATTATAGAGCAGGATAAGGTATGGGCAAGGGTAAAAGACATGGAAGAATCATGCTTTTGCACTTGCTCATTTGCGGAAAGTGAGTAAACGGTAATGTTAGCAGTTTGGATTGATAAAGCGAATTTTGAATATGATATACATTCTATCGTGAAGGCTTTTTATCCGGAGGAGACGGTGAAAGTGTTGACACCTGAAACCGGGGAGAAGAAGATAGAGGAATATAAGGAGGATGTGAAGCTTCGGATTCTCCTTTGGGACGACGGCGCGCAAATGGAGGTGCAGGTGCCGGGCACAGAGGCGGTCAAAAACTTCGGCTGGCACTGGGACAGGCAGTGCGGTGATGCATACAAGGATTGTTTTAAACGTTTTCTCTATGAAAGCTTGAGCAATATTACCGGTAAGAAGCTTCCCTGGGGCAACCTGACGGGTATCCGCCCTACTAAGATTGCCTACGGCATGCTGGAAGAGGGGAAATCTGAGGACGAAATTTTATCTTATCTTGAAAAAAAGCATTTTGTAAGTGAGGAAAAAAGTAGGCTGAGTATCGATATAGCCCGACGCGAGAGGGAACTTTTGTCAGGCGTACATTATGTAGGAGGATACAGCTTATATATCGGAATTCCTTTTTGCCCTACAACTTGCCTGTATTGTTCCTTTACCTCCTATGCGATCGGTGCATACCGCAAGCAGGTAGATGATTATGTTGACAGCCTGATCAAAGAGATGGAATATGTGTCAAAGCGTTATGCGGGTAAAATTCTTGACAGTGTATATATCGGCGGTGGTACGCCCACCACTTTGGAAGCCCATCAGTTAGACAGGTTGATTGGAAAGGTGAAAGAACTGTTTGATTTTAGTCAGGTGAAAGAATTTACGGTAGAGGCCGGTCGTCCGGACAGTGTCACAGAAGAAAAGCTTCAGGTGCTGTACCGTCATGGGGTGAGCCGTATCTCTATCAATCCTCAGACCATGAAGCAGGAGACGCTTGATCTCATCGGCAGAAGACATACGATAGAGCAGGTGGTGGATGCCTATCAGATGGCCAGAAAGATTGGGTTTGACAATATTAATATGGACCTGATCCTCGGACTTCCGGGAGAGGGGGCGGAGGATGTGCAGCGTACTATTGACCGTGTAGTGGAACTGGCTCCTGACAGCCTGACGGTGCATTCTCTCGCGATCAAACGGGCCAGTCGCTTAAGCCGGTGGATTCAGGAGAACGGCATCTCTGCGTTGAAGAATACAGACGAAACGATGGCCATAGCGGCAGCAGGGGCTGCCCGGCTTGGTATGGAGCCGTACTATCTCTATCGCCAGAAGAATATGTCGGGCAATTTTGAAAATGTAGGTTATGCCCGGCCAGGCAAGTTCGGGCTATACAATATCCTGATTATGGAAGAGAAACAGACTATTCTTGCTTTGGGGGCCGGAAGTATCACAAAAAGGGTATTTCCGGACGGCAGGATTGAAAGGTGCGATAATGTCAAAGAAGTGGCTCTTTATATAGAAAAAATCGACGAAATGATTGAGAGAAAACGAAGACTTTTAAGTGAATATTAAGATTGTCTAAGCTATAAAATTGGCGGCAAGTAAGATTCATCTCACTTGCCGCCAATAGAATTATAATATACTCAAATCATACATTGTTAAATATTCTTTTGTATTTTCAACCATTTCCTTGAACAGTTTCCTTGCGTCAGCAAGACTGCAGGTAACCAACGGGTCATTTGCAAATGCCATGAAGATCTTGCTCAAGTCTCTTTCTGCGATTCCTTCAGAAACCATTTCCTGTTCGCCGCAGATGCGTGCGATAAGAGGATAAATCGGTGCAGGGATAGGACCGGCAAGTACCGGTTCAAGGCTGTTTGCGCGGAATACTGCGTTAGTTTCTACCACCGCTCCCAATGGCAGGTTAGGGATCTGGCCTTTGTTAGGCAGGTTAACATTGGTAACTAAATCACACAGACCGAGTAATGCACGGATCTGGTTAACACCTTCTTCACCGGTTCCTTTGATCTTGACATCTTCTTCGCCGCTTACAAGACGAGCACATTTTGCAAGACGGTTGTTCTTTAAGTCGTTCTTTCTCCATTCAACAGTGGTAAGACCGAAGTGCATTTCTCTTACACGTTCCGGGCTTTCCAAATACCATTTTCCTTCACAGAATTCAGCTAAATGTCTGTCGCCTGCTGCTGCGATGATGCCGTATTTTGTGTATAAATCCATTTTGACTTTTTCGTCACTGCGGAAGCTGCTGTTCATCCAGTTTGCGTCAACGCCTTCGTAGGTCTGATATCCGTCAGCGTGTTTCTTGACGAACGCATCGTAGTATGGATATAAGTCAATATTTCTCCAGGTTGCTTTTGTGAGCCATGTAAAGTGGTTGATACCGAGAGGGTTAACCTTGATGTCTCCTCTGTAAACATCTTTTTCGCCGAAAACTTCTTCGATCACTCTGGCAAGGAACTTCTGGGTTCCGAATACTTCGTGACAGCAGCCGAAAGCCTTGATTTCAGGGAAGACGCGGTATAAAGTCTTAACACACAGTGTCATAGGGTTGGTGTAGTTGATAACCCATGCATCAGGGCAGTTTTCTTTGATCTTGAGAGCAATGTGTTCATACATAGGGATGGTACGCATTGCACGAACGATGCCGCCGGGGCCGGAAGTATCACCTACAGACTGGTAAATGCCGTATTTTTCGGGAGCATGTACGTCAGAGTCCATTTCATCGAAGGTTCCGGGAAGGATGGAGATTACGACGAAGTTTGCTCCTGTAAGTGCTTCATCGATGGTCTCTGTTGCATGATAATTCCAAACAGATTTTGCGCCTTCTGCACGATTAAATTTATTGCCTATGATTTCGTTGTTTTTAGCGGCTTCTAAATCGATATCATAAAGATAGACATCACCGTTGATGTCATCGCAGCTTGCTAAGTCGCTCATGAGACCCCATGCCCATCCACGGGAACCGCCACCGATGTAAGCAATCTTAATACCGGATACTGTGTTGTTTACGTATTCCATAGTGAAAATCTCCTTTTCTATTTAAAGCTTTTTATTCAGCAAATCACAAAGTAAGGTACAGCTCCAGCCATAGTCACGAATGGACTGTAGACGTACATTGATATTGTAAGGCTCAAAAGGAAGCCCTTTACGATTCATCTGACTGGGTGCTTTTTCCTGGTTGCAGTCATAGAATTCATAGATGATGCCGGTGAGCTGATACCAATGATTCATGAAAGAGATTGTCTTGTCTAAAATCTCCCCGGCGAAATCATCGTAACCATATGCAGCAAGTCCCTGCGCAAGCATGTAATTGTAGTTGATCCATACCGGACCGCGCCACATATCGGAACCAAAGGTTGCATCCTTCTTGGAAATAGTGGGAATCGGGAAAGGTGTGGCAAAGCTTTCAGGATCCTGCAAATGCTTAACAAGACACTTTGCCTGTGTTTCATTGCAAATACCTGCAAAAAGCGGCAGGAAGGAAGCAACACTCCATACTTTATGTAATTCCTGCTTCGGAATATTGTAATCAAAATAGAAGCCATCTTCTTCACACCACAGCTGTGCATTGATATCTGCTGCCAGTGTATCAAACCAATTCCGGTAAAAAGCCACATCTTCGGTGAGAGCTAACTCTTCTGCAATCTTCTTCATGTATTTTACGTCATTCGCCATAAAGCTTGAAAAGTCGATTGCAAATAAGGGATCCTTTGTATCAAAACGAGGAGAATTGTCCATACCGCATTCGTCACATCTACAGTTTACATTGTTGGTAGTACTCCAGGTGTAAAGCTCTTTTTCGGAAACACGTCTGTTGTCACGACACCAGTTCAGGAAACGCTTATTGTTTGCAAACGCTTCTTTTAAGAATTCCTTATTGCCGGAAGTCTGATACAACTGCCATACGCCCCATGCAATAACAGGAGGCTGGGTAATTCGAGAGCTTACAAATACATTGGCCATATGAGGAATGAAGCCATCCTCAGTCTGATGTGTCCAGATGGCACGAATCAAATCTTCAGCCAGAGAGCTATCGATATGTCTGTGACCTAAAGCATGAAATACAGAGTCCCACAGCCACAAACTTTTGTGGGGCAGCCTGTCCGGTGTGGACCAGGTGGTATGGAATTCGGCTTCAGGAGAATACAACTGTGTTTTCATCACCGATAAACATTTTGCGTAAAGATCTGCGTAAGGGAAAGTGTCTGCAGCACCATGCTTTTCATAGAAATCCAATTTGGCTGCGGCTGCTTCCTCCAAATCCATTGTAAGACCTTTCTTTACCAATGCCGCAACCTCTTCCTTGGAGTGACCGAAGGCAAAAGCAAAGCGATTGTCCTGACGCTTTAATGCAGTAAAATCACCATCCTGTGTATCATGAATTTCAGCGCCGTCAATGGTTTCCGCCTGATAAATGCCTTCCGTAAGAACTGCGGGAAGGACAGTGGCGTTGGTATTACCAATGATCAGGTGCTGTGCGGCATAAATTATTTGCATTTTTTCCTGATATGGGAAATGACAGCAGATATAATCACTTGTAACGGCATCAAATTCCAACCCTTTTTCATAAACATTTACGAAAGCAAGCTCTCGTTTTACGTTGGAATAAAAACGGATGCCAATGCGGTCACCGCTTAACATGCCGGCAAAGTCGTCGCTAAAATAGGAAGGACCATCCAGAGCAGAGAAGGCGAACAACTGTCCCTGTCCCCATTTATTTGGTATGATCATAATAGCCTCCTTAACATATATTTTTGTAAAATCTTGTTATTCTAATTATATTTATGTATAATAAAAACTACAAGGAACTTTTCACGCCAAATATTATACAATATCGACTTGAAAGGATTAGGTGATTCCATGGGACATACAGAATACAAATTTGAAAAGTTCATTCAACCGCAGTTTCCGATTTATGCTTCCAAACAGTCGGGCAGAGAAGTGTTGGTGAAACCCCACTACCATGCATCCGGCGAGATTATACAGGTGCTGGAGGGGCGAATCAAGCTGCTGTTAGGCGCTACCTATTTGGAATGTAGTAAAGGAGACATCATCTTTATACCGCCTTCCGAGGTACATGAAGTATTCAGCCTGACAGAGGATGCGGCCATTCAGGGAGTAGTTTATGAATTTTCTCTTGTGAATATACCGGATTTGCAGTTGGACTTCATAGAATTGTTCAACAGAAGCCAACGACTGCAATATGTAATCACCGGTGAAGATGAAAATCATGAAGAAATGTGTACTTACATCGCCAATATTATGTCGGTGTACGGAAGCTTTTCAGCAGGCAGCAGAATTCAGATTGTGTCTAATTTGTTGTTGATCATGGGCCTGCTGATCAGGACTTTTTCACTGGAAGTGAGTACACATGATAAAAATTATCGGAAACTTCGCCCTGTGCTTAAATATATAGAAGAGCATTATGCAGAAAAAATCCAAATTTCGCAGTTGAGTGAGATCGTTCATGTGTGTGATGACCGGCTGATCAGGCTGTTCAAGGAAGTGACCGGTGAAACACCTGTTGAATATATCATGAACCTTAGGATAGAATCGGCAGTCAAGCTTCTGTCTGCCGGTGAACTGTCTATAGCAGAGATTGCGGAACAGACCGGGTTTGGAAGTGACACCTATATGACCCGCGTCTTTAAGCAAAAGTTAAATTCTACGCCGGGCAAGTATCGGCGGAAATAATTGACAGATTTTATAACCGTTCAGCCACCATGCTGAGCGGTTACTCCTTCATTTTCTCTTCTTTTTTCAGAATATCGTATCTGATGATGCCGATAATAGCGGAAACAAAGTTACAGCTGTCGCTGATCACGCCTGCTATGGAGCCAACATAAAAATTGTAGCATATCCAGCAAACGCAGGTTATAGAGATCATCAATCGCATCTTTTTCATATTTGTGGTGCCATAAGCTAAAGTGGAAAGCACCTTGGCAAATATGATCAGTATACTTATGTATCCCTCCCAGGAAAGCAATCCTAACACCGCAAAAAGTGCGCCTAAAATAATTCTTGCATATTTCAATTCTCGTTGCTTATCTTTTTTGCCGAAATATGTAAAAATGAGATTCCTGAATATTCCTACTAAATTCAGAACAGCGCCCGTGTAACCGCCTAAGAGAAGGTACTGTATTCCGAAAGAGCCTTCCTCTGTCATTTTAAGTGCTAAGGCATGGCTGTGCTTATTGCACTGAAAAGCAGAAAGTCCTGCAATGATACCTACAATGCCGATAAACTGAACAAAAACTTCATAAAAATTGATTTCCATTTGGCTTCCTCTCTTTCCTTTTTATATTGACATCAGAATGTATAAACCATAAATGTTGTTCAGTGTCTGTATTTCCCAGGTGTTGTGTTCAGCTTTTGCTTAAAAACGCGCGTCATATAGGTGGCACTGCCGAAACCGGTTTGGTCTGCAATGTCGGCTATAGATAAGTCTGTGGAAGAAAGCAGTTTGATACCGGCTTCTATCCTTAAGTTCATAATATATTCGATCGGTGTCTCACCGGTTACTTCTTTAAAAAGTCTGATGAGCCGGTCATCGCACACATGAATGATCTCGCTTAGTTCTGAAATCTGAATCTTTTCCGCATAATGACTTTCTATATAAGAAAGCACGGAACGGAGCTTACGATAGTTTTTATCATGAGTGCTCACTTCCAATGCAAATAGCTGGATTAGTCTGGACATAATCAGGAGAAGATTTGACACAATTTGGATCTTGCTTCCGGCAGAGAAACTTTCGTATACTGCTAATATGTTCCGGATATACAGGCAAAGCTCCTCGTGGCCGTCATCACTGTTGCTCACAATATACTGCATGCACTGGCTTCTGTGGAAAAGCTCTGAAAAATCCAGCTGTAAACCGGTAACGTTTACCAGAGAAAATTCATATACAATTCCCTGAATAGCGGCGTCTTCGGTCAGGCTGGCCGCTTCATGCACTACAGAAGGTGGTATAAAGATGATATCTCCCTTTTCGCATTCTACATATGTAGTTCCCATCAACAGTTTAATGCGACCTTCGGTTACCTGCATGATCTCCGCGGAGGTATGATGGTGATTTTTGACCAGAACCTCTCGCCCTGATTGTGAAGAGGCATAAATAGGAAACTGTGGCTGGATAAACTTTACGTATTTATATTCTGTGTGTCCCATATGTTCTACCATCCTTTCTGGTCGAAACAGGCTTTTTCGACGTCAAAAGTTATTTTGTTCTACGGGGGATAAAATATATGGGTTTCATTATATTTACTTCAAAACAGGAAAACAAGGAACTATCGGCGTTGAAAATTGCACAATATCGACTTTGCGAAAGAATTGTCAGTGAGTTTTTTTAGAATATCGAAAAAGTGAAAAAAACAACGAAGATAATGCATTGTTTGCGTTGCTCTACATGGATATAATAAAATCAGTATTAAAAGCAACGAAAAGTTCTGTACACTTAAATAGAAAAGAAAGGATGAAGTTTGAAAAGATGAGTGAGAAGAAGACAAAAACAAAGTCCGGCGGTCTGACCTTAAAGTATCTGAAGAAGAATTGGCCGTTGTACGCTATGCTGGCGATTCCCATGATTTACATATTTGTATTCAAATATGCACCTATGGCCGGTTTGGTTGTTGCCTTTAAAAAGTATAATATTTTTAAAGGAATATGGGAGAGTGACTGGGTAGGATTTAAGTACTTTGAAGAGGCATTCACTACATCAGAATTCTGGAGGTCAGTCAAGAATACGCTGGTATTGAATTTAGGACAGCTTTTGATCTGTTTCCCGTTCCCCATTTTCCTTGCTATCGTTATGAGTGAAATGTGTTTTAAGAAGGTAACGAAGTTTACACAGACCATTCTTTACATACCGCACTTTATGTCAAATGTAATTATTGTTGGTATCATGTATCAGGTGTTCGGTGCTTCCGGCGCCATCAACAATGCATTGAGTGCATTGGGAATTGGTCAGATTGGTTTCTTAAGTAATTCCCAACTGTGGCGTGGTGTTTACTGGTTCTCCGGTCTTTGGGAAGGTACCGGATATGGTATGATCGTATATTTAGCGGCCATTGCCGGTATCAATACGGAGTTGTATGATGCGGCTTATATGGATGGTGCAGGAAGATGGAAACGTATCTGGCATGTGACTCTTCCACAGATCAGATCCACCATTGTTACCATTTTGGTTATGGATATCGGCCGAATCCTGAATATCAGCTTCGAAAAGCCTTACTTGATGGGCAATGCTCTTACAAGAGATGTGTCACAGGTTATCAGTACCTATGTATATTCTGTAGGTTTGCAGGCAGGTCGTTATGACTATGCGACTGCGGTAGGTCTGTTCCAGTCAGTTGTTGCACTGGTGATGGTATTGACTGCTAACTGGGCAGCGAAGAAACTCGGAGAGGAGGGTATCATGTAATGAATTCAATATATAGTAAGAAATGGAGCCTGTTCCAGATAGTTATGCTGATTGTCTGCATTGCTGCACTGGCAATCACTTTAGTTCCCATATTGAACATTTTAGCCTTGTCCTTCAGTGGTAAGAATGCTATTGCAAAGGGCATCGTGGGTATCTGGCCGGTGGAATTTACATTGGATGCTTATAAGAATGTGTTTGGCAATGGCAGTATTATATATTCCATGTTTTATTCATTGGCATTGACCCTTGTGGTTGGTTTTTCTACCACCTTCCTGACCATTTTGGCAGCATATCCGCTTTCAAAGCTCAACCTGAAGGGTAATCACTTCTTTATGACATTGATTACCATTACTATGTATATCAGTGCCGGTACGGTGCCGGGATACTTGCTGGTGAAAAATTTAGGATTGATAAACACAATATGGGCCTTAATCCTGCCGGGTATGATCAGCCCCTTCCAACTGATCATCTTGAGAACCTTCTTCATGGGCATTAACAAGTCATTGTTTGAAGCAGCGTACATGGACGGATGCGGTGAGTGGGGATGTCTGTTTAAGATTGCAGTTCCGCTGTCAAAACCATCTATTGCAACTATCACGCTGTTCAGCTGTGTATCCAGATGGAATGGTGTAACGGATGTATTGTATTATATTGACAATCCGAAACTGTATACCTTGCAGTACCAGTTAAAACTGCTGTTAGATTCCTTCCATATCGAATACACACCGGAAGAAATGGCAGATATGACCATAGCTGCAGAAAACGTAAAATCTGCAACCATTATTTTTTCTATGATACCCATCCTGATTGTATATCCTTTTGTACAGAAGCACTTTACAAAGGGTGTTAACATTGGTGGTGTAAAGGAATAATTATTTGTTACTAGAAAGCTGTAAAATTAAAATAAATATAGTATAGGGCTGTTCGTGTAGGCAGGCCGGACAGCTTTCCTGTCAGCGGGAATATATGTGGCCCTATGCTCTTTAAAAATGGAGGTAAAAAAATGAAAAAGCGTTATTTGAAACTTTGCTCAATGCTTCTGGCTACTGCTATGGTAATGACTGCATGTGGCAGCACAAAGACCAATCAGGAAAGTAAAGACCCTGCAAAGTCAAGCGAAGCAACTACACAAAAGTCAAGCGAAGCCGCTGAAAAAGAAGAACCAAAGGAAATTGTAGACATTACCGTTATGGTTTATGACCGTGGTCATGAGTACACCAACGGCAATTCCCTGACCGACAACGAGTTTACTCGTTGGATCAATGAAAACTTAGAGCCTCAGGGTGTGCATGTAACATACGTCCCGGTTCCGCGTTCCGGAGCAGATGACAAGGTAAACCTGATGCTGACAGGCGGTACGGCTCCTGATATCATCAGAACTTACGATTTGGCTCGTGTTCAGGGCTATGCTATTGATGGCGGTCTGGCAGATCTGACAGATTACATGGATATGTTAAGCGATGACTATCTGTCAAAGGCACTTCTTGAGGTTGGTCAGATTGAAGGCAGACAGTATGGTCTTCCGGGTGTATATTCTTATGGACAGAAGTCTCATGAGATGTTCCTTCGTCAGGATCTTGTAGAAGGCGCAGGCAAGGAAATGCCTACCAATAAGGCTGAATTGATCGATGTATTATATGCAATCAAGGAAAAGTATCCGGATATCATTCCTATGGGTATGGGCGGTAAAAATACCAATGGTAACTACACCAACTTCATCCTTTCTTACACCAGTCAGGCAAATGAAAGAGACAACTACATCTATGATGCTACCTTTACAAAGGTATTAAAGCCGGGTCATAAAGATGGTTTGAAGCAGTTAAATCAGTTTGTATTAGATGGTATCATCGATGCTAATTTCGTATTAGATACTGACAATGCAAAGTACGATGAAAATGTTGCAAATGGTAACTATGCACTTGTTATGGATGGTTCTGCGGATTGTGTCGACGCAGCATATGAAACGGCATCTGATCCTAACTATCACATGGTGGAAGTAAACTGTCTGGAAAACTTAGACGGCAGCTATGATGTTCCCTCTTCAGGTACATGGGATCATATGGTATATGTTCCTGCAACTGCAGAAGACAGAATCGAAGCTGTTATGACTTACTTGGCATTTGTTTCTGATGAAGAAAATGGTATTCAAATCAGAAACGGTCTGGAAAATCTTGGTTATGAAGTAGTAGATGGTAAGATTATTGGATTCTCAAGAGATCAGAGAATTGCAAATGGTACCAGCTCTAACCCTACTGACAATGGTTTCTTATGGGGTAACTTTGAATATGCAACAAAGTCATTCCTTGAAGATTATATGGCATCCAATCCGGAAGTTCCTCAGGATGCAGCAGAGTCAAGAGTTGAGCACAGATATAGTGGATTCTATCATACTGTAGCACCTACCGATCCTCTGGAAGCAGATCAGTATTCTGCATTGCTGAACGAGCTGATCGTAGAATTCGTGTTCAAATGTATGTGTGCACCGGAAGGTCAGTTTGACAAGGTTTACGAAGAAGGCTATCAGCTTCTGTTAGACAACCATTTACAGGATCTGTTAGACGAACGTGCAGCTTGGTACGATGCTAACGTTGCAAAATAAGTAAAATGAAACTCCGGCGATAAACTCCCGCCGGAGTTGATTTTTTAGGGGAATATCCCCAATAGGAGTAAGTTTGGAATGAGAAAGACAACATTTATACAGGATGAAAACCCATTGTGGTTAAAAGGTAATCTGCATTGCCACAGTACTACATCAGACGGTGCATTGAGTCCGGAGGTGCTGGCCGAAGGATTTGCCGGCAAGGGATATGATTTTCTGGCAATCACAGATCATGACATTTATAAAAGTTATGATGAGATTAGCAACGATAAAATCCTGCTGATTCCCGGAGTGGAAGTAACAGGAGCTGTCACAGAAGACAAGAATGGTCATTTTTGTGTGCTGCAAAAGGGGAAGATAAGTGATTTTGAGCAGGGTGAGAGATTTCAGGTGGATACGCGTGAGAAGCTGTTGGATTTTCTGGAAAATCATCACGATAATTATCTGATTACATTAAATCATCCGTATTGGTCCCTGCTTGAATGGGAAGAAGTAATAGATCTGCCTCACCTGACAGCTTTGGAGATATACAATCATGCCACACAGATGGGAACATTTGTGGGAGAATCGGCACATTTCTGGAACACCTTACTTCGCAAAGGCAAGTCCATGTGGGGGATTGCGGCGGATGACAATCATAACAAAGTAAAGCAGATTCCGGGGTGGCCCTTTGACTGCGTGGTCAGCGATGTCTTTGGTGGCTGGGTATGCGTGAAAGCAAAGGACAGATCCCGGGAAGCAATCATGGAAGCGTTGGAATCTGGAAGCTTTTATGCAAGCACCGGACCAAAGATTACTGATTTCTATGTAGAAGGAGATACCTTCCATGTAAGTTGTTCTCCCTGCCAGCGAATCGTTGTCAGTGGAGACCGGGGATATTTTAAGAGAAGCCTTGGCTTTGGAGTGACTGAATTTACAGGCCGCCTGAATGGTAAGGAAAAATTTATTCGTGTGCAGTGTGCGGATGAAAAAGGTGGAGTGGCATATTCCAATCCGATTTATATTGATTGACAGGTTCTTAAAAATTGGAGAAAATAAAAGAAAACGGCTTGAAAGGAGAAATGCTTACATGAAAAGAACTATTTTTTTACAGGATGAAAATGCAATCTGGTTAAAGGGGAACCTTCACAGTCACAGCACTATGTCAGACGGTAAGTTGACACCGGAAGAAATGAAAGAAGCTTATAAGCATCATGGCTATGATTTTTTAGTGATCAGTGACCATGACAGATACACAGATACAAGACATATGTCAGAAGACAATTTTACCATGGTTCAAGGATTTGAATTATATGGTAATGCAACAGATGAAAAAGATATTCATATACATCTTTTATGGGATGATAACTTTGACGAATTTCAGCATGGACAGTATATCCATCTTCCGGAACGAACAGGGAAGGCAACCAAAGCATTTTGTGAGGAAATGAAAGCCAAGGGTGCTTATATTATGTTGAACCATCCACATTGGTCCATGTTAACCAGTGCGGAAGTGGAAGTGGATAGTTTCTATGATGCTGTTGAACTGATAAATTATGAAACAGAGTGGCTGGAAAATGTGGGTGACGGTACCGTTTTCTGGACAGAAATGCTTTACAAAGGTGCCAGACTTTGGGGCGGCGGCAGCGATGACAATCACAATGGACAGGAAGTAGACTCTATGTACAGTGGCTCCTTCGGCGGCTGGACAGTGGTAAAGGCGAAAGACCGCTCGCGCAATGCTATTATCGAGGCTTTGAAGACAGGCAGTTTCTATACATCTACCGGTCCTGCCATTTACGATTTCTATGTAGAAGATGATGAGGTGCATGTGGTATGTTCGCCCTGTGAACGTATTTACATCGGCGGCCAGCACAGATGTCATCAGCGCAAGATTGGCAGACATGTGACCGAGTTTGTGACCAAATTAAAAGGAAAAGAGAAATTTGTCCGTGCAGAGGTTATGGACGCAGCAGGACGCAGCGCATACACCAACCCTATCTGGCTGGACTAAATTAAGGAGATTATGGCATTGATCAAGGCATTAATAAATGACATTTTATATCCATCGGATCAATTCACGCCCATACCTTTTTGGTTCTTTAATGACTTGCCGGATCTTGACCGAATCAGAAAACAACTGCAGGATTATGTGGAAAAAGGGGTAAATGGTATCGTGCTTCATCCCCGGATCGGGGTTCCGAAAGAAATACCGTATTTATCTGAAAAATATTTTGAGGCGATTCGTTTTATTGTAAAAACTGCTGATGAATTACAGATGAAGGTTGTATTGTACGATGAAGCCATGTACCCTTCCGGTTCTGCTCATGGTATGGTGGTGGCAGAAAATCCGGAATATGCGTCTAAGGGCATCCACCTTGTACAGGCAGGGGAGGATGCAGCCGGTGAGGTGATCGTAGCATTCAAAGATGGAAGTCGTTTGGTGTACGGATTCACCGGAGGGACCATTCGCGGCATTCATTTTGGTGAGGATGATGGAGAGGACGGAGCACCGAAATCGGCGGATATCCTGAACCCTGATGCGGTGGATGCCTTTATCCGGATGACACATGACCGCTATTATGAGGAATTAAAAGAGTACTTTGGTAGTACAGTGATTGCCTTCTTTACAGATGAGCCCGGTGCGTTGGGAAGAAGAGCAGGACGTTTTCGTGAGTGGATTCCGGGACTGGATAAAGAAATTCTAAAAGAGGGCGGTAGTCTGGAGGAGCTTAAGGCGCTCTTTACCAAAGAGAAAAATGCAGGTACTGAGATCTATCATAGATTGATCAAAAAGTATTATAGAGAGATCTTCTATAGAAGATTGTCCGAATGGTGTCAGAACCACAATATTCTTTTGATGGGACATCCGGAAGCCAGCGATGATGTGGAAGAACAACTGTATTTTCAGATTCCGGGGCAGGATCTGATTCTGAGAAGAGTGGCACCGGAGAGCGGAGGTCTTACGGAGTTTGATTCTGTACAGGCAAAGTTGGCGGCTGATATTGCAAGGCATCTGGGTCGCAGAAGAAATGCCAATGAGTGTTTCGGTGTATGTTACCGTAACCGGATTCCGTGGTATTTCACAGCGGGGGATATGAAGTGGTATATAGACTGGCTTGGCATACGCGGAGTGAATCTGTTTGTGCCCCATGCTTTTTACTACAGTGTGGAAGGCGCACGCAAGGATGAACGTCCGCCGGATGTGGGTCCCAACAATATCTGGTGGCCTCATTATCGCAAGATTTCCGACTATATAAAGCGGCTGTCCTATTTGATGACAGATTCGGTAAATGGTGCCGGGGTGGCAGTGTTGTGTGATAATAATCAGGTGCCTTATAAAGAGCTTGCGCTATTGTTTGAAGAGCAGGTGGAATTTAATTATTTGCCTATTGCTCTGCTTTCGGAATGTAAAATACAGGATGGAAAGCTTTGTATCAGAGAGTATCAGTATGAGGCCGTGTTGAACGTGACGAATCCGGCATGGGATGGGCTTGTACGAACAGTGACTGTGGAAGAAACGGATAATGCCGGTTTGAAATTATTTCATGATGCGGAAAGTCTGATTGCAGAAGGCAGCTATAAGACCATACATACAAACACCGCGTGCAAAGATTTGCGTGTATCTAAACTTCATAAAAATGGTGTGGAAATGTTTTTGTTTTCCAACGAAGGAAATCAAACGATTCAGACCAAGGTGAGTCTTTCTGCAGATAAGGCTGACAGCGCTTTGGCGTCAGAACATCATAAAGAGGGTATGAAAGCAGCTGTGTATGTGGATCTGTGGCGAGGGGAAGCAAGGATGAAAACCTGTGCACAAGATGGCTTATATGAGATCCTGTTGCAACCACGAGAGACAATGCTGATTGTTTTACAGCAGAATTTTGCGGATAAGACTGTAGTTGAAATGCTGCCCAAAGCAGATGCGGAAGTATTTTTAGGAGATTTTACAGATAAATTTACTCTCATACAGAAGGAACAGAATCGTGCAGTATATATAATGAATTATGAAGCGGCTGATATTACCGGAAGGGAAGCTTTTCAGGTGCAGGCAGAAGAAATGGTGGAATGTTTCTGCAATGGTGAGTTAGCAGATGTGGCACTGTGGAGTCCTCACAGGCTGCGTATCGGCAAGTTTTTAAGAGAAGGAAACAACGAACTGAAGTTGATCATTACCGGCAGTGCTGCCAATATTTACTGTGATGTAGAGATTCCGTTCGGACTGGGAGTTTAAAATCAAAACAAGGAGAAAAATTTATGAGTAAACCAAATTTTAAATCGTTTGATCCTGTAAATGTGGCAGAATTAGCAATTAATTATCTGACCAACATGACAGATGAAGCCAATGACTACTTACCATACTGGTTGGTATTGCCTCACAAGAAACCGGCCGAAGCAGCACACTGTAAGGTAGATGATGCAGAACTGGTTGCATCCTGGTTTGAGGGTATTTCCTGCGCAAGAGAGGTGGCAGGAACCGAAGTGGGTGCAGAGCATCAGGCTGCATTCAGAAGACATTTGATGCAGTCTTGGGGAGAGCATGGACTGCGCTATCATAAAAAATACCCATGGACCCATACCCTTCATGCATCCTTCCATGAGATGGGATATGTACTTTCCGCTTTGAACAGATGTCTGGTATTAGACCCTAATGATGCAGAAGCAGAGGAACATGCAGCAAATTTAGTAAAAGGTATGCTGGGGGTTGCCATTCAGAGAAAGACTAAGGTGTTCTGGTCCGGTGACAGCCGGGAACCTCTGACAGTTTACGAATTCCCTAACGATATTTATCTGCAGGATGGCGGCTTTAACATGAGCTATCATACCGGCCGTGGTGAGCAGCCAATCCGAAACGGTGTTATCGTGTACCCGCTGGTAAAGAGATACGAATTGACCGGTGATGAAAATGCATTAGAACTGGCAAAAGGTTATGTAAATTATCTGCTGGGACATTCCAGATACTTCTCTTACAATATGGAATTTTTCGGACATGTACATTCTTCCCTTTGGGTAGCATCCGGTATGATCATGATGGGCCGTTTAACCAATGAGCCATTCTATATTAAGAAGGGTAAAGAAATATACGATTTCGTACGCACCAAGACTTCAAGCTTCGGCTGGGTTCCGGAGTTTATGAAGTGGAAGCCTATGATTGAAGAAAACTGTGAAACCTGTTGTATCAAGGACTTGCTGGAATGTGCACATGAACTGGTGCTGTCCGGTTATGAAGAATACTGGGCAGATATCAACTCCTTCGTGCGTAATCAGTTAGTGGAAAATCAGGTAACACATACCGGTTATGTGGTGACTGATGATAATAAAGAAGATGATAAGGCTGCCGGTATTACCTATAAGCGTCTGAACAAGAGAATGATCGGCGGATTCTCAGGCGGTTCGCAGCCTAACTCTATGAGTCTGACCAAGTTCCGTTCGATCGCAGGATGTTGCGCAGGCTTTGCGCCCATCGGTCTGTGGAGAGCATGGACAGTTTCTATCGGAGAAACAGAAGAAAGAGTGACTGTGAATATTCCTCTGAACAAGGATGTTCAGAAAGCAAAGGTTAGAAGCTTTTATCCCAATGAAGGCCGCATGGAAGTAACTGCCACGTCAGATACAGAAGTGGCATTCAGAACCTATGATTGGATGGGGGAAGCAGAAGATATCAAAGTGCTGGTAAACGGTGTAGCGGCAGAAGCTGTAAAAGAAGGTGCACTTTTGGTTGTAAGTGCAAAGGCCGGTGATGTAGTGACATTAGAACATGCTGTTGAGACCGTGACTATTCCTGAGGAGGTAAGAGGTGCAGAGTACCAGATTGTTTGGAGAGGTCCGGATGTAGTGGATATCCTGCCACACGGTGAACATATGAGACTGTATCAGAGAAATTTAGATGTGCCTTATGACGAACCTACTCCGGATGAAGTGGAATTTACCGGTGCTTCCGATTATGGCCCGACACAGCAGAAGAGATAAAGTCCGAATTGAAAGCAGGAGGTTGAGGAAGATAAATATGATCAGAAAAATAACAAATGACCGTCCTTTTAAGATTTTAGGCTTTACAGATACCCATTTAGATGATTATGCAGACCGTTTTGAGGTGACTCTGAAGCTGATGGCGGAGACTGTGGAGACGGAGAAGCCGGATTTAGTCGTATTTGTAGGGGATAATGTGACCGGCGGGGACAACAGAGCGCGGGCGAAAACGTTTCAAAAGACGATGACCCAGTTGAAAATCCCTTGGGCACCTGTGCTGGGCAATCATGAAGGGGACAATCCTAAGTCAATGCTTCGCAGTGAGATGGTGGCAGAGTTTCGTAAGTCGCCTTATTGTCTGGTGCCGGAAAAGAAACCTATGCTGGCAGACGGGACAGAGGTGTTCGGAGAGACCAACTTTGTGATTCCTCTGAAAAATGAGGAGGGTAAGGAAGTATATAAGCTGATCTTTCTGGACTGCGGTCCTGATACTACCCCAAAGGATCTGGCAAGATACGGTATCATTACCCGGAAGAAGAGTCCGGACGGATATCTGAAGGATAATCAGATCGCGTGGTACAGGGAGCAGGTCAGAGAAGATGAATGCCCGTCCATGGTATTCTGCCATGTGCCTCTTACGGAATTTATAGAAGCCTATGAAAAAGGCGAACGTGTGGCAGGTATCAACTACGAAGGTACCGGTGGTTCCCCATATAACAGCGGAATGTTTGATGCTATGCTGGAAGAAGGTAAGACCAAGATATTTGTGGTAGGGCATGATCATGTGAACGACTCCAAGGTTCTGTACAAAGGGATTCTGCTCATGTACAACCGTATGAGCGGTATGTCTTCCTACAATACGATCAGCAAAAAAGTGGCAGACAAACTGATGCAGGGGGCAACGATTTATTATATTGATGCGGAAGGTCAGGTAACCTTTGATGATGTGATTTACGAGGACAGATATCCCCAGTATCATGATGAAATTTACAGCGTTATCCGAAAGGAATAGATATATGAAAATAGTAACTTTTAATGTGCGTTTTAATAATCCAAATGACGGAGAATATTCTTTTGAACATCGTAAAGAGGAAATTATCCGCCGCATTCAGGCAGAGCAGCCGGACGTGATCGGATTTCAGGAAATCAGAGACGATATGCAGCCCTGGCTGGAGGAACATATGCCGGAATATGTCTGGGTAGGCCATGGTCGTACCACAGAACTGACCGGAGAGCATTGCCCGGTGGTTTACCGCAAGGACAAGTTTAAATTGAGAAACTTCCAGTGCTTCTGGCTGTCAGATACACCCAACGTACCGGGCAGTATGTTTGAAGGACAGGGGTATCATCCGAGAATCTGCAACATGCTTCTTTTGTACAGCATTACAGATAAAAAGACCATGTGCGTGTTCAACACACATTTGTGCAACGAAAGTGCAGATGCTCGCAAAAAAGCTATGGAGCTGATGCTTGCAAAGGGGGATGAATTCCTTGCAGGGGAGCAGATGCCGATCTTTATTATGGGGGACTTTAATGCATTGCCCGGCTGTCCGGAGCTTGCTGCCATGGAAAACAGAGCGGATTATAAAGATGTTACAGGCCATATTCCTGTTACATTCCACGGTTTTTTCAAGAAGCCGACGGAGAAGATCGATTACATTTACGTAAACAACATGGTGAAGGTGATCAGCTGCGATACGTGGGAAAGTGAGGAAGGACATATTTGCCTGTCTGATCATTTCCCCATTGGACTGGTTTGTGAGATATAAAAAAGAAAGCTACGGTTACCTTATTAGGATTGCCGTAGCTTTAGAGAGTAGTTTACTGTCTGCTTAAGTGTATCGCTGCAGTCTGATTACTGCGCTTTCATCTGCATTCAGTGTAAATTCCAATACACTGTCTTTCAGTTGAGCGATTGGATTACCCAGGATGAGCATGCACTCAATGTAGGAACGATCCAGATGAATACTTCCTTTTGCAGCTTTTTTACTGCTGTTGATCAGAATCAGTGCATCTGCGGAGTATTGTTCAGCATCTGTTTTCAGATAACTGACCTTGACGCCTTCAGCGGAGCAAATATTGGGACGGATTCCGGCCTGTGTACAGAGCTTCATAACAATGTTTTTCGCATCGATGCTGGAATTTGTACTGTCATTACTTATAATGTCATCGGAGATCAAGGTTCGTTTTGAATAAGAAAGACCAAGATTTACACCGCTTAAGACAGCGCATCCATTTCCGTAATTGTTGCAGAGGATTGCCGGTGAGCCGTCCTCGTAATAATACAAAACCTGAGAGGTAACGTCACTATAATATTCAGCATGCCTGTTGCCGGCGATTTGATAACTCTTTTCGTTGTCGGAAAGGGTAACGCATTCTCTTGTGGTAAAATCAAATTCTTTACAGCCAAAAATCTCTTCAAATCCGTATCCGGGAATATGATAGGAGTGTCTGAAAGATTCATCAAAGGCACCAAAGTAAGGATCGGACAATATCATACCGCCTCTACGGATATATTCCTTTAATTGACCAGCCAGTTTAGGAGAGATGGCGAATGGGGAAGGGAGAATGATTAATTTATATTTTGACAGATTTCCGGCAAATTCTTCATGAATAATATCGGTTATGATATTCTCTTCCCAAAGCATTCGGTAATAACCGCCGATACTGTCAACGGAGAATTTGTTTCCTTTTCTGTTCGTACTGTTCCAATCAGCCAGATAGGAGCGGATACTGAATACCAGAGCAACCTGAGCTTCATCATTCTGAGCGTTATTAAAGATATCCTCGTTGTCATTCAGCATTTTGCAGAGAGCGGATGCCCGTCTGGTCAGATTGGTCTCTCCACCGGCATTATCGGTGAGAGAGAAACCGCCAAATTCAGAACCATATCTTTCCTTCCTATACTGCCAGTACAACAACCCTCTTGCACCGTGGCGAATAGATTCTAAAGAGAATTTATCGAAAGTATTGTCATCAATTCGGCCTCTTTGATTCAATCCGGTACCATTTAGCCCGGCGGTCAGCTCCGACTGCCAATATTCTTTGCCGTTTGCAGCGCATCTGGTAGCGTCACACCCAAGTCCCAGCATGCTGCAGTCGCCGGCAGATTGAGGGAATGCGCTGTATCCCCATTTGTCGAAAATCTGTGCATTTTTCCAGTCGTCGAAGGCCATTCCGCCTAATTGGGCACAGGTTGCTGCACCGCCGCCCCATGCATGTGCAATGACCGGTTTGGTGTCACAACTTTTGATGATATCAGACCGAAATTTGATTTCTTCGGCTACATTGTCCATGTTGAATAATCTGAAATCGGCAGAATCGCTGTAAGAAGCAGTCCATCTTGGGGGTCTGACATCATCAAAGGAAGAATAACCATATCCCCACGCATCATTTAGTGCATGTATGTTCTGATATTTCTTCTGTAACCATACTTGAAACTTTTTGATGGATTCCGGACAGTAGCAGTAGATTCCGGAGGGAGTTTTGGTGAAATCAATCCATTGATGAGGTTCATTCATGGGTTCATAAAAAGCTACATTCTTGTATTTTTTCGTTTCTTCGATGACGCCTCGTATCAGACGTTCTTCCATATCCCTTACTTCCGGGTGGTCATAGCACAGACCCGGCCAGCCACCACCGGGGGTATTGGGTCGTACAGTCGGCTCAAAGGGCAGATGCTCATCGGAAATGTAAAAATATTTGGCATATTTCTTTACAGCCCACGCCGGACATGCATGCAGATGAAACAATAAGCCTACATTTAAATCATATTTTTGGGCACAGTTTAGGAAAGCAGATATGTATTCGTAGTCGATTTCGCCTTCTGCCTTTTCAATATGGCTCCAGACCATCCATGCCCGAATGGTGTTAAAGCCATATTTTTTCATGTTTTCCATATCTTGTTCCCACTGGTCTTTATGGGGGGTGATGCCTCTTAGATATTGGGTACCAAAAGTAAACATTTGTTGTCTCCTTCATATGTGATCTGTACTATTATGTTACCACTGGTCAGGAATGTGGGCTCAGCGTAGATTAAGAAATAATATGCAAAAACTCAGATATATTGATGAATATGCAAAGAAATGTTAAAATCAACTATATATTACAAAATCAAGGGATGTGGAAAAATGGGTAAATCTGCGCGGATGATAAAACGCAGTATAACAGCAAAAAGTGAAATTGTGTTTGAGCGAAAGCTTTTAGATAAGCCCAGCAGTGTCCATTGGCACAATTTTTGTGAGCTGGACATCATTGTGTCCGGATATGGAACTACCTTTATCAACGGAAGTGAATATCTGTGCAAGCCTGGAATGATGGTTTTTATGTCACCATCTGATTTCCATGATTACCGTGCAAATGAACTGGAAATATTCAATATCCAGTTTTCGGAGGAGAGTGTGGACAGTCATATTTTGCATGCACTTATTAACCTGAACAGCAGAATGGTTTGCATGGGGGAAAAGGACAGGAGTATTCTGAGGAATATATGTGATTTAGTGGAGGGGACAGCTCTGGGTAAGGTCTATAGGAACCTGTATCTTAAAAGAATGGTGGAAAGTATACTGATTCTGTTTTTACAGAATGTAGACAGCAAAAAGGAAGGAGTATTCAGGGCTGAGCCGGACATTATTCAAGAAATTGTTATTTATATCAATGCTCATTTTGCAGAGAATCTTACACTTAAGGATATTGCGAAAGCTTTTCATTTAAATGAAAATTACCTATGCTGCCTGTTCAGACAGCATGTGGGAGAGGGATATAAAAGTTACCTGCGTAAGATAAAGCTGGAGCATGCAGAAAAACTGATTTTATTTACGAATATGTCAATCACAGAAATTGCGCTTAGCAGTGGATATAATACACAGTCCCATTTTAACAGGGAATTTAAAAATATGTTTCATGTAACCCCAAGCAAAATGAGACAGACGAGAGAAAGGTCTTTGTAAATGCCGCTTTTGAGACAATCGGCATAGATGAAAGGAGTGTTGAAGGAATGAACATACCAAAAGCGATTAATGAAAGAATAGAAATATATTCCCGGAAATTGGCAGGCAACCCTAAACTTCAGAAGATGTATCGGAATTGTTATCTGAGTACCTGGGAAACGGCTTTGCAGAAATGTGAGGACGGAACCTACTTTGTGCTGACAGGAGACATTCCTGCCATGTGGCTTCGAGACTCGGCGGCACAGGTGACCCATTATATTCCTTTGTCCGGGGATGCGCAGGTGGCGGAAGTGATCGAAGGGGTGATCAGAAGGCAATTTATGTACATTGAGATCGACCCTTATGCCAATGCATTCAATCAGGAATCCAATGACAAGGGGCATGTAGATGACATACCCAAGAAAGGACCCTGGGTGTGGGAAAGGAAATATGAGGTGGATTCTCTGTGTTATCCTATCAGGCTGCTGTATCTTTACTGGAAACAGACGGGTAAGGAGGAGCTGATCAAAGAGACGCTGGAAAAAGTGGTACAGATCATACTAAAAGTCTGGACTGTGGAGCAGCATCATATTGAAAAGTCTCCCTATCGTTTCACTAGACCAAATGCCAGAAAGCCCTGGAGTACTATCTACAACGAAGGAATGGGTAATCCTGTAGTATATACAGGTATGACCTGGTCCGGATTTCGCCCAAGTGATGACGGCTGCCAATATGGTTATCTGATCGCATCCGAAATGTTTGCAGTGGTAGTGCTGGGATATATGGAGGAGATGCTGACTGCTGTTTGCGGCAACACGGAACTGGCACAGAAGTGCCGCGAGCTTAGATTGCAGATTGATGCGGGCATTCAGGAGTATTCTGTGGTTGATCAGCCGGGATATGGCAAAATATATGCATGTGAAACAGATGGAATGGGCAATTATTCCATGATTGATGATGCCAATATTCCTAGTCTGCTTTCCATTCCTTATATCGGATATGCGGAGGCTGCAGATCCCATATATCAGAATACCAGGAAGTTTTTGCTAAGCAAGGACAATCCCTATTATTTTGAAGGAAAATATGCAAAAGGGATCGGTTCAAGGCATACACCGGAGGATTTTGTATGGCACATGGCGTTAGTGATGCAGGGATTGACATCTGTCAATGATGAGGAAAAGAGAGAACTTTTAGAAATGATCGTTGCGACAGATGCAGATACCGGTTATCTGCACGAAGGATTTCATGTGGATGATCCCCATCAGTTTACAAGGGAATGGTTCACCTGGCCAAATGCTTTGTTTGCAGAATATGTAGAGAAATGCGTGGATGAAAAGGTGATATAAAGTGTTATTTATTCATCAACTCTATGGTTTGGCTGCCTACAGTATGGAATTCATCCCCCGCTCTGGTTATTTAAGGTTGACATCTACTTCAAAAAAACATATACTTGTGAAGAAAGAAATTTGTTAAAATATAGAAGAAATACTTTATAGAGACAGGGAGATGAATTATGGCACTCAGTAAGAAGCCGACGACCGGCATGAAAGATATTTTACCTGAGGAGATGCAGATCCGCGATTATGTGATGGGTGTAATCAAAGAGACCTACGGTAAATTTGGCTTTACTTCCATTGAGACCCCTTGTGTAGAAAATATTGCGAACTTAAGCAGCAAGCAGGGTGGAGACAATGAAAAACTGATTTTTAAAATTTTAAAGAGAGGCGAGAAGTTGAACGTGGAAGCAGCTACCACTGAGGATGAGGTGGTGGACAGTGGATTAAGATACGATCTGACCGTTCCGCTTGTGAGATTTTATTCCAACAACGCAGCACAGCTGCCTTCTCCTTTTAAAGCACTGCAGATGGGCAACGTGTGGAGAGCCGACCGTCCGCAGAGAGGAAGATATCGTCAGTTCATGCAGTGTGATATCGATATTTTGGGCGAGCCTTCCAATTTGGCTGAGATCGAACTGATCCTTGCTACTACCACTACCCTTGGTAAACTGGGCTTCAAGGGCTTCCGGATTCGTATCAATGAAAGAAGAATCCTGAAAGCAATGGCGGCTTACAGCGGTTTCCCGGAAGAATCCTATGACAGTGTATTCATTACACTGGATAAGATGGACAAGATCGGTCTGGAAGGCGTAGAAGAAGAGCTTTTAAATAACGGTTTTGCCAAGGAGAGCGTAGATAAGTATCTGGAGCTGTTCAAGGGTCTGGAAGAGGCTGAAGATGGTGTGGCTTATCTGGCAAACGTACTGGAAGGCTTTTTAGAGTCAGATGTAGAGCAGAGCCTGCAGGAAATCATTGCCAGCGTAAAGGCTACCAGATCTTCTGATTTTGAAATCGTATTTGATGCTACCTTGGTAAGAGGTATGTCTTATTATACCGGAACTATTTTTGAGATTGCTATGCCTGAATTCGGCGGGAGCTGCGGCGGTGGCGGAAGATATGATAAGATGGTAGGTAAATTTACCGGTAAGGATGTTCCGGCCTGTGGATTTTCCATCGGATTTGAAAGAATCATTCTGCTGCTAATGGAGAGCGGATTTAAAGTACCTTCCCAGCCTGAAAAAATAGCTTATCTGATTGAAAAAGGGGTAAGCGGAGAGGCACTGTGCCAAGTGATCGCTGAGGCACAGGAAGCACGTAAGGACGGCACACGGGTGTTGGTAGCCCGTATGAATAAGAACAAGAAGTTCCAGAAGGAGCAGCTTGAAAAGGAAGGCTACACACAGTTTAAAGAATTCTATAAGGATCCGCTGAAGCAGTAAGCGGTAGGAAAGGAAGAATATATTATGGCTGAATCAATGAAAGGTCTGAAAAGGACGATGCGCTGCGGAGAATTGTCTGCTGCCAATGTGGGTGAAGTTGTTACCGTCATGGGCTGGGTGCAGAAGCAGCGTAACAAGGGTGGTATTATTTTCGTAGACCTGCGTGACAGAGAAGGTATCTTACAGGTGATTTTTGAAGAGAGCGACTGCGGTGCTGAGAATTTTGCAAAAGCAGAAAAGCTGCGCAGTGAGTTCGTTGTGGCTGTAGTAGGTCGTGTAGAGAAGCGTGCCGGTGCGGTAAATGAGAATCTGGCTACAGGTGAAATCGAAATCAGAGCAACCGAGCTTCGTATTTTATCGGAAGCAGAGACACCGCCTTTCCCTGTAGAGGCTGATATCAAGACAAAGGAAGAACTGCGCCTGAAATATCGTTATCTGGATCTGAGAAGACCGAATCTGCAGAAGAATCTGATGCTTAGAAGTAAGATTACCACAACCATCCGTTCCTTTATGAGCGAAAATGGTTTCCTGGAAATCGAGACTCCTATTTTGAATAAGTCTACCCCGGAAGGAGCAAGAGACTATCTGGTACCCAGCCGTGTGCATCCCGGTACCTTCTATGCGCTGCCGCAATCTCCTCAGATTTTCAAGCAGCTGTTGATGTGTTCCGGTTACGACCGTTATTTCCAGATTGCAAAGTGCTTCCGCGATGAAGATCTGCGTGCAGACAGACAGCCGGAATTTACCCAGGTAGACCTGGAGATGTCCTTCGTGGATGTGGATGATGTAATCGATGCTACCGAGAGAATGGTGCAGAGAGTATGTAAGGAAGCTATCGGACTGGATGTAGAGCTTCCCATCAAGCGTATGACCTGGCATGAGGCTATGAACCGTTTCGGTTCTGATAAACCGGATACCCGTTTCGGTCTGGAACTGGTAGATGTATCTGAAGTTGTGGCAGGTTGTGGTTTTGGTGTATTTACTTCTGCTCTGGAAAACGGCGGCAGCGTACGTGGTATCAATGTAAAAGGACAGGCAGAAATGCCTCGTAAGAAGATAGATGCACTGGTAGAGTTCGCTAAGGGCTATGGTGCTAAGGGACTGGCTTATCTGTCGGTGCAGAAGGACGGCAGCTACAAGTCTTCTTTTGCAAAATTCATGACTGAGGAGCAGCTGGCTGCGCTGGTAAGTGCTATGGGCGGTGAACCCGGAGACTTGCTTCTGTTTGCAGCTGATAAGAATAACATCGTATGGTCCGTACTGGGCGCTTTAAGATGTGAAGTAGCAAAGCAACTCGATTTGATCGACCAGAGCAAGTTCAACTTCCTGTGGATTACCGAGTTCCCTCTGCTTGAGTGGAGTGAAGAGGAAGATCGTTTCGTAGCAATGCACCATCCATTTACCATGCCTATGGACGAAGATCTGGAACTGCTTGATAGCGATCCCGGCAAGGTACGTGCGAAAGCTTATGATATCGTGTTAAATGGTGTAGAGCTTGGCGGCGGCAGTGTACGAATCTTCCAGAATGACGTACAGGAGAAGATGTTCGAGGTGCTTGGATTTACCAAGGAGCAGGCATATGACAGATTTGGTTTCCTGTTAAATGCATTTAAATACGGTGTTCCCCCTCACGCAGGACTGGCTATCGGTCTGGACCGTTTCGTTATGCTTCTGGTGAAGGCTGAGAGTATCCGTGAGGTAATTGCGTTCCCGAAGGTTAAGGATGCGTCCTGTCTGATGACCAACGCTCCGGATGTGGTAGATCAAAAACAGCTTGATGAGTTGTATCTGGCTTGTAAGCCTGTGGAAGAGTAAGTAAAAGAATAATAAATATATGAAAAGATTATTGGTTTATCTGAAAAGTTACAAGAAAGAGACAGTGCTGGCACCGCTTTTTAAGCTGCTGGAAGCTTTCTTTGAATTGCTGGTACCCCTTGTCATGGCGAGCATCATCGACCATGGCATCGCGGACCGCGATTTTGGCTACATTGGCAAGATGGGACTGTGTCTGATCGGACTGGCTGTTATCGGTCTTGTCAGTTCCATCACCGCACAGTTCTTTGCAGCCAGAGCAGCCGTTGGCTTTGCCACTAAGGTGCGTCAGGCACTGTTTGATCATATTCAGGCGCTGAACTTTACCAATATTGATAAAGCTGGTACCTCTACGATGATTACAAGGATGACCAGTGACATTAATCAGGTGCAGTCCGGTGTGAACATGGTACTGCGCCTGTTCTTACGTTCACCGATCATTGTGTTTGGTGCCATGATCATGGCTTTTACCATCGATGTAAAGAGCGCGCTGGTGTTTGTTGTGGCGATTCCGCTGATGGCAATCGTGGTATTTGGTGTCATCTTATCTACCATTCCTATGTACCGCAAGGTGCAGGCTGCTCTGGATAAAGTACTTGGCATTACCCGTGAGAATCTGACCGGTGTGAGAGTCATCCGTGCATTCCATCAAGAGGAAGAAGAGGAAGAGCGTTTTCGCGAAAATAATGAGGCGTTGGCTTCACTACAGATGTTCGTAGGGAAAATCAGTGCCTGCATGAATCCTGTGACTTACGTGATTGTAAATGGTGCTGTCATTGCTCTGATCTATGTGGGTGCGATTCAGGTTAATGTGGGTAATCTGAGCCGGGGTGAAGTGGTTGCCATTATTAACTACATGAACCAGATTCTGGTGGAGCTGGTGAAACTGGCAAATCTGATTATTACCATAACCAAGGCGCTGGCATGTGCTGATCGGGTGGCAGCAGTGTTTGAGCTGGAAGAGGAAAGTGAAGTTGCAGGTCGGATAGGTATGGCTAAAGTTTCCGCCCCGTTCCTTGTATTTGAACATGTATCTCTGACGTATCAGGGCGCCGGTGACAAGACGCTGCAGGATATGAACTTTACCGTTAATAAAGGTGATACAGTAGGTGTCATTGGTGGTACCGGTTCCGGTAAAACTTCTCTGGTGAATCTGATTCCCGGCTTTTATCCTGCCACAGAGGGCGTGATTCGTTTGGAAGGAAGAGATATTTCCACTATTCCTCAGGAGGAGCTGCGCGGCAGAATCGGTGTGGTACCTCAGAAAGCAGTGCTTTTCAAGGGAACCATCAGAAGCAATCTGTTGTGGGGCAGACCGGAGGCAACTGATGAGGAACTGTGGGAAGCCATTGATATTGCCCAGGCAAGAGAAGTGGTGGAAGGCAAAGAAGGCAGGTTGGATGCCACGGTAGCACAGAACGGTAAGAATTTTTCAGGAGGTCAGAAACAGCGTTTGACGATTGCAAGAGCGCTGGTGCGCAAACCTGATATTTTAATCCTGGATGACAGCGCTTCTGCACTGGACTACGCAACAGATGCGAAGCTTCGTATGGCTTTACGTAAGATAGAGAATACTACCACAACCTTTATTGTGTCTCAGAGGGCATCTTCCATTATGCACGCGGATCAGATTATTGTACTGGATGATGGTGAGATTGCAGGTCTTGGTACCCATGAGGAATTACTGGCAAATTGTGAAGTATATCAGGAAATCTATTATTCTCAGTATCCGGAGAAGAAGGGAATGCAGGACAAGGCAGCAGGAGGACAGCCTTCTGGCAGTCAGCTTTCCGGGAAAGGAGGCTGTCAGTCATGAAACAAAAAGATACTATTTTAAAAGTGCTGCGTTACATACGCAAGTATCAGTTTCAGGTAATTCTTTCTTTAGCACTGGCTGCGCTGACGGTAGCGCTTACTCTCTATATACCGATTCTTACCGGTGATGCTGTGGATTTGATCGTGGACAAAGGTCTGGTGGATATGGCGGGAATCTTTTTCATTATGAAAAAGATTGCAATTGTAATGGTGATTACAGCGGTGGGGCAGTGGGTTATGAATACCTGTAATAACTACATTACTTATCATGTGGTAAAGGATATCAGAGAGGATGCTTTTCATAAGCTGGAGCGTCTGCCCTTAAAATATTTGGATTCCAAAGCTTACGGCGATATTGTGAGCCGTGTCATTTCCGACGTAGATACTTTTGCAGACGGACTGCTGATGGGATTTACCCAGCTGTTTACCGGCGTCATTACCATCCTTGGTACTTTGGGATTCATGCTGGTGACTAATGTGCCCATTACCCTGGTGGTAGTGTGTATCACTCCGGTTTCTTTCCTAGTGGCCAAATTCATTGCAACCAGAACTTACAGCATGTTTAAACTGCAATCTGAAACAAGAGGAGAGCAGACTTCTTTGATTGAAGAAATGATTGGTAATCAGAAGATTGTAAAGATTTTCTCGCAGGAAAAAGCAGTGAAAGAGCAGTTTGCGGAGATTAACGGCAGATTGGAGAAATGCTCTTTGAAAGCAATTTTCTTTTCTTCCATTACCAATCCGGCTACTCGTTTTGTCAACAGTTTGGTGTATGCAGGTGTAGGAATCTTTGGCGCATTTATTGCAATCAAAGGCGGTATCAGTGTAGGACGGTTGTCTTGTTTCTTAAGCTATGCCAACCAGTATACCAAGCCATTTAATGAGATATCGGGAGTAGTGACCGAGCTTCAGAATGCCATTGTGTGTGCATCACGCATTTTTGAATTGATAGAGGAAGAACCTCAGGTGCCTGATAAAACAGATGCAAAGGTACTTACAAATGCAGAAGGCAATGTAGAGCTTGAAAGCGTTCATTTCCGGTATGTACCGGAGAAAAAGCTGATTCAGGACTTCAATCTGACAGTAAAGCCCGGGCAGAGAGTGGCTATCGTAGGTCCTACGGGCTGCGGTAAAACCACAGTCATCAATCTGCTCATGCGGTTTTATGATGTGGACAGCGGTTCTATCAGGGTGGACGGAACTGATATCAGGGATATTACAAGAGGAAGCCTCCGCACCAGCTATGGCATGGTGCTTCAGGATACGTGGCTGCGTACAGGTACCATTCGAGATAATATCCGGATGGGCAAGCCTCAGGCAAGTGAGGATGAGGTGATTGCAGCTGCTAAAGCAGCCCATGCTCACAGCTTTATCAAACGACTGCCTCAGGGGTATGATACTGTGATTGCGGAGGATGGCGGCGGTCTGTCACAGGGTCAAAAGCAGCTATTATGTATTGCAAGAGTCATGCTTTGCCTGCCGCCGATGTTGATATTGGATGAGGCAACATCTTCTATTGATACACGTACGGAAATCAGGATTCAGAAAGCATTTTCCGGAATGATGGAAGGGCGCACCAGCTTTATTGTGGCCCACAGGTTGTCTACCATTCGTGAGGCTGATATTATCCTGGTGATGAAAGATGGTAATATTATCGAACAGGGAGATCATGAGACGCTCCTTGAAAAGGGTGGGTTCTATGCCCAGCTTTACATTAGCCAGTTTGCGGGCTAACGTTATCTTTATATCGCAAATTATTTTTCAAGAATAAGCCGGACGAAAGCGGCAAGTAATGTAAAAAGAATGAGTAAAATGAAACCGAGCCATAGCGGACAAATGCTATAGCTCGATTTTTATATATTATGTAACAAGTTATAAATGTCTAAAAATTAATTAATTGACAAATGGGCAATAGTATGATAGTGTTATGTCAGGGTAAAATAGTTAGCAGCCGATAGGTAGAGGTAATGCCATGAATCAGAATGCAGAGAAGAGTGATGAGAAAGACCGGGATAAGGTACGGTTGCGAGGAATGTACCGGATATGCAGGGAAATTTTCGGAACAGATGATGTAGAAGAACTGAAGGAGATTGCGCGCAAGGCCAGACTTTATGACGAGCAGAATATTAAAGGCAGACCTCAGAATGTGCGGAATGCGGGCAGAAAGACCCGGTTTGGGGAGGAAGAGATTGCCGGAATCCTTCAAATGGACAGGGAAGGCCGGAAGGTTACGGAGATTGCAGAGATAATGGGTACCAGCCGTCAGACAATTTATAAATATCTGGAAAATGAGAAGCGTCTGAAAGAGGATGCGAATGTGACCATGCGGATGAAGTATATGTATAATGATGTATTGTGTACTGTCATTGATGTGGATTTTCTGCACCAGAAGATTTATATCGACAATCGCGTGAATGTGCCTGTTTTCAGGGCATTTGGCGTGATTGAGCATCCTACCTGGGAAGATTTTGAATATTTTCTGGAAAGCAGATGTTTCCCAAGAAGCCGAGCAGGTCTGAAGCGGCTGTTGAAAGAATTGGGGATTGCATATTATGATCCACTACTGATTATAGAGAAGACACAGGGGAGAATGGCAGAGGACCATCACTGGATTGAGATTATCCATAAAGAAGATATTATTTGATTGGAATAAAGTTTTTGCAATAGTGAAAAATGAAAGAGAGGAGGTCAGTTTTATGCAGGAAATCCGGCTGAAGGAAGAAGAGAGGGCTTTCTGTGAAGGAAAGACTTCCAAAGGAAATCAGTGGAAATGGAAACAGGGAGATTACTGGTATAAAGCAGACTATATGGGATATGAAAGCTTTTCGGAAGTATTAGTATCCGGGCTTCTTAAGTATACTAATGTGGAGCAGTATGTACATTATGATCTTTGCAGAATTCGGCAGGAACAGACAGTGATAGGCTGTCGCAGTCGTAATTTTCTGGAGGAAGGAGAAAATCTGATAACATTAGACCGGCTTTTTCGTATGTACCTTGGATGCAGCATTGTTGATCGCTTGGCCAAAATTGAAGGGACTCGGAATCGTGTAGAATATGTGGCGGAGAATGTGGCAGAGATTACAGGGCTTGAGAACTTTGGAAAATATCTGACTATGCTCCTGGAAATTGATGCTTTCTTCCTGAATGAAGACAGGCACATGAATAACATTGCAGTAATTTTTCATGGGGAGAGCAGAAAATACAGGCTTTGCCCTGTATTTGATAATGGCTTGGCGCTTTTTGCGGATACTACGGTGGATTTCCCGGTAACGAAACAGGCGGCAGATGTGGAAAAGTATATTAAAAAGATTCAGGCAAAGCCATTTGCACGGGATTTTGAAGAGCAGGCAGATGCTGCCGAGCAGATTTACGGAAGACAATGGGAGATGGGTTTTACTATGAAAGAGATCGAGATGCTGTTGAGAGAGTGCGCAGAAGGGTACGATGAAGTCATCGTGGAACGTGTTCGTGGTATTATGAGATATCAGATGAGGAAGTATGGGAAGCTGGTATGATTGGCATGTAACTACCATTCAGCCATTGCTGCAGCAGATAAAAAGAGGATAACTGAATGGTAACTTGTAAAGTCGTGTCCAATGGTTGTGTAAAGAGCCAAAATATAGTATAATAAATGAGCCAGCCATCAACAGAGGTGAATATGGCTAAAGTTTATTTGGTTGACAGTGAGAATATTGGTGCCAGCTGGTCGCAGCTTCTGGTCTCCATGTCCAAAGAGGACAGAATGTACGTTTTCTATACAGACAAGAGTCCTTATATCAGTTATGAAAATTTGCTGCAGGTAATTGCGCATTGTGAGATTCCTGTTTTCCTCAAATGCTATGAAGGAAAGAATGCATTGGATTTTCAGCTGGTTTCAGAGCTGGGTTTCAAACTGTGTCAGGATCCTACAGCTGAATTTATTATTGTTTCGGATGATTATGGATATGATGCAGCGGTAAGATACTGGTCTGAGAGAAAGTACAATGTGCGGCGTATCGGTAAGAAGTATTGCCGTCCGATACTTCCTAAGAAGGATAATGCAGCAGTGCAATCGGAAGTGAGGGCTATACGGGCTGAAGAGCTGAAAGAGAAAACAGTACACAAAGCGGGGAAAACTTTGCATCCGGAAATAATACAGCCTGTAGAGGAGGTTTCTGCAGCAGAAGAACCACGGGTAATAGAGGTAGTACCTGCCCGGGAAAACGATCATCTTGAGGATAACGAATCGAGCACAAAGGCTATCCCTTATTTGGAAGAAGTTATGAATGCACCTGTAGTATCGGAGGAACGAAACGTACAGATGATATCCGAAGAACAGGATACGGAGCAGGTTTCAGAGAAAGGGGAGCAGAAGACGGAGGAGCAATCTTCTGTGGAACAGCAGATCGAGCTGCCTTTTATAGAAGAGCAAGTACAGAAGCAGATCGTAGCGGCTCAGGTGGCTGAAGAGGCTCAGTCGGTTGCAGAGGAGCAGTCAAGTCAGGAGACACCACAGAAATCACAGAAAGACAATCAAACGCAGAAACGGTCAAGGGACCGCAGAAAGAAGCACAAAAAGGAAGCAGCAAAGGAACCCGATAAAGCAACGGGAACAGCGGCAGAAGAAGACATGCCTGAAGAAACTCCCACTGTTGAAGAACAGGAAGGTGCAGTGAAACAACAGGAGACCGAACAGGAAGAAGTGGAAGCAGCAATAGTCGAACAGAATCAGGCCGAACAGCCGGAAAACGAAGAGTATAAACTGGATTTACAGATCCTGGATATGGTAAAGCGTTGTGGCAGTCCTGAGCCTGAGAAAGATGCAAGATGCGTAAAAGAACTGTTTTGCACTCTTTCCATGAGTAATCTGACGAGTGTAAATAATGCTTTAACAAGTATTATCGGTAATGAACTGGGCAATGGCATTTACCGGGAATTGAAAGAGCATCAGGAATGCAGAGAGCATCTGGATGCACTTTATTGCCCCGCTGTGAAAAACAGATTTATCCATTATGTACAGATTGTGCTGGACAGAAGCAAACTGGAAGGCATAACAGCAGAAGAACTCGGAAATTTTCTGCTTCATATTCCCAGGAAGAATCTGAATTCCATCCGCTCCGCCATGATGAAAGAATTTGGTCATGATCTGGGTGCGGAAATTTACACAGTGTTTAAGGCACATATTAAAGTATTGAACAAAATTTAAGAAGAAGTGGCTGGCAACGGTTGCAAGGAGCTGTCCGTACTGAAGGAATCTTTATATTGGTACGGAAGCTCTTTTGTTTTACTCAGGAGGGATTGCCTTGGCAGAAGTAAATCTTGATGTGATTATTGAAGCTTTTGGAAATGATTTAGAAAAAGTGGTTCAGGGAGTCCTGGAATGAAAAATGAGGAATTGTAGAAAAAATTAAAAAAATTTAAAATAGATGTTGACAAAAGTCGAAAAGGGTGATATACTCACATTCGTTGTCCGGTAAGACAGCTGATTCAGTCCTAAAACTTAAAAAAAGTTGAAAGAAAATGAAAAAAGTTGTTGACAAACACAAAAGAATGTGATAATCTAAATAGGCTGTCGCTGAGCGGTAAGCTTGTGAGACAACGAAGTACCTTGACAAATAAACAGTAATGCAACCCTGAATATTCCAAGAGAATAAATTGTTTGAACAATTCAAACAACTCTGGATGATTTCAGAGAGATGCGAATAAATCGTATCAAAAACGAGTGATGAATGGAAGCTTGGCTGCAAAGCCAAGCGAAAAGGAATCACAACCCAAAAGACAGTAAACTTAAGGAAGCTTGACCAGAAATGGCAAAGCGGAATGAAGCCAGTTAGTAACTGGCAGGCAAACTTTTTAACATGAGAGTTTGATCCTGGCTCAGGATGAACGCTGGCGGCGTGCCTAACACATGCAAGTCGAACGGACTTGACT
>JAZQAT010000049.1:0-21001 GCA_045545375.1 Acetatifactor sp.
TTTCAATTAAAGTAAGACCTCTGTCTCCGGACCATGCGGTAGTGGTGATATCCTCAGTACCGGGTGTCTTCTCGGCTACCAGGACATGCTTTAAGATCTTATGACCTACATTACCCATTCCAGTCTCCTGGACACCCATACGGGCAAGCGTTTCAGCCTGCTCCTTGGTCTTTCTGCGGATAATGGAGATGATCTTTTCACGCTGATCCATAGACATGGTTCTGACAACAGCCTGAGCAGCTTTCGCTGCTTCGATTGCCTCATTCATATCGGTGAAAATACCATGCTTTCCGGCAGGGCTTTCAGCGATCTGGAGTTTGGCCATTACTTCTTTTACAATATCATTCACCATTTGCTCGTTCATGTTTATAAACTCCTATTTTTGTCCGGTCATCTGCCGGAATGTATCTGTCGCAAAATGCGCCAGGTAGGTATCCTGTTCGGCACTTCCGCCGCTGACCCCGAAGGCTCCGATGATGTTTTCTCCTATCTTAAGCGGCACGCCGCCTCCGAAAATCACGATCCTGCCCTGGTTGGTATGCTGGATACCGTAGAGGGGCCCGCCCGGCTGGCTTAGCTTTCCAAGCTCCTCCGTTGACATTTTGAATGCGATGGAGGTATAAGTCTTATTCAGCGCCACATCGTAGCTTCCGATAAAAGCATCATCCATACAGCGCACTGCCACGGGATTGCCATGAGCATCTGCCACTGCGGTGACTACCTTCATTCCCATTCTCTTGGCCTCTTCCTCAACTTTTTTCATAAGGAGTTCTGCAAAATCCAGGGTGATATTGGCAGTCATACGGGATACCTGTGACTGCACAGACATACCGCCTTTATACTCCTGTCCAAGGACAGCGCGGATGGTCTGGGCAATAACTGTCTCATTGCTGTTCATAACTTATTTCATACCCAGCTGAGCCAGTACCTGTTTGGTAATCTCTGCTACCACTTCAGGACTAACGCTCTTAGGATCTGCATTTACAGAACCGGAGCAGCTGCTGCCACCGCAGTTATGGCAGTTAACGTTGCCCTTGTTCTGGCACAGGTCTGCGGGATGCTTTCCGGGAAGACCGAACTGACGTCTGATCTCATACAGCTTCTCAACAGTAGCCTTATCGAATTCCTTAGGGCCGCCCAGCATCTTGGACTTGTACAGCAGCTCTGCATAGAATTCTACGGACTCCATCTTATGATAAGCAGCCAGCAGGTCGGTAGACCAGGTCAGAGCACCGTGGCTCTCCAGCAGAACTGCATCATAATAAGGAAGATATTTTTCAACGTTATCAGGAATCTCCATGGTGGAAGGGGTACCGTACTCAGCGATAGGAACACAGCCAAGAGCGATAACTGCTTCAGGCATGATAGGCTGGGTCAGAGGTATACCTGCAATTGCAAAAGCGGTAGCAAAGGTAGGATGTGCATGTACAACAGCTCCTACGTCAGGTCTCTTCTGATATACTCTCATGTGCATCTTAATTTCAGATGAAGGCTTGAAGCCCTTGTTAGCCTGGATCACATTACCCTGAGCATCAACTTTACAGATGTATTCCGGAGTCATGAAGCCCTTGGATACACCGGTGGGGGTGCAAAGGAATTCATTATCGTTCAGCTTAACGGAAATATTACCGTCGTTAGCTGCTACCATGTTTCTGTTGTAGATTCTCTTACCGATTTCACAAATCTGCTGTTTCAATTCGTACTCATTCATCATTTTTTGAGTTCCTCCTTAAAATTTATATCTTAAATGTTTGTTTTATGTTGCTTTTGATGATATTATAACCCCAAATCCCACAGAAGTCAACATGTCTTAGGGATTTATTTGTGAGGTTTTGGACGAAGTGTGGGACTGGGCTGTAGTTCCGCCGGAGGCGTCAGGGTAATGGGCTGACATCATCCTGTATATCAGGTGGGTTGAGTTCCCAGGGCATTATGTCGCCGGAGTCGCGGAGATATTCCAGGATCTCGGGAATGCCTTGGCCTGTTTGAGAATCGACATAGAAGATGGTTTTGCAGCCGGCCAGGCGCAGCCATTTGGCGCTGCGCTCCGGGGTGGCTTTTGAATCATTTATTTTGGTGACGATTCCGATAACGTCGCGGTTACACATGCAGGTGATGTTTGGAGGGTAGAGGGAGTAGGGTTCTGTGGCTGACAGAAGAAGGCCTACTACCTGGGCTTCGTAGGTATATAGAGCCAGGGCATGGCCCAGGGTGTGGGTCTGGAGGTATTCACCGGGGGTATCGATGATGACATCGAAGTTGTTTATGTATTGGGTTTTGTGGTAGGTGATCTGGCGCCCCTTAAGAGCCTGGGTGAGGGTTGTCTTGCCGCATTCGCTGCGGCCCATGAGAATGATTTTCTTCATGATGAGCCCCCAATCAGGTCTTGGTGATCTGGCAGATTGTGTAGCCCAGCACATTCCGGGTGTATTCGAGGATGGCGTTGGTTGCGGCTTCTACCTCTGATACGCTTCCGGTGATGATCAGAGAACCGCTGAATCTGTCTACAAATCCAAGTTCGGCACCGGATGACTTTACTGCGATATCTGCGATGATGATAGCCGTCTCCGCAGGGGAGATGGTCATTACGCCGATGGCGGATTTGGAATATTCTACTCTGGGGTCCAGACCCAGTTTTTCATAGAGGATAGGATCAGGATTGGCGATGATGTGGGCCAGGGTGATCTGACGGCCGGGCACAAGTTCCTGTACAATCCTCTGTTTTCCTTCTGTAGTGTTTGTATCAAAAATCATTTTTGCCTCCATTGTGAGCTGCCGGCAATGCATCAGCCGAAGCCGCTGCCGTCATCCGCCAATCCGGCAGATGAGACTGCTGTTTTCTGTCACCACACGTTTCAGCATTTCCATATGCTCATTAGTAGGTGGCAGGATATCTTTCATCAGATATTCTCTTCCCAGGCCTTCGTACTTGTCCTGTCCCAGCCTGTGGTAGGGAAGAAGGTGAATCCTCTTTACACTGGGCAGCTTGTCAGCAAACCAGGCAATATCACGGATTTCCTCGGGTGTATCATTGAAAGTGGGAATCACCGGTACCCGGATGGACAGCTCCGTCATACCGCTCGCTGCCACTTTTCTCGCATTTTCCAGCATCAGTTCGTTGCTTCTGCCGGTGAATTCCTTATGTTTCTCAGGATTGATATGTTTGATATCCATCAGGTACTGGTCCAGGTAGGGAAGGATGCTTTCGATAACCTCCCACTTGGCGCAGGCCATGCTTTCCATGGCGGTAGTGATACCGGTCTCTTTGGCTGCCCTGAGCAAGTCTCTTGCAAACTGGGGCTGGCACAGGCTCTCGCCGCCGGAAAGGGTCAGTCCGCCGCCGCTTCTGCGGTAGTAGGCTCTGTCCTTCTCTACTTCCTGCATCACTTCTTCTACCGTCACATCCCGGCCGATGGTTTGGGGTTTTCCCTGAACCATCATGGTCTGAATCTTATATTCCTGGGACTCCGGGTTGCAGCACCATCTGCAGCGAAGGACACATCCTTTCAAAAATACAATGGTGCGGATGCCGTGGCCGTCATGGATGGAGTAGCGCTGAATATCAAAGATTCGGCCTTTTGTCTGTAAATAATCCATCTGTTACTCCTTTGAGATTCTTTCGAAACTTAGAACCCCTGCTCTGTCCTGCGGATGATATCATCCTGCAGAGACTTGGACAATGTGGTGAACAGTGCGCTGTATCCTGCTACACGTACCACAAGATGTTTATACTTTTCAGGATGCTTCTGAGCATCCAGCAGAGTCTCTCTGTCGACTACATTGAACTGTACATGGCTTCCCTTCTGGTCAAAATAGGATCTGATAAGGGCTACAAAGTTGTCCAGTCCCTTCTCACCGCTAAGTGCCGTAGGATGGAACTTCTGGTTAAACAGTGTACCGTTGGAAGCAATGCCGTGGTCCAGTCTGGATACGGAATTGGCCGCTGCTGTGGGGCCGTGTACGTCTTTGCCTGCGGAGGGAGATACACCGTCCGCCACAGGAGTGTGGGCCAGACGTCCGTCAGGGGTAGCACCTGTCTGTGCACCAAGAGGTACATTAGCAGATACAGGATAAAGACCTGCCTGGAAGGAACCACCTCTGGGATTCTTATATTTCAAAAGAGGTCTTGTATAGGTATATGCCACGTCTCTTGCAAACGCATCTACTGTGCGGTCGTCGTTGCCAAACTTAGGCACCTGATCGATCAGATCAAGAATCTCTGCGTATCTCTTCTTGTCAGCCTCAGGGATATCCATGGAATGCACCTGCGCCACGATGCCGGCTACATCCTCATTACTTACTGCGATGCCCTGGTCTTTGAGACTGCCGATGATTCTCATAGCCAGATCAGCCACGCTTGCTTCATCCAGTCCTTTTCCGTAATTGAACATGAGCGCTTTCTTAAGCTCTGCCATGGTCACTTTCTTTTCATCAAAGACGAGGGTCTTCACAGCATACAGAGCATCTGCCATATTTGCGATACCGAAGCCCTGTGGACCTGTAAAGTTATAAACCGCTCCGCCTTCCTGAAGCGCCTTGCCGCGCTTCATACAGTCATCCACCATGCAAGATTCAAAGGGCAACGGACACAGTGTGGCATGTGCCATATCAATGGAATTGTCGGCATTTACAAGCAGGGAAATAAAGTACTCCATCTGCGCCTTGTAAGCATCGTAAAATTCCTCAAAGGATGTCATCTCTTCTACCGGTTTGGTGCGCACACCGATCAGTTCGCCCTTGTCATAACCGCTGTCAAATACTACCTCCAGAGGACGGCACATATTGAAGAATGCGGCATCATGCCAGCCTTCTGTCTTTCCGGCCTTCTGAGGTTCTACGCAGCCGATGATATTGTACTCTCTGGCGTCCTCCATGGTCAGTCCCATGCTCATGAGAGAAGGTATGATCACTTCATCATTATAATATGCCGGAAGTCCGATACCTGTACGAGTCAGCTGCGCAGCCTTCAGCATCAGAGAATGAGGGGTTCCGTTCCATACACGGATGGAAAGGGACGGCTGGGGCAGGAAAACATGGGCGGAAGCGCTGATGCACATAAAGGACAGGTCATTGGTCACATCCAGGCCGTTCTTGTCCTGACCGCCTACGATCATGTTCTGAAACAGGCTGTAGCCTGCAAATCCTTCTGCACTGGCTGCATCACGGCATTTATTCAGATCATTTAATTTTACAAAAATACAGTCAATCAGCTCCTGGGCTGCTTCTCTTGTAATTTTGCCTTTATCCAGATCTTCCTTATAATAAGGATATATGTACTGGTCGAAACGTCCGGGAGAAATGGAATGTCCGCTGGACTCCACCTGTAAAAGCTGCTGCACGAACCAGAAGCTCTGGCAGGCCTCCCAGAAAGTCTTAGCACCTTTTTCCGGTACATTGGTACAGTTCTGCGCGATCTGCAGAAGCTCTGCTTTTCTTGCAGGGTTACTTTCCTTCCGGGCCATTTCAGATGCCAGCGCTGCGTAACGCTTTGCATAGCGAATCACCGCTTCGCAGCTGATAATGACTGCCTGCAGGAAACGTGACCTGGTGGCATAGTCCGCATCGCCGGGATTGCACCGGTCAAGATAGCCTCTTGCCTGCGCGATAATGCCCTCGTAACCGATAGCCAGTACCTTGTCATACTGAACGGTAATGTGTCCTACACCGTTGTAAAAATAGTTGCCCGGTGTAAAAATATTGTGCTCCATGGCTTTCAATGTCTCAGGAGCCATATATGCTGTAGCCAGCTCGCTGGTGGTCTTGCCCTTCCAGTATTTATGTACTTCTTTCAGATCCTTCTTGGTCTGTTCGGAAATATAAAAAGGATCGGCGGATCTGTGCTCTACCGTCTCAAACTCCGGCTCCAGCCATTCAAAGGAAAATTCAGGGTACGTCTGACATCCTCTGGGAGCAATGGTGGTACTTCCCACTATCAGCTCGTTTGGTCTGATGATGATGGGGATGTTGTCCAGAATATGCGCAAACGCCTTGGCCCTTCTGGTCATGATAGGCTGACCTTCTGTTTCTTTATAACTCTCTGTCAGAAGAATGGCTCTGGCAGACTCTATTTCCGGCATCTTAGCGTAAAGGTGCTCTACCAGCTTCGGGATACGGTCTGATTTTGGAATTTCTGTGGTATAAAAACGCTCCATGTTCTCCTCCGTTCTGCCTGTGGGGCTGTGCTATTATTCATGGGTTGGTTGCAAGTTCCGCCACCCGGGAGCCAAACTACCAACTAATCCATAAATAATAGTTTTACTTAAGGTATATTATAATGAGAACGGGCGGGAAAGTCAATACAAACAGGTTGTGTTTTGTTACTTTTGTCGTTCAAAATATGTGGTTTTGTGTGGGATTCATTTTTTACAGGGAAGTGCGAGGGAATTCTGTTTGCTTGGAGGGTGGTTATTATTTGATTTCTAAAATTGAGAAATTCCCGTCCTTTTGGGAAGGCGGGAGTAAAATCTCATGGTTGTTATATTTGTATTCTTGTTGGTGGATATGCTTATTTTAAGTAGGCGGGCTCCCATAAAAATGCCACTCCTTTCCACGACACGGTTACTGAAACAGATTCATTGTACCGCTCCTTCTCCGTATTTTATCAAATTATCCCTCAAATGTAAACTCTCAAGACATATCTGCCAGCCTTACTGCTGCAGCCCTTTCCCGTACTGACCGGGCGTCATCCCAATCATCTCCTTTTGCTTTCAGTATACACTACAACGATTTAGTTGACAATCCCTCCTTCCAAGGGTAGAATAAAGAAAGCAATAATGCGTTTCAAAAACACAGAGGATTTTAACATGTTACCAATCGATATCCATACCCACACCGTAGCCAGCGGCCATGGAACCACAGATACCATCGCCGACCTTGCAAAGCAGGCACATAAAAAAGGCATGGCGCTTCTCGGCGTCTCAGACCACGGTCCTGCCACTCCCGGCTCCTGCAAGGAGTCTTATTTTCGCAGTCTGAAATCTGCACCGCGAAACCGGGCAGGCATTTCCGTACTTTATGGTGCCGAGGCCAATATTTTGAATGAACGGGGTGCGCTGGATATTTCGGATGAAGTTCTGGCAGGACTGGATTTCTGCATTGCCAGCATCCACCCTCAGAGCTTCAGAAGTCCCGCTTATCACAGGAGCTCTTTCTGGGACAGAAAACAGGTGACAGAGGACGTGGAGGCTGCCAGACATTATAATACTGAGGCTTACATCCGGGCTATGGAGAATCCTCATGTGAATATCATCGGACATCCTGATGACCAGCACTACCCCATTGACTGCAAAGCACTGGCGGAAGCTGCTGCAAAACATCATATTATTATTGAAGTAAATGAAGCCTCACTGGCTCCTGATAGCTATCGGGGTGATACCAGAGAGACAATGCGCAGGATTCTGAATGCATGTATGAAGTACCGCCTTCCCATTTTGCTTTCCAGCGACAGTCACGGTGCTGTCTCTGTAGGGGAAGCACCTTTGGCGGAAGGGCTGGTGGCAGAACTATGTTATCCAAAAGAATTGATTCTGAATTTTATGTCTGCGGAAGATTTTATAGAAGCTTTACAACGTTAGCTGTATATTACTGAAAGGAAACCTCATGAAAATTTACTTACTTCGCCATGGCGAAACCGTATGGAATAAAGAACGCCGTCTTCAGGGCATTCAGGATATCCCCCTGGCCCCAAACGGTGCAGAGCAGCTGCGTCAGACAGGCAAGCACCTTGCTGACACAGGCGTCATATTTGATACGATCGTCTGCAGTCCCCTGCAGCGGGCAAGAGAAAGTGCAAAACTGGCTGCCGGGGAGCTTGGATTTCCTGCTGATAAGATTATCATAAACCCACTTTTCCTGGAGCGTGCTTTCGGTGCCGGGGAAGGTCTTGTATATGATGAGGCTATCGCTAAGTATCCGGACAGTAATTATCCGGGTATGGAGACACTGGAGGAGCTGTTCGAAAGAGCAGGGAAGGCAATTGCACATTGCGAAGAGCATTATGCCGATCAAACTGTACTGGTAGTCGCCCATGGTGGAATTATTAAAGCTTGTCTGGTTGCTGCCAGTCGGGGGAAAATCGATTATTTTGATAAGCATATCTGGATTGATAACGGAAGTTATTGTGTGTTGGAAGGTCAGAAAGATGACTGGTCTATCACTTATTATAACAGAGTAGATAACTATGAGCCGCTAGGGATTTATCCTTAACGGCTCACTTTCTTATCTTTGCTGTAGTTTTGCATGCTGCTCTTTCAGGAAGGCAATTTCAATTTAATACCAATGGAAATTTCGTCCGTATCCATTTGCGTATTTTCCTGAAATACTGCAACTTGTAATAGTCTCCTCACCCAAGTCAAAGTTTCTGTAAACTGCACATGTATCATATGCATACTGTTTATCCCAACGATTATTATTATCATCATAAATACAAGATGGCATGTTCTTAAAGCTTGTATCAGCCTTATAATCATCCATAGCATTACTATCATATGTAAAGCTGCTCTTGGACGCCGTATTCTTTGACGTAGTCGCTGGCATAGCTTTCATAAACTCCTCTACGCTTGCCTCACCAGCATCAGAATCAAATAATCGCTTATGGATTTGATAATAATTCAGTCCTTTAAAAATACGTGTATAATAAACAGCCTGAACTTGTAAATGATGGTTTGCCGCTGTTCTTGCCAAACGTTCCTTGGGAGTCGTTTTGTTTTTCAGATATTCCCAGGCAATTCCGGTGCCTGCTTCAGCCTCTTTCAATTCTTTACCCTGCCACGTATAATATGCGGATTGTTCTGTTCTATAATTTGAAATCATTGCTTTGGCTTTCGCAATACCAGCCTTGGCAGGCCCATCTAGCACATTGATAATATAAGCAGCGTAACCAAAATCACCATATTGTCCTGCTTTATTACCACTCTTTTCAAATGCCCTTTCCATCATAACATGTGTCATAAGAGCAAGTTCCATCTGGCTGGGAATATATCCGATCTGTGTTCCTGCATCGGCCAATTTCAAATAATATTTTGAATCCATAATACCAAATTTATCGCCTAATTTACGCAGCCATTCGATTCCTTCTCCATTCTTTTTCGCAATTGGGTCACCCAGAATTTCTTCGATATTACGGAAGCATGCCTGTGCAACTTCCCAGTTTTTGTTTTCAAGCAGACAGCCCAGCGCATACAATGCATCCAAATTTTCCTGTACCGCCAAACCGGCAAGAAATGCTATATCCGGTTCCTTTTTGCCCAAATCATATGCCGCTAATGTATTTCCTGCTTCTGCTGCTTTTTCTAACAGTTTTTGTCCGGTTTCATATAGTGCAGTACATGCATTTTCGCTAAGAATATCACGTTTGATAAGTCCGAGCCTGCGCATAGCTTCCGAATGCCCCGCTTCTGCAATTGGTTCATATGCCTGAGCCACCTGTTTAAAGTCTTTTCCTTCCGCTTCCAACTTGCGGGCTTCCAAAAATTGTTTTTCTAATTCAGCAGCTGCACCTGGGAACTGTACCTCTTCTACTGCCACATCCATTCCTGCCTTTTTCAAAAGCCATTTTATCTTAGCTTTTTGGCCAGACACGCCTTCATTTTTCATTTCTGCACAAAATTCCGGATAAACTTCTCTTGAACGATCACGTTTTGCTGCACAGCGCAGTGGGTCAATGGCCAAGATTGCCTGAAGATTCAAATCCTCTTTTTTGTCAGGATATTTCTTCTCCATTACTGTTTTCAAAATATCTTCTGCTCCAATTGTTCCTGTGCGGTATAACAACCACGCCAGTTCCTCTGCTTTTTCCAAATCTGCAGGAATCCATTTTCCATCTATGAAAAAGCTTAAATCTGCAACATATCCACGTGGACCATAAAATTCACACATATATGCTCTTTGCTGCAATTGAGTACGAATTTCTCTTTCTTTCCAATATTTTGCTTTTTCAACATCTTTTTCTACACCTTTTCCCACAGCATAAGCTTCTGCGACTTTTCCCATACTTTCGCAGGCATTATTTCCATATTCTCCGGTTGCTCTCATATACTCATATTGGAATTCTTTCATGGCCTTTTTTTCAGCTTTTGAGCCTGGTGCCGGAGTCTGAATGGTATTTTCATCGCCTCCGTTACTTTTCTTTTTCAGGAATTTGACAATAAGCACAATAATGACAATTGTAATAATTATTCCCATACTATTTCCTCCTTTTTTACTTCTGCATTTTCATCCACAACTTTTACAAGCATTTCTAAGCAATCATTTACTTCTTCACTTCCCTCCTTGCTCGCCCTCATTTATATTTCTTCCATAGAGTCGTGGAATAATGCCTTTAATTTACCCCGATATTTTTTACTAACCGGAACACGTTCTTTTCCTATCAAAACCAAATCTGCTCCATTTAATTCCAAAATCTTCCGTGAATTGACCAGATAACTCTGATGACACCTCAAAAATCCAATATCCTTCAGTCTCTCTTCTAAGTCACACATTTTCATGTAAAATTCTTTTGTTTCATATGGTTCCTCCAAAACAGCTTTGATTTTTCTCCTGTCGCTCAAAAAATATCTCACGTATTTCAGGGGAATTCTCTCTGCTTTCGCCTTGCGTTCCACAAGTAAATATTTATTTTCCCTTTCCGCTTCTTCTCTAAAATAACGGTTAAACAGTTCTTCCAAACGCTCCGCTGATACCGGTTTTAGTAAATAATCATATGCATGTACTTCATATCCCTGTAAAACATATTTTCCACTGGAAGCCACCAACACAATATTTGCATCCACTTGATTCCCCCGTAAAATCCTTGCAGTGTTCATCCCATTCAGAATCGGCATATTGATATCCAGAAAAATGAAGTCTGCAATAATCTCTTCCCCATTTTCCAATCTTTTTACCAGCTCGCTTCCATCTGTGTAACAGTCAAACTGAACATCTATTTTATCAAACAGCACTTTGCTAATATTTTGTCTGAAGATTTCTCTATAATCACTGTCATCCTGACATAGTACAATTTTTAACATACTCCTGTCTTTCTCCATCTGATTTCTTATCTTCTATTTCGATAGAAACTCAGAAAAAGGGACACACATCAAAAAAAGCACTGACGGTTATTCCGCCGGTGCCTCTATCCTGATATTTGCTTGATAAGATTCGTTAATCATATAATAAGGATTAACAAATTGTACTTCCATCTGCGTACGCAGATCATCAACAGGAACTACAATACAGTATCGGTCTCCTTCCAATATTGTGTTTGTCGTAATATCCCCTTGCACCTGCGATGCCAGATATTCCAACCCCTCTGCAATAATCGGCTCATACTCTAAATAATACAAATAATTTGCTTTGATTACTTCTTCAACACTTCCATTTGCATCGTAATTATAATCGATTGTTTTCTCATACTGTCTCGTAATGCCTGTGATTCGAAAACCCGTTCCATCGGGAAACAAAACCTCTTGATTGTATTCCACAAAATTATCATCTGTTGGCAAAGTTAGTACAACCTTTTCTGACGACATCTTTTTTTGAATACACAATCTCGGAATGCATAACATATACTCGCCCGCTTCTGCACCTGCAAAATACAAATTGAACGTCCTTTGCATCTCCATTTGATTGGCGTCTTCCCATGTATTTCGTATCATCCAATATTCCATTCCTTCGGAATTGACAAGATACGGCTGCATATGACTTTTTCCATGTTCCCCCATGAAACTATTTGTAACTAATTCCGATACAACATATTCCTTGGTATCTTCATGGAACAAATTCACAATCGCAAATCCGTCATCACCAATATAGCCCTGTCCAAATACTATTTGTGAACCATCTGACAGTGTCATCTCGTTGATGGACTTTTCTGTTTTCTGAACCGGAAGTAGCTGTAAATGAAACTCAATACTTTCACTTCCTTCTATTTCCAATATAAAAGTAATCGTATCTTTTTCCTGTTCGTTAAGGATATATTCGGAATCAAAACGGATTTCGCTTTTTTGCTCACTGTTTAATGATTTGGCATACAAACTACCTTTTTCAATGTTCACATTCTTTCCGGAATCATCATAAATATGAATTTTTTCTATCATCTCAGTGATATGCTTATGTGCTTCATCAGAGCAGCCATGATCCATACACTGAGCCAGAAATTTGACTTCAAAACGTCCATCATAATAAATTGCGTTTTCCAAATACCAAACAGTTCCATTTACTTCAACTTTCAAATCGTCTTCTGCCAATTCGTATACATTTTCCTCCGACCAGATAAATCCTTTCCACGGTGAAAACTGATATTTGAGAACGGTTGCTGCACATGCGGCAAGGAATGCAAGAATAAGACCCACAAGAATGATATACAAAAGTTTCTTTTTCCCGCGAAGCCCTCGTTTCTTAACACTCTCGTAAGTCATTCCCAGTATTTTTGCAATTTCATTATAAGTCATTCCGTCATAATATTTCATACGAAGAATCTGACTATCCAACGGTTCCAGCTTTTCCAATGCATCCTGTATCAGTTCCTCCTCTTCCTGACGGCGAACAGACTCTTCCTGCGCCAGCCTGCTTTGCTGCCATGCCGCTTCTTCCGTTTTTTGATTGCGCAGATTTTTCCGATAAACATCAATTGCCCTTCTGTCTGCAATCTGACACAAATAATTTTTTATACTTCCTTTTGCAGGGTCGTACCGTTCCGTATGCAGAAAAAATTCCGCAAACACGCTATTTACACATTCTTTGATATCTTCTTCATTTTGTAAGCGCTTTGCACAGACACTCCAAATTAGTCCTGCATACTGCTCCAGCAAGAGTACGGCACATTCTTCTCTATCCTCTTTTAAACAATTCAAAATATTTTGTTCCATTGTCTATCCATCCAAACGTTTTAGGTACACTAAATATACTATTTTTCTTTTGCCTTCGTATGAAAATGTAATTTTTAACCTATATATTGTAACATATGGACGGTTATTTTAAAAGAGGGACTGCTCATAGGCAAATCCGTCGACCAGATGCATGGGCTGTTTTGCGTGCTGGAAAGTTTGTAAAAGCCGGGGAAGAATATGTGGAACATCTGGCATTGTCGGAGGAGACGATAAGCAGTCTGGAAATGCCGATGCTGCCTAATGACATTTATATTCAGATTATGAATCACCTGTCAGCAGTCGGCATTAGAAAAACGCTAAAAACCTGTTGACATTACCAGAAAATCCCGTTATACTTGTTTCAGATCAAATAAGAAAGAAAGGAGACAATATCATGACCAAGATCAGAATGAACTATGTAACTGCACAACTGAAGTATCAGAAAATTGTCTCCCGGGATATTGTGGACTAACCTCATAATCAGACAAGGCATTCGTGCCTCTATGAAAGTGAATTCAAAGCCATGGCTATCTAACGGAAGCCATGGCTTTTTTTGCGCGATGAGCAGAGCCAAGTGGTTGAAATCATGAAAATGGATGCTTGCATACATTTTCATGATTGCGACCATTTGGCGAGCAACGCGAGCTGGGAATGCCGTCAGGCATTCCCAGCTGCTCATCGCCGACTTGCCGGCATCCCAAAGCCCCTTCGCCCTTGCGGTAATCAAGCCCTCACGACCTTAATTACCAAGCGCGCCGGTCCTTTACAGTCGTCCTTTGTCGCCGCTCATTCGCCGCATCCATCCCACATCCCGGGAAAATGTAACAGTTCAGACGCGCCATTCGCAAGTCTGAACTGTTACGTGAACATTGGAGGACCCTTATGAAACTACCAAAAAGTTTTACCCAAGCCGTCTCCAAGTACGGCATCTCAAAGGACGATATCATCTTTGCCGCCACGGCAGATTTCGACATGGAATACCGCTTCGCCGATTCCATTATCGCCCTGACCGGAACTAAGTTAATCCTCGCTGCCTACCCCTACCGTGAGAAATCCGAGTATCGTCTGGGCGGCTACAGCAGCCGGCAGCTCCAGGAAAGCGCTGCTCTTTTGGAAGAACCCGCCCTGTGCTTCTACGACCTGACCACCGTTTCCAAAATGGAGGTCATCCGTGAGATCAGCACCGGCGTACTGTTGGCAGAAATCAATGGCGTAGAACGCAATCTCTGCCACTTTTCCAACACCAGGATGGAATCCTTCCTGCGCATCTGCAAACTGCTTGATAAACTAAAGAAAAACGAAGAAATATTACCGGAGGACCTGGACGTAGCCAAGGGAAAAGAATGCTGCCCTAAATGCGGCATGATCTATCCCGACCAGGAACGCAAGATCTGCCCCAAATGTATGGATAAAAAATCCATTCTTTTCAGAATTCTGGGATATTTTAAACCTTACAAGAAAAGCCTTGGCGTCATGATCCTGTGCTATATCGGCACCGCGGTACTGAATCTGGTATGGCCGTACTTAAGCGGTACCATCCTTTACGACAAAGTACTGGCTCGGGACGAAGCTTTTCTGAAACTGTTACATATTCCCGCAGGGCGCTTTTTTACCGCTCTTACCATGCTGGTCTTCACCATGATCCTGACCAAGATCACGATTCAGGGACTGGGCATCCTGCAGGGTGTACTGACCGCGAAAATTGCACCTGAGGTGGTGGCTACCATCAAAAGTCAGGTCTTCGCTTCCATGGGTAAGCTATCCATCAGCTTTTACACCAGAAGGCAGACCGGCAGCCTGATGACGAGAGTTTCCAACGATGCGGAGGAAATCTCCAGCTTCTTTATCGACGGACTGCCCTACTTCTTTATCAATGTGGGGACTATGATTACCACCTGCGCCATTATGTTTATGCTGAATCCCGCACTGGCATTGTGTTCCATTGTTTTGATGCCCATTCTGGTGATTATCAGCTGCAAAATGATGCCTCATCTGTTCCACTATTTCGGTAAAAGGCACCGCGCCAACCGCAGGCTCAACGGTCAGATGAATGAGAACTTTACGGGAGCCAGAGTAGTCAAGGCTTTCGGACAGGAAGAACAGGAAATGACCCGTTTTACCAAAAATAACTCCAGAGTCCAGAATGCCGAGCTGGATGTGGCACGATACGATAACAAATTCTTTGCGTTGTACTGCACGGTAGAAGACACAATCAGCTTCCTTGTATGGGCAGTAGGAGGCGCCATGATGATCAGCGGTGCCAACATGGAGCTGGGACTTCTGATTACTTTCTCCGGCTATGTAGGACAGCTGAAAGGACCACTGGAGTTCATGTCCCGTATCATCCGCTGGTACACCAACTGCACCAACTCTGCCCAGCGTCTCTTTGAAATCATGGACGCTGTGCCGGAGGTAAAGGAGGTGCCTGACCCGGTGCGGCCGGATACACTCCGCGGTGAGATTGAACTGAAAAATGTGACTTTCAGTTATGAAGCACACAAACCCATCCTGAAAAATGTGAGTTTCCATGTGAATGCCGGCGAGGTATTCGGTATCGTGGGACGCTCCGGCTCCGGAAAATCTACTCTGGTGAACCTGATTTCCCGCCTGTACGATGCAGAGGAGGGCGAGGTACTGGTGGACGGTATCAATGTAAAACAGTATGGCTTTCGTGAACTGCGTAAAAATGTAGCCATGGTTTCCCAGGAAACTTATATATTCATGGGTACTGTTGCCGAAAATATTGCTTACGCCAGACCGGAAGCCACCAGAGCAGAAATCATCCGGGCAGCCATTCAGGCCAACGCCCACGATTTCATCTGCAAGATGCCGGAAGGCTACGATACGATCCTGGGCTCTTCCAGCCGCTCCCTGTCCGGTGGTGAAAAGCAGCGTATTTCCATTGCCAGGGCTATTTTGGCTGACCCTAAGATTCTGATTCTGGACGAGGCTACTTCCGCTGTGGATACTGAGACAGAGCTGGCAATCCAGAAATCCCTGGAAAGACTGGAGAGAGGCCGTACCGTTCTGTCCATTGCCCACCGCCTCTCCACCCTGCGCAATGCCACCCACTTAATCGTTCTGGATGAAGGCCGGATTACCGAATCCGGAACCCATGAGGAACTGATGGCACTGAAAGGAACTTTTTACAAATTAAACGAACTGCAGACCAAGGCTCTTGCCATGAGAGGCATTGAGTAGTCTGTAATCACATAACAGGGCGCACTCTGCGCTCTTGCTGCAAATTGGAGGACAATATGAACGAACAACATGAAAATAATATGCCCGACCTTCTGGATTTAAAGGAATTCGATGAAGAAGCCCTTAAAAAAGAATCCGAAGAACTCTTGCAGATGCGTTTTCTCACCGAAGACAATACGACTTTTGCCAGAACAGAAGGAGGCTTTCTTTCCCTGAAAACAGTTGATAAAGAATATTCCAGAGTGGGAGTCTATCTGACTTTCCCTCTGACCAATCCTGACGAGTTCATTTCCATCCGGGAGGCTGATGAAAAAGCGAAAGAAATAGGACTTATCGAAAAGCTGTCCCAGCTGCCGAAGGAGCAGCAGGAAATGATTCAGGAACAGATCAGACTGCGCTATTTCATGCCGGTCATCACCAAAGTACTTGACGTCAAGGACGAATACGGCTATGCCTACTGGTATGTAATGACTAACTTTGGTGCCTGCCGCTTTACCACACAAATGAGCGGTGATGCTGTCATCTCCTTAAGCGACTCCAGGCTGATGGTCACTGATATCGATGGTAACCGCTACGAGATTCCGGACTTTTATCAGTTGGGAGTGATGGAGCGAAAGAAGCTGGATCTCTTTATCTAAATGCTCAGAAAGGCAAGGTTATTTATGAAATTACAATATGAATTGGAACAACCCCAGTTGGATGCGCTGGCGCTGTCAGATGATGAAACCATCCGGTACTGTGTCCCCGTAGACCTGGGATATGACAATAGCCGCAAGCTGGTACAGGAAGCTTACGCTTCTGAAGACTGGCTTGTGATAACAGAGGAGCGTTTTCTGGTATTACAAGGTACTGAAATCACCGCTTCCTTCTATTTAAAAGACTGTAAGAAAATCAAGTGCGAGCATCAGGTCAACAGTGGCATCGTCGTTGTCACTACCAAAGATGACCGTATTATCTGCGCCGCCAGATTTTCCATGCGCCACATTGTACGGTTATCCTACCTGGTGCGGGGATCACAGGCTATCATTAATACTCTGGAAAAAGGTGGTAAAGCCTCTCAAGCAGAGCGGGTCACCAGTCAGGAGTATGAAAAATACTGTGAAAAATGCGGTCGTGCTCTGCCGGGCACCAGCAAATGCCCTTATTGTGAAGGTAAAGGCTCCTTGCTGAAGAAATTTCTGTCACTTTGTGAAGGGTATGGTGGAAAGCTGGTATTGATCGCATTTCTGATGGTCCTGCTTTCAGCCATCAATTTGCTCAATCCCATGATTCAGCAGCGCTTTATCGACGAATCCCTGGCCACCGGCACAGGTACCCGGAAGGACTGGGCACAGTTTGTTAGTCTCTCCTTTTTCCTGTTGATTGGTTGGGTCGTTGTAGAGGTTCTTCGTTACTGGTACTGTGTCAAACTGGCTACCGGCATCAGTATGAATCTGCGCCGGAAGCTGTACTACAAGATACAGACCCTTTCCCTTTCTTTTATTAATAAGAGAAAACCGGGCGAGCTGATGAACCGTGTCTCCAGGGACACCAATCAGATTCGTAACTTTATGGAAGAAGTGTTCGGCAACATGTTCTCTGTTTTATTGACCATGATTTCCTCCCTGGTTATGATGTTTATTATCAGCTGGAAAATGACTTTGATGGCTGCCGTGTTTATCATTCTGGTATTTGCCATTACAAGGTCTTTCTGGCACCATATCCGTACGATTTTCCACAAGCAATGGCTGAAAGCAGATGATCTGAGCAGCAGCCTGCAGGATATCATCGCCGGCATGCGCATTGTGAAATCTTTTGGAAAAGAAGAACGGGAAACGGAGCGTTTTACAAAAAAGACGAAAGAATTTGCTTCCATTAGTTCCAAGAATGAGACATTTTGGGCAATTTTCTACCCCCTTCTTACGTTTCTCCTGGGGGCAGGAACTTATATTGCGATCTACTTTGGTGGCGTTGATGTACTGGAAGGCAGGTTGTCTTTGGGGCAGCTGGTGCAATTTGTCACTTACAGCGGCTACCTCTTCGGGCCTTTGAGCTGGATGACCCACCTGCCACGAAGCGTCATGCAGATGATTACCAGTTTAAACCGCATCTATGATGTGCTGGACGAAGAGCCTGCCATTGCAGACAAAATTGCCTGCAAGGACTTTCCCATCGAAGGTGCTTTCACCTTTGAAGATGTTTCTTTCGGATACCAGACCTACGAGCCGGTTCTGGAAAACATCTCTTTCGAGGTAAAGCCCGGTGAAATGATCGGTCTGGTAGGCGCTTCCGGTACCGGTAAATCTACTTTAATCAACCTGATCATGCGTCTCTATGATGTAGACCAGGGGCGCATCACCATCGATGGCGTGGATATCCGGGATATCAAGACGGAAAGCCTGCATTCTCAGATTGGTGTCGTACTTCAGGAGACCTTCCTGTTCTCGGGAAGTATTCTGGCTAATATCCGCTTTGCGAGGCAGGACGCAACTCTGGCAGAAGTCATTCAGGCAGCCAAAGCAGCTAATGCTCATGACTTTATCTGCAAAACTCCCGATGGGTATAATACTTATGTAGGAGAACACGGTTACAATCTGTCCGGCGGTGAGCGCCAGCGAATCGCCATTGCAAGGGCGATTCTGAACAATCCGAGGCTGCTGATTCTGGATGAAGCCACTTCTGCTTTGGATACGGAGAGCGAATTCCTGATTCAGCAGGCACTGGACAGATTGGTGCAGGGGCGGACTACTTTTGCCATTGCACATCGCCTATCCACTTTGCGCAATGCTGACAGACTTGTGGTTATTGATAAGCATGGAATTGCGGAGATTGGAACCCATAACGAATTGCTCAAGAAGAAAGGTATTTATTATGGGCTTGTGACTGCACAGTTGGCTATGGCAGAAGGCAAATAACGCTGCCAGACCTCGATCCGGTACAGTTCACGGAGAGCCCAGGGTCTACAACTGTATCGCAGTATATAAAATGGTGTGCCGGAAATCTTTGGCACACCATTTTCTCAACAGAACATACGGACAATAAAGCCGCTTTAGGAATGATAATCTCCTCGGCACAGTTAAACTCGCCGCACTCAATCACAATTTCAGACTTCTCAATTTCTATCCGAGACCAGATGCTCTTGCCGGAAGCCGCTGCCCGGTAAAGCTGCTTATATCCATCACTCATCATTTGTGTAATGTCCATAGCTCCCTTCACCGGATAACCGGTCTTTTCGTCAATCCACAATGTGACTTCCAAATCCTCAGCGTCCTTCATAAGTGCGCTGATTTTTTCCTCATGCTCCAAAAGCGCACCAAAGGGCTTCAGAATACTACCCTGAAACAGCTCTGCAACTACTCCCAGACTACCGGTATCCAGAAGAATTGCCTGCAATCCGTCACTGCGGATCACACCTGTAAATTTGTAGGCAGTTCCGGAATCAAGTTTTTCTGTTCCCACCACCTCAATATCTTTAATCTGTTCCAAGAATGTCTGCATCATCTGTTGTCCATCATATTTATGAAGCTGTGCGGCTGTGATCTGCTGTGCCCTCCAACCATCCCCATCCTTTAAAAACAGCTGATAACCTGTATTCTGTTCCCTGGCATAGACCTCCATCTGATTGTCTCCTAAAATCCCCAAATCCAGGCTGATGTCCGACTTAACCTGCACCGGCGACCGGAATGACACCATATCCATGATTGCAATGGCATTGAGATTCAGCTTAAAAACCTCCACCTCCATATCCATTGTCAGCACAGAATGCGCGCTTTGTGCCTGTATAAGCTTATCCAGCGCCTCATCCACCCTACTCTGTGCGGTGCTCATTTGCTGTTTTTCCAATAAAGCACTCAACTGCAAAGTATCCGTATGCTCCAACACTACATTACTTTGTGTGGTATTTTTCTCTGCTGTACCCTGAACAGCCTCCAAGTCCTCCTGCCAAACCCACGCAAAACCGGCCAGGGAAAACAACAGCGCCCCTGCCACCATGACTGCAGATATTTTTTTCCAAATCATAAAATTATGCCTCCGTTATACTGTAATAATCTACTTTCGCAATCTCACAATACAGTATTTCCAAAAGCATTTATATTATTTCTCCTGCATCCGATAAAGTCTGCAGGCATTTTCCCAGGTAATCCGTTCTACTTCCTCTACATCCATCCCCTTAATCTGCGCCAGTTCCTGCACAACATAGGGCAGATTCAGAGAACTGTTGCGCTTTCCGCGAAAAGGCACCGGTGCCAGATAAGGACTGTCGGTCTCAAGTACGATTCTATCCATAGGTACGTACTCCACTGTCTCTTTCAGCCTCCTGCCGTTTTTAAACGTAAGGACTCCGCCGACACCGATGTAAAATCCCATATCCAGAAAAATTTTAGCAGTTTCTTTCGAATAAGAATAACAGTGTATCACACCACCGATTTCTTCTGCCTTTTCCTCTTTCATAATATCAATCGTATCTTTGGCAGCCTCCCTGGAATGGATGACTACCGGCAGCTTTATCTCTCCGGCAAGCTGCAGCTGCCTGCGAAACCACTTCTGCTGAATCTCATGCTCCGGCTCTTCCCAGTAGTAGTCCAGGCCGATTTCTCCCACTGCCACACACCTGGGATGGGCGCACTGTGCTTTCAGCCACTCAAGGTCGCTTTCCGTCAAATCGCCCGAATCACTTGGGTGAATTCCCAATGCGCCATAAATGAACGGATACCTATCCATCAGTTCTATAGTCTTTACACAAGCCTTCAGGCTGGATCCAATATTGACCACCCTTCCAATTCTCTGCTCTGCCAGACTTGCCAGCAACTGTTCTCTATCCTCGTCAAATGCTTCATCATCATAATGTGCATGTGTATCAAATATCATACTTACCTCCCAAATCATGACTGTCTACAGCGTCAAAAAAAAGCCCCAAAACCCGCTCTATCGGCGAATCCTGAGACTTCGATGCGCCTCCAGGGGCTCGAACCCTG
>JAZQAT010000050.1:0-34030 GCA_045545375.1 Acetatifactor sp.
GGAATGGTTGTAGTAGTTGAAAAGGAGTCTGATGGGGCATACAGTGTGTCCGGCAATGATGCAAAGACACTTGAAAAAGGTATTGACTACGTAGTAAGAGTTTCCGAAGGCTCTGTAAACGTAAGTGACGGAGAAAATGAAACTATCGATAAGTTTGAAGTGGAACTGACCGATGCCGGTATGGAAAAGGTAGCAGATATCGTTGATGATGAATATGAAGATTATGAAGTTCGTGTATACTTCAAAGCTGTAATCGACGAAGACGCTTCTATGGGCGTAGAAATTCCTAACCAGGCGAAGTTAATTTACACCAATTCCGTTAATTTTAAATATGAAACAGAATCAGATAAACCTGTAGTTTATACTTGTGGTATCAATATCTACAAGCATGACGCAAAGAATAGTAATGACGCTCTGGCAGGTGCTAAATTCAAACTGGCAAAAGTTGTTGACCAGGGTACAGATGGAGCTACTCCGCTGGTAACAAAAGATGGAACAAAACCTGTAGTTTATGAAGAATTCTATGATATCGCTGACTTAACCGGTGAGAAAGTAAGCGTTGTTACCACAACAGATAAAGGAGCTGCAGTAATTTATGGTCTTGAAGAAGGCGAATATTATCTGGTTGAGATTCAGGCACCTTCAGGATATAACCTTCTTAGCTACCCTGTAGCTGTAACTCTTGATAAGGCTTCACATTTGAAGGAGAATGTGGTAGATGTTGCGAACAGCAATACCTTCAAACTTCCTGAAACCGGTGGTATCGGTACAACAATCTTCACCGTAGGCGGAGTACTGTTGATCACTGCAGCAGTTGTGATTCTGATCGTGAAAAAGAAAAAAGAAAACGAAGCAGAAGCAGAGAACTAGAACAGGATTCTGATTGAAACAGGGGTGGGCAAATATCCTACCCCTGTTTGCTATAGGAATAGCAAGAGTTCTTTAGGAGGTATCCGTTTTGGGAAGTACAGAAGTAAAAGGTAAAACAAAAAAGAAGAAAAAAAAGAGTAATTCCACAATACTGATCGTTGTTTTGATCGTTGTAGGATTATTGGTTATGTTATATCCCACAATCAGTAACTTTTATAATGAAATGACGGGCTCCTATGCCATTCAGCAGTTTAATGAGAAGATGGCAGACCAGAGTGAAACCGCTCTGGCAGAGCAGAGAAGGATGGCAGAGGCATACAATGCTGCTTTGCGCAATATTTCGGACGAAGTAGATTGTGAATATGAATACAAGGATATTATGAATTTTGGCAATGGTATGATGGGATATATAGAGGTACCTGTTATTGATGTATACCTGCCCGTTTATCATGGTGTCGATGAAAGTGTTCTGTCAAAAGGAGTAGGACATATTTCTAAAACGGCTTTCCCGATTGGCGGTGAAGGCAACCACAGTGTGTTGAGCGGGCATACAGGCTTGCCATCAGCTGAATTGTTCACCGATCTGACAGAGGTGAAAGAAGGTGATCAGTTTTATATTCATATTGCAGGAGACACAGTGGCATATGAAGTGGATCAGATTACGATAGTTTTGCCGGAAGAAGTAGATAATCTCCTGCCTGTACCCGGTATGGATTATTGTACTTTGGTAACCTGTACTCCTTATGGTGTCAACTCCCATCGTCTGCTGGTAAGAGGGCATCGCATCGAGTATCCTGAGGAAGCAGAGGAACCCGTTTCTGCGGAACCTGGGATGATGAGTACAGGTATGATTATTGCATGCTGCATCGGTATCGCACTGCTTCTGTTGATCCTGATATTCATTATCCGGCGTATCATGAAACATAAGAAAGCTGCGAAAAATGGGAAAGAAACTTTGCAGAATAAATAACAGGACATAAAAAATAACAGGACATAAAAAATAACCCTTCAAGTTGATCTATGGAATGCAGGAATCAATTTGAAGGGTTATTTTTTTGATAATGTTTATAATTGCCTCTGAAGCTGCTCGGGATAATCGGCGTGAACCAGGGCGGTTTCCTTATCGATAAGACCTTTACGGTAAAGAGACAGAATGGACTGGTCCATGGTAATCATGCCTTCTGCTCTGCCTGCAATAATGGCATTGTCAATCTGGTGATTTTTATTGTCACGGATCATACCGCGGATAGCACTATTGATATGCATGATCTCAAAAGCAGGAATCATATTGCCTCTTTTGTCAGGCACCATCTCCTGAGACACTACTGAACACAATACTGATGACAGCTGGATGCGGATCTGAGCCTGATTGGAACTGTCGAAGCTGTCAATGATCCTGTTGATAGAGTTAACGGCCCCTCTGGTATGTAGTGTGGCGATGACAGTGTGACCGGTCTCTGCGGCTGAAATGGCAGTATGGATTGTCTCTGCATCACGCATTTCTCCAAGCAGGATGACATCCGGTGCCTGACGCAGGCAAGCACGAAGAGCAGAAAGATAATCGACGGTATCAATGGCAATTTCCCGCTGACTGATAATACTGCGCTGATTCCGATGCAGATATTCAATAGGGTCTTCCAGCGTAATAATGTGGCAGTCCCTTGTACGGTTGATGCGGTCGATGATACATGCCAGAGTTGTGGATTTGCCGCTTCCTGCTGTCCCTGTTACAAGAATCATTCCGTGGCGCGTGTCTGCCAGATCCATGACCTGAGGAAGGATATGAATGTCTTCCCAGTTGGGAATATCAAAAGATACCACACGGACTACTGCGGCCATGGAACTGCGTTGACGATAAGCATTGACACGGAAACGGGCAAGTCCCGGAACTGCAAAAGAAAAATCATCATCACCGGTTTTCTGATACAGATCCATGGAGCGGTTAGCCATAGAATAGATTTCGGTGATCAATTCCTGGGTATCGGGAGGAAGAAGCTTCTCTTCCCGGATGCGAGAAATGTGGCCTTCCGCTTTTATGCTCACCGGCCCGCCGGCTATCAGGAAAAGATCAGAAGCTTGATTTCTTACTGCCTGTTCTAAGTATTTCATTAAATTTGACATGAGGATTCCTCAACTTTCTTGTGTGCGAGAGTGTCGTGCAGCTTTTGATCGGCAAATTTCTGCTTATGCTTTTATTTTAATGCGGATACCGCCTGCCAACGCAGAACCTTCCAGTCGGCCCCATCATTCTGCACTTGTATCATTAGAGTCTGGGTGGCGGAGATGGGGCAGCAATAAGAGTATCTGTTGCCATTCACTTGAACACCATCAGGAATATGTCCCTGACGTAGTTGTGATAAAATAATCTCTGCCTCCATATCAGCAGCATAATAATCCGATACAGCTTTGACCGATGCATCGGACAAACGGTTATCTGCCCGGACGGTGCTTAGAGCAAGAAGCGTAAACACGGTCAGACATAAAACTGCGAAAATAACCAGAAGAGAACTTCCGCCGACAACAGGGGGAGTAAAATGTTTCCTTGACTGCATCATGATACCTCCTGCCATGCAACTTTTATTTCGAAAAGAAGCTCTTCTTCAGAAAAGACACGGATGTGCGAGGAGCCAAGGAAGGGATCGTTGTCAGCTGAAGGAGTGGCTTGCAGCAGGTAAGCAGCATCGTCCTTAACGGAAGTTACATGTGCATTTATATCGTAGTATATTTCCCAAATGCCTGATTCAATCTGCCCGCCCAAAAGTTCGGCAGCCTGTTCGAAGTCTCCGGTTGTATATTTTAATATTTCTGCGGCATTCTGAGCTAAGACAACAGCCCGGCCGGTGCGTTCCTGACGACGGGACATACGGTTGGCTGCGGCAAAGCCCTGCAGGCACAAAACAGAAGTCAGAGCAAAGACAAGGATCATGATCAATTGTTCCATAAGCGGAAGAAGTGATTTACTTTTCATCAGTGACCTCCTTAACACTTCTTACATGCAGGATAAGTGTCTCAGTAGTAGTATCCACATATTCGATATCAACATATATAAGATCGTCCTGTATTGTAAAAAACAGGTCTTTAACCTCCAGAATTTCCTGACCGGCCGTAGGGCTGAAGCTGATGCCGGATTCGGCAAAGAGTTCCCGAAGATAACCGTCATGACAGTAAATGCGAGTATAAAAAAGCCTGCCGTTCAGTTCTTCACAAAGAAATAAAGTGTTTCCGGAAGTCTGAGGCGTAGTGCCATCGAAGCTGCCGACAAATATCATGCCTGAAACGTCGTTCTGCCGTATACGGGTGGTCAGGTACTGCGCGGTAGTACGACGTTGAAAATTGTCCTGATCCCGCCGGGAGAATTTCTGATATACATTTGCTCCGGTCAACAGCACCATTAATATGCAAAATGTGAAAATGGCAAATATAAGCAGTGGTGCAAGGGAGGTTAATTTATTCTTTTTCATTTGTTCTTTCATGGTTGGTTGTCCAATACGGTAATATCCGGCATCAGGTTAGAGGCAATAAATTCATATTTTACAGTGTACAGTTCTTCGTTGATCTGCACACCGTAATGATCAGTCAGATATTGCAGATCGGGAGGGTAGATTCCTTCCGCAGCATAGCAGGCTACGGCGGTCCGGGCCAGAACTGCTTCTAACTGCTGCTTGTCCTCCAGTGACTGATCCCGACTTAAGCCTGAGAGTGCTGTCAGGAAACAGAGAAGGACACCTGCTGCAAGAACAGGTGGCAGGAGTGACAGGATTTGCTTTTGTACGTGTGTCTTCATAAAATCATCCAATTGCTTTCATTATGTGCATTAATGGTAACATTACAGAAAAGAGAATAGCACCGACCAGTATAGAGGTGATCAGTACCAGTGCAGGTTCTACTTTGGCAACTTGATTCTCAAGTGCTTCCCTGGCTTCTTCAGAAAGTCTGTGGGATATTCTTTCCATGACAGCATCACCGGTACCCGCTCGCATACCAAGAGTGAGCATCCTGCAGTCAGATGCGGTAAGCATATGGCTTTCACCCAGTGCGGTGGACAGATCACCACCGGCATCCAGGCAGGCACGGCAGGTTTCACAGCGTTTCACAGCATCAGGGCAGTCTTTTAAAAGAGAGGCTGCAAGAGATACACCCTCTTCCAAAGGGAGACCGCTGCTGAATGCCATGGAAAGTGCCTGGGCAAATCGGGCATTATTCATTTTGCGGAAAATCCCCTTATCTCCCCAATGAGTCTGCCAGAAATGAAGTGCTTTGTGATGCATTTCAGGATGGAGAGAAATCACGAAAAGTACAGCTGTTGTGACAGCGATTACCACTCCCACAAATGGCAGGATGATATTTAAAGCCTGCCCCAGTATTAGAAGACCACCTGCCAGACCGGTCAGACTTCCTCCCAGGGAGGCATATACATCATCGAATACAGGCAGTACTTGTGTCAATAAAACAATGATGACTGCAAGCATCATCAGAAACAGAACCGATGGGTATGTCAGAGAATTTTTCAATTGACGATTCATTTGTTCCTTCTCTTCATAGTACCCGGAAAGAGCTGTCAGAGTCTCTTCTGTCCGTCCAACCTGCTCACCTACTTCCAACAGACCGGTGACGTGGGAAGGAAAACATCCTGTCTCTTCAAAGGCAGAGGAGAGAGAAGCCCCGTTATCTATTTGACAGGCAATATGGGAAAGTATTTCCCGGTATGCCGGATTCGTTTCCTCTTCTGAAAGAAGAATCAGGCTGTCACTCAGTCTGACTCCGGAATGCAGCAGAAAAGCAAGCTGCCGGCAAAAAGCGGCTATGTAATCATTGGTAAATTGTGTTTGTTTCATAGGGATGTATTCTTTCCTAAATTAATAGATGTATTTACTGGTATAATTGGTACCGTCCCCGATAAATTCCATAACGGAAGGGTCTGATTTGCCGGAAGCGGCAAAGGTGGGATCCATTCTCTGCCAGGAAGTCCCGTTAAAATATATGGCTCCATCTATCCAGCCGGTGGATTCGGACCAGACACTGATCCAGGCATGGTAAGCACTTCCTGCATATCCTACAACAAGTTTACAGGGAATTCCCTGTGAACGGAGCATGCCGGTCATCAGTGCAGCATAGTCAAAACAGATTCCTTTTCCGGTTTCAAGAACTTCATCCAAATCGGGCAGATATCCGCTCTGCACAATTGCTGCCTTTTCTGTATCGTAGGATATGTTATTGACTACATAGTCATAGATAGCTTCGACCTTGCTTAATAAATCTGTTAAGCTGCCTGTAAGGGTCTCTGCGGTTTCGATGGTAGCGGTTGTATTTTCGTAATTTACATACTGATTGGGACGAATGAACGGCGCAAATTCATCATCCAGCAACACGGTAATATCAACAGCCAGAACCTGGGCGTAGCGGTTATCAATAATATTTTCAAAAACGCTGATTCGATAATTCCCATTTCCGTCAGAAAGAGGAAATACAGCCCATTCTCCCGGAGTCAGATCATATGTATAGGTAGTGGTAGGACCGGTTACCTGAGATTTCAAGCGCTGTTCCGTGGATGCCGTATAGAGGACCATTACGTAACCGTCGTCAGTATGGGAATAATCAATTGTGGCATATTCATTTGCTGCGGTCAGAGTGCCGGAAGCCTGTGGTTTGAGAACAATACTCTGGGCCGGCTGAAGTGAATCTTCCAGGGCAGCAGCTTCCCGGAGGATGGCTTCGCTTTCCAGGGTTATTTGATCAATATAACTTTCTGTATTTTCTTCCGAAGCGTTTGAAGCAGCAGTGCTTTCTTTGCTGCGTTTGCTGAAAAGTATGATGCAGGTTATCAGTATTACTGATAATACTGTCAAAACCAGAATAGAAATACACAGGATCAATGCTTTCTTATTCACGGGGTTACTCCTATTGTAAAAAAATCATCTGCTTTATTTGGTATATTCTTGTACGGATTATATCATATCGGCTTAAATTTGTCAGTAAGTTTTTGTTGCAAAGTGTTCTGTAATGTGTTAAGGTTTGAATATAGATTGTGTAATGATGTAGTAAAAGGAGGTCTTCCGATGATTCCTTTAGAGTTTGGAGGGGTTGCAAAGTTTTCGGGTCTGTATTGCTGCCGGAATGACAGCAGTCTGACCTTGGAAAGCGATGCTGCTGAATTGGGGGAATTGTTTGGATATTCTGCCGAAGAGATAAAGACAGATTATCATAACAGTATTTTGGAATTGGTAAATGAAGAGGCACGTGAAAAACTGCTGAGTAAACTTGCGGAGCAGCTTTCCGTGTCTGATGATATAGAATGGATTTTTCCTGCCTTTCATAAAAATGGAGAGATGTTGTGGGTACTGAATCGGGGACATCGTGTCAGAAGAGAGAACGGGCAGGAGTCTCTTTATGGTCTTCTTGTGGATATCACTAAATTAAAATATGAATACGATGCAGAAAAAAATGAAGTAAGTGAGTTACAGGAACTGGCGCAGAAAGATTCCCTGACAAAAATATACAATGCGTCTATTACACGCAAGCTGGTGGAAGAGTATATTGACGATGGTAAGACTGCAAAGGGAGCTTTATTGATCATTGATCTGGATGATTTCAAGCAGATCAATGATCAATATGGTCATATGTTTGGAGATGCTATCCTTATACAGGTGGCTCAGACCATCAGAAAGCTGTTTCGTTCCAAGGACATTGTAGGCAGAATCGGCGGAGATGAATTCCTGGTGCTCATGAAAGATGTTTCGGACAAAGAAATCGTAAGAAAACGCTGCAGGCAGCTGAATAAGGGGCTGCAGGAAATATGTGACGGCAAGGTTTCGGATTGTAAGCCCAGTTGTTCCATAGGAGTAGCTTTCCTGCCGGATCATGCAGAATCTTATTTTAATCTGTTCTGCTGCGCAGACCGGGCTCTGTATCATGCCAAGGATGCAGGCAGAAAACAGTATGCATTCTATGATCCGCAAATCTGTGGAGGACAAACAGACAAAGAAGCCCTGCAGTTTGTAAACTATGACAGAAATGTATTAAGCGGTTATATTGAACCGGAAAATAGCTCAGGCTGTTGAGGATGAAAATAGTGAGAATACCTAAGAAAGGAGGCTGGATGATGCACTTTTTTCCTTTGTCATTAAGTCAACAGAATATTTTGAACCTTGAAAGGACTCTTCCGGGAACCTCTGTTAATAATATCAGTACTACGGTAAGAATTAAAGGCCATCTGGATTTCCTGATACTTCAGGAGAGCATCCATCGTGTTCTGGAAAATGATACTTCCATGTGCACCAGATTGACAGAAAAAGATGGCGAAGTTGTTCAGTATCATGTTCCTTATATAAGAGAAGATTTTCCGGTGTATGATTTCAGTAATACCAGCAGAGAGGGAATAGAGAACTGGGAGATCGCAGTAACCAGAGAAACGATTCCTTTGGAAGACGGACCTCTTTACAGATTTGTGCTTTTCAGGGAAGGGGAAAGCGGCGGCGGTATCTTAGTCAAGCTGCATCATATCATTGCTGACGGCTGGTCACAGATCATGATCTGTAACAAGATAGGACAGACTTACCTGGAACTGCTGGAAGGCAAGGAAGTTTCCCTGGCACAGGCACCCGATTACGAGTTGCACGTGGAAGAAGAACAGCAATACCTTACATCTAAAGCATGTGTAAAAGACGAAGCTTACTGGAAACGTATTTTAGAACAGTCAGGGGAGCCCTCGGTATTAAAATCAGTAAGCAGTGCTGTGGTCAGCCCGGTGGGAAGGCGAATAAGCTTTGAATTGCCTCAGATACTGAATCATGCAATTTATTCCTATTGCCAGGAAAAGAGAGTGGCACCTTTTGCAGTGTTTTATATGGCATTGGCTATATATTTTAAAAGAATCGGCGGTGCAGAACATTTTACTATCGGTGTCCCGATCTTTAACAGGACTAATTTTAAATTTAAGCAGAGTACAGGCATGTTTGTCACAACGTTGCCTTTTTATAATAATATTAATGATGAATGGACTTTAAATCAGTTCAATGAAAAGCTGATGGAAGCCTGGTATGAAATGCTCAGGCATCAAAGATATCCTTTTTCAAAGATCACCGAATTGGCGGGCAGAGATGGCCGTCTGTTTCACATTGCACTGTCTTATCAGGACAGCAAGATTTATGAAAGCAGGGATGCATCTGTCATGTTTTCCGGCAGATGGCACTACTGTGGTTATCAGGCGGAGCAGCTGACCATTCATCTGACGAACCTGTTGGATCACAAACGGTATGCGGTGGATTATGATTATCTAGCCCAATTCTTCGGAGAAGAGGAAATTGTAAGCTTACATAACAGCATTTGCGAAATATTGAACGAGGCATTGTCGGAGCCGGATAAACCCATTCACCAGCTTCGTGTCTTATCTATGGAGCAGAAGGAACAATTATTATACACTTTTAACATGACTGACCGCTATCTGGAAGAAATTTCGGTGTATGAAGCATTGGTTCGGGGCTGCAGCGAGTATCAGAACCGGGTAGCAGTCATTTGTGACGGTGAAAGAATGACATATGGTGCTTTTTTGTATAAAAGTGCGGGATATGCATGTGCTTTGTCAAAATGTGATGTGAAAAGCGAAGATCTGGTTGCAATTTTGTTGCCGAGAAAGGCTGATTTACTGGCTGCCATGGTAGGAAGCCTGCAGGCGGAATGTGCATATGTTGTGCTTTCTGAGGAACTTCCGGCAGAAAGAATCAAACGGATCCTGGAACTGAGCGGCACAAAAGTACTTATTACCAATGAGAGGAACAGACGGCGCCTGGGAGAGGACACTGTCAACGTGCTCACTGTGGAAGAAATCCATTCCCGCGGAGCGGTCTTTTATGTCCCGGGTGCGCCCGCCCGGAAGGAAGAGCAACCGGTTGGAGAAAGACTTGCTTATGTGGTATAAACCTCCGGAAGTACCGGAGAACCGAAAGGTGTGGAGATCACCCATAGAAATCTGTTGAATCTGGCACAGGAAATGACCGGTATTTATGGTCAGGGAGCAGTATTGTCTGTATGTAACGTGGGATTTGATGCATTTATGCTGGAAAGTATAGTAGCTCTCTTAAACGGCAGGACGATTGTGTTGCCGGGAGAGGAGGATTTGGAGTCACCGGAAAGACTTGCAGCACTGATCAATGGACATGCAGTGGGCTTCTTTTCCATGACACCTTCCAGACTTGCAGCTTTTATGCAGAACAGTGCATTTTGCAGAGCTATGTGGAAACTGGAAAGCATTGTGTGCGGCGGAGAAAGTTTTCCGGCAGAGCTGTTAAAGAAAATCAAAAAGCTGACCAATGCCAGAATCTACAATCAATACGGACCGTCTGAAACGACAGTAGGTGTCAGTCTGAAAGAGTTATCTCATGCGGATAAGATTACAGCCGGCCGCCCTATGGGTAACTGCCGGCTATATGTGCTGGACAGATGGATGAACCCATTGCCCGCAGGCGGTTATGGTCACTTGTATGTAGGCGGAAAGTGTGTCGGCCGTGGTTATCGTAATCAACCGGAATTGACGAAGAAATGTTTTTTGAAAAATCCATTTGCTGTGGAAGACAGGATTTATTTTACAGGGGATGTTGCCAGCTGGACACCGGATGGAGAGATCGTACTGGCAGGCCGTCTGGATAATCAGGTAAAGCTGCGTGGATTAAGAGTGGAACTTCAGGAAGTATCGTCCTGTATTGAGGCATATCCGGGGGTGACGGCAGCCATAGCAAGAGTGTGTGAAATAAACGGACAGCAATTGCTGGGAGTTTATTACTGTGCCCGGGAGAATGTCAGTGAGTCACAGATTTTGGCTCATGCAGCAACCTATCTGCCCAGATATATGATTCCTTCTTTTCTGATGAAGTTAAAGGAACTTCCTACAAATGCCAACGGCAAAGTGGATGAGAGAAAACTTCCTCTGCCTGAGAATCCCACAGGTGATGGCCGGGAAGTATTGTCTTCGACTGCAAGGACAGTGTTGGAGGTATTCCGCAGTGTGCTTCATAGAGAAGAAGTTTACGGCAGCACGGATTATTTCCTTGCCGGAGGCAATTCTCTGAATGCCATGGAGTGTGTCATGGCAATCGAAGATCGGCTGGGACGAAAGATCAGAATTGCAGATCTATATGCATGCAGGACCGCTGTCAAGGTTGCAGCTTATCTGGACGGGGATACTGTCAGTATGTCTTCGGATAAAGCAATAGGAACACATCAGCTCAAGACTTTCGGCAAGGCACCGAAGCAGGAGAATTATCCGTTATCGCCTGTACAGCAGGGAATGTATATTCAGACCTTACTGGATCCCAGTGGATTGTCTTACAATATGCCGGGAGCTTTTCTGCTGGAAGAAGAACCGGATGAGGGAAGACTTGCAGCCGCATTCAGAACATTAATAAAAGAAGAAGCAATCTTTCGTACGGCATTTGTACGGGATGAAGAGGGAATCCATGCCCATGTCCGGGATGAGGTACCATTTGAGATAGAGAAGCTTGATGGAACTGATTTCCGGGAGAACTGCAGAGAATTCCTGCGGCCATTTGATTTGAGTAAGGCACCATTGCTGCGTGCAGCGCTCTGGCAGTCACCGGAGGGGGAATGGTATCTGTTTATAGACAGTCATCATATTGTCGGCGACGGCATGAGTACACCATTGATCCTGAAAAGACTTGATCAGGCTTATCGCGAAGAATGCCTGAACATTGAGTGGAATTACTACGATTATATATATGCAGCAGAACAGGAGAAGAAGGACGTTTTCGGACAGAAGAGTCCGGTACAGACAGAACTGGCATATTGGAAGATGCAGTTAGAGAATCTGCCTGATCCTTTGGAATTGCCGGGAGATAATGCGCGCCCGAAGAAATTTGATTATAAAGGTGCTGAGTATGAGTACCTTCTCACTCAGGAGGAAAGTGAAGCTTGCGACAGCTTTTGCAGAGAGAATGGTACGTCCGGTTTTGTATTGTTCCTTGCGGCGTATGGTATTCTTTTGTCCGCAGTTTCCGGAAGAGAAGATTTTGTCATCGGTGCACCTGTGGCAGGAAGAAATCTGCCTCAGACTATGGAAATCTGTGGTCCGTTCATCAATACATTGCCGTTGAGACTGAAGCCGGAGAAGAGTCTGACTGTCAGCCAGTGGCTGGATAAGGTTCAGGCAGTTGTTACAGGAATGTTGGATCATCAGCAGGTATCTCTGGAAGAAATCATTGGTGCATTGAATCTGCCGAGAGGAGAACAGAATGCTTTGTATCAGGTTATGCTGACGCAGAGCCCGGTGGATGAAGAAGCTTTCTGTCTGGATGGAAGAAAGATGATGTACAAACCGATTTCTACCGGTGCCGTGAAGATGGATATGATTCTTGAGATGACACGTAAAGGCAGTGCTTATGCACTTCGGTTTTCTTATGCCACAAGCATATTCTCGAAAGAGACCATACAGCTTTACGCAAGGTGCTTTGGACAGATTTTAAGTCAGCTGATCCATAAAAAGAATGTGCACTTGGAACAATTGAAGCTGTTGTCACAACAGGACTATCAGAAATATGTGGAACAGCCCAATTATGAAGTGACACCTTTTGTGAATCTTCCGATTCACAAGATTTTATATAATAAAGCCGTTACAATGGCGCAAGATACGGCAATTATTTTCCATGGAGAAAAAATTACTTATGCACAGCTGGAAAAGCGTGCCTCAGCTATTGCACAGTTTATTGAGGATAAGGGTGTTCAGCCCGGACAGTGTGTTGGTCTGTGCCTGAGCAGAACACCGGATATGATAGCAGCTATGTATGCTGTCCTGAAAGCAGGATGTGCCTATGTGTTTATGCTGCCTACATTCCCGGCCGCAAGACTTTCTTACATGCTGGAAGTATCAGAAGCAAAGCTTCTTTTCTATGATGCTGCAGGAATGACGCGGCTGCCGGATAAATTCTTGGAAGAAACGCCATGTCAGTCCTGTCTGCTGCCGGAAGGAGAGAGACAGGAATATACAGACAGACCGGTAAGAAATGATTATCTGGTCAATGTACTGTTTACTTCCGGATCTACAGGAAAGCCCAAGGGAGTTATGCTGCGTCATCGTTCTATTTCCAATCTGTATTCACAGATGAAGACTTTGCTGGATCCGGTGGAAGGAAATGTATTATGTTCCACCAATTCTGTCTTTGACTGCTTTGTGGTGGAGACTTTGATCGCCCTTGCGTTGGGCAGATGCGTAGTGCTGGCAGATGAAGAAGAAATGATGCTGCCATGGAAGTTGGCGGAATTGGTTGAGAAGTATCAGACAGGTATCTTTGAAATGACACCATCCAGACTGCAGATGTGCCTTGGAAATGATGCCTTTTGTCAGGCTGCCCATAATATCAGAATTGTATTGTTGGGCGGTGAGGTAGTGACTAAGACACTCCTTGAAAAATTTTATCAGCATACGGATGGTGTGCTGATGAATATGTATGGTCCTACTGAGGCAACCGTATTCACTACCATGCAGGCATTAAAGCCCGGAGAGCATATCACAATCGGAAGACCTCTTCAGAATACCCGTACTTATGTATTGGACGAGAAATTACGACCGGTAATTCCTACTGCCTGCGGGGAACTTTATATTGCGGGAGAATGTCTGGCAGCAGGGTATATATCCAGACCGGAATTGACAGAAAGTTCTTTCGTGGAGGATATTTATTTTCCGGGAGAAAAGATGTATAAGAGCGGTGATCTGGTTCGGCTTCGTGCAGACGGAACGTTTGATTATGTGGGACGCAAGGATGCACAGGTGAAGCTGAACGGACAGAGAGTGGAGCTTAGTGAAATAACAGGGGCGATCATGGAGTCCGGATTCGCTGACCAGGCTGCTACTGTGGCAATTCGTAAGGAAGACGGTTCTATGGAACTGTGTGCTTTTTATGAAGCAGGAGAGCCTGAGAAGGCAAGGGAAGCAATCCTGACACATCTGGGTAAGGTGCTGCCGGTTTACATGATACCATCAAGACTGTTACATATCGACAGGATGCCGGTTACGGCGACTAATAAGATAGATATGCAGACACTGCAGAAGATGGCAGCAGCACAACAGCAACAGACAGAGAGTCCGGCCGCTGCAGAAACTGCTCCGTCGGCAGAAAATCTTTCAGCAGCTCCGGCGGTTGAAAGTGCAGAGGAAGAAAATAAAAATAAGCTGCCTGAGATTACCCCGGAATATGTATTATCTGTCTGGAACAAGGTGCTCAGTGTACCGGCCCATGATTCGAAGAATTCTTTCTTTGAACAGGGTGGGACTTCCATGGGGGCGTTGAATGTATTGAGCTATTATTTCAACGATCATCTGGAAATGTCTCTTTCAGAATTTTATGAGAATCCCACTGCTGAAAAGCAGGCGGCACTTTTAGAGGCATTCCGTGCAAAGAAACAGGAAGTACCTGACACAGAAAGTGCAGTTCAGGAAACCGGCAGAGAAACCGGTGCAGAAACCTGTGAAGGAATAAAAATAGAATGGTCCCTGAACCGAAGGGGGGCAACATCCGGAAAGAAGAAGGCAGCACTGGTGACAGGAGCTACAGGCTTTTTCGGAGCACATTTAGTAAAGGAATTACTGATGCAGGGCAGACAGGTCATCTGTTTGATGAGGGATGGAGATGCCCGGAGACTTCATGAGTGTCTGGAATGGTATTTCGGACAGGATCTGCTTTTGAGTGCAAATGAAAAATTAAAAGTAGTAAAGGGTGATATCTCCATGGATCATCTTGGAATGTCAGAGAGAGACTATGTCATGCTCAATTTCCAGGTGGGAGAGATTTATCATTGTGCCGCAGATGTACGTCATTATGCAGCAGAGGAAGAAAGCTATATGAATGTCAACACCGGCGGTACGAAAAATATGTTGATATTCGCACGTATGGCTGATGCGGCATTTTACCATATGTCTACATGCAGCGTCAGTGGTGAACATCTGAAGAACAGCAATGAGGACAGAGTGTTTACGGAAAAAGATTATGATATCGGACAGGTCTGGGAAGATAATATTTATGTAAAAAGTAAATTCCTGGCAGAAGGACTGGTATTACAAGCTGCCAAAGAAGGTGTGAACGCTAAAATTTTCCGTCTCGGAAGACTGGTGGGAAGAGCTTCGGATGGTGTGTTCCAGAGAAATCCCGAAAATAATGTATTTTACCTGCTCATGAAAGGATTTTGCCGGATAGGAGCAGTTCCTGAAAGTGCAGCACAGTCAGCAGTGGATCTGATGCCGGTAGATGTGGCGGTTGAAGAAGTGTTGGCTTTGACGGAAGGAAACGGACTGATTTATCATATTATGAGTCAGAATCCACCCGTGCTTGCGGATGTGGTAAAGGCACTGGATGATAAAATTCAGGTAGTTAAGGAGGAAGAACTTACAGAGATTCTGGAAGAAAAGGCAGCCGGACTGGAGAAAGAACTTGTAGCACTTTTGATGGATCACTGGCATCGTATGAAGACAAAGCCTCCAAAGATCAGGGTTGCTAATGAACTGACGATGAAATATCTGGAACAGGCCGGCTACAGACCTAAGATCCCGGCGCCCAAACAGTTGCTTCAGGGGTTCCATATATAAGGGTTAAATGTGTAAAAGGAGATTATAAATGGTTTCAAATTTAGCATTGGTTATTTTTGCCTGTGCATTGGTCATAATTACAGCTTTTTCCATATGGAGTATGCGCGGTGAAAGAAGAAAGAATCTGCTTCACAGGCTATATCTGCTTGTTTCCGTGTCATTGGCCAGTTGGATCATTGTGGTGATGTGTATTAGGCTGGCAGATCAGGATAATGAGAAGGTCATGTTCGTTCTGGACTGTCTGATGCAGCCCGGGGGAGCGTTATGTTCCCCGCTATATCTGTGTATCGCTGTCACTTTTGTGGAAGGTTATGAAAGGATGCGGACATGGATGAAGGCATTGTTTATTATGCCGGTTATTACGGTGCTGGTGACATGGACGAACCCGCTGCATCACCTGCAGTATGTAAAGTTTTCTGTAGTCAGAAGCGAGATTGAGTTCGGCTCGTATATTCTGGTAAGCGGGTTATGCAATTACATTTGTCTGATTGCGGCAATTACCTATATGATCAGATTTGCGATGAAGAATAAGACCATGTTGTACTGGAAACAATGTATCTTGTTTACATTGAGCGGTCTCTGCCCGCTGATAGTCAGCGTTTATGCAACATTCAGCGGAAATGATGTGCCCATTTCCGCCACCCCCATGAGTTTTATTGTGACAGTGGTGCTGAACGGAATCGCAATTTATTCGCTTCATATGCTGGATATTACACCGGTAGCAACGAAGCATATTCTGGATGCCATTTCGGACGGTTATCTGATTCTCAGTGAGAAAGGTCTGGTACTTAATTATAATAAAACTTTTGCAAATTTGTTTGCACAAGAATATGGAATAGTTGAAAATCGCCATTTGAGTGACTGTGTAAGGAAAGAGGATATCAGACAGAAGACGGCAGTATATAATATACTGACGGCCATTGAATCAAGCAGAGAAGGCGGAACACTGATATCTTACGAACAGGCTGTTACCGTCAGTCTAAATGAAAAGATTCAGAAGAAATATTTTGTTGTGGATGTATCACCATTGGAGATTAACGGACGAATATCCGGATTTGCGGTATTGTTTAAAGATATTACCCAGTTAAGGGAAAGTATGAAGAAGCTTCAGGATAGTCAGGAGCGAATGATGGAGCAGGAAAGAATGGCTTTCCTGGGTTCCATGATCGGAGGGCTGGCACATAACCTGAAAACCCCGATTATGAGTATTTCAGGCTGCATTTCTGCAGCAGAGGATCTGGTGAGTGAATGCGAGGAAAGTCTATCCGATCCACAGGTCATAGAGGAAGATTATCGTGAGATTTATACGGAGATGCGGGATTGGTTTCAGAAGGTAAAGGATTCCACTGCATATATGTCCGATATTATTACCGCCATCAAAGGACAGGCGGCTAACATCAATACAGATGATAATTCTACATTTACTATCGACGAAGTGTTAAAGAGAAGTATGTTGCTGCTGCGCCATGAGCTGCTGAACAGCAGCTGTCAGCTGAAAGTGGATTATGATCAGAATAAGGTGATCTCCCTGCAGGGGGATATCAATAATCTGATTCAGGTAGTGGACAATCTCTTATCGAACGCAATATATGCTCAGAAGCAGGTCGGTGGTGGAGAGATAGAAATACAGATATATACTGACCGGGAGCATCTGCACATTGCAGTGAAAGACAGGGGTCAGGGAATCAGTCCAAACGTAAGGGAGAAATTGTTCAAGACTATGGTCACCAGCAAGGGAACAATGGGAACAGGTTTGGGACTGTATATTTCCAATATTGTGATCAAAGGCAAATTCAGCGGGCATTTATGGGTACGCGATCGCGAAGGCGGCGGCAGCATATTTGGCATAGCTATACCTTTGGAAAGAGTTCAGATCAGATAAGTAACTGTTAAAAGTGAGGACAGCAAGAAAATGAGAAGGAGTAAAATCGTAACAGAAAATAAAATATCCATTTTGACATTGGATGATGATCCCATTATTACCGCTACGATTCAAGCTTATTTTATACGTTCCGGGTATCATGTGGATGTGGAAAGTAATCCGATGATGGCAATTGAAAAAGTGCGGAATGGTGCCTATGACATATTATTGTTGGACTTTTTGATGACGCCTATCTGTGGGGATCAGGTGGTGGAAGAAATCAGGAAGTTTAATAAGGATATTTATATCATCCTGTTGACCGGTCATAAAAGCATGGCACCTCCTATCAAGACAATCAGACAGCTGGATATTCAGGGATATTATGAAAAAGATGAACGTTTTGACATGTTGGAACTTCTTGTAGAGTCTTGTGTCAAATCCATTCGGCAGATGCGTACCATCCGGGAATATCAGGCGGAAATGGAAAAAGCTTATATGCAGACCATTGAGACATTGCGTTTTGTGGTTGAATCAAGAGACAAGGAGACTAAGGGACATTCTGAACGTGTTTCCAGTCTGGGAACTGCTCTGGCACAGGAATTAGGTATGAGTGAGCAGGAGGTGAATATGATCCGTATAGCGGGTCTGTTCCATGATATCGGAAAAGTCGGTGTGCCGGATGCAATTCTATTAAAAAATGGTCCTCTCACAAAAGAGGAGTTTCAGGAGATTAAGAAACATCCTGTGGAAGGGGAGAAGATACTTGCACCCTATACTCCGTTTAAAGAGATACTGCCAATTGTCAGAGGACATCATGAAAGATATAATGGCAGCGGTTATCCTGATAAGCTTGCCGGAGAACAGATCTGTCTCGGGGCAAGGATCATTGCCGTGGCAGATTCCTTTGATGCAATGATATCCAATCGTACTTATAGAAAAGGCCTTGGCTTAGACAAGACCATATCAGAATTGATAGCGGGAAAGGATACGCAGTTTGACGGTCGTATCGTAGATGCACTGCTGCGGCTGATGGAGAAAATGGGTCGGGACAGGTTTGAGAAAGTTTATTGTACCGACACAAAATTAACGAACTAAAAGGAGAAAACAATGAAAAATTATCCTCTGAACAAAGTAGAATATTATGACCGATTTCGGGATATGATTGAAAGTATAGCTGAAAAGTATGGCGACGCACCTGCAATTTCCTGGTTTACAAGAAAACAGGAAGAAATGGGAGTGACCTATAATCAGCTTCGTGATGATGTAAGATATCTTCAGGAAATGTTGATTGAGATGGGGCTTGCCGGAAAACATATTGCAGTTGTGGGCGAGAACAGCTATGAGTGGATTCTTGTATATTTTGCAGCCAATTACTGTGGTAGTACAGTTGTCTGCATTGACGTGGAACAGTCTGATGAAACCATTTTGCAGATGCTTGCAATGGCAGATACGGATGCTATCTTTTTATCATCAGCTTTTTGCGATGTGTGCAGTCAGTACGCCGGACAGGATAAAAAGATGTTTCTGCTTACAGGAAAGGGAGGCAAGGTACCTACAGTCAGAAATTTGATTGAAGACGGCAAATGGATCTGGCAGGAAGGCCGGGAAAATAAAGAAATTGATAAAAAGGTAAAGCCTGATGATACAGCTGCTATAGTATTTACCTCAGGAACTACCAGCCGTTCCAAGCCGGTCATGCTTAGCCAGTCAGCTATTCTGACCAATGCTTCCGATGCACTTGCGAATGTAACCATAAATACAGGAGAAAGAACTTTTACAAATCTGCCTTTTTATCATACATATGGATTAACATGTTCTGTCCTGTCAATGCTGATTCCGGGAAGCCATTTGTTTATAAACGGCAACTTAAAAACCGTAATGAAAGATCTTCATATGGCAAAGGCACATACTCTTTTGACAGTACCTCTTATGTTGGAAACTATTTACAGCAAAATCTGGTTGAGTGCTGAGGAAAGCGGTAAGGCAGAGAGCTTAAAGAAACTCTTCTCACTAAAAAAGATTCAGTTCTCGCTGGGTATTAAGAAGAGCGGAAAGACATTAGATGCGATCAGAGAAAAATGTCTGGGGACGATCGAACTGGTTATTTGCGGCGGGGCTCATGTAAGCCACGATATTATGGAGCAATTCCGGTATATGGGAGTCAATGTACTTCAGGGATATGGCATCACAGAATGTGCTCCTCTTGTCAGCGTAAACAGAAATAAAGCCAATAAGCTGGATTCTGTAGGACTGGTTACGGCACATTGTGAAGTAAAGCTGGAGGATGGAGAAATCCTTGTTCGCGGAAAGAATCTGATGAAGGGATATTATAACGCACCGGAGCTGACAGAAGAAGTTATGAAAGACGGCTGGTTCTATACAGGTGATGTGGGAGAAATTGACAAAGAAGGATATCTTTTTATTACAGGCAGAAAGAAGAATCTGATCGTATTTAAAAACGGTAAGAAAGTAGCCCCGGAAAAGCTGGAGGAGAAGATCAGTAATATTCCGCTGGTGCAGGATGTAATGGTATATGGGGCGGCAAGTGGTGCTTCTACAGATGATGTGCAGATTGCTGCCAGCATTTATCCGAATCAGGAAAAGACAGAAGGAATGACATCTTATGAAATCCTGGAGACTTTGCAGGCAGAAATCAATAAGATCAACAATGATCTGCCCATTTATCAGCAGATTCAGATGATAAATATCAGAGAGCAGGAATTTTCAAAGACTGCTTTGAAGAAAATTAAGAGACATTTAGTATAGGAAAATAGGGTGACGAGACCAATGGAAGAGAAACTTTTTAAATTTATTCAGGATATTGTAGGGGAAGTAACAGGGAAAAGAAATCTGGTATATGACACAGATTTTGTGAAAGACCTGGGGTTGAATTCTTTTGATATCATGAATATCGTATGTGCATTTGAAGAACATTTTGATATGGAAATTCCCAACAGGGATGTGTGGCAGCTTCGCCAGGTAAAGGATGTTATTAACTATATGATCAAGCAGGGAATTACAGAAGTATAATAAAGAGACTTTTCGGGCTATGATAGAAAGGATAATTGATAAATGGGGAAAGAATTACCACTATTACGAGCTTATTTATTTGGAATAGAAAAAATTACATATGGTGATACTCCGATTTTGTTTGGGAGAAACAGTATTACAAAGGCCATGAAGCTCTTGTTGATTCTTCTTTATAACGGAAAGGATGGTGTTACCCGCAATAGGCTTCTGGAAGATTTGTATGGAAGAGAAGAATTGGCGAATGTAGCGAATAACTTAAGAGTGACTATTCATCGTTTGAAAAAGATGTTGGTGGAATCAGGTCTTCCGGAGTACGAATATATTGTTTATAAAAGCGGAGTCTATTACTGGGACAGTCCTATGGAGACAGTGGTGGATACGACTGTTTTCAGGGAATTGATAGAGAAGGCAGAAACGGAAACGGACGAAAAAAAGAGTCTGGCTATGCTAAGAGAAGCCTGTCGGATGTATAGTGGTGAATTCCTTCAGAAATTGTCAGGTGATGAGTGGGTCTTAATGGAAAGTGTACAGTGCAAGAATTTGTATACACAGGCTTTGCAGAAAGTTTGCGCTTCTCTTATGCAGCAGAAGGAATATAAAGAGGTTCTGCGTATTGTGCAGCCGGCTTGTGAGATCTATCCTTTCGATGAATGGCAGTCGGTTAAGATTGATTGTTTTATAGCCATGAACCGTTTCAAAGAAGCTCTGAAAGAGTATGAGGATACGGCAAAACTGATGATCGAGGAACTGGGAGTTTCTCCATCAGAAAAAATGATGAAACAATTCGTGATTATGAGTGAGCATATAAGCAATCGGCCTCATATTATCACTGAGATTAAAGGAGATCTTAGGGAAGAAACGGAGGAGAGAGGGGCTCTTTTCTGTACATTCCCCGGATTCCGTGATGCTTATCGGGTAGTACGCCGCGGCATGGAACGAAACGGACAGTCGGTATTTTTGGTATTGTGTACTTTAATTGACGGAAAAGGACGTCCGATGGAAGGGTCTGATAAGTTGGATGAGATGTCCGAAGGTCTGTTCAGTGCAATTAAGAATTCGCTCAGGAGGACAGATTCTTTTACGAAATATAATCGTTCACAGTATCTGGTTATGTTGGTGGGAACCAACCAGGAGAACTGCCAGATTGCAATTGACCGTATTGTCGATTGCTTTACAAAGGAACATAAAATATGGGAAAATCACCTGGAGTGCAGTGTAACATCTTTGCTGGACAGTGAATATTATAATAATTAAATTTCAAATAATAGAATAATGCTGGAAGAATTTGGAGATAGTACATATGCAGAGTATACATAAATGTTGTATGAATATATCAAGCCCCAACCTGATTAACATTTGCATTGATCAACATCAAGGTGGTGAGATAAGCGGGAGGTTGTATCATTGCTATGATATGCAGCCGGTAATCTTTTCTAATGTTATAGAACTGCTACGGGAGGCGGAAAAATTATTTGATGAGATCGCATTTCCGCAAGCTTCTACAAAAACGCGCAGTTTTGTGGAAAAGTCGCAGTTGGCGGATACAAGGATATATAGGCCTGAGCGAGTCGTTGATCAGGAGAAAGTAGTGGAGCACACCGGGAAGATAGGTACATTTATTACAAGTGTGAGATTTCGACAGAATTCTACCTGGCAGGGAGAATCTTATTGGATAGAAAAAGAAACAGTACAGCAGTTTGCGAATACGTTGGAATTTATAAAGCAGATAGATATTGCATTACAATAATTTCAAAAAAAATGAGAATAATTAATTTTTTCGCCTTTTGTAACGTTTTCCGTAATGCCTGTTAATTTACAATGAATACATGATAAGGATGTATTAGATAAGGAGATAATTAGCTTTGAAAAGTGGAGCAGATAGAAATAAGGGTACTTTTATAGTAAAGATTTTGAATAAACAGAATTCCACTTGGCAGGGAAGTATCACCTGGGTGGAAGAGCAAAAAACACAGAATTTCAGAAGTGCACTGGAGCTGATTAAAATGATAGATGGTGTTTTGGACGGAGATGTCGAGATAAAAGGAGACAGCCATGAAGAATGAGACGAAGAAAAAAATGCTGGCTATGGCCCTTGGTATGATAATGGTACTGAATTGCAGCGTACCTGCATTAGCAGATAGCAGTGAAGGAAATAATGGAGGAACCACAACTGTAACTTCGGGAGATGCACAGACCGCAACCCGGACACAAAGCGCAGGGACTACTACAGTAACCCCGGGGGATTCACCATCGGTAAAAGCATATCAGACTGTGGATGGCGGTAATAACGAAATTGCAGGTTCATTGGAGATAAATGCCACAATCAATGATAATGGAGATATGGATGATAATACCTTTGAACTGGAATTGGAGGCGTGGGTAACAGGATCTCTGGTGGAAACATTTACACCGGCAGAGAACTCTCAGGAAAAGAAAGAGCCGGTAAAGGCAGCATCAGAAATAAAAACAAGCTCCCTGCTGGATGAAAACACAGTTCTGAAAAATCAGATCAGTCAGTATTTTGATTATTATAGTGTAAGCGCAGGAGATGCAGATACAAGTGTTAAGGTCTATACATCTGATTGGGATGGAAGTAAATTCCTGGATGAGGTTCAGATATATCCGGAAAAGAGCGAAGGTACTGATACAGAAGATGTTTCCGTTAGTGTAAATGAAAAAACTATCAATATTGCCGGATTCAGTTACAAGGATCATCCTGTAGTCGCAGGCGATACAAAGGGTATCGGTAAGAAGATAGTTGTAAGAATTTACCTTGAGACAGCTGCAGGTTTTTGGGGCGGCAATAATGTCCCGGTTAATGATGCGTCAACAGCAATTTACTTTAATGATAAGGCAGAAGGTGTATTCCCGGTACCGGAGGCAAATGTTCCGCTTTCTTTATCTGTTGCAGCTCAGGATAAAACAATTTATTATGGTGGTTCTGTTTCTGCATCAGAATTATTAAGTAGTGTTACTGCCGGATACAAAACAGCTGGAGAAGTAACAGTTAATGAAGACGGTACCTTTACTCCGGCAGCAGAGTGGATGGACGATTATGCTGCGATAACATGGAGTACATATGCCGGTCAGGAATGGACAGACGAGAAGAAAAATCTTTCTAATACTGTCAGCAATAAAGTATCCGGAGAGTACGCATTTACAGTGAATGCTTCACCTATAGCGGAAGCTTCTGATAACGAAGGGCATCCGGGTGTGAATGCAGAAGGCGGTGCAGTTGCAGGAAGTGCTGTTTTGACCGATGGCATAAGTGCTGATGATACAGGACGTTTATATGTGTTGATTCCGGTCATATCCTTTAAGGACACCACCATCTACCGTGGATTCATACCGGACGATAATTATTATGAGACCTATAACAGAGTGTCTGTGGAATGGATGGAAATGAACGGATGTACTGCCGAAACAGCCGGTGATGAAGAAACCGGTACTTATCCAGCAGCAGATCCGAATACAGAACCGGTGTTGTTTTTCAAATATACCCCGGAAAGAGGAGATTTTATCACGGATACTAAGGTTGATGTAACAGTTACCAGCAGCAATGATAATGCTTCGAATTCTGTATTTATGGCAGATGTTGCTGTCTTCGGTGGAATGACTGTTGCCTGCGATGCAGAAAATGATAATTATGATTTTAATGTTCATGTTGTTTATAAAGCACCTTTTGAATTACCCCCAACAGGCGGAAATGGTACTTTCTGGTATACATTCAGCGGAATGATGCTTATAATAGGGGCCGTATTGGCTTTGTATAAAAAGAAACGAAGTGCATCTGTTCTGACACTGTTACTGGCGTCTTCTGTATTTATTCTGCCGAAGGTGTATGCAGGTGTCGGGGTAGAGACAGACAAGACGTGTTCAGTTCAGATTGACGTTAGAGATTGCGGATTTGAGGAATTAAGTAATGGTATGTCAGCACTTCCGATAGAAGTCAATTTTTATAAGGTGGCTGACATTAATGTGTCCGGAAAATACACTGCGTTGGATTCATTGGAGACTTTGGATTTCTCGGGTATAGATTCAGAGACAACTACCGAAGATTGGAGCGAATTGGCAGTTAAAGCAAAAACAGAGATCGAGTTGGATAACATGCCAGCGACTGCTACCGGAATTACTGAGTATGGAGTAGCTGTAATCGATGAACTGGAAACCGGATTATATCTTGTAGATGTTAATCAGGTAATCTCAGATAATTATCTGTATGATTTTACTCCATTTCTGCTTTCGCTGCCCAATAATTACTATTACAGTTCAAGTGATGATACCTGGACGTATGATTTGACCGGTGATAATGCAATCAGTTTGAAAGCTGAAAGATCAGACCGTTATGGTGATCTTGTCATTAACAAGCTTCTGGATGCTTACAATGAGACGCTCGGTGGTGCAACTTTTGTATTCCAAATAGAAGCAATCAAAACAGATAATGATGCAGACGAACAGGATAAAACAAAAGTTGTTTACAGTGATGTAGTTTCCATGACCTTTCATGATAGCGGAGCAGACAGCATTACGATTAAAGGCATTCCTGCCGGGGCAGTTGTGACAGTAACAGAAGTTTACAGCGGTTCCAGTTATAAAGTAACAACAGATGCTGCAAAGACTGTAACGATTGTTGCAGAGGAGACAGTCAGCACTGATTTTGAGAATACCTGTGATAATCGACTGAATGGCGGCAGTGGAGTAGTAAACAGTTTTACATTTGACAGTGAAACGGAAGAATGGATTCCTTCACAAGCAGAGGATTCAACACCGTAAAGGAGGTATGGAAGAATGAAAAAGAGTACATTTAAGACCATTTGCCTCACAGCGGCTGCTTTGACACTTACAGCAGGTATTACAGTTGGAAGCGTAATGGCATATTTCACTACGTACGTAACGGCAAAAGGTGGTTATACTGTAGAGCTTGGATTTACCAGAACTGAAATTGAAGAAAAAGTCGAGTACGGTAAAAAAGTAATCTCACTGACCAATACCGGTGATTATGATTGCTATGTCAGAATGAAGGCTTTGACCGGTGATGCCTATAAAGAAAGCCTTGTATATTCAGAACCGGCAGATGCCGGAAACTGGACTCCGGGAGCTGACGAATATTATTATTACGATGATATTCTGACACCTAAGGGATCTACTACTGAGATTGTGGTAAGATTCGCATTTCCGGAGGAAGAAGAACCGGGAGATTTTAATGTCATAATCATTCAGGAATGTACCCCTGTACTTTATGATGAGAACGGTAATCCGTACGCTGACTGGACAGTAACCGCAGATGTAAGTCAGTCCGTTTATAAAGGGGAGGGTGAATAATGAAAAAGAAAAGATCTTTTAAAATAAAGCCGACGGTCCTCTTAGTGGCGGCAGCAGTGCTGTTGATGTTAAGTGCGGTTGGGAGTACACAGGCTGCGCTTACCTATTATAGCGAAACATATACGGCGGGAACTACACTTTATCATATCGGTGTTACTCTGGTAGAAAATGACAGAAATATCAGCTGGAGAGATTATATTGCAGAGGCTGAGTGGCATGAGTATACCGGTAAATTATTGGAATATATGCTGGAAGAGGATGAAGAACTTGTACTTGGAAAGCGTTATGATGAGGCACTTACCGTACGAAATACCGGTGGAATTGATACCTATGTAAGAGTCACACTCACAAAGAGCTGGCAGGATGAAAATGATGTCAAAAATACCACGCTTTCTCCGGAATTGATCGATCTGAATATCATAGCCGGAAATAATGACTGGATCATTGATGAATCAGCATCTACCCCGGAGAGGACAGTGTTGTATTATACAAAGATTCTCCCTGTAGGAGAAACCACACCGGCATTCACTGATACGCTGAGAATTGATCCGTCAATTGGCAGAAAAGTAACAGAAGTTGTAGAAACAGAAACAGAAAACGGAAAAGAATATAAAACAATTACTTATACATATGAGTATGATGGCTATACTTTTGAAATTCAGGCAGATGTAGATGCCGTGCAGACTCATAATGTGGTAGACGCTATCAAGAGTGCATGGGGCGTTGATATAGTGATTTCCGAAGATGGAATTTTAAGCTTAAAGTAGGAGGAGGTACAGAATATGATGAAAAAAATAATGTGCCTTTTCATGGCAGTCTTTTTGATGTCAGTTATGCCACTCACTGTACATGCAGAAGATTTTCAAGGCTCGGATGACTGGTGGGTAGAATTTTTAGGAGAAGAGATGGTCAGCAACTTTCAAAGCCATCAGATTCAGGAGGAAATCTACAATATTCAGCCGGGCGACAGTGTGATATTTGAGGTAGAGCTTACCAATAAAGCAGATTTTACAACGGACTGGTATATGACGAATGAAGTGCTTCGTACTCTGGAAGAAAGTAATGATTGTGCAGAGGGTGGTGCATATACATACATTCTTACTTATGTTGATCCGGAAGGAACTGAAAATCTTCTTTATAACAGTGAGGTTGTAGGTGGTGAGGAAGATATTACGTTAGAAGGAGAAGGTCTTCATCAGGCAACAAATAATCTGGAAGAATATTTCTTCTTAGACAGATTGCAGGCAGGTGAAGGCGGATTGGTCAGCCTTTACGTGAAACTTGACGGTGAAACACAGGGTAACGATTATCAGGATACTCTGGCAAGGTTACAGGTAAATTTTGCTGTTGAAAAGGTACTTACTGAAACAATTACCAATAATATTACAATTACTGAAAAAAATGTAATTACAAATGTGATTACAGAGGTGGTTAAGACTGGTGATGAGAGCAAAGTCGTTCTCTTTAGTGTTCTGGCTCTGGCTAGTGGAATCGTACTTTTGGTATTAGCACTGATATCTATGAAAAATCGTCATCAGGAGAAAGGGGAGCAGCAGGAATGAAGATGTGGAAAAAGCTTTTGACATCGGTATTTACCGGTGTACTGCTCTTTAGCCTTTCTGTATGTAATGTTCTGGCTGCAGAGCAGGAAGGGACGACAAAAAAACAGGCGTATACATACAGAGTTACCATTTTTGCAGGTAATCAGGGAATCTTCAGCGGAACGGAAGGTCTGGTGTTGAGTAATGAGAATGCTGTTGTTACACAGACAGAGGATAAAATTATAATAAGCGGTCTGAATTTTGGAGATGAGGTTGCGTATACTGCACAGGCTGATGTGAAGCTTGATTCCGCGAGCAAGTATTATGTGCAGGGTATACGGTTGAGTGGCCGCGATAATGATACGGTTGCCGCTTCTGCGTTTATTGTTGGTGGTGATGCGGACTACGTGGTTGCATACGGAATCAAGGGAAATCAGGTAAGTTACACTGTAAATTACTATGATATAAATGGAGACTCGCTGCTGTCTAGTGAAACTTTTTATGGAAACGTAGGAGATAAGCCGGTAATTGCCTGCAAATATGTGGATGGATTTGCACCTCAGGCGAGCGGATTGACTAAGACATTGAAAGAAGATGCAAAAGAAAATGTCTTAACTTTCGTATATACAAAGATACCGGGTCCCACAGTAGAAGATGTTGTGACAACGGTTGTAGAAAATGAATATGTGGATGTTGTACAGTCCATAGTTGAAAGAAATACAACTGATACCGGCAGGACTGATGCAGAAGGAGCAGGTACGGCTGGTGAAAACCGGGAAGGCGGAACTGCCGGTGAAAATGGTCAAGCAGGTTCAGCAGAAGGAAACCCTGAAAATGACACAACGGACGATAACGATGAAAATGGCATAGGCAATGGATCTGCTGAGGCTGGCGGAGAAAATGGAACTTCAGATGAGGAAGATCTGATTATCGATCTGGATGACGAAGAGGTACCTCTTGCCAATATGGGATCAGAAGGAAATGGGTCGTTGGATATATCTATGATGAAGTATGTTGTAGTTATAGCAGTTGCTGTAATTGCATTACTTATTCTTCTGGTTACAGCTGTCGTCATGAGAAAGCGTGATATTGATTCAAACGAAGAAGTATAAGGGGATTTTGTTTTGGAAAGTAGAAATGATAGAAAAAGCCCGGTGGCTGCAATATGCAGTGCACTGGGCACTGTTTTATTAATTATATTAGTATTGGCGTGTATTCCATTGACCATACCTAAGTTGTTCGGGTATCAGGTATATACAGTTGTGAGCGGGAGTATGGAGCCGGCAATTCCTACGGGAAGTCTTGTTTATATTAAGAATATGGAGGTTGAAGGTGTACAGCCGGGTGATGTGATTGCCTTTTATGGAGGTCGTGATTCCAATGCAATGATCACACACAGAGTCGTGGAGAAACACAGTGAAACAGGTCAGTTCATTACCAAGGGAGATGCGAATCTAACCGAGGATATGAATCCTGTAGAGTTTGATAATTTTGTCGGAAGAGTAGAGCTGTCAGTTCCAAAGCTGGGAATGGTTGCTCAGTGCTTAACCGGTTACGAAGGAAAGATTGCGGCAGTATGCATGATTGGATTGGCAGTAATATTGCATTTGCTGGCGGGCGTTTTTAGTAAAACGTCAGATAAAAAATAATAACAGCCGCAGCGGAAATCTGTCTTTAGCCAAAAGTCCGCTGCGGCTGTTATTTTCTAACTCTTATTCAGCCTCATCATAATAAGTCAAAGCATACACAAATCGTTCAGCCACTTTCTTTCGCCCCTCTGTATTGAGGTGAATATTGTCAATCAAATATTCGTCTGCATTGTCCTCCGTAATGGTTCCATAGATGTTATCTACAAAGGTGACTTCCCTGTCGTAGGCATAACCGAACTGCTTGATGACATAGGTGGAAAGTACATCCTGGTCATTGTAAATATACTGGTCGCTGCTGATATATTTTCCCTCATCATCCACTGCAAAAGCATAAGTAGGAGACATTACAATGATACGGATGTGAGGATAAACAGACTTGATCAAATCAATTCCGGCGCACATATTGCCTGTGAACTGCCGGATATCCGTATCGTTCTCATCGTTGTACATGTTATGACCTGCCAGATAGTCACTGCCGTCATACATAAGGACGATAACATCTACCTCGTTAAAGTCAATAGTTGTCAGTGTCTGGTAAGCTTCAAGGCCGTCGGCCGGTATTTGATCTCCATGTTCCGCAAAAATCCACTGGTATAAGTAGTCATTGTTGCGCAGACAGAAGGTAGTAGTGAGCCAGTAGAAGTTAAAAGCATCCATAAGGGCGGTTTCAATTTCCAGGGTGGGATGTTCTGCGGCCAGATAGGAGCCGGCCACTGAGCAGTTGTATACAGTAGCGCCCGTCATGTCTTCAATGATATTCGCCAGGCTGTCTTCGGAATCTCTGTCGTCGGCAAAAGGTGCATTTCCAAAAGCAACGATTGTAGTTTTACCATCATCCAACGGTTCCACACCATCTACAGGAATCAAAGGCAGGATTGAATCCAGAACTTCCGCTTCATAGCTGCCTTCGTAATCAGCAAGATTCTGTACATTACCGAAGTTCCTGATACGCTGGATTGCCAGAATGACGATCATTACAACAATTACAGCAAAGCCGATGTGAATGAGCATCATTAATTTATTGGAGTGCTTTTGGGAATCGTCATCCTCGTTCGTGTCGTATTCGACAAAATCATCAGATTCATCCTGCAGGTCGTCTACACTTTCAAGGGAATCGTTGTCCAAATCAATAATTTCCAGATCAGGAATATTGGTTGTTTGTTGTTTTAACTCTTTATCTTTCGTAGTATTGTTATTATTGCGTTTCATAAGTCCTCACTATGTTGTTTAGTAAATTGATTTGTATTTATTTTACTATTATATGTCTTGGTTGTCCAGAATATTAGAAAGATTTAAGAAATTCTGAAGAAACTCTGAAGAAACTCTTTTTTGCTTGAAGAGAATGGTTAGAGATGTTATAATGTTACAGAATTGTTAAGTGCCAATAATAATTTTGGAAGGAAAGTGTTATGAAGAAGCTGTTTAATCATAGAAAAAGACCTTATGACGATAAGATTAATTATGATGATTGGGATGAGATAGATCAGTTTGAAGAGGAAGAATTTGAGCCTATCGAGGAGTTTGATTCTTTAGAGGAGGCTGATGAAATCCCGGCAGAAGAAGATTTCGAGCCCCAGGCCGCTGATTCTGCTGAAGAGTACGAGACTGAAGCGTATGAAGAAGAGTACGAGACTGAAGCGTATGAAGAAGAGTACCTTAGTGAATATGACGATGAGGAGTACGATACAGAGTATGATGGGGAATATGCGGAAGAGTACGGCGACGATGATGAATATTACAACGATGATCAGAATTACGACGATGATGAGAATTACGACGATGATGAATATTACGACGATGATGAGAATTACGACGATGATGAGTATTACGACGATGATGAGTATTACGACGATGATGAGCCGTTGCTTCTCTTTCCTCACAAAGGTACACAACCGCGTAAGAAAGCAAGAGGCGGGCTGCTTAGGGGCTTCCTGAACATGGGACTCATGGACAAGATTATTACCTGTACGGGTGTTACAGTATTGATAGTGGCTCTTGTAACAGGCAGCATCTATGCCAGTTCCAGAATTGTTGATAATCAGATTGAGAGTTTTGTCAGCGTAGGAACTCAGCTTGCAGATATCGACCTTCCCGGAGAGGTGGGGCTCCTGGCGGTGGCAGATGCAGAAGCTGCCAGAAAAGCGGCGGCAGATGCCCTGAAAGCTCAGGAAGAGGAGCAGAGAAGACTGGAAGAGGAAGCGCAAGAAAAGGACAAGGAATATGATGAAGCGGAATATGCCAATGCTATTACGGTAGTAATGAATATGACCTCTATTCAGAAGGATTTGAAGATTAAGTTTGTTAATAAGAAAACCGGCAAACTGATTTCTAATGTACCTTTTAAGGTGACGATCACCAAGCCTGACGGCAGTACAGAAACCTGGTCTGATGACGATATGGACGGTATCATTTATAAGACCAATATGGGCGGTGGTACTTACAAAGTGGCAGCAGAAGAATTGTCAGGAGATAAATATAAAAATTATTCTCTGCCCGCTTCTTCCCAGAAGATAGAAGTCAAGAAAGAAATTGAGTATGTAAAGGTAGATGTCAAGGATGAGATCAAGACAGAAGCTGAAGTAGACGTTAAAAAAGAGGATACTAAGAAAAACGAGACTGTAGTAGAGACTACGATGGAGGATACTGTAGGCTGGGTAGAAAGTACCACTACACTGGTGAATTACAAAGAAGTGGACAAGAGTACCATCTCTGATCCTGCCAATCTTGCATATACAGGAAGCTTTCTTAGACTGGCACAGGCGGCAACTCCGGTAACACCTGCCTCCTACACAGGAACCATCAGCGAAAGCAGCAGGAAAATGAAAGTAGGAGAGACCTTTACTTTGACAGCATCTGTTGAAGGTGTTAACCTCACGGCAGTAAAATGGACCAGCAGTAATGAAAGTATAGCTAAAATAACAGAAAACGGAGCCCAGGTTACGGTAGAGGCAATAGGAGAAGGTACCGCATTCATCTCTTATACAGCAAGCGGAACTACGTTGGGAAGTGCTGAGGTTAGCGGCGGAAATGCCGTGACGGATTTGCAGGGTGCTACCTGTACTGTAACCGTAGAAAAAGCAGCCACGCTTACGAAAGGAAGTTTGAGTGCAGATAATACTACACCTGCTATGGCTATAGGCGGTAAAGTATCTGTAAAGACCTCGGTAAGCGGTTTTACAGAAGAAAAAACACTTGCTTATACCGTTAACAGCAGTAATGTCGATGTGGCAGAAGCTGTTGTAGACGAACAGGGCAATGTAACGATTACCGGTAAAGCAGTCGGAGAAAGCACTGTGACCGTGAGTGCTAATTATAAAGAGGGTGGCAGCGATGCCACCAAAGCAACCGTTAAGCTTACGGTGAAAGTCAACGGCACACTGGCTATCGCTCTGGACAAAACGGCAGCGACGGCGTATATTGGAACACCGATTACTATTACGGCTACCCTTACAAATGCGATTACCGGTTCTTCGGTTACGGCTCAGTCCGCTGATACCGGAATTGCAACGGTGAGTGTGGATAAGAATGTGGTAACCGTAACGGGCGTGCAGGCAGGCAGCGTTGAGATTACAGTAAAATATACAGAAAATGACTTAGAAGTGAAAGCTGTCTGCACGGTGACAGTGAAGAACGACCCGAAGAATGATAAGACCAATAAGCTGAAGGATACTTATGGCAATCAGATTTATGTGGAGGAAGGCGGTAATTACAGAGAAGCTTATTATGCAGATTATTATACTGCTTCTAAATTCTATGTGAAGGGCGAGGCCAAGTATACCGGATGGCAGACTATAGACGGTTGTGTTTACTATTTTGATGCCAATGGCAATAAGGTAGTGGGTGAGCAGGTCATACAGGGGGCAAAATACGATTTTGGTCCCAATGGAGTACTGAATACAGGAACCGGCAAAAGAGGCATCGATGTATCCAAGTGGAACGGCAGCATTGACTGGAATGCAGTAAAGAATTCCGGTATTGAGTATGTTATTATCCGTTGCGGTTACAGAGGGTCTTCTCAGGGAGCACTGATCGAGGATCCTAAATATAAGACCAATATTCAGGGAGCCATTAATGCGGGATTGAAGGTAGGTGTTTACTTCTTTACTCAGGCAATTTCCGAAGCGGAAGCAGTTGAAGAAGCATCCATGGTACTGGAACTGGTAAAGAACTATAAGATCACCTATCCGATTTTCCTGGATGTGGAAGCCAGCGGAGGCCGTGCGGACAGTATTGATAAAGCTACCAGAACAGCAGTCTGTAAAGCGTTCTGCCAGACGATCCGGTCCGGCGGTTATACAGCAGGTGTCTACGCCAACAAGTCATGGTTGACGGAAAAGATTGATGCAAGTGCTCTGGGGTCTTATAAAATATGGTTGGCTCAGTATGCCGACAAGCCTACTTATAGCGGAAGGTATGACATATGGCAGTATCAGTCCACCGGTAAAGTCAGCGGAATCAACGGAGATGTGGATATGAACTGGAGTTACCTGGGATATTAAAACGTTGCTGTGAGCAATTTGACAGTTTGTGAATATAAAAATTGCTGTAACCCCGATATTTACTGGAGTTGCAGCATTTTTTCGCTTTTTATGGAATAGCAACTCTTTTCGCCGGTTGCAAGGATTTTTTCTTTGTGCTATGATAAAAGCAGGTCAGGAGGTGTTGAGTGATATGGGAAATTATCTGAATCCCGGAAACAGCGGGTTTGAGGGGATAAGAAATGATGTATATGTAGATAAAACAGGTTTAATCAGTTTGATTAACCAATCAATAGATACGCCGCGACGACTGACATGTATCAGCAGACCACGCCGTTTTGGAAAGTCTTTTGCGGCACAGATGTTGTGTGCTTATTACGACAAGACCTGTGATTCATCAAAGCTTTTTGATGAGGCATTAATTATGATAAGGATGCGCCGGCAGGCAAGCGAAAGCATGAGTGTGTGATTGAATTGCTTCAATGAATGTGCTAGCCATAAAGACAATTCTTTGATATAATAACAAACAAAAGGCAAATTCTGTAAACAGGAAAGGATAAGAAAGAAATGGGTAAAATAACAGTAGAAACATGCGAAATAGAAGGATTGAAGGTCATTACCCCCACTGTATTCGGAGATGCAAGGGGGTATTTTATGGAGACTTATCATTATAATGATTATAAAGCTGCAGGAAT
>JAZQAT010000051.1:0-51059 GCA_045545375.1 Acetatifactor sp.
GTGAGTTGTATGGTGGTTGGTGGTACTTCTATTATACCATAAGCGGAGAGAAAATTTATATAAAAGTAACAAGGAAATCCAGTAAAATCAAGGGTTTCCGGCATTTAACAAATGCCTAATACTCATTTCTTGTAAGGAGAAAATCATCATTCAGCTGAATAAGGCTACCGGGATCCAAATCGATCAACAGCACTCCTACATAAGCGCCTTTATAATCCAGAATCCGTCTGCACACGGTAATTGCCAGGCCATCCTTTCCGTCATCATAATAAGCTTTATCGTGGACAGCCGTCACTTCCAGAATCTCCCCGGAATTTTGAAAATCCCTGAGCCAATCCTGCTCTTTCAATATGTCATCATCAATGGTCTTTCCGGTATCTCCCAGCTGGTACACTTTGCCGCCTGCAGTGATCAGAGCTATTCCTCTTATCTCAGGCTTCAGCGTCAGAAGACGCATCATGATTCTGCGCATACTTAATTGACGATCCAGTTCTTTTCCGATGTCATTTCCGTTATTTTGGCTCAGGCTGCTTATCACATCAAAATCTACCAGTATCGACTTGGTCACCCGATCATATTCTTCCAGAAATTCGTTCATATTTGTTACGACCTGAGAATTAAAGATTGTGGCCAATTCCATATAGCTGGCTTCCATGTTTCTGGCACTGACTTCATATATAACAATACTGGCAATCAGTAATGGTACAATGCAGACACACAGAAAGCTGATCATCAGTTTTTGAAATATTTTCATCTGCCCTGCGTTCTTTCTCATAGCCTATCTCTCCTCCCGGTCATCAAAAGCGAAAAAGAGTCTGTTCTTTCATGCTTTCTTCATGAATCAAACACACTCTTTTTATGATACTGTTTCTGTGCGCCCGGAAAGGGCGCACCTTAGCCCTTTACAGAACCAAGCATAGCCCCTTTTGCAAAGTATTTCTGCAGCCATGGATACACGGCAATAACAGGCAAAACAGCAAAAATCATCGTAGCTGCGCTTAACGTTGTCTCATTATATTGATTTTTTACTTTTAAAACCGTAAGCATTACTTCGGTTCCGCCATTTATCATCTGTCTAATTTTCATCTGCAGAGGATACCAGTCCACATCATTGATAAACATCAGAGGATGCTGAAACTGATTCCATGCGGTAACTCCATAGAATAATGCCATGGTCGTCAGCATTGCCTTGAAAGACGGAAATACAATGCGGAACAGAACCTGTGCCGTCCCACATCCATCAATCACCGCCGCTTCTTCTATCTCACTCGGAAATGCCTTAAAAGAAGTCCTCATAATAGCCATATTGTAAGCAGAAAAAATATGAGGTATCACCAGTACAATAGGATTGTTATAAAAGCCCAGGTTTTTCAATGTCAAAAAGTAGGGTACAACAGGCGCCTTAAATATCATTGTCAGGATCACAAATATCATTAAAACCCGTCCTGCCTTAAAATAATTCTTTGAAAGCGGATAAGCCATCAACGCAGTCACGAAAATAGATAAAACTACCGTCAGGATCGTCGACACAGCCGTGACTGCACAGGAACGCCACAAGCTTGCATCCTGCAATATGTGCTTCCATGATGCCAATGTGAAATCTACAGGCCAGAGCGTTACCGCATTCATATCGGCAGCTGTACTGGAACTTAAAGACATTGCGATTGTTGAAAGCAATGGTATCACTGCAATCATAGCTATCATTATCAATAAGACTGTAATAGTTACTCTGAATACTTTATCTTTGAATGATTCCATCATCATCTTACCATAATCCTCCATCTGTTGTAAATCGATTTGCCAATTTGTTAAAAGTTACCACCAGTATCAGACCTACTACCGACTGAAAGATACCAATTGCTGTCGTAAAACTATAGCGTCCCATCTGTATGCCTATACGATATACATAGGTATCAAAGATATCCGCCACACTGTATGTCATGGGCGTCATCAGATTATATGACTGTTCAAATCCCTGCTCCAGAAAGCTTCCGATAGACAGTAAGAACAGCGTCAATGCCGTTGGCAGCAAAAGCGGAAGCGTGATATATCTCATTCGTTGAAAACGGGATGCTCCATCCATTTGTGCCGACTCATATAATGACGGATTGATTCCGCTCATGGCTGCCAGATAGACAACTGTTCCCCAGCCCGCTTCTTTCCACATGGAGCTTAATATGTAGATAGGCCGGTACCAGCTCTCTTTCTGCATAACCAGGATTTTACTCATCCCAAGTAACTCACGAACCTTATTGAACAACCCGTTTATTCCGAAAAGGTCAAATACCAGACCTCCTACGATTACCCACGACAGAAAATGTGGAATATAAATGGATGTCTGAATCGTTTTCTTTAATCTGTAAGATTTTACTTCATTTAACATAAGGGAAAGAATCAACGGAACCGGAAACATGAAAATGGTTCCGCTCAGTCCTAAAATGATGGTAATTTTCAGAATCTTATGGAAATCATAGTATGCAAATAATGTCTTAAAATGCTTTAGTCCCACCCAATCACTTCTTATGATCCCTTTGAATACAGAATAGTCCTGAAATGCAATTATACACCCGAGCATCGGTATGTATTTGAAGACAATCAGGAATATCACTCCCGGAAGGATCATCAGATATAATGGCCAATATCTTCTGATGTTATATCTCCACGTTGTCTTATAGTTTGAAGCTCTCATTACGCCTGCGTTGTTTTTACTGTTTCCGGACATTTTTTTCCTCCAAAATGTATCATGTTTTTTTCTTTCATTATACAATTTGGAGGATTTGGCACAATGACGCTTTTATATGATTTATTCTCTCTTTTTTAAGTTTCAGTTCAGCCATATCGTGATAGACATGTGAATCATGCTCTGTCCTTACGATGCCTTCGGTACAGCGCTGGCTACCTTTGTGGCCAGAATTATGGTGCCGGACGTATCGACCGGGTGAAAAAGGGATTTGCAGACAGTTTTGCTCTTTTCCTTGGGTATGGATTCGCTGCAGGATGTGTCATGATTTTCCAGGGAAGACCTCTTTCATCTTTATTCCTGGAAAACGCAGATGCAGTGATTTTAGATGCCGCAGCACAATATCTGCGGGCTATGGGATATTTGTTCTGGATATTGGCGATTCTTAATATCTGCCGTTTTACCACTCAGGCTCTTGGTTTTTCCGGAAGAGCGGTATTTTCCGGTGTGACGGAGATGGTTGCCAGAGTTTTGGTCAGCATGACTTTTGTCCCCAGATTCGGATACACCGCGGTGTGCTGGACAGACCAGTGTGCCTGGGTGACCGCAACCATCTACATCACTACTGTATGCCTGTTGTTGCTTCGAAAAATAGATAGAACCTCAATAGGGAACTGTCACTAACGGACATTTCCACATATTTAGGTTGTTTCCGTTTTTCTGATAAATTTCAATCATCTGTCGAAAGCATAACCTTGCATCGCTTTTTATAACATGCAATACCGTATTTTAAAATAGTCTGCATTCCCACATCGCGAAGCTGCTCCGCATATTGATTCTTCTCAATCTGCTCCAATGCTCCCCTGCATCCTGCTTCCAAATCGGCATTATCGGCATATTTTACCTCAATCACAATCCCGATTTCCTCATCTTCAATTTCTACCAGTATATCACTGTAGCCATCCCCGGATTCCTTATTAGAGGATACGCCCCAACTGTCTTTATATCCAAGAAGACCAACTAAGATTCCATGATAGAAATTCTCTTTCTTTTCCTTTCTTACAAAGGTATCCCGGATGCTGATGGTCTTTTTCAGATAAGCACGAAACTGTTCCTCCGCCGCTGCCGCGTCCCCCCTTTTAAATGCCTCACAAAATGCGTTCAATGTGGCACCGTCCTGCCTTGCAGTATTCTGAAACCATTCCAGAATCTGAGTTTTAAATATATTTCTGATCTCTTGATTAGGGATTGCCAGCATAAACTTTTCCCCGGCTGTTTTCCCTCTCTGGGTTAGGTATCCGGTGAGAAACAGCACACTCCAAAGATTATCAATGGAATCATACAGTTCCTTGTAGGTCAATTCCTTACGAACAGTCTTTGCAATTGCTTCTCCTTCCATTAACTGCTCAATCTCTCGTTTTGTTGTACCTGCTGCCATATCGATAAAACGACGTATGATATCGTTACCGCTGGTGTTCGCCCAAAATGCCTCCGGCTGTGCCTCCGGATCTTCGCGAAGCTGATTACAATAACAGATCACATCCCAGGGACAATAGACATCCGCATTACCAAACCGGTATCCATCATACCACTCCTTCACCGTACCATGCACTTGGGAAAGTTGATAATATTCCAATAATTCCTTTACTTCGCTATCCATAAACCCAAAATGTTCATCAAACCGGACATTCGTAATTGACAACACATTTAGATTATTCAGTCCGGTAAAGATGCTCTCTTTCGCCACTCGCAGACATCCGGTAAGCACGGCAAACTGCAGGCTGCTATTGCTCTTTAGCCCCTGGCTAAAAAGAGTGCTTATCAAATTCACCATATCTTTATAATAACCACCATGCATGGCCTTATCCAGAGGAACATCATACTCATCGATCAATATTATAACCTTATGGTCATAATGCTTTCCCAACAGATCAGACAAAGTCAGCAAGCTGCTCATCAGATCCGCATCCGACATAGTGTATCCTGTTACATCTTTACTAATCAATTGTATATATTGCTGTTTTTCAAATGTTGACAACCTGTCACTTTCCAAAAGAAACTGAAATCTTAGTGCCTCCCGGGCAATCACATTACACAGCATCGCTCTCGCTGTTGCAAAACTTTTACCTCTAACGTCTTTGAGACTGACAGAAATCACGGGAAACTTTCCCATATATGCATCGCACAGTTCTGCCTCCTTAGAAATTTCCAAACCATCAAACAGTGACCGCTCACAGCCAATTTCAAAAAAACATTTCAACATGCTCATGTTCAGGGATTTTCCAAATCGTCTGGGACGGGTAAATAAATTCACTTCTCCCCAGTTATACAACAATTCTGTTATCAACCCGGTCTTATCAACATAGTAAAATCCACCTGTACGGATTTTTTCAAAATCTTCTATTCCGATAGGAAGCTTTTTTTTCATACCCATCGTATCCACACCTTCTTTCCCCATACACTTTCAGGGGCTCAACAGATACTGCTGCCCGTTTCATCGTGCCTGAATTTATTTCCATTATATCCAAGGTTTTTTTTGAAGTCAACATGTATCTCTTTTGTGTCAAATTCACTTCACTCTCGCGTAATCTCGATCTCCCTGACCACCTTCCTAAGCCCCAACACACTTCCCGGTGACACCGATAGTTCATCCACTCCCATGGCAAGGAACTGCGTTGTCAGTCCCAGATCTGCTGCCAGTTCCCCGCAGATGCCGCACCAGATACCTGCTTTATGGGCATTCTCCACAGTCATTGCAATCATGCGCAGCACAGCCGGATGATGGGCGTCAAAAAACTGCTCCAATGTTTCATTCTGTCTGTCAATAGCCAGCAAATACTGGGTCAAATCATTCGTTCCGATACTGAAAAAGTCCACTTCTTTCGCCAACAAGTCACTGGTAACTGCTGCCGCAGGTGTCTCAATCATAATTCCCTGCTCTACCTCACCGAAGGGAATGCCTTCCAAGGTAAGCTCCTTTTTTACTTCCTCCACAACGGCTTTGATCTGTCTGACTTCCTTTACCGATGTAATCATAGGATACATGATGGAAATCTTTCCGTAGGTGCTGGCTCTGAACAATGCGCGCAGCTGCGTCTTGAAGACCTCCGGTCTCGTCAGGCAGATACGGATGGCACGGCAGCCCATGGCAGGATTTTCCTCTTTCGGCAGCATAAAATAGTCAGCCTGCTTGTCGGCACCGATATCCAAGGTACGGATGATGACCTTCTTTCCGGCCATAATTTCTGCAGCTGCCCTGTACACGGCAAACTGCTCTTCCTCGGTAGGATAGTTCTCCTTTTCCAGATATAGGAACTCACTGCGGAAAAGGCCGATTCCTTCTGCATCATTTTCCAGCGCCCGGGATAGATCTGCCAGACTGCCCACATTGGCATAGAGGGATACTTTACGACCATCAAGAGTAATACTTTCCTTTCCCTTTAAGGTTTTCAGCAGCTCTTTCTTCTCTTTTTCCCGGGACAACTTTTCTTCCATGCTTCTCAAAATTTCTTCATCCGGATCCACATAGATGCAGCCGCTATTGCCATCAACCACAGCCAGATGCCCGTCTATGGACGCATCCAGAGGAATGGGAGTGCCTATCAGCGCCGGAATACTCATGGTCCTGGCAAGAATGGCTGTATGAGAATTGGCAGACCCGTGCACCGTAACGAAAGAAAGTACTTTATCTTTATCAAGCTGTACGGTCTCGCTGGGAGCAAGGTCATCCGCCACGATAATCACCGGCTCCCGGGTGGTAACCGCAGACTTGTCCCTGCCCATCAGGATTGCCAGCACACGCTCCGAGATATCTTTCACATCTGCGGCGCGGCCTCTCATATATTCGTCCTCCATGGCCGCAAACATGGCTGCAAAGTTATCGCTGGTGACAGCTACTGCATATTCTGCATTGACCTGTTGCGTGGAAATAATGTTTTCCACTGATTCCAGATAGTCATCATCCATAAGCATCATCTGATGAATCTCAAAAATCGCCGCATTTGTCTTACCCACTTCTTTTACAGCCTTTTCATGCAGCACTTTAAGCTGCTCCACCGCTTCCTGCCCGGCATCCTGAAATCGCTTAATCTCTGCCTGGATATCTGTGATTTTATAACGCTTCACCTGCTGTTCGCCTTTTGCGTAGATATGAATTTTGCCGATGGCGATTCCGCCGAATACGCCTTTTCCCTGATATCTCTGCATGATAACTTCTCCCATCTAAAACGGTTTGTTACATATTAGCCTTCAAAAAAGCTTCCAGCGCTGCTGCCGCCTGCTCTTCATCTTCTCCTTCAATCTGCACCTGAATCTCTTCTCCCTGCTTCACACCCAGACCCATCAGACCGAAAATCTTCTTGGCATCTGCTGATTTACCACCCTTTGTAACCTTTACAGCGGAAGTGAAGTTCTTGGCTTCCTTAACCAGCTCTCCCGCCGGGCGGGCATGAATACCTTCCGCATCTGTGATGATATATTTAAACTCTTTCACAATGATCCTCTCTTTCATCTTAACACTTTTCCTAAGCTTCCGCGACTTTTTTCTTGAAGATTCCAAGCAGCAGCGCACCGACTACTGTACCGATGATCAAAGCTGCCAGGTACATCCATCCGTTTCCTACCACGGGAAATACAAAGATGCCGCCGTGGGGAGCCATCAAAGTACAGCCAAAAGCCATGGATAGCGCTCCTGCCAAGGCCGACCCGATCATGCAGGCCGGAAGCACACGCAGCGGGTCTGAGGCAGCAAAGGGGATGGCTCCTTCCGTGATAAATGCCAGACCCATGATAAAGTTGACAGGTCCTGATTCTCTTTCTTCTTTTGTGAATTTGTTCCTGAAAAGCAAGGTTGCAAGGGCGATGGCGCAGGGCGGAACCATGCCTCCAATCATAACGGCAGCCATAATATCGTAGTTTCCTGCCGCAATGGATGCTGTACCGAAAACATAAGCTGCTTTGTTAAAGGGGCCACCCATGTCAATGGCCATCATACCGGCTACGATAACCCCTAAAAGTATCTTGCTGGTGCCGCTCATATTGGTGAGCGTTGTATTCAGTGCCGTATTCAATGCCCCGACAGGTGGTTCTACCACATAGATCATGATTAGACCGATGAGTAAGACGCCAATAAGGGGATACAGAAGTACCGGTGCAATTTTTTCAATTGCCTGCGGTAGCTTGTCAAATACTTTTCGCAAGATTACAATCACATATCCTGCCAGGAAACCGGCGATCAGTGCTCCAAGGAAACCGGATTTGCCCTGGGCTGAAATGCCCTGGACTGAAGTGCCCTGGGCTGCAATCATGCCGCCTACAAAGCCCGGCAACAGACCGGGACGGTCGCCGATGCTCATGGCGATGAAGCCGGCTAAAACAGGCAGCATAAAGCCGAAGGCAATATCACCGATTCCTTTGAGGGCAGCTGCAGCCGGTGTGATGCTGCCAAAGTTTGCTCTTTCCTCTGTCGAAAGTGCATTGATATCAATGCTGAAACCGTCTATCAGGAATGCCAGTGCAATCAGAATACCACCGCCTACCACAAAGGGAAGCATGTGTGAGACACCGTTCATGAGCTGCATATAAATTTTATGGCCTGTGCTGCCGGAATTTCGTTCCTGTCTGTTTTCTACGGAAATATCTGCCCGGTATACAGGTGCATCTTTGCTCATTGCTCTCTCTACAAGCCGATCCGCTTTGCTGATACCATCAGACACCTGACACTCAATCAGTTTTTTGCCATGGAATCTCTCCATAGGTACTTTGGCATCTGCTGCCACAATGATGCAGTCTGCCTCCTCGATTTCCTGATCGGTCAATATATTTTTGGCACCTCCGGAGCCCCTGGTCTCTACCTTAATAGAGCAGTTCATCGCTTGGGCTGCTTTTTGAAGACCTTCCGCAGCCATATAGGTATGAGCAATTCCTGTTGGGCAGGAAGTCACTGCCAGGATCCGATAACCTTTTTTATCCGTTGACGTATCATAGTGAACTGCTGACTGCTCATCTAAGTCCGACTTTTCGCCCGTACCAGACCTTTCCGCATCTGCCGCGTCTATGATTTCCAGAAATTCATCTGCTGTAGATGCATTTTTCAGTTTTGCTGTAAATTCCTCATCCATCAACAATACAGAAAGCTTACTCAGCACATCCAAATGGACATTGTCCTTCGTATTGGGCGCCGCAATCAGGAAAATCAAATGTACCGGTTCCCCGTCCAGAGAATCAAAATCCACTCCATCTTTTATTACCATCGCTGCCAGGCCCGGTCTGATTACTGCCTTACTTTTTCCGTGAGGAATGGCAATGCCCTCCCCGATGCCTGTAGTGCCCTCTTCTTCTCTTAAGTATACCTGCTTTCGATAAGCTTCTTCATCGTTGAGTTTGCCGCTTCTGGCCATCAGTGCCACCGCCTGATCCAGTGCTTCCGATTTGGAGGAAGGAGCTGCGTCAAGTGCAATACTCCTCTTGTCCAGCAAATCTGTTATTCTCATCATTTACCTCCTGAAGAATCATTGACCCCCTAAAGAATCATATACTCTGATAATCTCTGCTTCCGTAGCCAGAAGTTCTGAGAAAGCGCTGGCACTTCCCGCAGCAATGCCCATTTTAAAAGCATGAAGATACTCTTTCTTAAGCATCCATCCTGCCAGGAATCCTGCTACCATAGAGTCTCCCGCGCCTACTGCATTGACCAGCTTTCCCAGGGGTGCAGGCAGTTCATATACCGCGCCGTTTTCATCCACCAGAACTGCTCCCTGTCCGGCCATAGATACCAGAACATTGCGGGCACCTCTCTCCCGAAGCTTGCGGGCGTAAGGTATGACAGCTTCTCTTGTCTTAAGCTGAACCCCGAAAATCTCTCCCAGCTCGTGATTATTAGGTTTGATCAGGAAAGGATGATATTCCAGAACATTCAAAAGCAGCTCTCCGGTAGCGTCCACTACGAACAGGATACCTTTGTCCGATAACCGGCTCATAATATCACGGTAAGTGGAATCCGGCATACTTGCAGGGATGCTTCCTGCCAGTACCAGCACGTCTCCCTCTTTCAGCTGATCCAATCTGCGGAATAGCTGTTCCACTTCAGCCGCCCCAATGATCGGTCCTTTTCCGTTGATTTCCGTACCGTCAAAATCCTTCATCTTAATATTGATTCTGGAAAATCCCTCCGGCACCCGGATAAAATCACATGTAAATCCCAGATTCTGTACCCTCTTTACAATCTCTTCTCCGGTAAAGCCTGCAGTAAATCCCAGTGCAGTACTTTCTATCCCAAGATTGGCAAGGACTGTGGAGACATTGATTCCCTTTCCGCCGGGAAGCATCTGCTCCGTCACCGTCCGATTGGTCTTGCCCAATGCAAACTCTTTTACTGTGACGATGTAATCCAGCGACGGATTAAAAGTTACCGTATAAATCACTTTCCCATTCCTCCTGTCTGAAAGGAAATCCCCTTGGTACAGCCATCACTCAAGCCGCCTCCAAGAGGACTCCTTCATTGTTACTTATTCTTTACAATATACTAAAAATAATACGCTTGATTTTACATTTATATATCAGGGGCAATTGTGCTTGCTGACTGCGTCCTGACATCATATTTACTGTAATCTCAGCTTTTTCACTGCATGATCCGCAATCAGGCAGTCCGCATGCTCCTTCAGATATTCCACCCTGTTATTCTCGGCAGTGTACAACGCGCCGAATTCCATGGCACGAATACATGCCCGGCTATATCGTTCATAAGACGCTGTCCCTTTATCAAGATATAGATAATATGTACCATCCATTTCATAAAGGGCACTCTTTACCCTTAGGTTAGAAGGTAACGCCTCAGCGTATTGACAGATATCGCGGATACTCTCAAAAGCAAATACTGCAAATGTGGGCTGTTCTCCTCTTTTCTCCGCTGTCTCTTCTACTTTTTGTGTCTTCGTTTCGACAGCACTTTGATTCTCTGCTTCCTCATCTGCTGCTTCCTTATGCGCCTCTATCTTTTCGCCGGCTGCCTTGGCAAAGGCACCAAGCAGTGCATCCAGATGAGGATTGTTAAGAAGTTCTTCCAGGTTAACATCTTTCTCGGAAAAAGTCAGAATCATGCCCTGGTCAGGCATCATCATTACAGACAGGTCAAACGCATATTTGGGCGGCTGATATCCCACCTCTTCTATGGCCTGCTTTACAATTTCTTCCACAATTTCCTTAGCCTTCTCACTCCGAAAAAGGAAATCCTTATAACTGAGATCGTATTCTGCCAGTTCATCATTGCTCAGAAAGCATTTTACTGTTTTGTCATCTACTCTTTCTATTCTCATAACATCATCCATTCTTCTGCTTGTCTAAAAGTTCCCGCAGAGCATCCTCTCCCACGCTGACCCAGGCATCTTCCTCCTCAGCATTCAACCCCAGGTACCGGGCAAGAGTTCGCTCATCATCACTTATACCCCATTCATAACTATAATCATCAATTGCCTCAAATTCAATTTCTCCGGCAAGGTACAGTTCTTTATAATTTTTCATCGCTGCCTCCCTTTATTTCTCCAACCTTACTCTCTCTTCCATCATACCCCTAATTGTACCACTTTTCCAGCCTGACTTCAGAAAAATTTTAGAAAGTTATAAGGAATGATTTTTGCCTTTTCCTGATAGATATGATACTATAAGAACAGATTGTACGCAAGAGAAAGGAAAGATATTATGGAGTACACCTGGCTTGAAATTGTATGGTTATTTTTAATCTATTCGTTGACAGGCTGGATTCTCGAGGTTTGCATCGCTGCAGTCCGTAAGAAAAAATTTATTAACAGAGGATTCGTAAACGGACCGTTGTGTCCTATTTATGGCTTTTCCTCTGTACTGTTCACCTTGTTTTTACCGGAGCTGACCAATCATCTGTTCTGGCTGTTTCTGGGCGGCATGGTGCTGGCTACGGTTCTGGAGTATTCTACCGGGGTTATCATGCACAAGATTTTCCGCCAAAAGCTTTGGGACTACTCCGACCGGAAGTGGAATCTTGACGGTTATATCTGCCTGGAATACTCCATACTATGGGGACTGTCTGCTATACTGACCATGAAGTTCCTTAACCCTTTAATATGTATGCTCCTTCGACCGATTCCCACAATCGTCTCCCTGCCAATCGTTTGGATAGGAGTGATTCTGCTTGTAATTGATTTTGCAGGTACTGCACTGGCTGTCCTTGGCATGCAAAAAGAAGCTGCCCGGCTTACACAGTTTACAGAAGGAATCCAGAAGACTTCCCATTTTCTGGAAAATGCCCTGACGAAAAGGGTACAGTCGCGAATGATGAAGTCTTTCCCGGCCATTGATCCGCATGTGCTGGTACGTGACAAAGCTTCTCATGTGAAGGATTCTGATAAAGTATTTGGTGCAGGATGCGGTTACTATAAGCTGGTCAGCCTGTTTTTCCTCGGAGCCTTTCTTGGAGATATTACCGAGACTATTTTTTGCCTGATCACTGCCGGGGAGCTGATGAGCCGAAGCAGCGTAGTGTACGGTCCCTTCAGTATTGTATGGGGACTTGGCTGCGCCATGCTGACTGCCCTGTTATACCGGTACAAGGACCGAAATCTCCTTTTCCTGTTTATAGCAGGTACCGTACTTGGCGGAGCCTATGAATATATCTGCAGTGTCTTTACCGAGCTTGTATTTGGCACTGTATTCTGGGACTACAGCGGTTTTGCCCTGAATCTGGGCGGACGTATCAATCTGCTCTACTGCTTTTTCTGGGGGATTGCTGCCATTGTATGGTTCAAAGGAGTCTATCCGCTCCTTACGAAGTGGATTGAAAAGGTTCCCTATCGGTTGGGCACGGTACTGTGCAACTGCATGGTCGTGTTCATGATTTTTAACATTATCATCTCAGGGCTGGCACTGACACGATATACGGAGAGAAATACGGAATTGTCCGGTTCAGTGCAGCTTGTGACAATTCCTACCTTAAGAGACAAATTAAACGCCTGGCTGGACCTTCATTTCGATGATGAACGGATGTCCCGCATTTACCCCAATGCCAAAGTGGTGGTAGACGGTTTGCCTCAGAAAATCAAACAATGATCTGACAAAGGAGATAAATTATGACAGCAGATTCCAATACCAGAAGAAAAGAAATTATAGCTTATCTTAGCACACAGACGGAGCCGGTAAGCGGCACAGAGCTGGCCCACAGATTCGGTGTCAGCCGCCAGGTCATTGTTCAGGATGTAGCCCTTCTACGGGCAGAAAATCAGGAGATTCTCTCTACCAATAAAGGCTATGTCTTTTATCAGCCGCTTACCAGGGAAATGGGATGCACATGTGTCATCATGACGCAGCACAGTGAAGAGCAGACGATCGAAGAGATGGAGACTATCGTAGAATATGGCGGACGTATGCTGGATGTGTTTGTGGACCATGACCTTTATGGGCAGATTCGTGCAGACCTGGTCATCAACGATATGGACGATGCCAGGGAATTTTGCCGTAAAATGAAGGTAAGTACCTCCAGGCCTTTGAAGGTGCTTACCGGGGACTGCCATTATCATACGATTGCGGCACCTTCGGAAAAGGTGCTGAGACTGATCAAAAAGGAACTGAAGGAGAAGGGACTTTTAAGATAACGTAAGGCCTCCTGCTGCTCTTTCACAGCGGGAGGCCTTAATTACAGTTTTGCCTGATTACTCCTTATCAGTGTTCTTCCACAACCACCACCGTGATCGCATCCGGTGAAGAGATATTCCAGTTGAACAGATACATGGTATAACTTACATCCATCTTCACATTCAGGCTGGATGACAGGATAATATTGCGGTTGCCGTTCATGACATAGAAAATATAATCAGCTGGTGACAAAACTCTGAAATTGGTCACTTCCTGGAAATCCACATTCATAAAACGCAGATCGTTATTTCCCAAAATGACACTTAAAGGTCCACTGTTAAAGGACAGATTGCAGACTCTCAGACAGGAGAGATAATTGCTCTTGGCACAGGAACTGTCAGATACTGCAAACAGATCGATACCGTTCTCAGTATTACAGATAGCGACCGTTATGGAGCCGTCCTTGGGCATCATAACCGGCTTCTGTATATAAATATACTGGTTATCCCCCATTACCGTTACAATCTGGTAGCCGCTGGGAACCTTTTCATAGGAAGTCAGTTCCGAGAAGTTCAGCTGGGATACGAACAGCTGGTCATTCACATATACCCGGAAAGGGTTGTAGCCGCTGGCTGCATTCAGGAAGCGGACATTTCCGTAGGTCTGATTCTGGTTGGCACAGAAACGGCAGGGTGCATTGGGTCTTGGGAAGGATGTGATGATCGTTCCGATAATGGCAGGAATGTTGAATCCGCCACCGCCGGTTCCGGTTCCCATGCCATTACCGGTGCTTGGACCGGGAAACGCAGGACCGCCTTCGCCGGGATTGGGTAGTGGTGTGACAGGGCGGTTGGACTGGTTATTTTGATTGTTCTGGTTATTCTGGCCGGGGAGGGAAATTCCCGGCATCATAATTCCGGGAGTCATGGTACCGGGAAATGCTGCGCCGCCTTCGCCGGGGTTGGGTAGTGGTGTGACAGGGCGGTTTTCCCGGTTATTATTGGTCATGGATTCGTTGGCATTCTGCATATTACCCTGTGAATTAGAGTTACCGTTTCCGGATGAATTCATATTGGCGTTTTCCGGCATAGTCATGTTTCCATTTCCGGAAGAAGTACTGCCGTTTCCCTGTGCGGCAGAGGGTCCTTCTCCCTGTGTAGGCAGCATGGTGGACGGCATATCGTCACGCTGGTTCTGGGAAAATAAGGTTTTCATGTACATAGCTGCTCTCTTTTAAGCATTGTCTTTATATTATATTCCCATAGCGTTTTGGGCGTGACGAATTCCCCAAAAAAATCAGGCGCCCTTTTTACAGGACGCCTGTCAACTTCAATTTATTCTTCGGTCTCAGCTGTTTCGCTTCCCCCTTCAGCTACTTCGCTTCCGGATTCCGTCTCTTCAGTCCCTTCCGTCTCTTCACTCTCGGCTGTTGTCTCCTCAGTTATCTCCGTACTCTCCTCTTCCTCCACAATCTCCGTCACATCAAAGTTAAACTGGGTAACAGTAATGGAAGATACGGTATAAACTGTGTCACTGTCCGGTTCACAGATATAGTATACACTTGCCATATCGTTATAATCGCCTACGTTGAAGGTATAACTTTGCGAAGCAGTCTCGAAAGTAAAGGTCTTGGACGGCTCATCCAGTCCGTACTGTGCAAAGTCTGTCACACCCGTAATGGTATTGCTTGCGGTCAGCTCTGCCACTCTGCCTGCCATGGTATTTAACCTTGTCTGGGTCAAATTCAATGTGCTATCAGCCGCATAGTACCATGTTCCGTCCTCTTTCTCATAGGTGTAATCTGTATCCTCATAGTCAAAAGAAAATCGGATAATATCGTCTTTTTCGAGAGATACCAGAACATCGCCCTCCAATTCCGGTTCCTTCTCGCTCTGAACTTTATTGTACTGGCGAAGCGCCAGATATCCCACCCCAAGTACCAGCAAAACTGCCAGCATGATGATCATTAGACCTTTCTGTTTCTTCATTAACGCTTCCTCCTTCTGAACCAGATTACAAAACCTGCTATCAGACAGCCAAAAGGCAATACTACAGCAACGTTGATACCGATTGCCACGATATTCACCTGAGGTACCATCAGGGAAGAAATCTCATAGGATTTTACCGGGATGGATACGCTGACCTCATTATCAGAGAAGCTGCCCATAATGTTATTAAAGATCATCTGGTTCGCACCGCTTACCATCGAACTTGCATCATCTGTAAAGAAGTCTTCACAGCCGATCACGATCATAGTAGCTTCAGAAGTAACTGTTGACTCCGAACCTTCCGCTGTCGCTGCTGTTATCTCTTTCACCGCTTCTACACCGATAGCGAACGGTCCATCAATATCATTTTCTCCTTTTGCTACATCGGAAGCATTTGTCAGCTCTGTCTTGGAAAATGCTTGATCAGAGGTGGTCATGAAGGACGAATAGCTCATACCTTCTGCCTCTTCATCCACGATCCGGATACCTCTGGAAAAAGGAGCAAATACATAATAGTTACTGCTCACACCTGAAGTGTAAATGCTGTAACTCATATCAGGCAACAGGTAAAAAGGATTCTGGTAATAGTTCTGTTTATTCTGCTCTACTACAAGTCCGTCTGCAACGCTCAGACCCATATAAGAAAGAATCTCATCCAGATTCGGCATATTCTCTCCATCATAAGGAAGTACTATGACTACATTGCCGCCTTTCTCCAGATACGCGATTACTTTATCCTTGTCATCACTATTAAAATCGCTGGCAGGCGCATTGATGAACAGACCGGACGCATCCTCCGGAACTGCTTCATAGTCCATCAGATTGATCGTTTCATATTCTACATTTTCCTTGGTCAAACCGGAGGTAAAGGTAGAACTGAATGTCAATTCTCCATGACCTTCTGTCATGTACAACTGTGGCATATCATCGCTTGTTACATAATCGATGGCACTTGTAATCTGACCTTCTCCGTCATATCCTGTAGTAGTGCTGGTATAAGTCTCATAATCCATGGTGCTCTCATAAATATCACTGTAGTCAATGACTTTGCTGCGCTTGTCACTTACCACGATCAGACTGCTCATGCTGATGCTGCTGTCTGTATACTGGGTGTGGAAGCTGGGATTCACGGTAGGATCCACGTATTCTACCGTAATATGCTCAGAAAGGTCCTCATATCTCTGCAGAGTCTGTCCCAGCGTAGTATCCTGACTATCCTCATTAACCAGGACATAAATGGTTACGTCTTCCTCCATGGTTTTGAGATATTCTTTGGTCTGATCTGTAACGGAATACAGCTTCTCAGCAGTCATATCAATAGATGTCCAAGTGCTGGGGAGCTCGCCCAGAATTACGTTTACTACTGCTATGATTGCCACTACCACAGCTATCATACCGGTACTGTAGGCACCTAAACTTAATTGCTTAACAGAGATACTATAACGCCTCTTCTGAATAGACTGAGCCGTCAAAAAGAGTGCCAGCCCGGTCAGTGACAGGAAGTAAACTATCGCATCCAGATTCAAGGTACCATTTAACAGCTCCGCAAAAGGAGTATACATATCAAAAAGTCCCAGAATGTATGTCAGCAGGTTTCCGGAAGAAGAAATGATAGAGCAAATAGAGCTCATCATATATCCTAAAAACAGGATACCAAATCCGAGAACTGCTGCAATCACCTGGCTCTCAGTCACGGAAGATACCATCAAAGAGATAGCGATACTAGCTACACCGTACAGGAAAAATGCAAGGAGTGACAGGTAACAATGTCCCAGAGGCACGGTTCCGTACTGTGTCAAAAGCAGTGGATATACGCAGGAAATCAGTGTCGGAATGGCAAAAATCGTGGTCACTGCCAGGAATTTACCCATAACGATTCCACCCACAGAAACAGGTGCTGTAAGTATGAGCTGGTCCGTCTTATTGTGACGCTCTTCTGCCAGAATTCGCATGGTCAGAATCGGTACACTGATTAAAAACAGGAACACCGTACTGCTCACAACATAAGAATAATAGGGATAGCCATACAGCAGGTTATAGACGGTATAATAAAGTCCCTGGAAGAACAGGGTCACTCCGATAAACAGGAATCCGATAAAGGAGTTGAAGTATGATCTTAATTCTCTTTTATAAATTGCAAACATTTATTTCTCCTCCTTTCCGGCTTCTGCATCCCCGGCTTCAATAGCAGCTTCTTCCTCTGCCTCAGCTTCTATAACAGTTTCATCCTCTGTGGAAGTTCCCTGGGCATCGTCTCCTGTCAGTTCAAGGAAGATATCCTCCAGAGATTTCTCGGAATACTGCATGAACAAAATAGGCAGCTTCGCTTCAGCCAGCGCATAGAAAACAGCTTCTCTGATATCTGCTTTTTCTGCAGAAGTTACATGGACTTTTACACTGCCGTCCTCTTTTTCGCCACACTTTTCCACATCCTTGACAGCTTCCACTGTGGAAATGGCAGCCTGAATGTCCTTCCAACTCCCCTTTACTTCCAGCTCCAGCCATCCGGAACCGCTCATCAGCTTCTGCAGCCCTTCCGGCGAGTCACTTGCTACCAGTTTTCCGTGAGAAATAATCATGATATGGTCACATATCGCACTGACCTCGGACAAAATGTGGGAGCTTAAGATTACGGTATGATTCTTGCCCAGGCTGCGGATCAGGTCACGAATCTCGATGATTTGCTTCGGGTCGAGTCCTACGGTAGGTTCATCCAGAATGATGACTTCCGGTTCTCCAAGAATAGCCTGCGCCAGTCCTACTCTCTGCTTATAACCTTTAGAAAGGTTACGGATGAGGCGCTTTTTCATGTCGGTGATCCGGGTCATTTCCATGACCTTTGCTACCTGTGCAGCCCTCTCCGCCTTGGGAATTTTCTTCAATTCTGCTGCAAAACGCAGGTATTCTTCCACCGTCATATCAGCATATACAGGCGGCAGTTCCGGCAGATAACCGATACACTTTTTAGCTTCTTCCGGCTCTTTCTGAATGTCTTTTCCATTCACGGTTACAGTCCCCTGACTGGCTGCCAGATATCCTGTAATTATGTTCATTGTGGTAGATTTACCGGCACCGTTAGGTCCCAGAAATCCATAAATCTGTCCTTTTTCCACACGAAACGACAGATGATCTACTGCGGTATGATTGCCATACTTTTTCGTCAGATTCATTACTTCAATCAACGTAGGTACCTCCCTGATTTCACGAGAATACAGTCCGGTTATCCGGACTGTATTCCAATATTTTCATACGCTTAACTTTACTGGGAAAATGTCATGAAAAAGTGATGATATTGTGAAAAAACTGTGAAATTGCCCTAAGATGACTCGGCTTAACTGCAATCTATACTCTTTATACGCTCCAGGTCACAGAGGCAAAGCAGTCTCCCGCCTGAACAGACACGATGGTATATTCCCCTCTTACCGGTATATCCTCAAATAAAAAGCTGGGCGATGACTCTTTAAATTCCTGCAGCACACCGTTTACATACAGTGCCACTTTCTTTTGATTGCTGTATACTATAACAGAGGCAAAGCTGCCCGGCCGCGGCACCTGCCTGTTGTGGCAGATATGGAGTACTTTCTTACTGCTCCAGCATGCCTGATACAGATAAAAGCTGTCTCTTTTGCGGCTGCCATCGTCACTTAACAGTGCCTTTTCACCTCCGCAAAAGAGAGGAACTTTTTCAGTTTCACCGGTCAATTTCCAGAGAATCATTCCCTTTTTCAGGCACAATTCATAAAACTGCGGTTCTGTAGGAAAAAAATCCGGACAGATACAGTTTGCACCCAATTCCTGCATTATCTCAAGGTCCGCCGCAAATTTATCCATGGATATAACATATCCATTGGATATTTGGTCATCTTTCCTGGGAATTACGTATCTGACTGCATGGAGCGTGTACGGCCTGTCATTCAACAGAAAATCCGCACTTTCCACCTGCCGCATGGTACAGATAGGATAGACAAAACGCATCACATCCAGCTGCTTTTCTCCACTGGTAATCATCGCTTCTACCTGATAAAGGACAGGTGTCAACGTGCCCTGCCACAGATGGGGATAAATCAACAAGGTACGGGTGCTCACAGACCAGCAGTTTTCGGTTGCTTTTGCCACATGCTCTGGTGTAGTTTTTATAGACATTCTGGCAGTTTCCTGACCATCAGGGGCATATAGAAAAAGCTCCACCTGCACATTCTCTTCTGCCTGCATTTTGGGCTCCGCCTGTATCAGCTGTTTCAAATATACCGTAAAAATAATCTCCGCCTTGCTGTTCTCCATCACTGTATACGCATCTACACCGCCTCCCGGTGCTTCTCTGTCAAAGCTTATCATAGCCTATACCTCCTCTTCTTCGGACACACTGGAATCTCTCCTGCCCTTTAGCACTGCAGTATTATGCTCCACCTCTTTACGATTCAAAGGATAACTAAACTGCATTATCAAAAAGACAATCAGGTAGCAGATCCCCGGAACCAGCGTAGCCACCGTATAAATTCGCTCGGCCACCTTAGGTGTCTGAGAAAATGCTTCTGAAACATAGCCAATGGCAGACAAAGCAAATCCGCCGATGCCACCTGCCAGTGCCTGCCCCACTTTGCGTGCAAAGGAAAAGACTGCATACACCGTTCCGTCTTCTCTGCTTCCGGTTACCACTTCCTGATAGTCTATGACATCTGTAATAAAAGCCCAGGTAATCATGTTGAAAAATCCCATGCCTGTCATGCCCAAAAACAGAAAGATCATGAACACAGGAATCGACCTGATTCGCAGGAAAAACAACAAAATGTAGACTCCTGCTGCCACCAGCATAGCAATGCTTCCTGACTCTTTTTTTCCGCATTTTTGGGATATTTTAGATGCAAAGGGAGCCACTAAAAGCGTGCCGCCGACACTGATCAGGTTCACTGTGGACAAAGCTTTCGCGTCTTTGAAATAATCCAAGAATAAATAAGTGTTCATAGTCTGACTGAGCATAGTAGCAAGGAGAAGCACCAGGGCCGCACCTACAATGGACAGCAGCGGACGGCTGGAAAGAAGGCTGGCTGCAAGCGCCTTGAAATCTGTACCGAACCTCTTTTTAGCAGTATCGCTTCCCTTCTCTTTGCCCCCTCCCCATTTATCGCGTGCTTCAAAGGTCACCCTCTCCGTACAGAGAAAATAGCACAGCAGACAACATATTACCGACAGTACGCCAAATGCCGCTGCAGTTATCGTGAACCGTACCGGATTTACGATCTGATTGCCCACTTCATCCGTCTCATACACAAAAAGTGGGACCAGACTTCCGATGACCAGATTGGCCAAAGCTGCCCCCACACTTCGAAAGGTCGATAAGGCTGCCCGATCCCCCGCATCCGCACTGATTACAGAAGCCATGGATCCGTAAGGAATATTGATGGCAGTGTAACAAAAGCTGCCCCAGAGCAGATACGTTATAATCACATATATCATTTTCACCGAGTAGGAAAAATCCTGAACAAAATAAAGATACATCAAGGTACTGGACACTGCTACCGGAATGCACATCCTGCGGATCCAGGGTCTGAACCGTCCATCCGCTGTGGGCTTGGCCCGGTCCACGATACGCCCCATGGTCACATCGGTGAAAGCGTCCACGCACCTGGCTGCCAGGAAAAGTGTTCCTACCACCGCCCCACTGATGCCCAGTACCTTCGTATAGAATACCATCAGATAACTGCTGGCAAATATAAAACTGAAATCATTCCCAAAATCCCCCAAGAGATATCCTATTTTATCCCTCATACCAAAGGGCCTTACTTCACTGCTGCGGTTCTTTCGGACACCGGAATCTGCATTTAGCTGCATTGTATGCCTCCCATCCTACTGCTTACTGCAGTATCAGGCATTATCGCCTTTTTGGGAAATATTGTGTCCGAAGGATCGTATTTTATGCAATATTGGCTACTATCAATACTATTTACGATATTTTCCCGGCGTCGTTCCTGTAACAGACTTAAACTGTCTGATAAAATGCTCCACACTATGATAACCGCACATCTCAGCAATTTCACTGAGAGGCTTACGGTTAGAAGTAAGCAGCTCGCTGAATACGGCTTTGTATCACATCACTCATGCAAGTAGTGTTAAAGTAATGGCGATAGCAGGCATGCAGATAACCGACGCTTATACTCAACTGTAATGCCATGCTTTCTACGCTCCATTCTTTTGCCGGGAATTTGTAAATCTGTTCCCGAAGTGCAACTAATACATAATAAATATCCGGATATTCCTATAACGATTTATGTCTGGATATAGTGGATATCGTATCCTACAATATTTACCCGCAATGGTATATCGATACTTTATCAGGTGGAGGCCCTGGAAGATCAGATCACCTCTGTTCTGGGACATGAAGAATGCAGCGGTGTCATTTTATGGCAGTTTGCAGACTGCCGTGTTGACAAGGGATGGTCTGTGAAGCGGCCTAAGAGCCAGAACAATAAAGGAGTCGTGGATATTTACCGTAGGGAGAAGCTGGGGTATGCTAAGGTGAAAGAGTTGTTCCATGCTTTATAAAGTAAGGAAGCAGTTATCAGTGAGGGAGTCACACCAGCAGGTGAGGCTCCCTATTCTTTTGATAATTCAGTCTGTACAATACTTAAATTTCTCTATTACACATTCATGCTTCTTATTCGTCTTATCATAGTTTATCCCCACCATCAGAAGATTGTCTGCATATTCCTCAAGTGCACCTGCATACTGCTTATCTTTTATCTGGCAGATTGCTCCCTGCACAGATTTATCCCATTTTAACTCGACAATCAACGCCGGCTTATTTGTATGCTTTCTCGGCAAAAACACAATATCTGCAAATCCCTTGCCCGCTGGCAATTCTCTGATCAATGTATAGTCCTTCCTCGCTACATAATAAGCAATCGTGATTACACAGCTTAATGCCTGTTCACTGTTATAAGCAAGCACAGATGTATTAGCAGAATGTACTTTATCAATGCCTTTTGCAACCGCCTCTGCATCCCCACGGATGGTTGCCTCCAACAGACTTTCAGAGGCCTGTAATGCGGCAGATACCCCTTCCCAACCGCTATACTCCACGGCATTCTTGAACTCATCCGCCACTTCCTGATTAGGAATATAAACTTCCTTCTGAGCAGAATCATAAGCAAGATACCCAAGGTGTACGAGCAGTGTCAGAACATCATCTCTGCTATTTATATTTAATATATCGTTCTGGAAGGTCCGTGTATTGATTTTGCATCTTACGCCACCAAGCATAGAGATAATTGCATCCCTCAATCCGTCCTCATTCATACCAATATAGTATTTCAAGGATTCATAAGTTTCCGTTTCCGTCCAATAGTCGCCCCATTCTTCGTTACTTATTGCCTGTACAACAGAGTTAGGACTATAAATGGAATGTTCCTTACTGAAAGAATAGCCATCATACCATCTTCTGGCCTCTTCAAAATCCATATCATTTTCCCTGCAGAGATCCTTTACTTCTTTTTCTGTGAAACCCACATATTTTGCCAGCTTTTTAGGCTGAATCATTGTATATTCCCTGAAATCCGTCAATGCAGACTGTGTGCCATATTTCTTGATTGGCAGGATCCCTGTCATATATGCAGCTTCAATCATCTTATCTGTCAGGCTGCTCTTAAAAAGTCCGCGAAGCAGCTGAATATATTCTTTCTGTAAATCCGTATCATCCTTTGCCTCCCTGAACAGGGCATCCCACTCATCTATAATAATAATAAACTTGCATTCTGCTGTTTCCGCAATTTTGGCAAGCACTATCGGCAGGGAATGTTCCTCTCCGGCAAAACTGTAGATACCGCATAATTCCTGAATCACCTGCTCCTGAAGATAAGAAACGGTATCTTTTATATTTTTTACATTCGAAATAAACCAGGTAACATCCAGGTAAATCACGTCAAATTTATTTAGATTTTCCTCAAATGTTTTATCCTTTGCAATTTCCAGATCACTGAACAGCTCTCTTGAATCACAGTTTCTATCATAGTATGCACACAGCATCTGTGTTGCATACGATTTCCCGAATCTTCGCGGTCTGCTGACACAAGTCAACTTTTCTTTTGTTCCAAGTGTTCGATTTATAAATGCAATTAAGCCGGACTTGTCAACATACAATCCTTTTCGTATTGACCGGAAGCCTGCGTTTCCGATATTTACATACATTCCCACTGTGCTTATACTCTCCTTCCATAACTACTTCTTCCATTATTATAACTATTTTCATAGTAAATGTCTACTCTTCCATTGGGGAGAACTTTATAGAAATAATACAACGTGCTCTTTCATGCAAGCATGATTTGCCCATCGTACGGGCTATGGCTGAATTGTAACATAGAAATACTGCTCCCCGGGATTCTTACTTAAAATCAGGCAAGAACCCCGGGGAGCTGCTTATACAATCTTTTATACCTCAAACAATAAATCCGCATACGTCGGGAACGGCCAGTACTCTTTATCCACCAACTTCTCAAGCTCATCCGCAGGCTTACGCAGCGCATCCATTGCAGTGACAACATCGTCCTTGTAACAGTATGCCTGCTCTTTACCACGCTTCATGGCAGATGCCTGCTTCTCTACCTTAAGCAGATGCTCTGCAGCCTTCTTCATCTCAGTCAGCTGCGCCGTAATAGTCTTCAGCAATTCTGTCGGAACAGAAGCATCTCCACCGGCAGCCTGAATTGCTACAGCCGTGTCAGCCAGAGATTTGCTGAAACGCATCACAGCAGGAATGATCTGCTTATTAGCCATATCAATCATGGTAAGCGCTTCAATATTGATAGTCTTTGCGTAGGTCTCATAGAGAACTTCTGCACGGGAATGGAGTTCTGCCTCTGTAAAAATTCCGAACTTTTCAAACAGATGGATGGACTTTTCAGTAGTAAGGGTCTCCACTGCATCTACCATGGAAGGAATATTGGGAAGTCCTCTTCTGGCAGCCTCTTCTTTCCATTCCGGAGCATAGCCGTTTCCATTGAAAATGATTCTCTGGTGCTTGGTCATATACTCCTTGATCAGGTCATGCACAGCCATTTCAAAATCTTCTGCCTGTTCCAGTCTGTCTGCTGCTTCGCAGAAAGCTTCTGCAACGATGGCATTCAGTGTGGTGTTGGGGCTTCCGATAGAATCCTCGCTGCCCACCATACGGAATTCGAATTTATTACCTGTAAAAGCAAAAGGTGAAGTACGGTTGCGGTCTGTGGCATCTTTCACGAAATCGGGTAGAGTAGATACACCGGTTCGCAACATACCGCCCTCTTTCAGGGAATCAGCTTTTCCTGTTTCTACCAGCTGTTCCACGACATCCTCCAGCTGTTCTCCCAGGAAAATGGAGATGATAGCAGGAGGTGCCTCGTAGCCGCCCAGTCTGTGATCGTTTCCTACGTTGGAAGCGCTCTGTCTCAAAAGGTCTGCATGGGTGTCCACCGCTTTCATGATACAAGCCAGCACCAGCAGGAACTGAATATTTTCATTAGGAGTCTGACCGGGCTCTAAAAGGTTCACTCCGCCATCTGTAGTGATGGACCAGTTATTGTGCTTACCGGAGCCATTCACACCTTCAAAGGGCTTTTCATGAAGCATGCAGCGCAGGCCATGCTTACCTGCCACGCGCTTTAAGGTCTCCATGACAAGCTGGTTGTGGTCAACTGCCACGTTGGCAGATTCATAGATAGGAGCTACTTCATGCTGGGCAGGAGCAGCTTCGTTATGCTGTGTCTTGGAGGTCACACCCAGCTTCCAGAGTTCGATATTCACATCGTGCATGAAACCGCCGATGCGCTCTCTGATAACGCCAAAGTAGTGGTCATCCATCTCCTGTCCCTTAGGGGCAGGGGCACCAAAGAGGGTTCTGCCGGAAAAGATGATATCCTCTCTCTGTAATGCTTTCTTCGCATCCACCAGGAAATATTCCTGTTCTGCTCCAACGGAAGGGGTAACCTTTTTAGCCTCGGTATTGCCGAACAATCTTACGATTCTGATCGCCTGTTTGCTGAGTGCTTCCATAGAACGCAGAAGCGGTGTCTTTTTATCCAATGCTTCTCCTGTGTAAGAGCAGAATGCGGTAGGTATACACAAGGTCGGACCTGTGGCAGTTTCCTTTATAAAGGCAGGCGAGGTAATATCCCAGGTGGTATAGCCTCTTGCCTCAAAAGTGGCACGCAGTCCTCCGGAAGGGAAGGATGACGCATCCGGTTCGCCTTTAATCAGCTCTTTTCCGGAAAATTCCATAATCATCTTTCCGTTTTCATCGGGATGGGTCACAAATGCGTCGTGTTTCTCAGCAGTGATGCCGGTCAGCGGCTGGAACCAGTGGGTGTAATGGGTAGCACCGTTTTCCACTGCCCAATCCTTCATGGCTTTGGCAACCACGTCAGCTGTTGCCAGGGACAGTTCACCGCCCTGATCTATGACTTTTACTAATTCTTTATAGATACTCTTGGGTAATCTTTCTTTCATTTTTCCCATAGTAAATACTTTACTGGCAAAAAGTTCTTCTACATTAATACCCTCGCTCATATTGCTTTCTTCCTTTCTTTACTCCCTTACATCACAACTTAAAAAGGAGTCGGACAAAGATATTGCGCATGGCAGTTGTCCCCACACAACCTCTCTGTCCGACTCCCCTCCAAACCGCAATTCTGTTCTTATTGTACAATATGTGCAGTATATTGGTCAACGGAAATTTTTGTAAAAGTTATCGATTCTCAATCCTCAGCAGGTCATACTGCTCAGGAACTTCCGACAATTCCAGCCAGATACGCTGTTTGGAATGCGGACAGCTCTCTACAGGCTCTAATTCCCCATTGTACATGGAAAGCACTTTCGTCGGCTGATTGGTGCCGTCCGGCTTCATGATTTCAATGGTGTCACCAACGCAGAATTTGTTGCGCTGTTCGATGCGAGCCAGACGATTACTGCTCTTTTTCAGAATCTCAACGACTGACGGTGCTTCATCGTCCATCGCCTGCTGTGCGCAGATCTGCCCCGGCTCACGCACCTCCTCCACGATTCCCAGATACACATACTCATTGATGTAAGTATTGTTATCATAGATCTGGGTATTCTGGTCAGGTTTGCCAAAATAGAATCCGGTGGTGAACTGGCGGTAGGTGCATTTAGAAATCTCAGCACGATACCAGTCCATATTAGCGCGGTAGGTCTCCTCGGAAGTAAAGTAGTCGTCAATTGCCTTGCGGTAGGTTCTGGCTACAGTAGCCACGTAAAGTGCCGTCTTCATGCGGCCTTCTATCTTCAGGCTGTCGATTCCTGCTTCCACGAGCTCCGGGATGTGCTCTATCATACACAGATCCTTGGAATTGAAAATGTAGGTTCCTCTCTCATTTTCATACACCGGAAAATATTCTCCGGGTCTTGTCTCTTCCATCACAGCATATTTCCAGCGGCAGGGATGGGTGCAGGCGCCCTGGTTGGCATCTCTTCCGGTGAAAAAGTTGCTTAAAAGGCATCTGCCGGAATAGGAGATACACATGGCACCGTGAACAAAGCTTTCAATCTCCATCTCTTCCGGAATATTGTCTCTGATCCGGCGCAGTTCTTCCAGGGACAGTTCTCTGGCGGACACTACTCTTTTGGCCCCCTGCTGCCACCAGAAACGATAGGTCTGGTAGTTGGTATTATTAGCCTGAGTGGAAATATGAATCTCTACCTCAGGCCACACTTCTTTAGCAATCATAAACATTCCCGGATCTGAGATAATCAGCGCGTCCGGCGCATCAGGCTGCATATTCTTCAATTCAGCAAAATAGGCTCTGGCTCCATCCAAATCGCCGTTATGGGCCAGAATGTTGGCAGTTACATACACTTTCACACCGTGAGCATGGGCAAAGGCGATACCCTGGGCCATTTCCTCTGATGTGAAATTCTTGGCTTTGGCGCGTAATCCGAACGCTTCTCCGCCGATATATACCGCATCAGCACCGAATATTACAGCGGTTTTCAGGACTTCCAAACTGCTGGCCGGTATCAACAGTTCGGGTTTCTTACACTTACTCATCTTTTTCTTCTCCTCTCTCATCTGCCTGCTGCGCTTTGGTACTGTCCGATTCCACACTCGTGGCAACGCTTTCCACACTCCAAGCAGCGCTTTTCACGCTCAAGGTAGCACCGTCTCCTACAGGCAGGATACAGGTCTCCAGCATGGGATGGTGGGTCAGCTCGTACAGATATTCCCGCATTCTGGCATGAATGGTGCGGTTCCTTCTGGTCACTGCAAAACGTGACTCGATAATATCTCCGTCCTGAAGCACATTATCGCTGACCAGCAGTCCGCCGGGGCGCAAAAGTCTTAAGATATCCGGCAGGAAATGAAGATACTGTCCCTTTGCAGCATCCATAAAAATCATGTCATAGCTTCCCTCAAGTTCTTTCAAAATATCTGCCGCATCCCCCTCAAGCAGGGTAATCCGGTCGGATTTTCCTGCTTTGGCAAAATTCTCTTTCGCCAGAGGAATTCTTTTCTCGTACTTTTCAATGGTAGTGATATGGCAATCTTCAGGCGCATATTCGCTCATGAGAAGCGCTGAAAATCCGATTGCAGTACCTACCTCAAGGATACTCTCAGGTTTTAAGAAAGCCAGGAGGAACTTAAGCAGCCCCTGCATCTGTGTGCGGATGATGGGCACATCGGTCTCCCTGGCATACTTTTCCAGTTCATTTAAATAAGGCGGGTTGCCTTTATCAAAGGAATTGATAAAGGCAACCATTCTTTCGTCTATAATCATCAGGATTCACCGTCCTCTTCTGTCTCCTCTACCGTAGTAGCCATAACTTCCATCATTTCTTCCACGGTCATGGCCGTACTCAACTCGTAAGTGCCGGGTTTTACGCCCTCGCGGAACTCAGACAGGTAGTATTGAGCAGTAAAAAGGGTAGTGTCTGCAATCAGGCCTTTCTGAAGGAACAACTCGCCCATTTCTTTGACAGACATGTTCTCTGTGATTTTGACTGTGACCGTACGACCCTCACCCAGGGTCATAGGCTCCTGTTTGAATACACGATAACCGTAATTATATCCGGTAAGGGCCCCTCTATAAACCATTATTACCACAAATGCGATCAACATTACTTTAACCACAGTGCCAAATATGGCGCTTACAACATCCTTGGTCTCCATAATACCTCATTCCTTCCTTCTGCAGTTCGGGCAGATAATCTGCCGGACCTTATTCAAAGTCCAGGCTGTCCGTCACCCGCAGATTCACTTCCTGCATCAGTCTGCAAAATGCAAGCTCTGCTGCCAGAAAATCCTCTACCAACTGATTCTCCCGCAAAACAGAATACTCTTTTTCAAGCTGCTCCATTTTCTCAAACTCTGCATCATCTCTGCTCTGTAACTCATAGCTGCGGCGGCGGTATTCATCAAGCTGTGCCTTGAGCTCGGGAAACTGCTTTACCTTGTTCTTCTCATTGCTGTAATCCTGATATTCCTCTGTGGCTTTAATGGCATCAACAAATCCCTGCACTGCATAATCCATGTTTCTCATATTGTATCGTCACTCCGTAGTTTTTGCAATAAAATAAATCTTAAAAATCTGTTATAGTTCAGCCCGCGCCATTCGCAAAGACGCCTGCGTCTAAACTATACTTCCATAATAATAGGCAGAATCATGGGACGACGCTTAGTCTTCTTCCAAAAGTAATCACCCAAAGCATCCTTAGTGGTCGTCTTCAGCTTACCCCAGTCTGTAATCCCTCTGTCAAGGCAGCTCTGAACAGCCACATCCACTGTATAGCGGGCTTCTTCCATAAGTTCATCGGATTCCCTTACATATACAAAGCCTCGGGACACGATATCAGGTCCTGCCACCAATTCGCCGGTAGCACGTTCCAGGCTCATAACTACGATTACGATACCGTCCTCTGCAAGATGCTGTCTGTCACGCAGTACCACGTTTCCGACGTCACCTACGCCCAGACCATCTACCAGAATAGAACCGACAGGCACTCTTCCCGTTACTTCGGCACTTTCCTCATCCAATTCCAAGACTTCACCTGAGGAAAGAATGAAAATATTGTCTTTCTCGATTCCCAGACTGTTGGCAATCTTAGCCTGTGCTTTCAGATGCTTGTACTCTCCGTGGACAGGGATTGCATATTTAGGATGAACCAGGGTATAAATCAGCTTGATCTCTTCCTGGCAGGCATGTCCCGATACGTGGGCATCCTGGAAAATAACATCTGCCCCCTTGCGAAGAAGCTCATTAATAATCTTGGTAACCGACTTTTCGTTGCCGGGAATGGGGCTGGAAGAGAAGATAACAGTGTCCCCGGGGCCAATGGTAATCTTACGATGCACATTGTTAGCCATACGACTTAAAGCAGCCATACTTTCTCCCTGGCTTCCGGTAGTGATGATAACCTGCTGCTCCGGAGGATAATTCTTCATCTGATCCAAATCTACCAACGTATTTTCAGGGATGCTGATGCATTCCAGATTCATGGCAGTATCTATGATGTTGACCATACTGCGGCCTTCCACTGCTACCTTTCGACCGAATTTAAAGGCTGTATTGATGATCTGCTGCACTCTGTCCACATTGGAAGCAAAGGTTGCAACAAAGATTCTTGTATTTTTATGCTCTTCAAAAAGGCTGTCGAAGGTCTTGCCCACAGTCTTCTCTGAAGGAGTAAAACCGGGTCTCTCCGCATTGGTAGAGTCACACATCAGAGCCAGCACGCCCTTCTTGCCCAGTTCTGCAAAACGCTGCAAGTCAATGGCATCTCCGAATACCGGTGTATAGTCTACTTTAAAGTCTCCCGTATGCACTACTATACCTGCAGGCGAATAGATAGCCAGTGCAGCTGCATCCACGATACTGTGATTGGTCTTAATATATTCTATGCGGAACTGTCCTAAATTGATAGACTGTCCGAATTTTACTACTTTACGCTTGGTGGTACCGGTCAGGTTGTGCTCTTTTAACTTGTTTTCGATGATACCCATAGTCAAACGGGTAGCATATACAGGTACATTAATTTTACGCAGCACATAAGGCAGGGCACCAATATGATCTTCATGGCCGTGGGTGATCATGAACCCCTTTACTTTGTCAATATTATTCTCCAGATAAGTGGTGTCCGGAATGACAAGATCGATTCCCAGCATATCATCAGCCGGGAAAGACAAGCCGCAGTCCACCACAATAATACTGTCCTCATATTCGAAGGCAGTAATGTTCATTCCAATTTGTTCCAGTCCTCCCAAAGGGATGATTTTTAACTTGGAACCGCAATTATTCTCTTTTTTCTTCAATCAAATTACCTCCACAATTTATACACTATCTGTAGAGCTTCACTACAAACAGCAACCGGTCCCGTTATACTAAATCCACATCTTCCAGCATGTTCTCAAACACACCTGCTACTGCTTCCAGTTCTTCATCATCTTCTACAATGGTAAAGATACTTTCTGCGTCACCATCACCTGACATGTCTTTCAAAATCAGGGCTTCTCCATCGCCCTCTTCGCAATCGGTCACCAGAATATAGTTGAATCCACCGATTCTGGTCTGCTCTAAAACATAGAAATCAACCGGTTCTTCTCCGTCCGGTTTAAACGTTATCTTCTCCAATTGTCTCTTCCTTTCTCATATTACGCCTGTCCAGATATCCCTGCAAGATTAGTGCTGCTGCAATCCTGTCCACATGTTCCTTACGATGTTCTCTGCGAATTCCGGCTTCCATCATAATCTTGTCTGCCGCTACCGTAGTCAGTCTCTCATCCCAGAAATACACAGGAAGTCCTGTCCTTCTCTCGAGCTTTTCCTTAAACTCCTGAGTCAGTTCTACACGCACTCCTTCTGTAGCATTCATATGCTTCGGAAGTCCCAATACAATCTCCTCTACCTCGTATTCCACGATCAGTTCTTCAATTCTGGCCAGTGTCTGGCGCAGCTTATTTTCCTCTTTGCGGCGGATGATTTCCACCCCCTGGGCAGTAAGAAGTAAGGCATCGCTTATCGCCACCCCTACTGTCTTTGACCCAAAATCCAAGCCCATTATACGCATGGGTCTCCTCCTTCAGTAATCGATACTACCGATTATTCCCAATGATTATTCCTGATATACTCAATCAGGAGCTCCTCTACCAGTTCATCACGTTCCACTTTCATGATCAGATTCCTGGCTCCCTTATAGCTGGTAATATAAGTAGGATCACCACTCATAATATAACCAACAATCTGATTGACAGGATTGTATCCCTTTTCTGCCATTGCTTCATATACAGCCGACAGAATCACCTTGGCACCGGTTTTCTCTGTCTCTACTTTGAAGTATTGTGTGCTCTCCAAATCTGCCATTGTTTTCTCACATCCTTCTGCACGGTTCGTCTTATGCTCTTTTTATCTTACCGCATCTTGGACGAAAATTCAATCCAAAGTATTGCAATTCAGGATTTCATCTGTCAGGAAATCTGTGACGAGAACTTTTTTCAGGCAATTTGACAAATTTTGATCTGTTTCCAGGGCAACTTTCACATAATCAGCTGTGTGTCCAACCTGAAAAAGCTTTCCGTTTAGTTCTTTTGTCTCTTCAAACAATACTTCTGCCTCTCTCCCTATGTAGCGGCTTCTGAACTCTTTGGACTGCGCTTTCTCCATGGCAAGCAGCTTATTGCTGCGAAGTGTCTTTACCTGATCCCGTACCTGATCCTTCATGGCAGCTGCGCGTGTCCCCTGACGCTTGGAGTATTTAAAAATGTGCATCTCATAAAAGCCGACTTTAGAAAGAAATTCGCAGGCCTGCTCAAATTCTTCCTCTGTTTCTCCCGGAAAGCCCACAATCACATCAGTGGTAATGGCCGGATTGTCGTACACGCTGCGCAAAAGCTTCACACTGTCATAGTATTCCCCTGTAGTATAGTGTCTATTCATTCTTTTGAGCGTTTCGTCGCAACCGCTCTGCAAAGACAGATGAAAATGGGGACATACCTTCTCCAGGGAGGCAAGTCTCGCTGCATTTTCAACAGTTATAATACGTGGTTCCAGGGAACCTAAACGGATACGCTTCAGGCCTTCTATCTCGTGAATCTGCTCCACCAAGTCAACAATCTTGCTCCTGCCGCGGTAATCATGCCGTTCTTCTCCCTGCATGGCTTCCACACTTCTTCCCTGATTCCATGCTTCTTCTTCAAAATCTATGCCATAAGAACTGATATGAATACCCGTCAGCACCACTTCCTGATAACCTGCCTGTACAATTCCACGGATTTCATTTAAAATATCTTCTGCCTTTCTGCTGCGCACCCTTCCTCTGGCATAAGGGATAATACAATAAGAGCAGAACTGATTGCAGCCGTCCTGTACCTTAATGTAAGCTCTGGTATGCTCTGCAGTCTTTTTCAGCGTCATCTCTTCGTATTCACATGTGCTGTTGATATCGATCACCGTGGTGCCTCGGAGTGTCTCCTGATTCTCTGTTCCTCTGTTCTTCTCCCGTTGCTCCAGGAACTCCTCCAGAATCGGAACCAGATCCTTCTTCCTGTTATTTCCTATCGCCAGGTCGATACTTTTATCCTTAAGTGCCTGCTCACCACCGGTCTGGACGTAGCATCCCACTGCCACTACGACAGCGTCCGGGTTCATAGACTTGGCCCTGTGCAGCATCTGTCTGCTCTTTCTATCAGCCATATTGGTAACCGTACATGTATTAACGATATATATATCAGCTTTGGCATCAAAAGGTACAATTCGGAAACCTTTTTCCTGTAATCTTTGTTGCATTACGTCCATTTCGTAAGAATTCACTTTGCATCCAAGATTGTGTAGTGCCACATTTTTCATATTATTCTTCATTATTTTTGTATCCTTTTTGCATTGACTTTTTGCCTCTCAGCCATTAAGATGTAGTCAGAAGGTATGACAAACATTAAGGAGGTAAATTGTAATGAAAACCGTTCAGATTTCTTTAAACTCTATTGACAAGGTAAAATCCTTTGTTAATGATATTACAAAATTCGATTATGACTTCGATCTGGTATCCGGAAGATACGTGATTGATGCAAAGTCCATTATGGGAATCTTCTCTTTAGATCTTTCCAAGCCAATCGACCTGAACATTCATGCAGAAGGCAATACAGCGGAAGTGCTGGAAGTCCTGAAGCCTTACATGATCTAAATTTCTGACGCCCCGGGGTCTGCCTGGGGCGTTTTTTGTTGTTCAACTTTAATTATTCCATAATTATTCTGCTATAATTACTCTACTATAATTACTTCATCGGTTTCCAGGGCGGTTTTAACTAACTCATCAATTTTCTCGTCGAGGTTTTTCTCGTGGCGGCGGATGACATTTAAATTGGGTTTGGTGACCGGGTGTTTGGCTACAAAGATGGTACAGCAGTCCTCGAAAGGCTGGATGGAGGTTTCGTAAGTGCCGATTTTCTCGGATACCTCTACGATTTCCTGTTTATCGAAGCCAATCAGGGGGCGGTATACAGGCAGGTCGCAAACCTCGTTGGTGGCTACCAGGGAGGCCATGGTCTGGGATGCTACCTGCCCGATGCTTTCACCGGTGATGAGGCCCAGGCACTCTGTCTCTTTGGCAATGTGTTCAGCAATGCGCATCATGTATCTGCGCATGATAATAGTCAGCTCTTCATGAGGGCATTTCTCATAAATGTAGAGCTGAATGTCTGTAAAGTTGATTACATGCAGGTAGATGGGGCCGGTATAGCGGGATACCAGTCTGGCAAGATCTACTACTTTCTGCTTTGCACGCTCGCTGGTGTATGGCGGTGCATGGAAATAAACCGCGTCTATTTTTACGCCGCGTTTAGCGATCATGTAACCGGCCACGGGAGAGTCGATACCACCGGACAAAAGCAGCATTGCCTTGCCGCCGGTGCCCACCGGCATGCCTCCCGGTCCCGGAATAATTTCGGAATAAATATAAATCTTTTCTCTGATTTCAATATTCAGCATGATATCGGGATTGTGAACATCGACTTTCATCTCCGGATAAGCCTTCAGAATGGCTTCCCCCATATCCATATTGATTGTCATGGAATCCTTGGGATAATTCTTTCTGGCACGTCTGGCAGCAACCTTGAAAGTCTTGTTGCGGTCAGGATATACATCCGCAAGATACTGTACCACAGTTTCGCACAGCTTCTCAAAACCTTCATCCTCCACATAAACTACCGGACAAATGCCGGAGATTCCGAATACAGTCTTCAGGCGTCCTACCACATCATCAAAATCAAATTCACTCTCGGCATCCACGTAGATACGCCCCTGAGTCTTGTGGATCAGGAACTTTCCTTCGCATTTCTTCAATGCAAATTTAATCTGGTGAACCAGTGCGTCTTCAAATAAATATCTGTTTCTTCCTTTAATGCCGATTTCGGCATATTTAATCAAAAAAGCTGTAAACATGTTTTTCCTCTTTTTCTTCCTGTAACCGTAAGCCGGCGTCTTATTTTCTGGTATATCTTCGCAGCATAGGAATCATATCATACATCTGCTGCAAAGTATAGTTTATTTCTTCTTCCGTTGTATATACGGAAAAGCTGAAGCGGATAGTAGATGACAGCAGATCCTTATCAATTCCCATGGCCTTCAGGGTAGCGGAAGGCTGTGGCTTGTGAGCAGAACATGCACTTCCTGCCGACACGTAAATGCCTTTATCCTCCAGTGCGTGCAGCAGTACTTCACTTCTGACTCCTGCAAAGGAGACACTGACGATATGCGGTGCTGTCCCTTCGATACCACCGTCAAACAGTCCGTTCACCTGAATATCATTCAGTTTCTTTACACCATCGATGAACATGGTCTTTAACCGGTACAGACGACTTATATCCTCATCCATATGAGCATACATCATCTCCGCTGCTTTGGCAAGTCCTGCTACACCGGGAACATTTTCCGTACCGGACCGGAGGTTCTGCTGCTGCCCGCCGCCGTACACAATAGGCTGAATTTTAACTTTTTCATTGATATAAAGGAAACCCACACCTTTCGGACCATGAATCTTGTGGCCGCTTACAGACAAAAGGTCAATATTCATCTTTTTAGGGTAAATCCTGGCTTTTCCAAAGCCTTGTACTGCATCTACATGGAACAGTATCGCAGGATTCATCCGTTTGATCAGTGCACCGGCTTCCTCAATGGGCTGTCTTGCTCCAACTTCATTATTGGTATGCATAATGGATACCAAAATAGTCTGCGGAGTGATTGCTCTGTGCAGATCTTCCAGACAGATTCTGCCGCTTTTATCCACCGGAAGATAAGTGACCTGATAGCCAATAGATTCCAGATACTGCATGGTTTTCAAAATAGCCGGATGCTCCACTCGGGTAGTAATCAGGTGATTGCCTCTGCGGCGATTAGCCATGGCACATCCAATCAGCGCCAGGTTGTCAGATTCCGTACCGCCGGAAGTAAACAGGATCTCTTTCTCATTTACTTTCAGTAATTTAGCCAATGTTTCTTTTGCATAGCGAAGATGCTGCTCTGCCGCCACACCTTTCATGTGAAGGCTGGAGGGATTACCGTAATCTTCACACATAATCTTTGTCATCAACTCTGCCACTTCCGGAAAGACTCTGGTGGTGGCAGAATTATCGAGATATACTTCCATGAAATGTTTCTCCTCTTTCAAGCGAATTTGCAAACGTTCGCGTTCTATATATTAATATATGCATGGAGCAAAATTCTGCGCTCCACTCTATTCTTCCAACTGATACATAATCCATGCCATTACGGTAAAACCAGCCGTCTCCGTTCGGAGTATCCTTTTCCCCAATGTCACAGGTTCAATGCCTGATGCCAACGCCTTATCCACTTCCGTTTCTTCAAAACCGCCCTCCGGACCAATAAACACTGCAATATCCTGACCGGGTCTAAGACCCTCAATCAGTGCTTTCGTCCGCTCCATTCCTTCTGCCAGTTCATAAGGAATGAGCTTTACATCCATGGAAGCTGCTTTCTGCACAGCCTCTCCAAAAGTCATTACCTTACCGACTCGCGGCACAATTCGGCGCTTGCTCTGCTTAGCCGCAGCTTCTGCGATCTGCTGCCAACGGGCTATTTTGACTGCTGCTTTCTTCTCTTCCAACTTTACTACACATCGTTTGGTCGCCACCGGAATGATCTCATAGACTCCCAATTCCACTGCCTTCTGGATGATCAGCTCCATCTTATCTGCTTTAGGAAGTCCCTGAAACAAATGCACTCTGGAAGACAGTTCCACACCATCTTCTTTCACGAAACGAAGTTCACAGACTACCCTGTCTTCTTCCAGGGAGGATATTCCGCAGCGATATTCTTTCCCATCAATCCCGTTACTCACGGAGAGTTCCTCTCCCGGTTTCATCCGCAGCACATTTTTGATGTGATTCACATCACTGCCTGTTATTGTTATTATTTTACCACAAATCTGATCCGGTTCTACAAAAAATTGATACATTTCCTGATTTTCCTTATTCGTTTATCCTTTCATTCTGCGCTTTCCGGTCATGGATTCTACGGTTAGCTTCCATACAGAAGTACGAGGAACCACTGTTTCATTAAAAGGGAAGTCTTCCTGACGGTAATGCTTCATCAATATCCGAAGTGCTTCCAGTTTGTCTTCTTCCGGCACATTTTCCACTATTCCATATCCGATGACACTTTCATATTCCATGGTACAGTTGCCCTCATCCTCAATCAGCACCAGACGATGGGCACAGTCCATTTCAAAGCCGACTTTATTGTTGCGGGCAAGCAACACATGCTTTTTCCCTTCACCGGCTCCATGAAAATACAATGTCACCTTGCCATTTTCCACCTGCATGCCGAAATTCAGCGGCAGAATGTAAGGATATTCTCCATCATGGAACGCCAGTCGGCATACATCACACCGTTCCATAATGTCAATGATCTCTTCTAAGTTCTTTACCTCTCTGTCGGATCTGCGCATGGAACTTTCTTTTATCTCTTCGTACTCATCCTTGTCCAACGACAGCGGGATGCCGGTGCGGCTGGTCACATTAACACCGCCATACCAGGTACTGTCCACCGTGAAAATATCGCCAATATTATATTCCATGGAATATTCATTATTTTTCTTAATGATGCGTATCTTTTTCATAGAGCTGATACTCCTTATGATTTAATTCTTCCTTGCCGTTACGCTGACCCATTCGCCCTGATAAGTTACTTCCAGCACTTCCAATCCTGCAGCCTTTACCGCATCCACAACGGTCTGCTCCTTATTATCAATGATACCGGAAGTGATATAGATGCCACCCTTTTTCAACTGATGCAGGATTACAGGGGTCAAAGGCACCAGCACATCCGCCAAAATATTAGCCACTACGATATCATAACACTCGTATCCTACTTTATCCTGAATCTCTTTGTCTGTAATGATATTGCCGATCATCATATCGAATGTCTCAGGTGCGATACCGTTGGCTTCACAGTTCTGGGCTACAGCCTCCACAGCGCAGATATCAAGGTCAGTTCCCACTGCATGTTTTGCCCCGAACATCAGGGACAGGATTGCCAGGATACCGCTTCCGGTACCCACATCCAGAAGTTCTGTCTCAGGGGTGATGAACTTGCGCAGCTGTCTGATGCACAACTGAGTGGTCTCATGCATACCGGTGCCAAACGCAGTGCCGGGATCAATATGAAGCACCATGCGTTCATTATCCTGAGGTGCCACGTCCTCCCAAGAAGGGATTACCAGAATATCATCAATATAGAACTGATGGAAGTACTGCTTCCAGTTATTGATCCAGTCGATATCTTCGGTCTCATCCACTGTGATGCTGCCTTCGCCGATATCCATGAACCGGCGCAGTTCTTCCAGCTGCTCTTCCACATTACGAATAATAGTCTCTACATCGGAAGGCTCTCCCTGCACTTCCAGGGAACCGTCTTCTTTCTCTTCTACAAAGAAGCTTAAGTATGCGATGCCGTCATCCTCCGGTCCATCCGGAAGAATGTCCACGAACATCTGCTCCTTTTCCAGAGCCGTTAAGGGAATCTTGTCCTCAATCTGCGCTCCTTCCAGACCGATATCATACAGCGTGCTGATAATAATATCTTCCGCATCTGTAACTGTCTTAACTTTAAATTTAACCCATTTCATGTCATGGTTCTCCTTTTTCCGTTACATATACATATCAAAAACAACTTTAATAACATATTATAACACAAGATTTTCAGTTTGTCATTCAACAACGTGTTTAATGACAGAAATTCAAAAATGGTATATACTGATCTCATAAGCTTCGAAGCCATTACAACTTAATACTTGTCAAGTGGAGCTTTTATTCCACCTGACACAAGCAAGTCCCCTATCCACCGCTTAGCGCTCCACGCGTTTGAAGCAGGGATTTACTTGATTCGGTTAAATTCTGAGAATCTGTAAGTACATAGCATTGTACTTCCCGGCACTTCCGCCAAAGATAATCAGAAGTAAAAACTTAAATACAGGCATTGAAATATAAGGGCAACTATGCTATACTACAATTACATATTACCTTTATTCTGTAAAATGTCTGTACGAATAATTGTGGAGGTACTGATATGAAAAGGAACAGAGTAACAGGTATAGTTTACCGCATCTTCACTACAGGCAGGAAACGATTCCCAATCTATTTCAACGTGAGAGACCGATTATTTCGATTCATTTTTGAAAATGACCGAAAAGCTTTATTGGAATTGTATAACGCACTGAACGGGACAAATTATCAGGATCCCGCAGACCTGAAAATAATGACAATCAAAAATGTCATCTATATGTCCATGAAGAATGATCTGGCATTTGCTATTGCCGGAGTATTGAATCTGTATGAACAGCAGAGTTCATTCAACCCCAATATGCCAGTCAGATTTTTTATCTATCTTGGTCAGGAATTTCAAAAGGTAATAGCTGAAAATGGCATGGAAAGAATCTACGGTACCAGACTTATAAAACTGCCCACCCCCAAATGTGTTGTCTTTTACAACGGTAAGCAGGAAGAACCGGAAAATCAGATTTTAAAATTATCAGATGCCTTTGAACACACTGAGCAATATCCGGATGTTGAATTAAAGGTTAGAATGATCAACATCAACTATGGGCATAATGCTGAACTCATGGAAAAATGCCATAGGCTCTGGGAGTACTCATTCTTTGTTGATCAGATTAACAAAGGAACCCTGTCCGGACTTGCAATGCGTACAGCTGTCAACAACGCGGTAGATTATTGTATCCAAAATAATATCTTAAGCGATATTCTCGAAGAAAGCCGAATGGAGGTAGTAGGCATGTTGTTGAATGAGTTTAACGAACAAAGATATAAGAAGTTTATACGCGAAGAGGCCAGGGAGGAAGGCATTGCCGAGGGCATGGCCCGGGGCATTGCCCAGGGCACGGCTAAGGGCATCGCTCAAGGCATGGAAAAGGGCATCGCTCAAGGTCAAAGCAGGGTCAATCTTTTATATCAGAAATTGAGAGAGGACGGTCGAATAGACGATGTAATGCAAGCAATCGATAATTGTGATCATCTAGAACAGTTACTAAAGGAATATAAGCTCTAATAAAACGAAGAGACTGTTGTGTATTCACGATGCTTGCACAACAGTCTCTTTTCTGGATCAATCACTATTCAAATTTTATTTAAAAAATTTCTTCTTTTTAGGCTTATCTCCGCCCTTGTCATCTGTTGCCTCTTTTGCAGCATTCAGAGAATCACCGCTCTCTGCATCAAACTGCTTCAGCAGTTCTTTCGCCTCATGGCTCAGCTTATCAGGTACCTGTACCACCAATGTGACATAATGGTCGCCTCTGACATCCGGATTTCTCCAGGAGGGAACGCCTTTGCCTTTCAGACGGATTCTGGTATCGGTCTGTGTACCCGGCTTCACTTCATAGATAACCTTACCATCCACAGTATCGATTACGATTTCACCACCCAGTGCAGCTACTGCAAAGGACATGGGAACTGTAGAATAGATATTCATATCCTGACGTTGGAAAATCGGGTGACGTCCTACTACTACTTCCACTTTCACATCGCCTCTGGGACCCCCGTTCACACCGGGATCTCCCAAACCGGGCATCAGAATTACCTGACCATTATCAATGCCGGCTTTGATCTTTACAGCATAGCGCTTGTTCTGGGATACGTAGCCTGTACCGCGGCAGTCGGGACATTTCTCTTTGATAATCTTACCGCTTCCCTTACAGTCCGGACAGGGCTGTACATTACGAACTGTACCAAAGAAGGACTGTTGGGTAAATACCACCTGGCCTTTACCGCCACATTTCGGACAGGTCTCAGGGCTGGTTCCGGCCTTTGCTCCGGTGCCGTTACAGGTCTTACAAGGCTCTTTTACCGTCAGTTCAATGGTCTTCTCACAGCCAAAAATAGCTTCTTCAAATGAAACACGCACACTGGTATATAATGTATTACCCTTCATAGGGCCATTGCTTGTTCCGCGGCTTCTGCCACCTCCAAAGAAATCACCAAATATATCGCCAAAAATATCGCTGAAATCAGCACCGTTAAAGTCAAATCCACCAGCTCCACCGGCACCGCCGTCAAATGCGGCATGGCCGAACTGGTCATACTGGCGTTTCTTCTCAGGGTCGCTTAAGACTGCGTATGCCTCCGAAGCCTCTTTGAACTTCTTCTCAGCCTCCGCATCGCCGGGATTCATATCGGGATGATATTTTTTGGCCAATACTCTGTATGCTTTTTTGATTGCAGCTTCGTCTGCATTTTTATCTACACCGAGCACCTCGTAGTAGTCTCGCTTTTGTTCTGCCATAATAACACCTCATTATACGGATTTTGATACGTTTCTTTTACATGGCAACAGGCCAGGCGAACATATTCACCCGGCCGCTGCCGTATGCACACCGTCTTACATCATATCACGTAATCGGCATCTATTCAACATTAAACTTCACGGAAGTCTCCGTCGATTACATCATCGTCTGCAGAAGATGTCTGCTGACCTGCTGCACCGCTCATGTCAGGACCTGCGCCTGCTGCACCGCCCTGAGCCTGCTGCATGCTCTCATACATCTTGGTAAACAGAGACTGAGCACTGTTCATCAGCTTTTCTTTAGCAGCTTTCAGTTCATCCAGATCACTGTCGCTCATTTCCTGATCTTTGGTTCTGTCAAGGATAGCTTTTACAGCTTCCAGATCTGCCTGTACCTGAGTCTTGTCGCCGTCGCTGATCTTGTCACCTACTTCTTCCAGAGCCTTCTCAGTCTGGAATACAAATGAGTCAGCATCGTTTCTTGCTTCTACAGCTTCTTTTCTCTTCTTATCCTGAGCTTCGAACTCAGCAGCTTCTTTTACTGCCTTCTCGATATCAGCATCAGACATATTGGATCCTGCAGTAATAGTAATGTGCTGCTCCTTGCCGGTTCCCAAATCCTTAGCGGATACATTTACGATACCGTTGGCATCGATATCGAAAGTAACCTCAATCTGAGGAATACCACGACGTGCAGGAGGGATACCATCCAGACGGAACTGTCCAAGAGACTTGTTATCTCTTGCGTACTGTCTTTCACCCTGTACTACATTGATATCAACTGCAGTCTGATTATCAGCTGCGGTAGAGAAGATCTGGCTCTTCTTTGTAGGAATGGTAGTATTTCTTTCAATCAATCTGGTAGCCACACCGCCCATGGTCTCAATGGACAGGGACAGAGGAGTTACATCCAGCAGCAGGATATCACCGGCACCGGCATCGCCTGCCAGCTTACCACCCTGTACGGAAGCGCCGATAGCTACGCATTCATCAGGGTTCAGAGACTTGCTGGGCTCTTTACCTGTCAGCTGTCTTACCTTATCCTGTACAGCAGGGATACGTGTAGAACCACCTACTAACAGTACCTGACCCAGATCTGCGTTGGTCAGTCCGGCATCTCTCATAGCGTTCTGAACAGGGATTGCTGTTCTCTCTACCAGATCACGTGTCAAATCATCGAATTTAGCACGGCTTAAGTTCATATCAAAATGCTTAGGTCCCTCAGCAGTTGCAGTAATGAAAGGCAGGTTGATGTTAGTTGTCATAGCGCTGGACAGCTCTTTTTTAGCCTTCTCAGCAGCTTCTTTCAGTCTTTGCATAGCCATCTTATCACCGGAAAGGTCTACGCCTTCTGCCTTCTTGAATTCATCCAGCATCCAGTTGATAACTTTATTATCAAAGTCATCACCACCCAGGTGAGTATCACCGTTGGTAGCCAGAACTTCAATGACACCGTCACCGATTTCGATGATAGATACATCAAAGGTACCGCCACCCAGGTCGTATACCATAATTTTCTGCTCTTTTTCATTGTCCAGACCGTAAGCAAGCGCTGCTGCGGTAGGCTCGTTGATAATACGTTTTACTTCCAGACCTGCAATCTTACCTGCATCCTTGGTAGCCTGACGCTGAGAGTCATTGAAGTATGCAGGAACTGTGATAACAGCTTCTGAAACTTTCTCACCCAGATAGCTCTCTGCATCTGCTTTCAGCTTCTGCAGAATCATAGCGGAAATCTGCTGAGGAGAATACTTCTTTCCATCAATGTTACGGCCTCTGTCAGTACCCATATCTCTCTTGATAGATGCGATGGTCTTCTCAGAATTGGTAACTGCCTGACGCTTAGCAGGCTCACCTACCAGTCTCTCTCCTGTCTTTGTAAAAGCTACAACGGAAGGTGTGGTTCTTGCGCCTTCTGCGTTAGCGATAACGGTGGGTTTACCACCTTCCATAACTGCTACACAACTGTTTGTTGTACCTAAGTCAATACCAATAATCTTGCTCATGATCAAGCCCTCCTAATATTAAATGTTGATTATCTACTCATTAAAAAATCTATGGTAAGCTTATTCGCTTACGACTGCTACCATGCTGTATCTTACGACACTGTCACGGTAGGTATAACCTTTTTGTAACTCCTGCGCTACAACGCCGGCTTCATATTCTTCACTCTTTACCTGCATCACCGCATTGTGAAGAGCGGGATCAAATTCCCGGCCTACTGCTTCAATTGGCTTTACACCAATTTTATCCAGTTCTGCAAGCATCTGTTTGTAGACACGGTTCATGCCGTCCACGAAAGGATCCTCCTGTTTGTCGGCAGGTACCGTTGCCAGCCCTCTTTCAAAATTGTCAATGACCGGAAGAATCTTCTCGATGACGCTCTTCGCACCGGTTTCAAACATAGCCTGTTTTTCTTTCTCAGTCCTTCTGCGGAAGTTTTCAAACTCTGCAAGCTGACGTTTGGATTTATCTTCCAGTTCTGCAATCTTCTGCTTATATTCATCAGACTTCTTATCCTGCTTAGCCTGCTTTCTGGCTGCCATCTTCTCCGCCCAGGTCTTGGGTTCTACGCCTTCCGGAATTTCTTCCTCACAAGCTTCTTCCTGTTCCCCGGCTTCTTCACAGGCATCATTTGCTTCTGCAGTGCTGCTCTCCTCGGCTGCTTCTTCACAGCCGTTTGCCTCTCCTGCCCTTGCTTCAGGCTGCACATCCTCTTTTACAGCATCCTGTGCTTCCTGCTCCATTGTCTGCTTTTCATTATCTGCCATAGTATCAACCTTTCTTTCCTATCTGTAAATGTGGCTGCATCCGATTCAAACTTCGCCGCGGCAGCTATCTGCCCTTATATAATTCATCCAACTGGCTCTGCAGAGCCTTCAGCGTACCGATTACCTTGTCATAATCCATTCGCTTAGGTCCGATGATACCAATTGTACCTCGCATTCCCTCTTCCAATTCATATGTGGCTGTTACCACACTGCAGTCTTTCATGCTGCTGACCGGTGTCTCGTTGCCGATGTACACCTGAATCCCTGTATTATTTTCATCCGCAAGTGTGCCCTGTACCAATTCACTCAAAAGCTGCTTCTCTTCAAAAGTACTGATCAGCTGGCTGGCTTTCTGCTGGTCTGCCAATTCCGGATATCGGAAAATATTATTGGCTCCACTGGTGTAGATTCGTAAATCTTCCTCTGCCCTGATGGCTTCTGCCACTGCATCGATGACCTCACTGACAATATCGCTGTGGATACCTGCCTGTTTCTTCATGTCTGCTATCATCCCCAGATTGATCTCTTCTATGGATAGACCATTGAGGTGAGTGTTCAGCAAGATGTTCAGCTTCAAAAGTGTCTCATCCGACAGTTCCTGAGTTACGGAAAGAATGTTGTTCTTGATCACATTTCCTTCCCCTACGATGACCGCCAGTATCTGATTGGCATCGACTCTGGAAAGCTGTATGAACTTCAGTTTGTTGTGATGAGTCTGCGGTGCGGATATCATGGTGGCGTAATTGGTATTCTGTGCCAGCACCTTGGCTACCTGCTTTAACAGGACTTCCATTTTATCCTGCCTCTCCAGCAGCATCTCCTTCATCTCTACCACTTCCCGTTCTTTCTCTTCCAGCATGCTATCCACATAGAAGCGGTAGCCTTTATCGGAAGGAATACGACCGGCAGAAGTATGGGGCTGAAGGATGTAACCCAGTTCTTCCAGGTCAGCCATCTCATTACGGATGGTTGCGGAGCTTAAGTTCAAATCAGTGTACTTGGATATCGTCCTGCTGCCTACCGGCTCCCCTGTCTCCAGGTAGTTCCGGATAATGGCCTGCAATATTTTGGTCTTTCTCTCATCCAACTGCATCCCTGTCACTCCTTTTTGATGTTATTAGCACTCGACTTCTATGAGTGCTAACATCTTCTGTACCTAAAATATCACTTACCATATATATTGTCAACACATTTTCTCAAAAATAATTATTAAAGAATTATAAATTTGATTTTGCAGGGGGTCGGTCCGGTTATTTTCGAAACGATGTACTAGTTATTCAAGGACTACGCCGGTCTTGAGGTAGATGGGGAGGGCGGCATAGTAGGTCATCCAGAGGGTACTGAGGATTGGCAGAAGGATGAGTAACGGTACCAATACTTTTGGAAGCCATGTTCTCCATAATTTGAAGGTGGCGAGTTTTTCGAAGCCTCGGATGGTGTAGTACATTAAAGGGATGAGGGCGGGTATCAGGTAGCGTCCCTGTGTCTGGAAGTCCATGGTATAGGCATAGCGAAGCAGCAGGATCATGGGCATAAGCATACAGAAAATCATATTTGTGTGAAAGAAAATCTGTTTCAAACGGCTCAAGGTGTAGCTGCTTACAGTGAGAGCAGATATGCCGGCTGCTCGGGATGAGAACTGTACCTTTTTCCCGGAGAGGATGGGGAGGGACAGGAAAATGCAGCTCAGCAAGCCGGAAGTAAAAAAAACTTTGTACAGGCGGTAGATCCAAATGTTGGCGGTGATAGTCATGGAGCCGAAGGCTGCTACGAAGCTGTAGAATACGCTTTCCAGGAAATTGTTTTCACGCATCATTTCCGGGATAGTGTAGCCTCGGTTTTCATAGGTGGACATGGTGAGAGGATTGACCTCGGGGCTTGCGTATTGAATGGCCATTTTCTCACGGGTAGCAAGTCCCAGGAAATCTCCATCGTACAAGCAATAGCTTCGGATAAACCACCAACCGATACCTGCCAGCACAATGACACTGATGAAGATGCCTTTTCTCAACATCGTGCGCCAGTCATAGATCCACCTGCCTTCCCTTTTTTGCAGGAAGTATGCCACGAACAACAGAATGCAGCTTAAGATATAGCCGTAAGCATTATAATAAGAAAGGGCACAGAGGATAATGCCGCCACAGACCCAGAGACAGTTCGCGCGCGTGAACCCTTCCCGGTAGGCGCTGACTACTCCGTAAAGCATCATAGCTACTGATAGGAGGCACATGGAGTCTGTGTTTACATACGTATGCAGGAAAAGACTCTGAGGCAGGTACATTACTGCAAAGCAGAATGCCCAGCAAAATCCTGCTGACTGAAATAATTTTCGGGACAACATGTATACCACATATGCCATGCAGGTTCCGGAAACCACATTCACAAATCTTGCTGCATAGAGCAATATCAGCTTTGAATCCGTAAAGAAAGACACCAGCCGCATCAGGTAACCCTGAACGATATAGGGAAACACATTATAAAGCGCGTAGGAAAAACCGTAAGAAGGAATTCTGATTTCCTCTTCAAAGCCGGTAGGAATTCTGCCATGCCGGCAAATGTACCAGGGAATCATGAATCTTGCGTGCTCGTCCGGTGGATTGGCCAGCAGGGGCATAGTATCTGCCAAAGGCTGAAACAATGCGATGGTAGCCGCTATAATCACAAATCCTGTCAAATATAGAAATAAAAGTAACCTGTCCGCTTTTTTGCTCATCTCTCCATCCCTACCTGTTTGAAAAAAATAATATAGTAAAAGAAAACCCCAAGGCAGTTGGTTCCAACCACATTGGGGTGTGTCTCTTATGTACAGGAACGAAAACGATTAGATGCCGAAGCAACCTTCCTCTGTTCCATTAAATACATAATATACAGTGCTCTCTTCAGGCTTAACATACAGTTCTACATTCTGTAAGTCTTTCTCATCCCTCTTCAGATCGTACTGCCAAACATCCTTTGCAATCTTCACCAGATCTTCGTTGGTGTAAGACTTGCCGGCAAACTGTACGCTGATGACTGCGGTCAGCACTGCCTTCTTTACAGCGGGCTTTCTGCCGGGCTTCTTAGCTGCAGGTTTCTCAGCTGCGGACTCTTTGGTCTCTGCTGCTTTCTCCTCAACCTTTTCTTCAGCCTTTGCTGCTTTCGTAGTTCTTGTAGATTTCTTAACGGTTTCTTTTGCGACCTTCTTAACTGCCTTCTTAGCAGGTGCCTTTGCCTCTGCTTCTACTTCTTCTGCCTTGGGCGCATCAACCACGGTTTCCAGAACTTCGTTCTGGGCTTCAGCTGCTTTTGCAGCTGCTTTCTTAGTTGCTGCCATAATGACATCTCCCTTCATTACAGAAAGACATTCGTCTTTTTTTCATAATCTCCTTACGGGTATCAACCCGCAATGAGCAGTATAGACGATAAATGGGGAATTGTCAATGTTTTTTTCAAATGTGCAGACCGGAAAAGCTGATTATCATCGCAGTCTCGCGTCTAAGCAAAATAAAACTTATTACAATTTCGTTTATTCTGCCTACTGCAGTACCCAGAAATAAATCAGAACCACAAGCCCCAAAACAATACGGTACCATCCAAACACTTTGAAATCATGCTTTTTAATATATCCCATCAGGAACTTCAGCACGAACAAGGAAACCACGAAGGACACAATGGTACCTACAGCCAAAGTCACTCCCTCCAGCATAGTAAAGTTGAAACCGAACTTCATCACTTTAAGCAGGCTGGCTCCGAACATGACCGGAATCGCCAGGAAGAACGTGTACTCTGCAGCCACGGTTCTGGATACGCCAATCAGCAGGGCACCTATAATAGTGGACCCGGAGCGGGAAGTCCCAGGAAATATTGCTGCAATCAACTGAAAAACGCCAATCATCAGTGCAGTCTGATAAGTAATTTCAGACAATGCTTTGATCTTCGGCCTGCGCCTTTGGTTCCATGTCTCGATAATAATAAAAGCCACACCGAACACTATCAGCGCAATGGCAATGCAGATTGGATTGTAGAACAATGCCTCGAATACTTCGTCAAATAAAATACCGATAACAGCTGCCGGTACACAGGACACCAGAATCTTGAACCACAAAGTCATGATATCCATATTGACATAGGACATGAGGTCCGTTTTATCCTTTTTCTGCTTAGTAGGTATCTTAAAAGGCCAAATCTGCTTCCAGAACAGCAATACCACTGCCATGATAGCACCCAGTTGAATCACCACGTCAAACATATCGAAGAATCCTTCTGATACATCTGTAAAGGGTATCAATTGTTCCACCAGAATCAGATGACCGGTACTGCTGATAGGCAGCCATTCGGTGATGCCTTCCACAATACCGTAAACAATCGCTTTGATAATTTCCAACATAAATCAATTCTCCACTTTTAACGACTTATCGTCCTTTTTATAGTCTTACATTTCATGCTCCGGTCCCTCACCGCTCTCAAGATAATTCATCATCTCTTCAAAGCACTCTTCTGCGTCCCGATAGCCCTCTTCATACAGAGCTTCCAGCTTCTTTACGTCCTTTTCGATACGTCCCACTTTGCCGGCCTGCTTGGGTCGGATAACAAAAGCACCGCCACTTGCCTGCTGCTCTTCGATGTATTTTAGTGTTGCATTATACATCAGATGACGTTCTTTCATCAATTCATATACTTTAGGATACGCCAGATAACGCATTCGGAACACACCAAGCTGTTCTGTTGACCGTCTTACAAAGCCTTCCTCCTTGGTCATGACCACAATATTTCGTTGGTTGCCGTCTTTAATGGATTTCCGCAAAGGAATTGCATCCGAAATACCGCCATCCAGATAGTAATGACCATCAATCTCTACTTTTCTGGATACCAAAGGCAATGAAGCTGATGCCCTTATTTTATCAATGTCAGCTTTCATATCTTTGATCCGAAGATATTCCGGTTTACCGGTCTCAATATTCGTGACCACACTGTATGCCTTACCCTGATATCGTGCAAATGCTTCGTGATCATACGGATCCAGATAATCCGGAATCAGATGATAGCAAGTGTCCACATTAAACAGGTCTCCTGTTGTAAAAAGACTTTTCATACCACAATATTTACCGGTATCCAAATAATCTACATTGACATTAAAAGCCCGTTTCTTCTGTCTGGAAATATAACTGCACATGTGACATGCGCCCGCAGACACTCCATATATGCTGGAAAATTCAATTCCCTTATCCAGGAAAAAATCAAGTACACCTGCCGTATAGACGCCTTTCATTCCTCCACCCTCCAGCACGAGTCCCGCCTGGTACATCTTACATCCCTTCTTTCTTATTTATTACTCCCCGCAATACATTATTCATTACGCTTTTGCTCTGTCCGGATATTCTGCCTCTACGAATTTACGCAGTGCCGTCAAAGAACGCTCTACCTTTTCCGTAGCGATACAATATGCCATACGGAAGTATCCGGGCGCACCGAACGTATCCCCCGGCACAAGAACCAGGTCATATTTCAGTGCCTTCTGACAAAATACCTTAGCGTCTTCCTCTAATGCTTTAGGGAAGATATAGAAAGTTCCACCCGGCTTAACACAGGTAAATCCCAAAGCCGTCAATTCATTATACAGCAGATTCATATTAGTCTCATAAACACTCAAATCAGCCGTCTTATCCAACACCTGTGCCACTGCCAGCTGAATAATAGAGGGTGGGCAGTTATGGCCGATTCCCCTGGAAATCTGTCCACACATATTCACCATAGTAGCAGCTTCCTCGCAAGCAGGATTGATTGCCACATAGCCGATACGTTCTCCGGGCACTGACAGTGACTTGGAGAAAGAATAGCACATAATCGTATTATTATAGAAAGAAGACACACAAGGTGCATCTACGCCATCAAACACGATTTCGCGATAAGGCTCATCAGATATCAGAAAAATATCATGGCCGTATTCTGCCGATTTCTCGGTCAGTACCTGCGCCAGTTTCTTCACTGTTGCTGTCGAATACACTACACCGGAAGGATTGTTGGGTGTATTAATCAGGATAGCCATGGTCTTCTCGGTAATCATAGCTTCGAACGCCTCAAAGTTAATCTGGAAGTTCTCCGTGTCAGGCGGAACAACCTTAAGTACAGCACCTGTCAAATCTACGTAAGGATGATACTCAGGGAAAAACGGAGCAAAAGTCAAAATCTCATCTCCCGGCTCCGTTACAAGGCGGAACGCATGAGCCAGCGCACCTGCTGCACCTGATGCCATAAAAATATGCTCAGCACGGTAAGGAATTCCAAATCTCTTTTCCAAAGATGCTGCTATCGCTTCTCTGACACTGGTAATGCCCAGACTTGGACTGTAGCCGTGGAGCTCCTGTGTATTCCTTGTAGCCAGCATATGTATCATTTTGTCAGTAAATTCCTGGGGTACCGGAACAGACGGATTGCCCAAGCTGTAATCAAATACGTTCTCGTAACCGATTTCTGCTCCTCTGGCAGTAGCAAACTCCGACAGCTGACGGATTACCGATTTGCCGGAAAGCATATTTTTATACTTCTGTACGATCATGTTGTACCTCTCTTTCCTGATTGTGTTTTCACATTCATCTCTTTTTTTCTGCAAGTCCAACGACTGACAGATATAGTTATTACCCATTTTAACACAATTTCAGAGGTTTACAACAAAAAAATAAAAATTTGAGCGTATCGATTATCATTCAATCAATACGCTCATTTAGACTATGCTATCCAATGGTCAATACCTCCAATTTTCTTGATTTGTTATTGGATACTCTATATGAAGTTTTCTTTCCCTTCCATTAATTTCTCTTGTGTATCATCAATATATTTGTACTGATTGTACTGTAGCTTCTTCTACTTTTATAACTTTCTTTTGCTTTATACCTTATATGATAGCTTTGTACTTTTTATTCCGCTTTTTGCCTTTGATATAGATATCAACCTCTTATATAAGCTTTGCTTATCTTCCGGCTTTCTACCTTTATCTACAACTTACTGTTTCTTTTAGTCATCTGCTTTCATTTCAGTATTGCTTTTCTTACAGCTACTTCTTTTGTATGAATCACTTATCCAGGCTCCAGTTCCTTGGATTCTTTTAATGGAAGTCTTTCCGATTCTCGTTACTGGGGAATCTCCCTATCCGCTTCTGGTGGTCTGTACCTTCCTTTCTTCTAAATTTGAACCCTTTCTGTTCATTTGGTTTTGTTTACTTTTTTGTTTTCGTGTTTCTTTCTTGTTTATGTCTTTATTATACCAC